>NZ_JBIWAJ010000012.1:0-281766 GCF_044759975.1 Streptomyces sp. NPDC098789
GCAGAATCCAGCTCCGGCCTCACCTCATCGACGGCTGCCTCACCGCCACCCGCCTACCCCTCACACCACCGACACCACCCTGAAAACCTCAGTAGTTCGGTATGAGTCGTCCGGGTCCGAAGATTCCGCCGTTGTCTGTGACCGATGCCCAGCGGGGTGTGCTGGAGGGCTGGTTACGTCGTCGTTCGACGGCGCAGGCTCTGGCTCAGCGGTCGCGGATCGTGCTGGAGTGCGCGGAGGGACATTCGGTGATGGAGGTGTCGCGGCGGCTGCAGGTCGCGCCGGACACGGTCCGCACGTGGCGGCGGCGCTTCCTCGAGCACGGCCTGGACGGGCTGGGCGACGAACCACGTCCCGGCGTGCCGCGGAAGATCACCGACGCGGACGTCGAGCGGGTGATCGTCAAGACGCTCGAGGAGACGCCGAAGAACGCGACGCACTGGTCGACGAGGTCGATGGCCGCGGCGACCGGGATGTCGCAGTCGACGGTCTCCAGGATCTGGCGGGCGTTCGCTCTGGCCCCGCACCGGTCGCAGACGTTCAAGCTGTCGACGGACCCGCTGTTCATCGACAAAGTCCGCGACGTCGTCGGCCTCTACCTTGATCCGCCGGAGAAGGCCCTGGTCCTCTGCGTGGACGAGAAGTCGCAGATCCAGGCCCTGGACCGGTCCCAGCCGGTCCTGCCGATGATGCCCGGCGTCCCCGAACGCCGCAGCCACGACTACATCCGCGCCGGCACCACCACCCTCTTCGCCGCCCTCGAAGTCGCGACCGGCAAGGTCATCGGCTCGCTCCACCGCCGCCACCGGGCCGCCGAGTTCAAGAAGTTCCTCACCAAACTCGACAAAGAGGTTCCCGAGGGTCTCCAGGTCCATCTGATCCTCGACAACTACGCGACGCACAAGACGCCTGACATCAAGAAGTGGCTGCTGGCCCACCCGCGGTTCCACCTGCACTTCACGCCGACGAGCGCGTCCTGGCTGAACCTGGTGGAGCGATGGTTCGCCGAGCTCACACAGAAGAAGCTCAAGCGCGGAGTCCACCGCTCCGTCCAGGCCCTCGAACGCGACATCCGGGCCTGGGTGGCCGACTGGAACGACCAGCCCAGGCCCTTCGTCTGGACGAAGACCGCCGACGAAATCCTCGACAAAGTCGCCGCCTACTGCCACCGAATCTCTGACTCAGGTCACTAGAAAGACGTCCGGATTCTTCGGCAGCCGGAACTCCGCGGCGGCCTCCGTCGCCCACTCGCTGGCGCGCTGCCCGTGGAAGCGCTCCGTGCCCGGAAGTCCCGTGCGCCGCACCTGCCGTTGCAGATCGGCCTGGCTCCGCTCCGGCTCGCCGCAGGCCGCGGCCTCCTGCAAGTCCAGCAGCGCCCTGCGCAGTTCCTCGCGAGCGAAACCCACGAACCGACACCCCCTGGTCCCTGAGCGCCCGGGGCGGGCGACCCGGGGAGCCGCACTCTGGGGGGCGCTGAACAGGCAGGCTATCTGCCCGGTTGCCCGGGGCGCCCGGGTTTCCGGACACCGGGCGGGACCGGGGGCGAGAGTCGCTGCCGAGCCGACGACGTCACGTCAGGAGAAGACCATGCCCAGTGCCTCCCAGCCCCGCAGGCCCCGCAAGCGCCGCCCGCGGCCCGCACCCGTACCTCCCCTCCCGCCGGTCGTCATCCCGTCCTGGCGCCGGACTTGGCGCGAGGGCCGTCACCGCATCGCGCTCAGCCTCGCCGGCTCCACGGGCGCGGCCGCCGTCGTCGTCCTCGACTGGTGGCTGCGCGGCCACTGAGACGCTCCGGATTATGCGAGCGTCGGCATCAGCGCCGGGCGCGGGTCGACGGGGGTGAGGACACCGAGCCGGTCCTCGATCGCCCGGGCCGCGTCCAGGCACAGGTCTTCGCGGAACGCGCGGCCGACGACCTGCACCCCGCAGGGGAGACCGTCGACCAGTCCCGTCGGCACGGCCACGGCGGGAACGCCCACGAAGCTGGTCACGGTGCACAGGCGCATGGCCGACCCGACCCGGTCCCGCCCCGCCCGGTCGCGCGACTCCAGTCCCGGCTCGACCGGTGGCTCGGTGAAGACCGGGCCGAGCAACAGCGGATACGCATCGAGGAATTCGGCCCACGAGCGCCGGATGCTCAGCCACGTGCCCATCAGCCGCACGAGTTCCGCCGCGCTCGCGGGCGGGGTCCGCTCCATCATCATCGCGATGTAGCGGTCGCCGCCCCTGCCGAGCAGGGTGCGCACCACCGGCCAGGACGGGGCGAACTCGGTCACCGTGGTACGGCCGTACGCCTCCAGGGCCTCGTCCAGCCGCGGTACGTCCGCCACCTCGCGGACGTCGTAGCCGGCGTCCCGGAGCGCGTCGGCCGCGGTCGTGACCGCTGCGCGCACCGTGGCGTGGACGCCGTGCCCGCCGGGATCGGCGACGACCGCGACCTTCACGCGTCCGGCGAGCGGCGGGCCGTACGCGGGCACCGGCACGGCGCGCGGGTCGCGCGGATCGGTTCCCGCCAGGACTTCGTAGGCGAGCCGGAGATCGCCCACGGTGCGGGCCAAGGGGCCGTCGGTGACGAGCAGTTGGGATGCCGGTCCGGGGTCGTCCGGGCCGAGCACGCGGTGATCGGCGGGGAACCGGCCCGTCGAGGGCTTCAGCCCGGCCACGCCGCAGAACTGGGCCGGGATGCGCACCGACCCGCCGGAGTCGTTGCCGAGCCCGAGCGCGGCCATGCCGGTGGCCACGGCCACCGCGTCGCCCCCGCTGGAGCCGCCCGGGGTGCGGCCGCGGTCCCACGGGTTGACCGTGTCGCCGAACAGCTCGCTGCGCGTGTGCATCCCAGCCAGGATCAGGGTGGGGATGTTGCTGTGCCCGATGGGGACGGCCCCCGCCGCGCGCAGCCGTGCGACCGGGAGCGCGTCGGCCGGCGCCACCAGATCGCGGAAGCGCTCCACGCCGAAGGTGGTCGGCACGCCCTCGATCGGGGTGCTCTCCTTCACCGTGAACGGCACGCCCGCCAGCGGTCCCAGTACCTCACCGGCCGCACGCCGACGGTCCAGCCGCGCCGCGTCCGCACGCGCGCGCTCGGCCAGCAGCTGCGTGACCGCGTTCATCTGCGGGTTGACCTCGCCGATCCGGTCCAGATGGCTGTCGACCAGTTCGACGGCCGAGACGTCCGCGCCGCGCACGGCCTCCGCCTGAGCGGCGGCCGACATCTTCCACAGGGCTTCCTGCATGGCTCTTCTCTCCCCGCCCTGTTCCGATGCGCTTGCATCGGAACAGCACCGTACCTCTAGAACCGATGCGAGCGCATCGGATAAAGTGCTGTCGCAACGCTGTCTCAACGGAGCACGGTGGGACCTGCGGGGAACCGCGGGGAAAGGTGGGGCGGGCATGCCCAGGCAGGTGGACCACGAAGGGCGGCGGCGCCTCATCGCCGAGGCCGTCTGTCGGCTCGCCGACGAGCGCGGGCTGGAGGGCGTGACCCTTCGCGACGTCGCGGCCCGTGCGCAGGTGTCGATGGGCGCCGTCCAGCGCTGTTTCCGCACCAAGGAAGAGATGCTCGTGTTCGCGCTCGGACACATCAGCGAGCAGATCATGGAGCGCGTACGGGCCCGTCTCCTCAGGAGTCCGGCCCAGTCGGCCGCAACCGCCCTCGGGCACGCGGCCACGGAGATCGCGCTGCTCAGGGAGGAGCACCGGACCGAAGCCAGGGTCTGGCTCGCCTTCGTCGCGCAGGCCACCGTCAGCGAGGTGCTCGCGAGGACGCTGAAGGCGAACTACGCGGCCCTGTACGAGGCGTTCACCCGCCTCATCGCGGAAGCCGGCCGGGACACCGACGGCGCCGCGCCCCTCGACCCGCAGCGCGAGGCCCGCACCCTCATCGCCCTCGCGGACGGCCTCACCACGCACGTCCTCATCGGCAACCTCACCCCCCGCGAGGCCGAGGAGGTCCTGCACGCCCACCTGGCCGCCCTCTGGGGCTGAGCCGCGAGCCGCCCCCGGCCGGGGTCACGACCGCTTCAGCAGTCGAAGACCGACCAGCAGATGTCGTTGCGCAGGCGCTGGTCGTCGAGCACGAGGTCGCGGATCGCCGCCGGGAGCTGCTCGCGCTGCCACCGGCATTCGCGTCGCGCGGCGTCCGCGCCCTCCGCTTCCGGTACCGAGGCGCGTACGGCCTTGATCGCGTAGGCGGCCGCGCCCAGCTCGTGCGCGGCCACGTGGGCGACGGCTCCGGCCTGACCGGCGGCGTACGCTGCGTGCCGGGCCGGCCCGCGCAGGTCCCTGGCCGCACCCATCGCATGGCCGCCCGCCGCGCGCGCCCGCATCATCTTGACCTCGCCGCGCACCCAGGCCCGGGCGTGCTCGATCGCATCGCGGGGGCGCGGATCCTCGGGCCTGACCGACTCGAAGAGGTCGAGGACGTGCTCCGCACACGCGGCGGCCCACAGGGCGAGGAGCCGGTGGTCGGCGTCGGTGAGGGTCCCGCCGCGGCGGAGCGTCACGAATCGGGGGTCGCGCACCGCCGGCAGGATCACGACGCCGACCCCCGCTCGCGCAGGGACAGGTCCAGGGCGCTCATCAGCAGGGCGACCCGGCCGCCGGTGGCCGGCGCGGCCGGGTAACGGCGCAACACGTCGATCAGCAGCGGCGTCGCCCGCCGGCGCGACCGCTCCAGCAGGGCGTCCCCGATTGCGGGGTCGCCGCCGGCCTCCAGCTCCCCGACGCGTGCGGCGTTCGCACAGGCCCGCAGGATGTGGCCGACCTGCCCGGCCCGGGCGATGGGGTGCAAGTACGCGGCCGCCGCGGCGTCACCGGCGGCCCGTGCGGCCAGCCGCGAGGCTTCGGTAGGGGCGGACCGTGCCGCGCGATGGGCGTCGACGGCTGCGGTGCGTTGCAACGCCGTCCTCTTGGCGCCGTTGATGAAGACCCGGGCGGCGTCGATGGCCGCGCGGGGGCGCGGATCATCGGGAACCGCCCGCTCGAAGGTCGACAGGACGTCCTCCGCGTGCCGCACCGCGTAGTGCGCCACGACGCGCAGCTCGTCCATCGTCAGGTCGAAGTCACCCGACACCGTGTGCCCGCTCTGTGTCATGCCTCTGGATCGTATCCTTGAACGCCCGGTGGAGACTTTTCACCGCTCGAACCGCACGAACAGCGCCCCAACCTTCAAGTGGAGGTCACATGCGACCCGTGGACCTGGCCCGTCGCCATGGCCTCTCCACGCAGGCGGTCCGCAACTACGAGGACGCCGGCATCATCGCTGCGGCGCGCCGGAGCCCGGCGGGGTACCGGGACTACACCGCCGTTCACGCCGCCGGTCTCGCGGCCCACCTGGCGCTCGTCCCCGCCTTCGGCCACTCGACCGGTCGACGCATCATGCAGGCCGTCACCGCCGGCCGGCTCGACGAGGCACTGGAGCACGTCGACGCCGGGCACGCGCTCCTGGCGCGCGACCGCGCCACGCTGCGGGCCGTCGAAGCGGGTCTCTCGCACCTCGCGGCCGCCACCCCGGATGCGGCGGCCCGCACGCGTGCGCCGTACAGCATCGGAGAACTCGCCCGCCACCTCGCGCTCGACCCGGCCACCCTGCGCGGCTGGCAGCGGGCCGGCATCCTCGCCCCACCGCGTGACGCGCGCAGCGGACACCGCCAGTACCTCGCACCGGACGTGCGCGACGCCGAGTTGGCGCACCTGCTGCGCCGGGGAGGCCAGCCCCTGGGCGCCATCGCCACGATCCTCGGGGAGCTCCGCGACGCCGGCGGCCTCGATGCACTGAGCGCGAGCCTCGGACCGTGGCAGCGCGAACTCACCTCGCGCGGCGTGGCCCAGCTGTACGCCGCCGGTCGACTCGCCGCGTACATCGACGCCCTGGACCAGGAAGGCGGAGCCCGCGCGGCACCACCGCTCGCCGAGGGCTGAGCGTCCCCGGCCCGCATCCCGCCCATGGAGGGCCGATCACCCGCGCCCAGCGCCTCTCGGGGGCACACGCCACGCGCCCTGCCGCTCGGGCGGGGTCGCGTCCTATGCTCGCTACTCCGCACTCCGCGTACGAGGGGGCTGGTATGGGGACGGACGGGGCGGTACCACAGCGGGCGCAGGAGGCACGGCGACAGGAGCGGTTGCTCCGCGAGCACTGGCAGGCCGCCCGCCGGCAGGCCCTGCGGTGGACCGCGGTCGGCGAGGGCGAACAGCGGCTCGTGGCCCAGTTGTTGGTGCTGACCGCGCGCGGGTGGCGCCTGCTCGTCAACCGCCGATGGACCGGGGCGGGGAGCCGGACCAGGGCCGGGGCCGGGGCGCGGACGGTCGGTGCGGACGTGCTGCTGGTGGGGCCCGGCGGCGTCTTCGTCATCGACGTCAGGGCCGGCGGGGAGCCGGGGGAGGGGCCGGCGGCCGAGCTGCTCGCCGCCACGAAGGCCACCGAGAGCGCGGTGGCGTCCCTCGGGATGTCGCCCGTGGCGATCCAGCCGCTCATGGTGTGCGCCGGGCGGCACGTCGACGCGGACCACGGTCGGATCCGGCTCCTGGGCGAACACGAGGTCGGACGCGTGCTGTTGTCGCAGCCGCACCGGTTGCGGGCGGCCTCGGTCCGGGCGATCGCCGATCATCTGGAGCGGCTGTTCCCCGATCACGCGGGAGTGGCGGTCGACCGGTTGGTGCCCCCGGCCGGGACGCCCGCGAGCGAGCAACCAGGCTCAGCGGACGGCTTGTTCGACCTCGGCGGCCTGCGCGAGGCGGCCCTGAAGGGGGCGATGCGTGCGCCGATCGAGCAGTGGATGACCTTCCTCCACCCCGATCAGGTGGCGCTCGTACGCCGCAACTGGTCCGGCCCGGCCCGCATCAGCGGCCCGGCGGGCACCGGCAAGACGGTCGTGGCCCTGCACCGCGCGGCCCACCTGGCCCGGCGCACGACCGGCCGCATCCTGTACGTCACCTTCGCCAACAACCTGCCCCGCGTACAGCACACCTTCCTGGGCACCATGGCCCCGTCGGTGTCCGACCGGGTGGACTTCCGCAGCCTCCACGCCTGGGCCCAGGAGTTCCTGCACCAGCGGGGCGTGCCGGTGCGGCTGCACGGGGACAAGGCGGAGACCGCCTTCAGCCTCGCCTGGAAGGACGTGGGTCGTGGAAGCCGCCTCGCCGCGCTCGACCCGGGCCCCACGTACTGGCGCGAAGAGATCGACTACGTCATCAAGGGGCGGGGTCTGACCCGCTTCGAGGAGTACGCGACCGTCCCCAGGCGGCGCCGGCGCGCGAGCCTCAACCGGACGCAGCGCCAGTCGGTGTGGGAGCTCTACGAGGCCTACGAAGCGCGGCGCGCCGAGCGCGGTGTCCACGACTTCAACGACGTCCTCTCCCTCGCCCTGGCCGAAGCCTCGCTCCGGCGCGAGCGGCCCCCGTACGCGGCCGTCATCGTGGACGAGGTCCAGGACCTCACCCTGGTCGGCGTGCTCCTCCTGCACGCGCTCGTCGGGGACGCGCCCAACGGTCTGCTGCTCGTCGGCGACGGCCAACAGACCGTGTACCCGGGCGGCTTCCGCCTCACCGACGCGGGCATCGACATCCGCGGCGACCGTGGCCAGGTGCTGCGCACCAACTACCGCAACAGCAAACAGATCCTGGACGCGGCCCTCGCCGTCGTGGCCGACGACACCTTCGAGGACCTCGACGGCCTGCCCACATCGGGCCGCCGCGACGTGGACCTCACCTACCACGACGGGGACGTCGTACGTGTGGTCGCGCCGTCGGCGGACGCCCACGACGGGCAACTCCTCGCCGCCCTGCGGTCCTTGCCGGTCGGCGCGCTCGCCGATACCGCGCTGCTGTGTCCCACGGTGCGCGCCGTCGGCCACTACCAGCGGCTGCTCGCGCGGGCCGGCATCGCGGTGTGCCCGCTGGAGAGCTACGACGGCCGGACCGTCGACGCGGTGAAGGTGGGCACCTACCGCAGGGCCAAGGGACTGGAGTTCAAGAGCGTCTTCCTGCCCCGGTGCGACGCGCGGGGCGGGCCCGGGACGCCGACCGCGCCCGGATCGCAGACGCCCGAGACGGCCCGGGAGCGCGCGGAACTCCTGCGCAGCGGGCTCTTCGTGGCCATGACCCGGGCCCGTGACCTCCTGTGGCTCGGCAGCGTGGCTCGGTGAGCGTCCCGTCAGCGCTTGGAGATGCGGACCACTCCGGTTTCGGTGCCCTGGTAGAGGGTGCCGTCCGGAGCGGCCGTCCCGCGCATCTGGAGCGGGTTGTAGACCAGCCCGATGCCCAGGAAGGAGCTGCTGAGCTGGGCGCCGGTCGCCGGGTCGAGCACGGAGTGGTGGTACTGGGCGAAGGTGTTGAGGCCGGCGCTGCCGGTCGGCCCGGTCACCGAGACGGTGTAGATCTTGCCGTCGGCCAGGGAGAGGCGGGGCAACGCCGCTGACTTCACCTTGCTGTTCCACACCACCGAGCAGCCCGTTCCCGCGGCGTCGACGTCGATCCGGCTGAGGCCGCCCTCGAAGCCGGCGGAGGCGGGCTGGCTCGCCGGAGCGCCCGCGGGCAGGGCCGGGTACGGGTAACCGTAGGTGTTGGTGACGAAGACGCTGCGGCCGGTTGCGATGACGGCGTCCTCGGTGCCGCTGCGGGCGTACTGGGTGAGCACGGGGATCCGGCAGATCGGGTCCGGGCCGCCGGCGACCCGGTACACGAGGAGGTTCCCGTGCGGGGCGGCGTTGTCGACGATGGCGACGTACTCGGTGCCGTCGCCCGGTCCGAAGAAGCTCGGGGTGGTGCCGGTGCCCCAGCTGAGCTGTCCGGGCTTGCGGGCCGGCCCGCGGTCGTAGGGGGTGCGCCGGTCCACGACGGGGGTGCCGTCGGGGGCGGCCGACAGGAGGTAGAGGGCGTGGTCGGTGGCCACCGCGGTGCGGCCGGGGACGGTGGAGATGCTGTTCTGGACGCCCTCGCCGGTGCTGATGCTGCGCACCGCCCCGCTGTTGTCGTCGACGGTCCCGATCACGCCGCCACTGGTGGCGAACCAGACCCTGCCGTCCCAAGCGGGGGTCAGGCCGACGATGTTGTCCCCGGCGGGGACGGCGTTGCCGAGGGGGGTGGACCGGTCGATCGTGAGCGCCCAGCCGTCGGCGGACCGGTGGTGGCCGATGCGTAGGAGGTTGTTGTTCCCGTCGACGACGACCAGGCGGTCCTCGTTGTCCAGGTAGGCGTACACGCCGCCGAACAGGCTGCCCTTGGGGAGTGCGAGGGAGGCGAGGTCCGCCCCGGTGGCGGGGTCGAGCAGGTGCGCCGTCGGCGTCTGGCCGAAGATGGTGGTGCAGAGGGCGACCACATAGCCGTCGCCGCCCACGACCACGGTGGGGCAGGCCGAAGCCAGCGCCGTACGGGTGTAGTTGATGCCGGCGGTCCCGGGACCCGGGTAGGACGTGGTGCCGCTGGAGGCGGTGTCGCCGTGCATGGTGGCCGCGCCGTTGGCGGCGGTGAACGGGTTCTGCGGCGCCTGCGGCCCGTAGGGGGACGTCGGGGCGGCTGCGGAGGCGGGTGCTCCGCCCAGCGCCGCGGCGCTCAGGACCACGGCGAGGGAGACGGCGAGAGCGGTGAGGCGCCCGCCCGCGGGCAAGGAGAACGGCATCAGGGGTCCTTGTGACTGGAGGGGAGTGGCGGGAGTGGCGGCGGAATGGCGGCGGAGTGCTCGCCGAGCGCGATGCGGGGTGCGACGCGGGACGCGACGTGCGGCGGGGCCGGTGGGCGCCGCGTGACGTGCGGTCGCCGTGGCGCCGCGGGGTCGGCCGAGGCGGTGGGGCCGGCCGGCGCGGTGGCTGCCGATGGGGCGGCCCGGACCGTGGTTCCGGGTGGCGGTTGCTCCTCGGAACGGCTCTGACGACGCTATCCGCTGCCCGCGCGATCCGGATCTCTCCGCGGCCGCCGGTCACGGCTTGTTCACGCAGTTCACGTTGCCGCAGCACAGCGGCCACACGGAGGGGGGAGGGGCGGGCATTCGCGGCCGTATTGAAAATGGAAACCATTGCCATATAGTGGCGTCATGGTCGGGTCGGGCTCCCCGCCGGACTTCGACTTCCGCGAAGAGCGCTGACCGCCCACGACCACGGCTCCGGCCGACCCCGTCCCACCGTCGAAAGGTTCCCGCAGTGAAGCCCGGCATCCACCCCGCCTACGGGCCCGTCGTCTTCCGCGACACCGCCTCCGGCACCGCCTTCCTCACCCGCTCCACCATGACCAGCGGCAAGACGGTCGACTGGGAGGACGGCAACACCTACCCGGTGGTCGACGTGGAGATCTCCTCCGCGAGCCACCCCTTCTACACGGGCACCGCCCGCGTCGTCGACACCGCCGGCCGCGTCGAGAAGTTCCAGCGCCGCTACGGATCCCGGTGATGGACCGAGAGCGCCAGCTCCCCGTCGTCATCGTCGCCGGGATGCACGCAGAGGCGCGGAAGGAGGTCGTCGAACGGCTCCTGCGGTCCGTATCGGGGAGCGTGGCACTGCACCACGACCTGACCGGGGCGTCCGACGGCACCGTGGTCCGCGTGCTCCGCGACGCCTGCGGCGACCTCTCCCGCGCGAAGCCCCCGCCGGTCGACGACTGCGCTTGCTGCACCCTGCGCGAGGACCTGGTGCCGCAGCTGGAGCGGATGGCGGACGGCGGTTCGACCCGGCTCGCCGTGGTCGAGCTGTGGGACTCGGTCGAACCGAGGGCCGTGGCCGAGGTCATCGCCCGGCGCGGCGGGGACCGGCTCGTCCTGACCAACGTGATCACCGCCGTGGACCCCGCACTCGTCCTGCCCGTCCTCGCCAACGGGGACGACCTGGTGGCCGCGGGCCTCGCGGTCGCCCCCACCGACCGGCGCACGATCGGCGACACCTGGGCCCGACAGCTGGAGTACGCGCCGGTCCTCGCCCTCGTCGAGGGCGACGGGGATGGGTACGCGGACGCCCACCGGGATTCCGAAGGGGCCGATGAAGCGGACCGTGCGCTCCTCGCGCAACTGCACCCCACCGCCCGGCGCGTACGGGCGACTCCGTCGAGCTCGCCAGGGCGGCGCTCGCCGGTTTCGACGTCGAGGCCGCGGCCGCCGCCCAGCACCCGGCGTGCGCACTGCTGCCCCAGGACGCCGACGAGGCGGGTGTCGCCACCCTCGTGTGGCACCGCGCGCGGCCCTTCCACCCCGAACGCCTCTACGGGGCGCTGGAGGACCTCTCCTGCGTCGCCGCCCGCAGCCGCGGCCGGTTCTGGCTCGCCGACCGCCCCGACACCATGCTCGCGTGGGAGGCGGCCGGCGGCGCGCTCTGCGTGGAGAGCGTCGGCCCCTGGTTGGCGTCGCTGCCGGAGGCGGCGTGGGAGCTGGTCCCACCCGTGCGGAGAGCGGCGGCCGTGCTCGATTGGCACCCGGAGCACGGTGACTGCTGCCAGCACCTGGTCTTCACCTCGCCCGGCCTCGACCGGGACCGGCTGGAGCGGATCCTGGACTCCTGCCTGCTGACGGACGCCGAGTACGCGGCGGGGCCAGGCGGTTGGAAGGAACTGCCCGCCGCTTTCGACCGGCTCCTCGACACGGGTTGATCCCCCGCAGCGGCCGAGCCGCGGTCAACGGCCTCCGGTGGAGCGGGCCCGCGCGGGGGAGGGGGCGATCTACTCGAGGAACTGCCGCGAGGGATCCGGCCGCAGTCGCTTCAGCGACAGTGATACGCGCTCCCTCGACAGGTCGACGTCGAGGATCTCGGCCGAGACCTCCTGTCCGATGTCGAGGAGGTCGCGGGGGTGCTCGACGCGGTGCCAGGAGAGCTCCGGAAGGTTGATCATCGCCGTGAAGCCCCCGATGTCCACGAAGGTCACGCCGAAGTCGGGCATCGCGACGACGGTGCCCGTGCAGATCTGCCCGCGCCGGAGCGTCTTGAGGAAGGCCCAGTTCAGGTCGCTCGGTGTCGCCGGCGTCCGCCACCGGGCGCGCAGGACGCCGTCGCCGTCGGGCAACACGCCGGCGAGCAGCGCCCGGCGCTCATCGCCGTACGGGGCCAGGGCCGCGGCCGCCCGGGCACCTGCCATGCGGGAGGCCAACGCCGGGTAGTCGCACGCGTCGGCCTCCGTGCTCGTGATCGCCCCGTCCTCGTCCTCCCACACGAATTCCACCGAGTCGGGGGGCAGCGCGGCGAGGACCGCCGCCACGTCCGTGGACAGGTCCGGCCACACGGTCAGCCGGGAGCGCGGGGCGAGTCGGGCGCGCACCGGATCGAGGGTGTCCCGGGTGAGGCGGTGCCAGCGGGCGGTGTTGTGGACGAAACCCTCCTCCAGCACCACGGCATGCCAGGTGGCGACGAGCCAGCGCACGCGGTCCCAGAAGTCCTCGTCGGCGGGCCGCTGTACGCCCGGTTCGTCGTCCTCGTCCTCGTCGGGGGAAAAACTGTCCGTCCGTTCCGGGAAGAGCCCGAGCGCCCGGGTGCGGGCGACCGCCCCGGCGCAGGGCCGGTCGCTGCTCACGTAGACGTACTGGTCCCAGTCGACGTGCACGGCGAAGCGCCCCTCCACCTCCAGGCGGCACCAGGCACCGCTGCCGCGGAGCATGACCCGGACCAGCTCCAGGGCGACGGCGAGGGGCACCTCCGCGCCGTCGTGGAACCCGCTGAGGTCGGGCGGGAAGAGCCCGGCGAGGCCGTGCCCGTCGACGGTCGGGGCCGGGCCGAAGTGGACGGAGCCGGAGATCCCCGGACCGCGTACGGTCAGCCGGTCGACGCCGGTGTCCTCGGCGAAGGCGGCGACCGCCCGCAAGTAGGCCGCCTCCACCGGACCGTGGTCGCTCACGGGCTCCTCGGCGCCGATGTAGCTGCCGTCCTCGTCACGGTCGGCGGGGTCGTACTTGGTGATGCGGTGGACGAAGGACGGCACTCTGCTCCCTGATCGTGGCCGATATGGCCAGTGCGGCTGATGCGGCCGCGGCGGTCGATCGCATCGACGGGAGCTTAGACCGACCAGCACATGGTGGGCGCGGTTGCCCAGGAGGAGCCGAACGGCGGAAAGGGGGATGCCGACGCTCCTCGGAGGCATCGGCATCCCGGTCGGGTCAACCGGTCACGCGGAAGGTGGCGTCACCGCGTCCTGTCGCGGTGGTGATCGGGTCGAGCCGCAGCTCGTAGGCGTAGTGCCGGATGTAGCGGTCGGGGTGGTCGTACGACTGGAAGGACGACCAGCTCGCGTCGGCGAGTCCGGCGACCTGGCGGAAGGTGGCGTCCGCGGCGAACTGGGTGCTGCCGTCGTTGTGCACGAGCTGGAAGTCGTAGCCGGAGTGCCGCAAGAAGTGCCCGGGGAAGTTCACCGACTCGAAGGAGACGGTGCCGGTGCCCGCGAGGCCCGGCCGCAGCCGGAACCGGGAGTCTTCGGCGGGGCTGATGTTCGGGTCGATGCGCACGTCCATGTCGGCGTGCCGTACGTACCGGTCCTGGAAGTTGAACGACTGGAGCCGGCTGGCCGCGGTGTCGGGCCAGCGGGCGAGCACACGGCTCTCCTCGGTGGGCGTCAGGTTCAATTGGTGGGTGCGGACGGCCAGGTCCTGCTCGCCAGCCCGAACCTGGCCAGGACGCCGGCGATCCGCGCCGCCGGGCCGCAGCGCCCGGGGACGCTCTTCCACACCTGGAAGGTGCGCCCGCTCGGCGGCGAGCACCGCCAGCGGGTCGTCCAGATCACCACGGACACCCCACAGGGCCTGGTCACCGTCTACGCGGGCAGTTCCCTGCGCGACGTCGACGCGGCCGACGACACGACCACGGCCGCCCTCGTCATCGGCTGCCCCCTCCTGCTCGCCACCGTGGGCCTGGTCACCTGGCGGGTGACCGGCCGGGCGCTCGGGCCGGTCGAGGCGATCCGCGCCGAGGTCGCCGAGATCACCGACCGGGACCTGCACCGCCGGGTCCCGGTGCCCCCCACCCGCGACGAGGTCGCCCGCCTGGCGCAGACCATGAACGCCACGCTGGACCGGCTGGAGTCCTCCGGGGCCCGCCAGCGCCAGTTCATCGCCGACGCCTCGCACGAACTGCGCAGCCCGATCACGGTGTTGCGCACCCAACTGGAGGTGGCCCTGGCGGTTCGGGACCCGGAGCTGTGGCCCGAGCTGATCGGCGGGGCCCTCGAGGACATCGAGCGGTTGCAGCGGCTCACCGTCGACCTCCTCCTGCTCGCCCGCATCGACGCGGCGCAGCCGGTGCCGGCCGTACGGCTGGACCTGACCGCCCTGGTGAGCGAGGCGACGAAGGCGCGTCGGGGCGATCGCGTGCCCGTGCGCACGCACCTGGCCGAGGGGATCGAGGTGGCCGGCAGCGAGCTGTGGCTCACCCGGGTCGTCACCAACCTGCTCGACAACGCGCAGCGGTTCGCCGACCGGCAGGTGGACGTGGTCCTGCGGACGGACGCCGGGCCACCGGGGCCGACCGCCGTGCTGGAGGTCATCGACGACGGTCCGGGAATCCCTCCGGACGACCGGGAGCGGGTCTTCGAGCGCTTCACGCGCCTCGACGACGCGCGCAGCCGCGATCACGGCGGGGCGGGCCTCGGACTCGCCATCGCGCGCGACGTGACCGCACACCACAGCGGGACCCTGACCGCGCAGGACTCGCCCCGGGGCTCCCGCTTCGTCGTGCGGCTGCCCCTGGCCCAAGAACCGCCCCGCACGTGAACTTCGGCCGGACGGAGCACCAGAAGGACGGCTAGAAGGACGCCAAGAAGGACGGCTAGTCGGACGGTTGGGCGCCCCCTCGGGCGCGTCGGACGGTGGCGCGCAGGGGGCCCACGGGGTGCAGGACCACGCCGAAGAAGGTGGAGTGCGGGAGCTCCTGGAAGTCCAGGTCGTAGGCGGGCAGCAGGAGTTCGAGCAGGCAGAGCATCTCGCGGTAGGTGAACTGCTGGCCCAGACAGGCCCGGGCGCCGAGGCCGAAGGGGTAGAAGGCGCCGAGCTGACCGGGGCGCCGGCCCGGGTCGATGAAGCGCCAGGGGTCGAACACCTCCGGCTCCGGCCAGATGTCGGGGTCGCGGTGGGTCAGGTAGGGAGAGCTGAGCACGTGGCTGCCCGCCTCGATCCGGTAACCGCCGATCGTGTCGTCCACCGCCGCGTGGCGGGGGATCAGCCAGACGGCGGGGTGCAGCCGCATGGTCTCGTTGACCAGTGCGGTGAGCACCTCGCGGCGCTGCTCGGGCGAGCCGGTGCGGCAGACGTCGAGCACCCGCTCCCTGACGTCGGGGTGCTGTTCGAGCCGGAGGAAGAGCCAGGACAGCGTCTTGGCGGTGGTCTCGTGCCCGGCCACCAGCAGGTTGACCAGTTCGTCGCGGATCAGCCGATCGGTGTACTCCGGCCTGGTCCGCGCCGCTTCCAGGAAGACCCGGAGCAGTCCGTCCCCGGCCTCGCCCTCGGCCTTGCCCCCGAGCCGCTCCCTGGCGTCGGCGATCGCGCGGGCGCAAGCGGAGTCGATCCGTGTCAACGCGGCCGTCACCGCTTCCTGGTCGGCCGGGGCGGTCGCCGTGAGTGCGGAGAGGTGGACCGCCACCTCGTTCATGGCGTCGAGTTCACGATGGGTCGCGTCGTCCAGCGGATCCCCGGTGAGGGTGCGCCAGATGGCGTCCAGGGCGAAGAACTGCACGTCGGCGCCGACATCGGTGGGCTCGCCGGTACGGGCACACTCGGCCCAGCGCCGCTCGGTGCGCGCGGCCGCCTCGGTGATCCGCTCTTCCCAGCGGCGCAGTCCGACCGAGGTGAACTGACTCTGGAGCAGCCGTCGTTGCTGTTTCCACCGCTCGCCGCCGGCCGCGATCACACCCTCGCCGAGCAGTAGCCCGGCGCGGTGCGACTGCTTGACGTACCCCTCCGGGTGCTGCGCGAGCACGTGTTGGACCTGCTCGGGGCCGGTGACCAGCACCGTGCGGCGCGGGCCGAGGGTGAAGGCGGCCAACGGGCCCAGTTCGGCCGCTCGGGCGAGGAGTTCGACCAGTTCGCCGCCACGGGCCTGCCAGGCCGCCACCTCCTCCGGCGGCAGTTCGGGCAGGGGCGCTCCGGGCGGTGGGCCCGGCCGGACCCGGGGGATCGGACGGTCGGAGGCCGTGGTCATCGGGTCTCCCCAGGTAGGCCCGGTGCGCGCCGTCGACGCGGCGCGGCAGGGCGAGGACGTGACGCAACGGATCCTATGCGACACGGTGCGCCACCGATGGTCGTCCCGGCGCGGCCGTCCCCGCCGAGTGGGCCGGGGTTCGAAGAAGCCGCGATCGCCGTGGTGCGGACGGGAGATGATGACCCCCTACGAGCGCGCGGACCGGTACGGACGGAACGCGCGGGGTGTGAGGGGCGGGCACGTGGACGGTGGGAGCGGGGCGCCGGGCGCGGCGCTCGCCGAGCTGCGCCGGCGGCTGGGTGACGGCCTCGCCCTGGCCGGCCTGACCAAGACCCGACTCGCCGCCCGGGCCCGACTGGGGCGCACGACCGTGCACGACGCCCTGAGCGCCCGGGCCCCGGTGCCCTCGGCGGCCACCGTCGCGGCCCTCGCCGCGGCGCTCGGTCTTCCGGGCGCCGAACTGCTGGAACTGCGCCGGCGCGCGGCCGGGGCCCCGGATGCCCAGGAGGAGGCGGCCGGGCCCGGTCGCCTCGGCAAGCCGATCGGCGACTGGGACCCGCACCACCTGGAGGTCCATCCCGCCGGACCCGGGGCCGGCCACCAGCCCGTTCCGGCGCTGTCGGGATACGTGTCCAGGGACCACGACCGGGAGCTCGCCGAAGTCGTCGGCGCGGCGGGAGCGGGCCACCGCCAGATGATGGTGCTCGTCGGATCGTCCTCGACGGGCAAGACGCGGGCGTGCTGGGAGGCCGTACAGCCGTTGGCGGCGCGGGGGTGGTGGCTGTGGCACCCCTTCGACCCGTCACGGGTGGAGGCCGCGGTCGAAGACCTCGCCCGCGTCGGTCCCCGCACCGTGGTGTGGTTGAACGAGGCCCAGCACTACCTCGGTGACCCCCTCCACGGCGAGCGCGTCGCGGCCGCCCTCCACGGGCTCCTCACCACCACGGACCGCGGCCCGGTGCTCGTACTGGGCACCCTGTGGCCGGAGTACGAGCGCCGGTACACGGCCCCGCCGGCACCCGGCGCGCCCGATCCCCACAGCAGGGTGCGGGAACTCCTGTCGGGCCGGGTCCTCGCGGTGGCGGACACCTTCGACGAGCAGGCGCTGCGCGAGGCGAGCGTCCGCGCGGCGGCGGGAGATCATCTGCTGGCCGACGCGCTCGGCCGGACCCGGACGAGCGGGCGGGTGGCCCAGGACCTGGCGGGCGCCCCGCTGCTCCTCCACCGCTACCTGACGGCGAGCCCAGCGGCCAGGGCGCTGCTCGACGCGGCCGTGGACGCGCGGCGCCTGGGGGTCGGGCTCCACCTGCCCGAGCGGTTCCTGAGGGAGGCCGCCCTGGACTACATCGGCCAGGAGGACTACGACGCCCTTCAGGACACGGTCGATGGGGAGCGGGCGGCGTTGGCCGAGTTGGCACAGCCGGTCCACGGCAAGCAGGCCCCGCTGCGCCCCGCGGGGCCCCGGCCCGCCCGGCGTTCCCCCGACGGGTCCGCTCCCGCCGAAGGAGCGGGCGCCGGGCGGATGTTGCGGCTCGCCGACTACCTCGAACAGTACGGTCGCGATGCCCGGCGCCGACTGTGCCCGCCCGCTTCGTTCTGGAGCGCCGCCCTCGCGCACCTCGCGCACCCCGGCGACCTCCGCGCCCTGGCCGAGCAGGCCGAGCGCCGCCACCGGCTCCGCTGGGCCCACCACCTGCGCCTGCGGGCGGAGGCCGGCGAGCGAGCCGCGTTGCCCCAGCGGGGGGCGACGGCCGAGGAGCGCCTCGACGAACTGGTGGACCTGGTGTGGGACCGCCCGAACGGGCGGCCGTCCCAAGCCGGGGCCGCCTTCGCCCGGGACATGGCTGCCCGGGGGCCCGTGACCCTGTACGAGAGGGGGGTCCGGCAGGTGGAGGCGGGAGAGCCGGTGCGGGCCGAGCGGCTCTTACGCGAGGCCGTGGGAGCCGGCCGGCTCGAAGCCCTGTGCGACCTGGCGTCGCTCCGCGAGGAGGCCGGGGATCCGCAGGAGGCGGAAGAGCTGGGGCGACGGGCGGAGGGCGGGGGTGACGGGGCGGAGGCACTGTTCGCGCTGGCCGTGCGACGAGCGGCCACCGGCGACGTCGCCGCCGCCGAATCCCTGTTCCAAGAGGCGCGGGAGCGGGGACATGCCCGAGCGCTGCGGGCCCTGGTGGTCCTGTGGGAGCGTTCGGGTCGCACCGACGAAGCGGAGGCCCTCGCCCGGGTGGCGGCCGGCGACCGTCGGCCCGAGGCGCTGCGCGACCTGGCGGTGCTGCGCGCCAATGCCGGCGACCTGGCGCGCGCGGAGCCCCTCTTCCGCGCGGCCGCCGACGCCGGCCACCCGTACGCCCTGCGGGATCTGATCCGGTGGCGGGACGAGAGCGGCGACGCACCCGGTGCCGAGGACCTCGCCCGGCAGGCCGTGCACCGGGCGTTCGACGGCTTCCACCCGCTGCACCAACTGGCGCGCTGGCGGGACCGGGGCAGTGTGCGCGCCGACACCGAACCGTTCTACCGCGAAGCCGCGGCGCTCGGGGACGACGACGCCCTGTTGGACCTCGCCGTGTCGCGGGAACGGGACGGGCGGCACGCGGACGTGGAGGGCCTCTACCGCGAGGCGGCGGCCACCGAAGACGTCCAGGCCCTGTACCTGCTGGTGCGGCGCTACGAGCGCGGTGGAGCCCCGGCGCAGCAGCTCGACGCCCTCTACCGCGGTGTCGCGGACACCGGTCGCTACGCGTTGGCCTTCGACCTCCACTCCCGGTGGCCCTACGGGTTGGACCCCGACGGCGCGCCCACCCCGCCATGGTCCGCCGCGTATGCGGAGGACGACAGGGAAGACGAGAGGGAGGACGAGGAATGAGGTGTCCAATGGATCACCAACTCCGTTTGCCAGTACTTGACTTGGCTTTGCCGAGCCTGACCGGGCCTTGGTTTACCGCGACCGGGTTGTTGGCTAGTCTGACGGCCGGAAGCTGGTCCCCGTGTCCCCGGTCGAAGTGGTTGCCGGGCCGGCGGGTCGGGATCGCGCGAGCTCGACGCACCCGCGCAGGCGTGGGTGCGGGAAGTTGGCGTCCGGCAGGCAGTCGTGGCCGCCGGAGGACATCGGACGTGACGGGAGGGCCGCGTTGGACGGGCGTGTGACCGGCCGGCCGACGCGTGCCGTGCTCCCCCCGGTGCTGAGCCTGTGGCTCGGGTCGATCGCCGCTCTTGCCGCACTGGTCGTCGTGGTGCTGGGGGTCCGGTACGCCGACGACAGCCGGCCCGCCACGGTGGACTCCCGGATCGGGGGAGTGGTGGACGGCCTGCGGCCGTCGCCGTGGAGCCATGTCGCCCTGGCCCTGGACTTCCTGGGGGAGCCCGCGGGGTCGGTGGTGCTGGTCGCCGCCGTGGTGACGGGGTGCCTGCTGCTACGACGCCGCCGCGCGGCCGTCCTCCTCGTCGCCGGTGTCGCCCTGACCGTGGGGACCACGACCCTGCTCAAGTACGTGGTGGGGCGCACCATCAACGGCGGCTACCTGTCCTACCCGAGCGGACACACCGCCTTCCTCACCGCGCTCGTCCTCGTGCTGGCACTGCTCGTGACCGGCCGCCTCGGTCTCGGCAAGGCGGCCGGCACACTGCTCGTACTCGCCGCGGCGCTGGTGGGCGGAGCGGCCATGGGGTGGGCGCAGGTGGCCCTGGGTGCGCACTACCCGACCGACGCGCTCGGCGGATGGTGCACCGCCCTCGCGGCGATCCCGGCCGTCGCGTGGCTGGTCGACCGTGCGGCCGACCGGTTGGTCCACGTCGGTGGACGGGAGCGCCACTGACGTGGCGCGCCATGACGGACCTTCAGAAGCCGTTCACATGACGTCACTTCATGACAAGCGGCGGAACACGGGCTTCACCGGTCGGCCGCCCAGCCAAGGGGTGGGATCGCCGGCGTCCAGTGCCTTCCGGTACAGCGCACACGCCTGGGCCACCACGTCCACGGTGTGGTCGATGTCGGCCTCGTCGAGCGCACTGCTCACCACGAACGACGGGGCCAGCACCCCGCCCGCGAGGAGCCGGCGCAGGAACAGGGTGCGGTACGGCTGCGACGGCCGCATGTCCTCGCCGAGGGTGGCGAAGACCAGGTTGCTGGCCCGGCCGTGGACCAGGACGTGGTCGCCGACGCCCATGCCCGCCGCGGCGTCGCGGACACCGGCGGCCAGCCGCTCGCCGAGGGCGTGCAGCCGCGCGGTGATCCCCTCCTCGACGTAGGTGCTCTGCACGGCCATCGCGGCGGCCAGCGAGTGCGTTTCCGCGCCGTGCGTGGTGGACAGCAGGAACACCCGGTCGCCCTCGTGGCGCAGACCGCCCCGTTCCATCACGTCCCGGCGCCCGGCCAGTGCGGAGACGGCGAAGCCGTTGCCCAGCGCCTTGCCGAAGGTCGAGAGGTCGGGAACGACGCCGTACATGCTCTGGGCACCCGCCTCGGACCAGCGGAAGCCGGTGATCATCTCGTCGAAGACGAGGAGGCAGCCGTGCCGGTCCGCCAGCTCCCGCAGCCCGGCGAGGTAGCCGGGCGGCGGCTCGGTGTGGCCCGCGGGTTCGAGGATCAGGCAGGCGACCTCGCCCTGGTAGCGGGTGAGCACCTCCTCGGTGGCGGCCAGGTCCCCGTAGGGGAACGCCACGGTCAGCTCGCGGATCGCCGCCGGAATGCCGGCGGACATCGGCGTCGTGCCGATGAACCAGTCGTCCACGGAGAGGAACGGCTGGTCCCCGCAGATCGCCACCCGCGGACGCCCGGTCACGGCGCGGGCCAGCCGTACCGCGGCCGTGGTGACGTCGGAGCCGTTCTTGGCGAACTTCACCATCTCGGCGGTCGGCACCGTCTCCAGGAACCGCTCCGCGGCCTCCACCTCCACGATGGAGGGCCGGGCGAAGTTGCTGCCGCGGTCGAGCTCCCGCCGCACCGCTTCCAGCACCCGCGGGTGGGCGTGACCGAGACTGACCGACCGCAGGCCGGAGCCGTACTCGACGTAACGGTTGCCGTCGACGTCCCACACGTGGGCGCCGCGGCCGTGGCTGATGACCGGCGCCAGGTTCTCGGGGTACTGGTCGTCGCCCTTGGCGTAGGTGTGCGCGCCGCCGGGCACCACGGCGTGCAGCCGCTCGCTCGCCGCCCGCGACCGCGGCAGGGAGAACTCCGTTTCGCTCATGCCGACGTCACCCCTTCCCCTGCTTCAGGGCCTCGGCGAGGCCCGGTGCCTTCCGGTCCCGCTCGGACATCGAGGTGACCGGCAGCGGCCACGGAACAGCGAGCTCCGGGTCGTCGAAGGCGATCGTCACGTCCTCGGTCGGATCGTGCGGGCGGTCGATCCGGTACGAGACGTCGGCGGTCTCGGTCAGCGCCTGGAAGCCGTGCGCGCACCCCGCCGGTACGTACAGGGTCACCTGCGTGTCGCCGGACAGCTCGAAGGTGGCCACGTTGCGGTAGGTCGGCGAGTCCGCACGCAGGTCCACGACGACGTCGAAGACCTTTCCGTACGAGCACCGCACCAGCTTGGCCTCGCCGGCGCCCGAGCGCAGGTGCAGCCCGCGCAGCACGCCACGGACCGAGCGGGACAGGCTGTCCTGGACGAAGGAGTGCGGGTCCAGGCCCACCGAGCGGACCACGTCGACGTCGAAGGTGCGGCAGAAGAAGCCGCGTTCGTCGGAGTACGGCGTCGAGGCGAAGAGGTACGCGCCGGCGATCGCCGGCACTTCGGTCGCCGTCATTCCGGTCGCTGTCGCAGCGGGTGCTGTCGCAGCGGTTGCTGTCGTTCCGGTCGTTTTCAATCCGGCTGCTTTCGTCTCGGGCACATTCACGGAGCCTCCCGCAAGGAGCGGTCGCGGTCGTGTGATCGGGTGTTGGTGTGAACGTTGTCCGGGAAGAGGGCTGCGGTCAAGGCCGCGAACTGGTGCTTGACTTGCTGCGCCGCGATCAGGTTCCGCTCGGCGAGGGTCTTCCTCAGGTCCGCCGCGTTCTCCTCCAACTCCCGGAATTGCGCGAGCAGTCGGTCCGCGTCGACCTCGCGGGCCGGGTGGCTGTACGCGCCCAGCCCCATCCGCTCCATCAGCGCCTCGCTCTTCGTCGCGTAGCTGAGCGCGAGGGTCGGCGTGCCGACCTTCAACGCGCTGATGAGGTTGTGGTAGCGGATGGCCACCGCCGTGTCGACCGAGGCCATCTCCTTCATCAGGTCGTCCAGCGAGGACGTCTCGGCAGCGGTCACCAGCGGCGAGTCCACCGCGTCGAGGATCGCGACGACCACCTCCGCGTCGACCCGGTCCCCGGTCAGCAGCCGGACCGGCCTGCCGTCCTCGACCAGCGTGCGGACGAACCGGATCGTGCCGTCGAGGTAGCGCCGGTGGATCTCCTCGGCCCGGGCGCGATCGTCGTCGCCGCCGTGGAAGGCCATGACCCCGACGCAGACCGGACCGGCCGGCGGACCCGAGGGCACGTCGGTCGCCGGCCTCGGCAGGGAGAAGGCGAGGTCCGGGTAGACCTCGTCGCGCGCGGTGTCCACGCCCATCGCCCGCATCGCGTCGCGGGAGGGCGCGTCGCGGTACGACCGGTACGCCGCCAGCCGCGCCGACCAGCGCACCAGCGTCCGGGTCGGCCGGTTGCCGATCGCGGCCGCACCGACGCTGACCAGCGCGACCCGGGTGCCCAGCAGCCGGCCGGAAGCGCACAGCAGGAACAGGGAGTACGGGAAGCCCCACGGCCGCAGCGGCAGCGTGGCCTCCAGCACCCCCATGCCCGGCACGATCACCACGTCGTGCCGGCGGACCCAGGCGGCGGTCCGGACGACGTCGACGAGCTTGCCCACGCCCTTCGCCGCGACCGACCCCGCCCGCGACGCGGTCCGGTACTCCCCGCGGAACCAGTGCAGCCGCGTGGCGGGGATCCCGTACCGGGTCGCCACGACCTCGGCTCCGCCGCACAGCGCGTCCACGACCGCGTCCGGGTGGTCCTCGCGCAGGTACCCGAGCACGGCTTCGAGGGAGGCGTCGTTGCCGAGGTTGCCGGAGCCGAGCAGGCCGAAGAGGCCCACGCGCACCGGAGCTCCCTTCGGGGACCTCATGCCGGCCTCCCTTCGCGGCCGGCGACGAGGGCGTCGACGGAGACCGTGAGCAGCGCCGGGTCCACCGGGGCGCGGTCCTCCACCCGCTCGCCGGCGCCCGGCCGGGCCCGGCTGGTCATCCAGGCGGCCAGGTGGCGGTAGCAGGCACGCCGGTCCGAGGCGGAGAGCGGCGCCCGCCGGACCGCCGAGACGAAGCCCCACACGTACTCGGCGAGCAGCCGGGCCGTCGGGTGCAGCGGACCGGCCCGCAGCGGATCCAGGTTGGCGCAGCGGGAGCGCTTGCTCGGGTTCGCCCGCTCGGCCCGGTTGGGGTGGTCGCGGCGGAAGTACAGCAGTTCCGGCACCTGGTGGAAGCGGCCGTGCAGGGCGATCTCGGCGACGTAGGTGCGGTCCGCGTGGTGGTAGCTGTCGAGCGGCTTCACCCGGCGCAGGACGTCGGCCCGCAGCACCCCGTAGAAGTCGTCGCCGCCGGGCTCGAACAGCAGGCTGCGAAAGCGCACCGGCGCGGACGGCGACCCGGTGGCCAGGGTGTAGTCGTAGGGGATGGTCACCTGGCCGTCCCCGTCGATGACCGCCTGGTCGGCGTGGGCGCAGATCACGTCGGGCCGCTCGTCCAGCGCCTCCACGCAGCGCTTGAGCAGGTCCCGGGCGTACAGGTCGTCGTGCGAGGCCCACTTGAAGAGCTCGCCGCGGCACTCGTTGAACACGTGGTTGTGGTTCGGCGAGGCGCCGATGTTCCGGGGCAGCCGGAGGTAGCGGATGCGCGAGTCCTTCGCGGCGTACCGGTGGCAGATGTCCCGGGTCCCGTCGGTCGAGGCGTTGTCGGAGATGACGAGCTCGAAGTCCTCGTACGTCTGGCCGAGCAGGGCGTCGAGCGACTCGGCCAGGTACTCCTCGCCGTTGTACACGGGCAGGCCGATGCTCAACCGCGGATGGGCGGTCATGGTGTCCTCACTTCACGGATGGAATCTTGGTGGTGCTCGCGCAGGGCGGAGCGCAGTTGTAGCCACCACACGGCCGAGCTGCTGAGCGTCGCGGCGGCGACGCCCCAGGACGAGCCGACCGTGCCCGCTACGACCGCCCCGCCGACGCCGCCGCCGGCATAGCAGGCGGAGGCGAACATCTGGCAGCGCAGGCTGCGCCGGGCCGCGCCGAGCGCGCGCAACCCGGCGGCCGCTCCGGTGCCGATGCTGGCACCCGCGACGCCGAGCGTGGCCGGGACGATGAGCTGTGAGGCGGCGGGCCAGACCTCGCCGAGCACGAGCTCGCCGAGCCGGTCGGGGACCAGCAGCAGGGCGGCGCCCCACAGCAGGGCGGCGCCGGCCTGCCCGCCGCCGAGCAGGAGGCAGAACCTGCCCAGGCGGTGCGCGGCCTGCCGCAGCACCCGGGCCGCCTCCGCGACGGTGACCAGCGACAGCCCCATCAGCACCGCGAGGAACGGGCCGAGCAGCAGCTCGGCGCCCCGGACGGCGCCCACCGAGGTGACCCCGACGATCGCGCCGAGCCCGTACGCCCGGATCTGGTAGGCGCCGCTGAGGCCGACGTTCTCGGCCAGGTACCGGTAGCCGAGGTCGCGCTGCTCGCGCAGCCACCCGCGGGCGCCGCTCACCTGGGGCCGGATGCCCGACTGGAAGCAGCCGTACACCGCGGCCACCGCGGCGGACCCGCCCCAGGCGAGCACGAAGGCGGCCACGGTGCCCACGCGGGCCGCGACCAACAGGGCCGGGACGAGCGCGACGCCCCACACGAGGTCGTTGGTGAAGGCCTTCTTCCCGATCCCCGCGGCGAAGAACGAGTACCGCCAGGCGTCCTGGATCAGCAATCCCGGCAGCACGACGCCGAGGCAGGCCAGAGCCGCCCCCACGCTGCCACCGAGGCTCAGCCCGATCGCCAGACACGCCACGCCGAGGGCCGTCCCGACGCCGAGCGCGGTACCCGAGGACCGGGCCACCGCCGAGCGCCAGGAGGCCTCCGGCACGCCGCTGAAACGGACCACGAGCGGGTCGGTGGCCAGCCCGCGGGAGACGTTCAGCACCACGCCGTAGGTCACCCAGGCCAGGCTGAACACGCCGAAGGCGGTCGGCCCCAGCGAGCGGGCCACGTAGATGCCCACGGCGAAGTTGCTGATGCTGGAGGCCGCCTGGTCGGCCAGCCCCCAGGACAGCCGGCCCACCATGGCCCGCTTCGCGGTGCGCGGAGCCGGCACCGCCGGGCCCGCCGCATCCGCCGCATCCGCAGTCGTCGTATTGTCCCCTTCTGTGGTCATGGACTCACGCCTTGATCAGACCGGCACCGCGCAGGGCGTCGGCCGCCACGGCGACGGTGTCGAACGCCAGCCCCGCGCGCTCGGCGACGTCCAACAGGCTGTGCTCGCCGTCGGAGAGGCTGAGCACCCAGAGCATGGCCATCTGGGCCTGCTTCGCGTCGCTGCGCCCACCGAGCGAGTCGTACAGACCGCGCCGACCCAACTGCGGTTCGCCGTACGGACTGAGGTTGAGGTAGCTCCGGTTGCGGTCCAGCACGCCGAACGCCTCGCGGCAGACGGCGAGCGTGTCCGTCATCGCCTCGGGGGAGACGAAGTCCGGATTGTCGGCCGAGGTGTGGTACTCGGGGTAGCCGGCGTACGGGGTCCGGCTGAGCGAACCCACCCCGAGGTCGAAGCCCGGCGAGCAGTACTGCCGCTCGTCGTAGCCGTACGGGGTGAACTCGGTGATCCGGTGCGGGCGTTCGGAGGTGCGCAGCACGTGCTGGAGCACCCGGTCGATCTCCGCGTCGCCGCGCCTGCTCTGCTTGTAGGTGAGCTGGCCCGAGTCCCCGGCGCAGGCCAGCACCAACCCGTGCTTGACCTTCTCCACCCGCTCCGCGTTGCGGGCCAGCCAGGTGATCGCCCCGATGGTGCCGGGAGCGAAGATGAACCGGTAGGTGTAGTACGGCGTCCGCTCGGCCAGCTCCCGCGCCAGGTACGTCGCCACCGCGACGCCCGCCAGGTTGTCGTTGGCCAACGACGGGTGGCAGACGTGGCAGGAGACGATCACCTCCTCCGAGACCTGCCCGGGGACCACGTGCTCGGCGTAGGTGAGGTGGCCGTCGGCGAGCGTGGAGTCGATGCGCACCTCGTAGTCGCCGTCCGGCAGCGCGTCCAGGGTCTCCTGGGCCAGGCAGAAGCCCCACTGCGGCGTGTAGTAGCTGGTGCGGTACGGCACCCAGCTCGGCTGCTCCGGCAGGGTGTGCAGGTGCGGGCGCAGCTCGGCCAGCGGCATGGTCGCCGACACCGGCGTGCTGTAGCCGAGCACGTGCAGGCTGGACGCCGCGAAGTCGACGACCCGGTTGCCCGCGGCGTCGGCGACGTACGCGTCCCGGATGTTCCACTCCTGGGGCACGGTCCAGTCGAGCACCTGCGTCCCGGTCGCCACCTCGTGCACCTGGAGCGGCAGGTACTCGCCGATGATGTCCAAGGTGGCGCGCACGCCGTCGCCCGTGATGCTCCGGCAGAGCGGGTACAGCCGCTCCACCAGGGCGTGCATCTCCTCGCCGACCACGGTCATCGGCGCCACCGCAGGGTCTCGTCGACCGCGCCGGAGTCGGACGCCGAGCGCAGCACGGCCAGCCGGGTGAAGCGCTGGTCGAAGGCCTCCTGGGTCAGCCCGTGCGTGCGGTAGGCCTCGGCGAGTTCGAGCGCGCCCTGCTTGACCGTCCACTCGCAGTCGAAGCCGGGGATCGCGGCCCGGAACCGGGCGAAGTCCACCCGGTACGAGCGCGGGTCGGCGCCGTTCTCCCCGGTGATCCGCACCTTGGAGCCCGGCACCGCCTCGGCGACCTGCTCGGCGATCTGGGCGACGGTCACGTTGTTGACCTCGCTGCCGATGTTGAACGCACGGTCGTGGACCGCCTCCCGCGGCGCGACCAGCGCCGCCGCGAAGGCCCGCGCGATGTCGACGGCGTGCACCAGCGGGCGCCAGGGGGTGCCGTCGGAGAGCACCAGCACCTCGCCGGACAGCAGCGCGTGCCCCACCAGGTTGTTCAGCACGATGTCGGCGCGCAGCCGGGGCGAGTAGCCGAAGGCGGTGGCGTTGCGCATGTACACCGGGGTGAAGTCGCCGTCGGCCAGCGCGTGCAGGTCGTCCTCCACCCGCACCTTGGACTCCGCGTACGGCGTCACGGGGCGCAGCGGGGCGTCCTCGGCCACCAGGCCGCCGCCGCCGGCGGCGCCGTAGACGGAGCAGGTCGACGCGTACAGGAAGCGCCGCACACCGGCGTCGCGGGCCAGCTGCGCCAGGCGCACGGACGCGTGGTGGTTGATGTCGTAGGTGAGGTCCGGGGCCAGCGCCCCCAACGGGTCGTTGGACAGAGCGGCCAGGTGGATCACCGCGTCGACCCCGGCCACGTCCTCGGCCGTGACGTCGCGCAGGTCCACCCGACGCCCCGGCGGGTCCGCGGGCTGCGGACCCAGCACGCAATCGGCGAACAGGCCGGCGTCGAGACCGACGACCTCGTGCCCGGCGGCCGCGAGGACCGGGGCCATCACGGTGCCCAAGTAACCCTGGTGTCCGGTCAGTAGTACGCGCATGGTTCATCCCCCCAGATGGAGCGTGAGTTTGGTGACGGCGAACGCCTCGGCGTACCGCGCGTGGCATTCGATGCCGCGGATCCGGGCGAGACCGAGGAAGGCCTCCCGGTCGTACCAGGGCCGGTGGCGCTGCGAGGGGTAGTGCTCCTGGAGCAGCTGCACCTTCCGTTCGGCGAGCTCCGGCGACAGCGGCTGGTAGGCCACCGGACGCCCGAGGTCGCCGTCCCACTTGACGATCTCGTAGCCGAGCACGAGGTGGTCGCGGAAGGCGGTGGTCATCAGCTGCGCCAGGCCGCGGTGGTCCTGGTGCGCGTCGTCGGTGCGCGGCGCCAGGATCAGGTCCGGGTCGCTCTGCGCGCGCAGTTCCTCGACCGCGGCCTTCGCCTCCTCCCAGCGTGCGGGCAGCAGGCCGTCCGGCAACTTCAGTACGGTCAGGCGCAGGTCGGCTCCCGGGCAGAAGGCGGCGAGCGCGGCCCGCTCCTCCTCCTCGCGCTCGCTGCCACCGCCGGACAGCACCAGCGCGTCGACCCGGATGCCCGGCCGCGCCTGGCAGAGCGCCAGCAGGGTGCCACCGGCGCCGATGGCGATGTCGTCGCAGTGCGCCCCCACCGCGACGATCCGCTCCAGGGGCTCTGCCCCGAGCCGGATCACGCGGTCCCCGCCCTGGCGCCGGGGACGCCACCGGTGGTGCCCGCACCCGCGTCGCGCTCCCACACGGCCCAGGGGCGGTCACCGTGGGCGTAGGCGGCGTCGAGTAAGGCGCGCTCCTTCACGGTGTCGGTCGGCTTCCAGAAACCGCGGTGCTGGTGCGCCACCAGCCGTCCCTGCTTGGCCAGTTCGGTGCAACCGTCGGCGACCAGGTCACCGTTCTCGGGTATGTGGTCGAAGATCTCCTGGCGGAGCACGAAGTAGCCCCCGTTCTCCCACAGCGGCAGCTCGCTCACCGCGGTGATGCCCTCCACCAGGCCGTCCTCGCCCAGCTCCACGCAGTGGAACGAGGACTGCGGCGGCACCACCATCATCGACGCCCCGGCGTCGCGCTGGGAGAACCGTTCGATCATCTCCGGCAGCGGGGCGTCGGTGAGCACGTCGGCGTAGTTGGCGAGGAACATCTCGTCGCCGTCCAGGTGTTCGCGCACCCGGCGCAGCCGCTCACCGATCGGCGACTCGATGCCGGTCTGCACGAAGGTGATCGTCCAGGAGGATATGTCGGTGGACAGCAGCTCGGCCCGCCCGCCCCGCAGCACGAAGTCGTTCGAGGTGGTCTCTTCGTAGTTGAGGAAGAACTTCTTGATGTGGTCCGCGCCGTAACCGAGGCACAGGATGAACTCCGTGTGCCCGTAGTGCGCGTAGTAGCGCATGACGTGCCAGATCAGCGGCCGCGGGCCGACCATGGCCATCGGCTTGGGCACGTCGTCGGAGGATCCGCTGCGCATGCGCATCCCGTAACCGCCGCAGAACAGTACGACCTTCATGCCTTGACCTCGACAATGCTCAGTTCCGGAATGGGGAAGACCAGGCGACCGCCCCAGTCGTGTACGAAGGACAGCTGCTCGATCAGCTCGTCCCGCAGGTTCCACGGGAGGATGAGCACGTAGTCGGGCTTGTCCACCGCGATCTGCTCGGGGGCCAGGATCGGGATGCGCGCGCCCGGGGTGAACCTGCCGTGCTTGTACGGGTTGCGGTCGACCGTGTAGGCGAGCAGGTCGGGCCGGATCCCGCAGTGGTTGAGCAGGGTGTTGCCCTTGCCCGGAGCGCCGTAGCCGACGACCGTCTCGCCGTTCTCGGCCGCGTCGATGAGGAACCGCAGCAGGTCCCGGCGCACCTTCGCCACCCGGGCGGAGAACTCGGTGTACCCGGACAGCTCCTGGAGCCCGGCGGCCTCCTCCCGGGCCAGCACGTCCGCCACCCGCCGCGTCGGCTCGCCGGCCACCTCGGCCGGCCGCGCCCACAGTCGGATGGAGCCGCCGTGCGTGGGCAGCAACTCGACGTCCACCAGAGCCAGTCCACCGCTCGCCAACGCCCGGATGGCGGAAGCGACGGTGTAGTACTGGAAGTGCTCGTGGTAGATCGTGTCGTACTGGTTCTCCTCGATCAAGGTCAGCAGGTGCTGGACTTCGATGGAGACCCAGCCGTCGTCCGCGACCAGGGCGCGCAACCCCCGGGTGAACCCGACCACGTCGGGGATGTGCGCGTACACGTTGTTCGCCGCGACCAGGTCCGCCGGCCCGTGCTCGGCCCGTACGGCCGCCCCGGTGTCCGGGTCCAGGAACGCCGTCAGCGTGGGCACGCCCGCCTCGCGCGCCGCGGCGCCCACGTTCACCGACGGCTCGACGCCCAGGCAGCGGATCCCCCGGTCCACCACGTGCTTGAGCAGGTAGCCGTCGTTGCTCGCGACCTCGACCACGAAGGAGTCGGGTCCCAGGCCCACCCGCTGCGCGGCATCGGCGACGAAGGTGCGCGCGTGCTCCACCCAGGACGTCGAGTAGGACGAGAAGTAGGCGTACTGCGTGAACGTCTCCTCCGGCGTGATCAGCGGAGGGATCTGCGCGAGCCAGCAATCGGTGCATACCCGCAGGTGCAGCGGGTACGCCGGCTCCGGCCGGTCCAGTTCCTCCGCGGCGAGAAAGCTCTCGCACGGCGGGGTCGCCCCCAGGTCGACGACGCTCGCCAGCGTCTCCGATCCGCAGAGTCGGCATCGTGTCATCAATTGCCCCCATCCCTGCCCGCGCGGGTGCCCCGTCGCGAGCCAACGTGTGCATTTCCTACCGGCGGCGCACCGTCCCCGCCGCCGGACCGCACCGCGATCGCGGTGCGGTACCCCTCCAGCAGGCGCTCCAGCCCGACGGTCGGGCTGAACCCCTGCTCGTACCGGCGCCGGGCCGCCAGCCCCATCTCCCGGTTGCCGGCCGGATCGGTCGCGATCCGGCGCATGCGGGCCGCCAGCGAGGAGACCTCGCCCGGTCGGTGCAGCAGCCCGCTCACCCCGTCCTCGACCAGCTCGACGAAGGCGCCGTGGCCGGCGGCGACGGCCGGGACCCCGGCCGCCATCGCCTCCACGACCACCAGGCCGAACGCCTCCAGCCAGGTCGAGGGAGCCACCACCGCGACCGAGCGCGCGATGGCCTCCCCGCACTGGGCCGGGTCGTAGAGGCCGACGTAGCGCACGTCCTCCCGGCCCGCCGCCCAGGCGGCCACCTCCCCTTCCAGCGGCCCCGTACCGGCGATCACGAGCGGTACGCCCACCCCACCGTCCGCGGCGAGCTCGTCCCACGCGGCCATCAGCAGCCGCACGCCCTTGACCTCCGCGAGGCGGCCCAGGTAGAGCAGGTGCTCGCCGGCGCCCGAGCGGCGCACGGCCGGTTCGGGCACGAAGTTGTGCTTCACCCCCAGCCGCTCGGCCGGCATGCCGGCCCGCACCAGGACCTCCCGCTGGGCCGCGGAGATGCAGAAGAACCGCTCCACGCCCGACCACCACCGCCGCCGGTTGACCGACAGGCTGACCGCGAGCGGCACCGTCGCCAGCCGGGAGCCGCGGTAGCAGCCGTGCCGGACGGCGGGCAGCGGAGCCCCGCCGATGCAGTCGGTGCACGGTCGACCGTCCCGCTGGAGCGTGCCCGGCGGGCATACCTGCGTGTAGTTGTGCAGGGTGGCGACGGCGGGCACGCCGGCGTCGGCGCAGGCGGCCAGCACCGCGGGGGAGAGCAGCGGGAAGACGTTGTGGACGTGCACCACGTCCGGCCGATCGGCGCGCAGCCTCGCGGTGAGCTCCGTGCGGACCGCCGGGTTCCAGGGGACCAGCAGCGGGATCGCGGCCTTGGACACCAGGGACCGGCCGCCGATGTCGTCACTGCGCCGCTCGAACACCTCGACCCGGTGACCGGCGCCGCGCAGCAGCGCGACCTCCTGGTCGACGACCTTGTTCTCCCCGCTCGGCTGCGCCGACGCGTAGCGGTTGTGCACCACGAGAACGTGCATGCTCATTTCACCTCCGAAGTCCGGGTCCAGTGGGGCAGGCGTCGGCGCGCGGCCGCGGCCGCGGGCGTCGACGGGGCGGCGGCCGTGGCGGGCGCCGCCAGCAAGGAGGCGGCGACGGTCAGGTGCAGCAGGTACGGCGAGGCGTCGCCCAGCCCGGCCTCGGTGTAGGAGGCGATCGAGCAGTAGCTGACCAGGAAGATCGCGCAGGCCCGCTGGAGCGAGGGCGGGCGCAGCAGCGCGACGCCGCCCAGCACGATGATGGCGGCCGCCACCAGCGCGGTGCCGACCATGCCCTGTTCGTTGTAGACGGCCAGCCAGCTGTTGTCGATCGGCAGCCCGCCGTAGGACTTGTCTCCCAGGCCCGCGCCGAAGAGCTCCTGCAGGGTCGTCCGGGGGGCGGCCAACAGCGCGTCCCAGACCTTGGCACGGCCCGTGAGGTTGGAGAAGTTCTCCTGGCTCTGTCCGCGCAGGAACCACGCCTGGAGGGCCGAATTGAGCACCACGGCGACGAAGGTGGAGATCACCACCGCCCAGGCGAAGAACCGGCGGGCCGCGGCGCTGGTCAGCACGAGCGAACCGATCGCCAGCACCAGCCCGACCAGCAGGCCGAGCGTCGCCGTACGGGTATGGGTCAGGGCGAGCAGCACGATGGAGGGCACGATGACCGCCGCCGCACTGGCGCCGCTGGTGCGCCGACCCAGCAGGAGCAGCACGGTCAGCCCGATGATCACCGCGGCGTACTGGCCGATCTGCGGCGGGGTCAGCGGCCACAACGCGCCCACCAGCCGCCCGCCGTAGAGGTCCGGCAGGGCCGCGCCCGGAGAGATGAGCAGGCCGGCGGCGACCGACGCGAGCACCGCGAAGTACAGCCGGATGTGGTGGCGCACGAACCGGTCGTCGCCGTCCCACCAGCGACTGAGCAGCCACAACGTGCCGATGAAGAGCCCGAGGCGCGTGCAGCGGAACAGCGCGCCGAAGCCGGACTCCAGGTTCACGCTGGAGATCACGCTCGGCACCAGCAGGAGGGTGAGCAGCAGCAGGAAGGCACTGGCGCGCACCCGCAGCCGGAGATTGAGCAGCAGCGCCAGCGCGAACGCGACCACCAGCGAGCCCATCGTGGCCATCTGGATGAGGGAGCGGGGCAGCGGCACGATGGTCACCGCTCCGGCGGAGCCCAGCGTGTTGAGTATCAGCAGCCCCCAGGCGATCGCGACGCCCTTCGGCGCGCCCGCGGGGGGCGCCCCGGCGTCGGACCGCGCCGCCGCGGCGTCCGGTCCGTCCACCGGCCCGTCGAGCGTGACCTCCGCGGTCATCTCAACCACCGTCCTGCGGCGAGAAGGTGCTGCCCGCGTCCTGCTGGTACGGCGCGCCCTGCCACTGCGCGAAGTCGAGCTCCCGGCTCGGGTCGTGGGCGATGAAGCTCCACGGCCCGGAGTAGACGTTGTCGTGCCAGCGGTTCTGCTGCTCGCGGGTGATCGCCTCCGCCACCGGCTCGCCCTTGTACGGGGACCAGTCCGGGTACGTCCCGTAGTTGGCCAGCACCGCCATGCGGCCGCACTTCACCGCGCACCCGACGACGGAGGTGTCCAGGACGAAGCGGTTGTGGTGGATGTCCACCCGCTGGGTCTTCCACCGGCAGTCGGCGTAGAGCGGTGCGCCGGCGATCGCGGGCTGCGCGCAGCTGGCGATGGACTTCACCAACAACGTGCAGTCACCGGAAGAGGTGTTGGCCGGGCTGTTGCAGAACCGGTCGGCGTTCTCCCACAGGGTGATCCCGGACCAGTTGTTCTCGAACAGGTTCTCGTACACCTCGATCTTGTCCGTCCGGGCCGGGACCCGTGGTTCACCTCCGGATTCCGACAAGTAGACCGTCGCGAAAGGGAAGTTGTCGCCGTCATTGGCCTTCTTGCGGCCCTCGACCCAGTTGTTCCGCCGGATCGTGTTCTTGCGGATGACCGCGTTGTAGCTGGTCTCGTAGATCAGCGCGGCGCCGTCATTGGCTTCCAGCACGTTCTCCTCGATGCGGAAGTCGTTGTTGTTGGTGTCCGCCCAGATCCCGGGTCCGCGGTTGTCGTGCACCCAGTTGCCCCGTACATCGGCGCCGTTGACCGCCCAGAACTTGATGCCTCCGGTGCATCCGCACCCGGGCTGGCGCCGCTCCCAGTCGTCCGTGTCGTTGCCCACGATCTCGTTGCCCTCCACCACCAGGTGGGTGATCGGGCTGCCGGACTTGTAGGCGTTCAGACCGTACTGCCCGTTGCCGCGAAGGCAGTTGGCCCGGACCTGCTGGCGGGCGCCGGCCATCAGCGCGGCGCCGGCGTTGTTCTGGATCGTCGCGTGCTCGATCACCCACCCGTCGGCCGAGTCGTGGTTGACCACGCCCTCGTTCTGCGGCGCGATGAAGCCCTGCACCGTCAGGAAGCGGATGGTCACGTCGACACCGCCACCGCCGAACGCGTACTGGTTGCTCTTCTGGCCGTCGAGCACCGCGCCCGGCGCGCCGAGATAGGTGTCCCCGTCCTTGGGGATGACCTGGGCGTAGCGGTCCGGATCGAGCTTGTGCGTCCCCGGCCCGATCCAGAACGTGGTCTTCGGAGGGCTGCTCTTGGTCTTCTCCGCCAGGTCGCCGACGACCGCGGGGTCGACCGCCACCGCCCCCGCCGGCGCCTGCGCCGGAGCGGCCGCGGGCTTGTCGCACACCCGGGCCACGGGCGTGGCGGTGGCCCCGGAAGAGGGCGCGCCGGACGCGGGCGACTTCCCGGACGGCTCCGACCGGTCGTCCGCCGTGCTCGTACAGCCGGTCACCGCGAGCAGGACCAGCAACAGCTGCGCCGTCGGCATCGCCCAGTGCCCCCTCTTGATCAAGACCCCTCCTCCCTAGTCCCGGAACGTGAGTACGGTGATGAACCCCTGCGTGCCGTCGGCGCTGCCGGTGCCGATCAGCGTGGTGGCGGGTTCCTTGCGGCCGAAGCCGGCGGAGTACCAGCCCAGCGGCGGATCGCTCTCGCCCCGGTGCGCCCGCCAGGACAGCTGCCCGGGCAGTTCGAGCACGGCGGAACGGTCCTCGCCGTCCCGGGTCCAGGTGAGCACGGCCCGGTTGCCCGTCAGCTCCGCGACGATCGCCGGGCCCAGGTGGAAGGCCAGCTGTGCCGTCCGGCTCGGGCCGTGCACCTCGTCGACCACCCGCACCTGCTGGCGCGCGCCGATCAGCTCGACCCGGCGCCGGTGCACGGACGGCCCGTAACCGTCGTGCTCGGCGCACCAGCGGGAGGTCCCCCCGACGGCGGCGTCGGAGGTGTCCGCGACCAGGACCTTGCTGCGGGCCTGCCGGGTCCACAGGAAGGGGCCGCCGGAGACCGACTGGTCGGCGCCGTCCAACTGCAAGGTGTTGTGGCCGAGGGTCGAGCGGAAGTACTCCCGCCACCGCGGCTGCCCGTGGTAGCAGTACGTCCCCGGGTCGGCCAGTACGTCGACCCCGTCGTGCCGGACCTCCACGGACAGCGCGTCCGCGTGACCGTGCGCGGCGATGGACAGGAACCCGTGCGGGCCCCCGTCGCAGCGGCACCAGATCTCCCCCGGACCGCGCAGGATCGACATCCCCGCGTCGGAGAAGTGGACCGGCCGCCGCTCGGGGCGGCGCACCGCCGGCGCGCCCCCCCGCTCCGGGTACGACCGGATGAGGGCGGCCAACAGCGGGGTGCGCACGTCCGTGCCGCCCACCGCGGGCCACCAGGGGAGTCGGCCGTAGACGGCCTCCCCGGTGGCCAGCAGCGAGCCCCAGCGGTCGGTGCCCGCGCCGTCCACGATCAGGCCGTGTCCGTCGTCCGCGTCGCCCTGGCGCGGGGGCCGCAGTCGGCCGTCCACGATCGCCGCGAGCGCGTCCGTCATCCGCAGCAGCACCACCCGCACCGTCGCGGGGACCGGCACGCCGGCCGCGTCCGCCTCGGCCACCGCGGCCAGTCCGAGCTCCAGGACCAGCCCGTGGTACTCGGTGGCCAACTCGCGGTTGAGCCCCGAGTGGAAGGTATTGCTCCGCAGGTGCCGCTCCAGGGACCGCAGCGCGCCCGACCGCCAGCGCGCCGATTCCGGGAACCAGTCGAAGGCGCAGGCCGCGGCGAACTGCCCGGCGGTCTCGGCGATGACGTGGTTGTTCGCCGAGGAACCCCGGCTGGGGAAGGCGGCCAGCCACCGCTGGTGGTGCCAGATCTGCTCCAGCGCCACCGGGTTGTCCTCGAACAGGGCGGCCGCGCCGGACCAGCCGTCGAGCAACCGGCGCACCCACACCCAGGACAGCAGCCGGATGCCCAGCTCGATGCCGCTGATCCAATGCACCCCGTGCAGCGGTGGGTTGCCCGCCCACCACGTCCGCAGGTGTTCGGCCACCCGCTCGGCGTACCGCTCGTCCCCGGTGACCGCGTAGGCGGCGGCGAGCACGGTGAGGTGCTGGTGCCGCGAGGGCTCCCAGATCTGCTTGATGTCACCGACCGCGTCCTCGCTGCGGTAGGGCACGTCGAAGGCGTACCCCGACGGCGCCCGGCGCCCGGTCTTCGGGTCGTACCACCAGTCCGGGTCGACCAGGTCGTCGCGCTCCACCCCGAAGTACTCGGCGTGCCCGGCCATCAGCCGGTCCGCCTGTACGACGAGCCGCTTCGCGGCGTCCGGCGCCACCGCGGCCAGCGCCCCGGCGGGCAGCACCGCGGTGAAACGGCCGCCGGTCACCGGACGGCCACCGGTCGGCGGCGCGGTGCGCCAACGGCGCCGGCGCACGGTGTCGGCGACCCGGCCGCCGACCTCCTGCGGGTCCATCCGGGACAGCCGCCGCAGGTACCAACCCGGGCTCATGGTCATCGGGGCCCCGCCAAGGTCACCGGCGCGCCGCCCGCGAGGCTGGCCTGGACGGCGAGGGTGGCCGCCGTGGTGGCGACCAGGGACCCCAGCGGCACCGGCATCGGTCCGCCGGTCCGCACGGCCTTGATGAAGGCGGCGAGCTCGGCGGACTGGCCCTTGTCCCGGGCCTTGGGCAGCCGCGAGCTGACCCACCGCTTGCGGGCGTACACGGAGGCCCGGACGAAGTCGTCGAGCTTCAGGACCTTGCCGTCGGCGACCAGGTCCAGCGTCTCCTTGGGGAAGCCGGGGGCGCCGGTCGTCACGTAGCTCAGGGTGGCGGTGGACCCGTCCGGGTAGCGCAGGACGATCTGGAGGTCCTCGTTGCCGGAGGTCGCCGCCGCGTACACCGAGACCGGGTCGGCGCCGAGCAACCAGCTGGCCGTGTCGATGAAGTGGCCGCCCTCACCCGCGAACCGCGTGCCCTCGGTGCCCTGTTGCAGGTACCAGCTGCCGTGCCCGAGCTGGCCCGCGTTGACCAGGTAGCGCAGGCTCGCCGGACCGCTGCGGGTGCCGAACTGCTGCTTCGCCTCCCGCAGGATCGGCGCGAAACGCCGGTTGAAGCCCACCTGCAGCCGGTCGTTGCCCGACTCCGCCACCGCCGCGAGCACACTGGCCAGCTCGTCCTCGCCGAGGGCCAGGGGCTTCTCCACGAACACCGTCTTGCCGGCGAGCAGCGCCTTGCGTGTCAGGTCGGCGTGGGAGCTGTGCCGCGTGACCACGAACACGGCGTCGATCGCCGGGTCGCCGAGCACGGAGTCGAGGTCGGTGGTCGCCGCGGCGAAGCCGAACTTGCGCTGCGCGTTGGCCCCGGACAGCGCGGTCGTGGTGACGACCGTCGACAGCGAGACCCCGGCGCGCTCCGCCAGGTGCGGCAGCAGCATGGACGTCGCGTAGTTCCCCGCGCCGACGAAGGCGAGGCGCACCGGAGCCGCGGCGGACCGGGTCGGCGCGCTCGACCGGCGGCTGCTCGGTACCGCGGGCACGGCCACCGACGGGGCCGGGGTGCGGCCCTCCGAGGCCTGCTCGGGGTACTCGAACAGCACGGCCACGGCCTTGAGTTCGCCGTCCTTGAGGCGCTGGTAGGTCTTGACGGCGTCCTCGAAGTCGGCGATGTGCGAGATCAAGGGCTCCACGTCGACGCTGCCGCGGGCCATGAGGTCGAGGAAGCACGCCAGGTTGCGGCGCTCGGTCCAGCGCACGTACCCGATCGGATAGTCCCGCCCCTCCAGCTCGTACGCGGGGTCGTAGCGCCCGGGTCCGTAGCTGCGGGAGAAGCGGACGTCCAGTTCCTTCTCGTAGTACGCGTTCCACGGCAGGTCGAGGCGGCACTTGCCGATGTCGACGACCCGGCCCCGGTCCCGGCACAGCCGGGCGGCCAGCTCCACGGGCTGGTTGCTGCCGCCGCCGGCCGCCAGGTACACCTGGTCCACCCCGTGACCGCCGGTGAGGTCGGCGACGGCGGACTCCACCACCGCGGAACCGGGATCGCCGCAGGCCGCGGCGCCGAGGCTCGCGGCGAGCTCGCAGCGCACCGGGTCGGGGTCGGCCCCGATGACCCGGACCCCGGAAGCGGTGAGCAGCTGCACCACCAGCTGCCCGATCAGCCCGAGACCGATGACGAGGGCCACCTCGCCGAGCGCGGACTCACCTTGGCGGACGCCCTGCATCGCGATCGACCCGACGGTACCGAAGGCCGCGTGCCGCGGCGCGAGTCCGTCCGGGAGCCGGGCGTAGAGGTTCTTGGGTACCCAGTTCAACTCGGCGTGCAGCGCGTGCTCGTTGCCCGCGCAGGCCACCAGATCGCCGACGGCCACGTCGTCGACACCGGCGCCCACCTGCTCGACCACCCCGCACAGCGAATAGCCCAGCGGCGTGTAGGAATCCAGCTGGTTGTTCACCTTGCGGTAGGTGGCGGCCACCCCGTTGGTGGCCACGCTCTGCACCACCTTGGCCACCTGGTCCGGCCGGGAACGGGCCTTGCCCAGCATCGACATGCTGGCCTCGGAGACCTTCATCATCTCGGTCCCGGTCGAGATCAGCGAGTAGGCCGTGCGCACCAGCACACCACCCGGCTTGCAGCCGGGCACCGGCACGTCGAGTACCGCCAACTCGCCGCTCTTGTAGTTCTGCACCACTTGCTTCACGCGAACTCCTTGGAAATTGCCGTGCCGTTCACCGACTGCTCTGACCGGACCCAGAGGTCGCGTTGCGATACCAGTACTCCAGGGTCAACACGTGCCACAGGTGTTTGGAGAAGTCCCGCTGCCCGGCGGCGTCCTCGGCCACCATCCGCTTCAGCGCGTCGCGGCGCAGGAAGCCGGAGTTGACGAGCACGCCGTCGTTCACCACCTCGCGCACCAGCGGCGCCAGGTCGCGGCTCATCCAGGCGCGCAGCGGAGCACTGAAGAGGCCCTTGGGGCGGTACACGATCTCCCTGGGCAGGATCGAGGTGGCCGCCTCCTTGAGCACGGCCTTGCCCTGCCGCCCGACGATCTTGCGGTCGCCCGGCACGGCGAACGCCGCCTTGACCACCTCGACGTCCACGTACGGCACCCTTACCTCGGTCGACGCGGCCATGCTGGAGCGGTCCGTGTAGGCCAGGTTCAGGCCCGGCAGGAACATCCTGGCGTCGCCCAGGCACATCCGGTTGACGAAGTCGTCGAGGTCGTTGTCCTCGTAGACGTCCGCGTGCTCGGTCAACACGTCGTCGACCGTCCCGGCCAGGTCCGGATCGATCAGGGCGAGCAGCTCGTCCTGGTCGTACATCGTGTAGCTGCGCCGGAACGCCGTCTCCTCCGGCAGGTCGGCGAAGGAGAGGAAGCGCTTCGCGAACCGCACCGACCGGTACCCCCGGCGGGCCGAGGCCACCGGCAGCCGGTCCACGGCCGCGTACACCCCGCGCCGCAGCGGGCGCGGGACGCGCTGGTAGCGCAGCGCGAGCACGTTGGCCAGGTGCTTGCGGTACCCGGCGAACAGCTCGTCGGCGCCCATCCCCGAGAGCATCACCTTGACCCCGGCCTCCCGGGCGGCCGAGCAGATCAGGTAGGTGTTGATCGCCGCGGGGTCGCCGATCGGCTCGTCCAGGTGGTAGGTCATCCGCGGCAGCATTTCGAGCACGTTCGGAGCGATCTCGATCTCGTGCAGGTCGACGCCGAACTGCGCGGCCACCTGCCGGGCGTAGCGCAGATCGTCCGGCATCGCCTCGAACTTGGCGTCCTCGGCGCGGAACCCGATCGTGTAGGCGGAGATCCCGGGGTGGTCACGGGCGGCCAGCGCGGTCAGGTAGCTGGAGTCCAGCCCGCCGGAGAGGAAGGTCGCCACCGGCACGTCGGACAGCAGGTGCCGGCGCGTCGAGTCCTCGATGATGGCGGCCAGGTCCGGCAGCTCGCCGCTGCGGGCCCGGTCCCGGCCCTCCGCGGCGACGTCCCGCAGGTTCCAGAACCGGCCGCGCTCCACCCGACCGTCGGGCCGGCAGCGCAGCCAGCTCCCCGGCGCCAGCTTCTCCGCCCCGCGCAGCGCGCAGCGCGAATCCGGCACCCAGTAGTACAGCAGGGAGGCCACCAACGCCGCGTGGTCCACCTCCATCGGCCCGCCGGTGGCGGCGGCGAGCGCCTTGAGCTCGGACGCGAACATCAGCCCCTCACCGCGCCGCAGCAGGAAGAGCGGCTTGATGCCCAGCTGGTCCCGGGCGAGCACCAGCTCGCCGGTCCGCTCGTCGAAGATGCCGAAGGCGAACATGCCGCGCAGCCGCGGCAGGCAGTCCGTGCCCCAGCGCCGCCACGCCTCCAACAGCACCTCGCTGTCGGAGGTGCCGCGGAAGCGGACCCCGGCGGCCACCAGCTCGGCGCGCAGCTCCGGCGCGTTGTAGAGCTCGCCGTTGTACGTCAGGACGAGACCGTCCGAGACCATCGGCTGGGCGCCCGTCTCGGACAGGTCGATGATGGCGAGGCGACGGTGCCCGAGGTGCACCTCGCCGTCACCGACGGGGTGACCGTACCGGCCCGCCCCGTCCGGCCCGCGATGGGCGAGGGTATCGGTGAGCCGGTCGGTCACGACCTTCCCGTCCGGCCAGCGATACGTGCCTGCGATGCCACACATGTACTACCGCGCTTCCTGGTCGATGTCCGGTACTCGTGCCCATGACGGCAGCTCCGTAGGCGCCCGCCCCGTCCCGTTCAGCAGGGCCCCCCGCTCGCTCGGGCCGCGCGGCGCGGACCGGGGCCCGTCCCACAGCGTGCCGTCGGTCCGGTCCCGCGGGTCGGGATCGATCAGCACCACGCCGACCACCGGTATCCGCTGGTCCGCGAGCTGCCGCGCCACGGTGTGCAGCCACGCGACGCTGCCGTGCCCGGCGCGCACGACCAGGACGGTCTGGGTGCCGAGGTACTGGAGGTCGGTCCACGCCGTGCCGGGCGCCACCGAGCCGACCCCGATCCGGCGCCCCTGGTGCGCCTCGGTCGCGCCGCCGTCGCCGCTGACCACGGTGGGGTCCCCCGGCTTCGGCCGGCGGCCCGAGAGCTGCGATCCCGGCAGACCGTCGACGACGACCACCGGCTCCTGCGCCCCCAGCGCCCCGGCGAGTTCCAGGGCGATCAGGCTCGTACCGCGCGCGCAGCCCAGCTCCAGCAAGGACAGGGGCTCCGCGGAGCCGCGTACGGTACGTGCCAGGGACGCCGTGAGCCGTTCGCGCGCCGCCCGGATCCGCTTGCGCCGCCACAGCAACGGCGGCCGGCGGGGGAGCTCCGAGATGATCGAGGCACCGAGGCTCCCCGCGATGTCGCGCCGCAGCACGGGCCGGTCCGCCACCACGGTCCCGATCGCGGCCACCACCAGCCCGAGGACGAGTCCGAGGACGAGCCCCACCCCGGCGTTGGTCGCGGCGGTCTTGGGCAGGGACACCCGCACGGTGCGCGGCGCGTCCACGACCTGCGTGCCCGCGATGAGCTGCGGGGTACCGACGCGCGCCTCCGCGGCGCGCTGGCCGAAGTCGGTGATGCGCGCGGTCAGTTCGGCCCGGCGGGCGTACAGCGACTCCGTGTTCGCCGAGGCCTTCGGCCCGCTCTGCTGCGGCGCGTCCCCGATCGACTTGTTGACCTGGGCGAGCTCGGTCTGCATGCGGTCGCGCTGATCGAGCAGCGTCTTGGCCTCCGCGTCCGCGGTCGCCTGGATGCGCTGCACGTGGTCCGCGACGAAGGCGTCGGCCAACGCCTTGGCCCGGGCCACCGCCTGCGCGTCACTGGCACCCGTGACGGTGATCTGCAGCAGGTTGTTGGTCAGCCCGATGCCCGCGTAGTCCTTCATGAAGTCTTCGGGCTTCTGCGTCGACTTGAGGGACTGCAGGGCCCTGCCGGCGATCTGCGTCGTCTGCAGCAGCGCGGCGTCGGTGCGGATCAGCGTCCCCGGGTCGTTCGGCTGGTCCGCCTGGTGCGCGACCAGCACCTTCGTCACCGCGGTCGGCGGAGGCGGCATCAGCACCGCGACGGCCGCGCCGAGGAGCATCCCCAACAGCGCCATGGAGGACCAGAGGCGGCGGCGCCTGCGCACCGCGACCACCAGCGCTTGGAGGTCCAGCAGCGGAGCCGCGGCCGACGGCTCGGAACCCGTACTCGTCGTCACCCTGAACGTCCTGCCGTGTCGTAGTCAACCGCGCTCGCCGATGTGATGTCGTCCGAAGGGTCCCCGGCGGACCGCGCCGGACGGGCCCGGACCACGTCGGCGAGCACCGCGCCGACGACCTCCTGCTCGGCGTCCGCGCACGCCCCCGCGATACCGGTGAGTTCCCCCGCGGTCCAGCTGCCCGCGCTCAGGACGACCAGCGCCCCGCCCGCCTGGTCGCCGTCCGGCAGCATCGGCCGGGACACCGGGACCTCCACCACCCGCAGCGGCGGAGCGCCCCCGGCCTCGGCGACGAGCTGTTCGGCGGCCCACCGCGCGACTCCGTCGCCCTCCGGCACCACCAATAACAGCCCGTCCGCAAGCGGTAGTTGCTCACGCAAGCGGGCGCACACCCGCCGGTAGCGCAGCTGCCGACTGGCCTCGTCGCCGGAAGTCTGCGGAGGCGGTGCGTCCCAGCGGACGTCGAGACCCAGCAGCCGGCGGATCCGGGCCCGCGGGCCACCGTCCTTCGCCCCGCGCACGACGCCCTCGCCCGGCACGTCGACGCTGCCCAGCACCGACGAGCCCAGCGCCGCGGCGATCTCCGCCTCGCCGCGCAGCCGGCGGCTCATCCGGGCGGCGGCCAGATGACCGATGACCCCGACGAGGAAGAAGAGCAGCGCCCCGCCGATGATGAGCTGCATCCGCGTCGGCGGCGCCTCGCCCGTCGGCCGGACCGCCGGCCCCATGACGACCATGTTGGCCTTGCCGGCGGCCGGGTTGACCTGGTCCAGCTTTGTCACGGCCTCCTGCAGCGCGGTGCGCAGCTTCGCGAGCTCCGTGCGGGTCTGCACGCTCTCCACCGACTGCCCCGGACCGGTCGCGTCGGCCAGCTCGTTGATGCGGCGGCTGGTCTGCACCACCATCTGGCGCAGCGCCTCGGGCTGCGACGCCGCCTCGGGGTCGGCGCCCGCTCCCGTGATCCGCGCCGCGAACGAGACGAACTGCTGCGCCACCTGGTCGGAGAGCTTCTGCGCGCGCTCCGGGGTGTCGGCCGTGCCCGCAATGTTGATGATGTTCCCGTCGGAGGCCGTGGCGATCACCTGCTCCCGCAGCTGACGGCCGCTCACCCCGGGCCAGCGCAGGGTGGCCGCGGCGCGGTCGACCACCACCGAACTGGTGGCGATCTGCGCCTGGGTCATCAACTCGCGCTCCTGCCAAGCCCCCGGCAGCAGCACCGACGCGGACGTCGTGTACCGGGGCGGGAACAGCATGGAGGTGCCGTAGCCGAGCAGCGCACCCACCACCGCGAGGATGGTGAGCAGCCGCCAGCGCCTACGGGTAATCCGGCCGATCGTGACCAGCCGTATCGTGTCATCACTCAACGGTGCGGTCTCCCTCGTGCCCGTGCCGTGCGCCCGCAGCCGGCACCGGACCGCGGTCCCGGCAGGCGCGGGCGTAGGCGGCGAGCAGCGACGCCTGCGAGTTCCGCCAGGCGAGCGGACCACCGATCCGCTCCTGGCCGATCTTCCCCATCCGGGTCCGCTTCTCCGGATCGTCCAGCAGCAGCGCGATGAGCCGGGCGAACTCGGCCTCGTCGTTCGCCGGTGCGTAGACGGCGGCTTCCCCGGCGGAGACCCGGGCCTCGCGCAGATCGAAGGAGACGATCGGACGGCCCATCACCATGTATTCGAGGACCTTGTTCATGGTCGACACGTCGTTGAGCGGATTGTGCGGATCGGGGGAGAGGCACACGTCCGCGGTGGAGAGGTAACGCGCCAGGTCGGCGTCGGGTATGCGCCCGGTGAACTGCACGTGCTCGGAGAGCCCGAGTGTGCGGGACAGCTCCACCATCGCGTCGAAGGTGTCGCCGCCGCCGATGAACACCGCGTGCCAGTCCGTCCGTCCGAACTGGTCGCGCAGCTTCGCCAGGGAGCGCAGGGCGTAGTCGACGCCGTCCTGCGGACCCATGACGCCGAGGTAGCACAGCAGATGGGGCTTGCCCCGCTTCAACTCCTCCTCGGGCGGCACCGGTTGGAACCGCTTGGTGTCGGGCGCGCTGCGGACCACGAAGACGTCCGACGGCTTGCGACCGCCACGCGCCAGCGCGACGTCCCGGTAGCTCTCGTTCGTGGCGAGCACGACGTCCGCGGCCCGGTAGGTACGCCGTTCCAGCGCGCACACCGCCCGGTAGAGCAGGTCCTTGCCCCGGTTGAACCGGGAGAGGTACAGCTCGGGCACCAGGTCGTGCTGGTCGAAGACGAACCGCGAACCGCGCCGCTTCAACCACAGGGCGGGCAGGAACAGCAGGTCCGGCGGGTTGCAGGCGTGCACCACGTGGACCGGACCGACCTTGCGGGCCAGGCGCAGCGTGTGCCACAGCGCCGTGCCGTACTCGCGGAGGTAGCCGGCCGGCCCCCCGGTGGCGGCACGCAGCGGGTAACGGTGGATCCGCACGCCGTCGATCTCGACCTCGGCCTCGGTGTCCCGCTTCTCGCCCTGCGGGCAGATGACGTGCACGGTCCAACCCGCGTCGCGCAGGGTCGTGCACTCCTGCCACACCCGCCGGTCGAAGGGCACCGAGAGGTTCTCCACCAGGATCAGCGCGCGTCGGCCCCGGCCGACGCCGCCGGTTGCGTTACCAAGCAAGGCCCACGTACCCCGGTTCGGCCCGGCGCACGTCGGCGTCGGGGAGGTGGACGAGGTCGATGATCACGGGGCCTTCGCCGTGGGGCAGGGCCGCGAGCACGGCCGGGTCGCCGGTACCCACCAGGCACACCTCGGCGTGGTCGAGCACCTCGTCGACGGACTCCGCGAGGAGCTTCGCGAGGTGCGGCAGCCGCGTCTCGACGTACTCCCGGTTCGCACCGAGCAGCCGGGAGAGGTTCACGTTGGGGTCGTAGATCCGCAGGTCGTACCCCTTGCCGAAGAGCCGCTCCGCGAGCTCGACGAGCGGGCTCTCGCGCAGGTCGTCGGTGCCGGGCTTGAAGGACAGCCCGAAGATGCCCACCCGGCGCTTGCCGGTGGCCTCCACCAACTCCACCGCCCGCTGGAGGTGTTCGGCGTTGGACGGCAGGACATGGGAGAGGATCGGCACGGCGACGTCGGCCTGCTGTGCCGCGTGGACCAGACTGCGCAGGTCCTTGGGGAGGCAGGAGCCGCCGAAGGCGAAGCCGGGCCGCAGGTAGGCGGAGCTGATGTTCAACTTGCGGTCGGCCAGGAACACGTCCATCACCTGGTACGAGTCCACCCCGAGCGCCTGGCAGATGGAGCCCAGCTCGTTCGCGAAGCCGATCTTGAGGCCGTGGAAGGCGTTGTCCGCGTACTTGATCGCCTCCGCCGTCGGGATCGGCACCCGGAACACCTCGCCCGGCAGCCCGTCGTACAGCGCCGCGACCACGTCACCACTGGCCTCGTCGATCTGCCCGATGACCGTCTTGGGCGGGTCGAAGAAGTCCCGCACGCTGGTGCCCTCCCGCAAGAACTCCGGGTTGACCGCGACGCCGAAGTCCACGCCGGCCGTACCGCCGGCGTACTTCTCCAGGATCGGCACCAGCAGGTTCAAGCAGGTGCCCGGCAGCATGGTGCTGCGGAACACGACGGTCTGTCGCCCGCCGCGCTCGGCCACCGCGGCGCCGATCTCCTCGGTGACCCGCTCCAAGTAGGTGGTGCACAGACTGCCGTTGGGCTCCGAGGGCGTGCCGACGCAGACCAGCGACACGTCGCTGTTCATGATCGCCTCGCGGACGTCGCCGGTGGCGCGCAGCGCCCCGCTCCGTACGACCTCGGCGATGAGCTCGCCGATCTTCTCCTCGACCACCGGGGCCTTGCCGGCATTGACCAGGTCGACCTTCACCTGGCTGACGTCGACGCCGATGACCTCGTGGCCCAGACTGGCCAGGCACGCGGCTGACACGCAGCCCACGTAGCCGAGACCTAAGACACTGACCTTCATGACCCGTTCCTCCCCCTCAACAGGCCCTCTTGGCCTGCCAACCGCCCACTGACCTGACTGAATCCGCCGCGCATCAGTACGCCCCCTGCCCCTGGAGCACCGCGCGGAGGGTCTTCCACAAAATCACCGTGTCGAGGGCGAGCGACCAGTCCTCCACGTACCGGAGGTCCAACCGCACCGCCTCCTCCCACGGCAGGTCACTGCGCCCGCTCACCTGCCAGAGGCCGGTGAGCCCGGGCTTGACCAACAGCCGCCGCCGGATGTCCGGGCCGTAGGCAGCGGACTCCTCCGGGAGCGGGGGTCGCGGACCGACGAGCGACATCGAACCGGTGAGCACGTTGAAGAGCTGCGGGAGCTCGTCGATCGAGTACCGGCGCAGCACCGTGCCCACCCGGGTCACCCGCGGGTCCCGGCGGAGCTTGAACAGCAGGCCCGCGCCTTCGTTGCGATCGGCCAGTTCCGCCCGCGTCCTGTCGGCCCCGGCGACCATGGTGCGGAACTTGACGATGGTGAACTCGCGGCCGTCCTTGCCCACCCGGCGCTGGTAGTAGAGCACTCCGCCCCGGCTGTCCAGCAGCACGAGCACCCCGACGAGCAGCATGAGCGGCGCGAACAGCATCAACAGGATCGCCGCACCCATGCGGTCGACGACCTCCTTGATCGCCCGACGACCCCCGGTGAAGATCGGCATCGTGACCCGCAACAGCGGGATCCCGAGCACCCCGTCGACGTGCAGGCGCGGGCCGGCCACCTCCATCAGCACGGGTGCCACGACCATGTCGGCGTCGCTGCCCTCAAGGTTCCACGCCAGTCGCTGGAGCCGGTTCGGCGACCAGTGCGGGTCCGGTGTGACCGCGACGACGCGGTAGCCGTCGCGCTGCACGTGGGTCGGTACGTCCGACAGGCGGCCCACGACCGGCACTCCGGCGAGCTGGTCACCGTCGAAGCCGAGACCGTCCGGCGTGCACACCGCGTCCACCCGCCAACCGAGGTGCGGGAACTTGCGGACTCTGGTGATCAGGTCGAGCACGGTGGCCGGGCTGCCGGCGGCGAGCACCGGCCGCAGGCAGCGGCCCTCCTTGCGCTGTTTGTGCAACCACAGGCGCAGCACGTAGCGGGCGATCATGGTGACGACCGCGATCGCCGGGGTCGCCACGAAGATCCAGAGCTTGATGTTGGTGGAGGTGAGGGCGATCCCGCCGAGCGCCAGCACGACGGCCGTCGCGAACAGTGAGCGCCCGAGTCGGCGGAACTCCTCGGCGCCCTGGCCGAGTACGGCCGGCGCCCACGACCGGCCGACCGTCATCGAGCCCAGCACCAACAGCTCGGTGCCGAATGCGAGGATTCCCCATTTCTCATGCCAGTTGGCCGCGTCCCTGGCCCCGAAGAAGACCCCGATCGCGGTCACGACGGCCGCGGTCGTCACCGTATCGGTGGTGATGACGGTCCGTCGGTACCGCTGTTCCCAGTCCATGGCGGGGCGACTGATAGACCCGTTCGCCGACCGCCCGCGCGCCGCCGGAAACGGGCTGGCTAATTCCCTCTGCTGCACAGGACCCCCCCAGGTCGCCAGTGCTCCGGCGTCTTTGCCTCGCACTGTTTAATCCCACGGGAGGACCCGCCCCCCGAATGTGGCATACCAGGTATTGCAGCTTTGCTTGAACACTTACCTACGGGTGGCGGACCCGCATGTTCTACCAGAGTCGCAAGGTGTGCGGGAAGTCGTAGAAGTCCCGGATGTTCCCTGCGCCCCCCTCGAGCTCAAGGAATCGATCACTGCCACGTCCGGCGCAGAGGATACGGCAGCCGGCTGTGTGTCGCACCAAAACAATAGATCGTCATTTGTCGCCCGGTGTCCAAGTATCTGGAGCACGCGGGTCAATCTAGACCATCGCAGGCCGTCCGGAGAGGTGATGTGTACAAGTTGCGGTCAAGCTGCGAAGACGGCGCCATCCACGGGTCCTCCTCCGAGGGTCTCCTGGTGACAGGCGCATGCCGTGTGACCTGTGAGGACGTTGATCGGCAGGTGGCGGATGGGGTGGCCGAATCCATGCCACATCCGACTGACGGATGATCACGAGCCAGCGGCGTGGCGCCTGTTGCCTGGACTGGTACGTGCTCCGGGTCGTGGATCACGGTCCGGCCGGCAGTGGATCGGGTCGTCCGGGACGCGGGGAGGGGCGCCGAACTCCTGTGGAGCGGGCGGACGTCGGGAGCCGGCCGCAGCGGGGTCGGGCCCGGCTCGCCGCGGTCGCGACCCGGCTCCCGGGCGCGTACCCGCGACGGGCGCGGGACCGGATCGCGAGGAGCACGCGGCGCGGCCCTTTTCCTTCCGGACCCGACGTGTTCACGTGCAAGCAATGCGCCGGTTGCAATCACGCGATCTCAGTGAGAATTCCCGTGCGCGGCCGGCGGTGCAATTGCATGGTTGAGAAAAGGAGGTTGCTCGGAATCGAGCCACGGCCTCCTCTCACAATTTTCTGGAAAAAGTGGCACGGAATCGTGGACTCCAGGCGGTCGACGGACATCGCTGCGGCATGGAGCCGACCTCGAATCCGCTCCGTGGCGCACGCGAAGCGGTGTTGTGGAGCGACGTGCGCGCGACGTACGGACTTAGGCCCGGTCGGCCGATAGCGCGGCATTCCGCTTTGATTTCCAACTGCCAATCGGCAGCCGCTCGGCAGCCGGTCCTACAGGGTGGCGAGCCAGTCGGTCAGGAGCTGGTTGGTCTCGGCCGGCCGCTCCTGCTGGATCCAGTGACCGCAGCCCTCCAGGACGCGGGAGGAGGTGAGCCCGGGCAGCGTCGTGGAGTGGGCCTCGATCGCCGCGGCCAGCCAGGTGGTGGAGGCGTCGAGGGCGCCGCCGATGTACAGCGAGGGCTGGGCGATGGGGGCTCCGTCGAAGCCGGCCAGGTCTTCCCAGTCGCGGTCCATGTTCCGGTAGCGGCTCAGCGCCGCGCGCAGGCCGGTCCGTTCGAACTCCCCGGCATAGAAGTCGAGCTCGCCCTCCCCGAGCCAGGCCGGCGACCGGTCGGTGGGGAACCGCTCGCGCAGGGTCCCGTCCCGGCGGACGAAGTGCGGGGCGGGTGCGCCCGCCGCGGGCATGGTGTCGCCGGACAGGGCGGCGTAGAACCCCGCGAGCCAGCCGCGCACGTCGGGCTCGATCTCGGCCTCCGCCCGGCCGGGCTCCTGGAAGTAGGAGACGTAGAACTCCTCCTCCCCGCCCATCCGCGCGAAGAGCTCGCTCGGCTTCGGCCCGCCGCGCGGCGCGTAGGGAATGCTGAGCAACCCCACCGCACGGAAGAGGTCGGGCCGGACCAGGGCCGAGGCGGCGGCGATGGACGCACCCCAGTCGTGCCCGATGACGACGGCCGACCGCTCGCCCAGGGCCTCCACCACCGCGGCGTTGTCCGCCACCAGCTCCGCCATCCGGTAGGCGTCCGTCTCGTGCGGGGCGGAGGAGCGGCCGTAGCCGCGCACGTCGATCGCGACCGCGCGGTACCCGGCGGCGGCCAGCGCCGGGAGCTGGTGGCGCCAGGAGTACCAGGACTCGGGGAAGCCGTGCACGAGGAGGACGAGCGGCCCGGCGCCCTGCTCCACCAGGTGGATCCGGCCCGCGGGCGAGGGGACCAGGCGGTGGGTGACGTCCAGGGCCAGCGGTGACATGGATCCTCCAGGTGCTCGACCTCCCCGGTGTGGAGATCGTTTAGCTGATCATGGGGGGAGCGGCGGGGCGAACGCGAGTCGCACGGACACTTCGCGGGCGGCCGGCGGCGGGACTGGCGGCGGGGCCGCGGGCAGGGTCGCGGGCGGGGCCGCGGGCGGGGTCACGAAGGATCAAGGGCCCGTACGGCGATAAAGGCGGGGTTCGGGGGTAGGCGCCAGCCGAAGCGCCACGGCGGAGCGAACGCCCCGCCGTGTTCTCCACCTGAGAGCGAGGACACCATGCTTGCCGTCGGGCTTATCCTCCTGATCATCGGGTTCCTGACCGGAATCTCCATCCTCTGGACCATCGGCGTCATCCTGCTGGTGGTGGGAGCAGTCCTGTGGATCATGGGCTCGGTCGGACACGCCGTCGGCGGCCGACGCCACTACTGGTAGTCGGCGCGCACCCGTGCTGCCGCACCCCCACAGACCCCACCCCTGCCACTACTACCCGTCCTACCGGGAGGAGTTGTTCTTCGCGTGACTGAGCACGTATGGAGCTACACGTCGACCTCGGGCCACCTGGCCGGCACGGATCTGACCGGCTACAAGGTCGAGGCGACCGACGGGACCATCGGCAAGGTCGACAAACACTCCGACGAGGTCGACGACGCCTACCTGGTCGTGGACACCGGAGTCTGGATCTTCGGCAAGGAGGTGCTGCTCCCGGCGAGCAGGGTCGTCAGCATCGACCCGGAGGCACGCACCGTGTTCGTGGACCGGACGAAGGGACAGATCAAGGACGCTCCCGAGTTCCACCGGGACGAGCACCTCGGCGACCCGCGCTACCGGGACGCGCTGAGCACCTACTACGGGACCGGATTCCCCTTCGGCCTGCCGCCGATCTGACCGGCGCGGGCAGCGTGGGCGCGGGTATGCGAGCGCGGTGCGCACGAGCACGGGCAGCGGGCCCGGACTCCCTGAGTCCGGGCCCTGATTCCGTGTCCCGGCCCGACCCTCAGGCCGGGCGGTCCTGCGGAGCCACCACCGTGAACAGCGCCCCCTCGGCATCGGCCAGTACGACCGACCGGCCGGTGGGCGTGGACCGCACGGGGGAGGCGGTCCTGCCGCCCAGGCGGGTGGCGGCCTCGATCGCGCCCTCCAGGTCCGGCACCCGGAAGTGCACGTGCCAGCGCGGACGGACCTGCGGGTCCGGATCCTCGTCGAGCGCTCCGCCGCTGATGCGGGCGACGGCGTCCCGGCCGTGGCGCAGGACGACGTGGTCGTGCTCGTAGGAGACGGTGCAGCAGCCCGCCGGCTCGCCGGCCCAGTCCAGGATCTCGCCGTAGAAGATGGCCGCGGCGAAAGCGTCGCGCGTACGCAGTTCCAACCACGCGGGGGCGCTGTCGTGGCCCACGGTCCAGTCGGGGATGACCTTGCCCTGCCAGAAGCCGAAGGCGGCCCCCGCCGGGTCCGAGGCCAGCCCGGCCCGGCCCGTGCCGAAGGGGAGGGGGCCCACCGCCATCGTGGCCCCGCGCTCGCGGATCCGGTCCGCCGTGACGTCGACGTCCTCGACGGCGAAGTACGGCGTCCAGGCCACCGGCACCCCCAGACTGCCGGCCAGCGCGCCGATGCCGGCCACCGGGGCCCCGTCGTGGAAGGCGACGGAGAAGCCGTCGCCGAGACGGGTGGGGCGGAAGTCCCACCCGAGCACGGCGCCGTAGAAACCCTGGGCGGAAGCGAGGTCCCGGGCCATCAGGCTCACCCAGCACGGCGCACCGGACATCTCATGGCTCGATGTCGACACAGCTGCCCACCTCATCTGCCGGACACGGCTACGGGACCCTCCCACCGTAGACCCGCCGGCCGCGCCGGTCGGCGAGGCACGGGCCGCGCCCACCCGTACGTACGAGTGGCCCCGCGGGGGATGGCCCACTGGGGTATCACGGCGGTGCGCCGGGCCCCGCGCGGGACCCGGCACGGGGTGAGGGGGTGTCTGACGGATGTCCGCGGCGTCGCGGCGCCCGGCACGCGCTCTCGCCGCACCGACCGAAAGACGGAGTACGTCCAGTACGCGGCCTTCCGGTCGCCGCGCCGAGAGCACGCACCGGACACCGCTCCCTCACCACGCACATCCGTCAGACACCCCCTAGGCTCGGGACGGGGCGGGAGGAAGGGAAGGGCCCATGTGCCGCTGGCTCGCCTACTCGGGTTCGCCCATGCTCCTCGACGCCGTGCTCTACCGCCCCGAGCACTCGCTGATCAACCAGAGCCTCCATGCCCGGATGGGCGCCGAATCGACCAACGGCGACGGCTTCGGCATCGGCTGGTACAGCGCGGACGGCGACGGCACCCCGGCGATCTTCCGGGACATCGCACCGGCCTGGAACAACCGCAACCTGCGCGAGCTGGCCGCCCACGTCCGCTCCCCGCTGTTCTTCGCGCACGTACGCGCCTCGACCGGCTCGGCCGTACAACAGACCAACTGCCATCCCTTCCGCCACGGACGCTGGCTGTGGATGCACAACGGAGCCATCGCGGAGTTCCACCGGCTCCAGCGGGACCTGTGCATGGCCGTCGACCCGGCGCTCTTCCCGTGCATCGAGGGGTCCACCGACTCCGAGGTGATGTTCTACCTGGCGGTCACCTTCGGGCTCGATCAGGACGTCCCCGGCGCGGTGGCCAGGATGGCGGGACTGGTGGAGCGGCTCGGCAAGGAGCACGGGGTACCGGAACCGCTCCAGATGACCGTGGCGGTCAGCGACGGAGCACGCGTCTGGGCGTTCCGCTACTCCAGCAGGGGGAAGTCCCGCTCGCTCTTCTACAGCAGCCGCGCCGAGACCGTCCGCCACCTCCACCCGGAGCTGGACTACCTCCGCGAGATCTCCGACGAGACGCGCATCGTGGTCTCGGAGCCGCTGGGCGACCTGCCCGGGGTGTGGAACGAACTGCCCGAGGCCAGCTACACCGTGATCCCCGCCGCTCCGGGAGCGGAGTACCTCCCCTTCCTCCCCGAGCTCCCGGACGCCACCCGACTCCCCTGACGGTCCGGAGGCCGAGGGCGTACCGGGTCAGGACAGGACGGGCGGCGCGTCCGTTTCGGCCAGGTGGACCGTGCACAGCCCGCCACGCTCGCTCTTCACGTCCATCACCTTGAGCTGCGTGCCCGGCGCGAGGATGTACTCCTCCTCCCCGGTGAAGGCGGAGAAGTTCCTGATGCCGACCGCCCGGGTGGACGTCACCTCGAAGAGCGTCCGCTTGCCGCGGCTGCCCAGGAAGGACCGGGCCACCTTCAGCTCGGAGGTACAGGAGGAGACGCCCCACCAGGTCACCGTCCTGCCCACCGGGTACTGCGCCCGCAGGTCCAACGACACGCCGCGCCACAGCGGCCGCGTGTGGCCCGGCAGCCCCGACACCGCCGAGAACAACAGGCGCAGGTACGGCAGGTAGGGGGTGACCCGGGTGCGGTCCGGCGAGCGCAGTACGGCATTGATCTCACGGTAGAAGGCGGACTGGCAGGTGTAGAGGTAGAGCGCGGCGATCGCGTCGGCCGACAGGCTGCCGGACGTCTCGTCGGCCCGCCGCTTGCCGAAGTCGCGCGAGCGGTCGATGTGCCCGGTGAGTCCGGACAGTACGTCGGAGACCGGGGCGACGGCGCCCTGGAAGTCCATCAGCGGAGTGTCGAACACGCCGGTGATCGCCGGGAGGACCAGACCCTCGTCCTTGACGCTGGTCAGTCGCTCCAGGTAGAGCTGGTGGAGGTTCATGGTCGACTCGATGAAGGCGCCCATCTGCTGCGCCACGCCACCGCCCGGCCCGCTCGCGCCGCCGGCTCCCGCGTCCCACCCCTTGCTGGGCAGCCAGTCGATCGGTTCGGAGCCCAGGGACGCGAGGGCCTCGTTGACCATGGCGAAGTGGTCGCCCTCGCAGAAGAGGTCGCCCTGCGCCGCCGGGTTCGCGTGGTCGATGTGCCGGACCTCGACGTCCGGGTACTTCGCCTGGAGCCGCAGCACGACCTTCTTCAGGTTCCGGGCGTGCGCCCCCCACCAGGCGAAGACGACCCCGCGGTCCTCCTCGGCGGCGTCCTGCTTGGCCTTGAGGATCTCCTCGATGATCCGCTCGGCGACGGGCCGCCAGAAGGCCGCGTGCCGCTCGGCGCCCATCGCCCCGTCCCCGCTGGCGGTGAGCGCGGCGTTCAACAGCAACACGCCCTGCGTGAGCATCGCCTGGAACCACTCCGGCGGCTGGACCGCGTCCCGCTCCTTCAACAGCGCGCGCACGTCCGCGATGGGCGTCTTCTTGACGATGCCGTACTTCCACATCGCCGCGGCCTTGATGATGCAGCGGATGCTGACGACCCGTCCGAACTGGCTGTCCTTCCAGTCGTTGAAGGTGTTGTCGAACATGGCGATGCCGGTCGCGCTCTCCGCACGCGGGTACGGGTTCTGCCCGAAGGCGACGACCTTCCACTTGTGCGGCGGGTTCGGCTTGAGCGCCTGGAAGGTCAGCTCGCGGACCGGGACGACCTCGGGGCTGCGCCCCTTCCCGATGAACCGCGCCGCATCGGGCTGCGCTTCGATGACGGGCTTGAGGAGCGGGAGCCAGGGCTCACCACCGCCGGCGAACAGCTCGGTGAGGGCCAGGGCGTCGTTCGGGTCGTTCGCGTCGGTCACGGGGGAGGGGCCTTCGGTCGCGGGAGTGGGAGCGGTCGTGCTCGCGGTCGAGATCGTGGTCGCGGTCGCGGTCGCGGTCGTGGTGGGGGAGTCGTAGGGGGCGGGCTCGGGCACCACGATGCGCACCCGCTCCTCGACGGGGGCCTTCTCGATTCCGTTCAACTGCGCGACGAGCGTGGCGCGCAGCTCGTCGTCGTCCTCGAAGCAGTGGTCGTGGAAGAGCGTGTACCCGGTCCACATCAGGTTGGCGCACACCCGGGCCGGCACCCGCCCGGTCTGCGCGCCCATCCCGACCAGCGCCACGGAACGGATACTGCCCGGCGCCTTCCGGTTCTGCCGGTGGACGGCCTGGAAGGCGGCCGCGCAGGCCATGGCCACGTTGAGCGTGGCACTCACGTTCTGCGAGGACCCCACCATGGTCGGTGTCGATATCACGTAGCGGGGCACGGCCGCCCCAGACGGGACGCAGACCGCACTGCCCACCGGCAGCGTCCCGGCGAAGCGGTCGCGGATCGCCCGCTGCACGCGCACCTGGATGCCGGATCCCAGGTACCGCTTGATGACGGCGTCGACCCCACCGTCCATCCGGCCCCGGGAGTTCGTCGGGGTGACCCAGGCGTCGACGTCCTCGTCGAGGATCGAGCCGCGGCGGATCTCGACGCCCGGGGTGTCCGCGAACGCCGCCCGCCACGCCTCCACCACCCGCTCGTTGACGTCGGTCAGCACCACTCCGAGCGTGGGCTGCGCACTGCTCTCGGTCATCGTCCACTCCTGACGGGAAATCGGCCCTGCCAACCCCCTGAACGTATCCCTGACCACTGACAACGCCCTTCCGGCCAGCGTCTCGAACGGGCGCGCTGGCCCGAACTCGCCCTCACCGCAGCCGTGTTGTGAGTGCGCGACGCCCTGTGCAAGGCCGCGGGGGCCGCGTACCCTCGGCTGCGCGTCGGCCGCCCAGGTCGCGCGGGCCGGCGGACCTGGCGGGCCGGGCCCGATACACACGACCGCGGGGGCGGACCATGAGACGGACCGGGTACGCATGGGTGGTCACGGCGTTCGCCGTGCTCGGGTCGCTCGGCTCGCTCCTGGGGGGTGCCTGGAGCGGAGCCCCGGCCTACGCCGCCACCGCGCACGGCGCCGAGCGCGCCGCCCCCTCCCGGCCCGCCTACCGCGTCGACCTGCGCGCCGACGTCACCGGCACCCGGTGGACCGGTCGGGAAACGGTGACCTTCGGCAACCGGTCCACCGAGCCGCTGCGCGAGATCTACGTCCGCCTCTGGGGCAACGGCGTCGACGGCTGCGGCACGCCGCAGGCACCCTCCCCGGTCCGGATCGGCCGGGTGACCGGCGGGGCCCCGGGCGATCCGTCGGTGGCGTGCAGCGCGGTACGGATCGCGCTGGCCGCGCCGCTGGCGCCCGGAGGGCGGGCGACCGTCGGCTTCGACGTCTCGATCACCGTCCCCGACCGGCTCCACCGCTTCGGGCGAGACGGCGACCACCGCTACCTCGGCAACGCCCTGCCGGTGCTGGCCGTACGGGACGCGGCGGGTTGGCACCTGGACCCGCCCGTCGACCGGGGCGAGAGCTACTACACCGTGGCCTCGGACTTTGAGGTCACCCTCGACCACCCGACCGCGCTGGGTGTCCCGGCGACGGGAACCACCACGGACCGCCCGGCCGGTCCCGGTCGCACCCTCACCACCAGCGTCGCGCGCCAGGTGCGGGACTTCGCGTGGGCGGCCGGCCCGTTCCGCAGCGGCGTGGCGACCTCGCCGGGTGGTGTCACGGTCCGCTCGTACTGGACGGCGGGCACCCCGGACGCCTGGGTGGCGACCGCCCGCGCCGAAGCGGTCCGCGCCGTTGACGAGCTCGGGCGGCGGTTCGGCCGCTACCCCTACGGCGAGGTCGACGCGGTCATCAGCGACCGGTTCGCGCCGATCGGCAGCATGGAGTTCCCCGGGCTGGTCCTGGTGGCCCTGGACGAGGCAGGCAGCGGCATGGTCCACGAGCTGGCCCACCAATGGTGGTACGGGATCGTCGGAAACGACGAGTACGCGTCCCCCTGGCTGGACGAGGCGTTCGCGACCTACTCGAACGCCCTGCTGACCGGTGACCACGGCGAGGACTGCGCGGAGGGCGTCGGTTGGCAGGACGACACCCAGGCGGTCACCAACTCGATGGGCTACTGGGCCGCCCACGGCCCCGGTTGGACCCGGTACGTCTACTACAACGGGGCGTGCGTGCTGCACGACCTGGAGAAGGTGTTGGGCGGCCCGGCGATGGCCGCGATGCTGAGGGGCTACGTACGCGACCACTGGTACGGGGTCTCCACCACGGCGGAGTTCCAGCGCGCCGCGCAGGCGGTGACCCGCACCGACCTCACCTCGTTCTGGCGCGAACACCGCATCCGCACGGGAACGACCGCCTGACATGGACGCGGGCCCGGCAGCGATGGACTGCGGCGCCCTCGAACGGATCAATCGGAGAACGTGACGGACCTGGTCCTGGACCCGCCGAACGGCGTGGATCCGCTGCGCTTCGGCATGACCCTCGACGAGGCGACGGCCGCCCCGTCTCCTTCACCTCGGTGCTCGTCGCGGGAGCCGATTACCACGACTTCCTCGCCACGGCCTGATCCGGCGGGGCGCACCCGCGCGGTGACCGGCGCGGCCGCGGCGTTCCGTCCCGACGTCGCCCGGGGCCCCCTGCGGGCCCCGGGCGATGGGGGTCAGCGCCGTTCCGGCAGGTCCATCTCGGCACGGGCCGGGGTGCGGTCCTGCTCCGGGGACGCCGCCAGGCCGCGCGGGGCGGCGTTGGACTTGGGCGCCGCGGGCTTGCCGCAGAACGCGGCCTCCAGCGTGCCGCCGAGGGCGGTGTTGGCCGCCCCGTCGTTCGAGGTGTTCGCCATCGCGGACAGGCTTCGCTTGCCGTCGCGGGTGGCGAAGGCGTAGGTGTAGAAGCCCTGCACGGTGCCGGTGTGACCGAACACCTGCGTACCGCACGACAGGTCGTAGCGCCGCAGACCCAGGCCGTAGAACCGGGTGTTCGTCGCGTCCGTCGGGGTCACGGTGGTCATCAGGTCGAGCATCTTCTTGGGCAGCAGCTTCCCGCTGACGAGTCCGGTCGTGAAGGTGTTCAGGTCGGCCGCGTTGGAGATCACCGCGCCGGCGGACTGCGCCCAGGACACGGTCTGTTCGGTGGAGTCGACCAGCGGGTTGCCGGCCTCGTCCGGGTGGAGGTAGCCGTGCGCGTGCTGGCCCCGGATGGCCGTGTCGGGGTGCACGTAGGAGGTGTTGCGCAGCTTCAGCGGCTTGAAGATGCGGCGGTCGTACTCCTTCGCCACCGGCTTCCCGGTCACCTTCTCGATGATCATGCCGACGACCACGAAGTTGGTGTTGGAGTACTTGTACGAGACGCCGGGCTCGGTGGTGCGCGGCTCGGCGAGCGAGAGGTCGACCAGCTCCTGGTAGCTGAACACCTTGTTGCGCACGGCCTCGAAGCCGGGGACGGTGTCCGCGAACATCACGTTCGTGTAGTCCGACAAGCCGCTGCGGTGGGTCAACAGGTGACGCACCGTGATGCGGTCGTCCGGCAGCAGGCCCGGCAGGTAGTGGTTGACCGGGGTGTCCAGCTCGACGCGGCCCTCGTTGACCAGCTGGAGCAGCACGACGGAGGAGAACGTCTTGGAGACGCTGCCGATCCGGAACCGCGACTGCACGTCCATCGGCGTGTTCTTGGTGGTGTCCTGGATGCCCAGGGTCTTGCTCTTGACCCCGTCCGGACCGGTGTAGCGGGCCAGGGCGCCCGGCGCGCCGGCGTCAAGGGTGTTCTGAAGGGCCCTGGTCAGACCCTCCATGTCGGGCGTCACCTGCGGGGATTCCGCCGCGCTGGCGGGCAGGTCGGCCGGTGCGGCGTGGGCCGCGGTGGCCGGGACGACACCGGCTACTACGGCGAGCAGGGCAGCGCTCACGGCCAGGCGTCGTTCAAGGGAGAGGCGCACGTATTCCTCGACTCAATGGGTGGGGGCAGGACATGCGGAAGCACGGCCGCCGTGGGGGACAACCCAGGACACGGCGAACTTTCATGATGTTACGTAAGATCATCGGTCGTTGGGTACCCACTCCGGGTGAAATCGCTGCGCGGGTCCCGTCACTCAGTGTTTTCGGCCGGGGGGTGGAATCCGCGCATCCGGGACCGAATCCGGTTTGGTGTCCTTTGTCGTTTTAAGTCAGCAGGGGCGCAGTTCAAGTCATCGTGGCCGCAGGTGCGGCCGGCCGGGAGGCGGACACCCGATGCTGGGGCTGGGTCCCGCTCCTGCCGGGGCGGGGCCGTCGTGATCGAGACGGTGCGCAGGGGGAAGGGGACATTCATGGGGGTACGTTCACGGGTGCGCGGGGGCTGCGTCCTGTTGGGGGTCGTGGCGCTGGCGGTCGGTGCGGCTGCCGGTCCGGCGGTGGCCGCCGACCAGTGGCGGCCGAGGCCGGGCACGCTGTACATCTCGGACCTGCCCACGACCGAGTCGTGGCGCGCGAATCCGGTCGTGCGGGGCTGGGGTCAGGGGTACGGCGAGTGCCTGGCGGGTTGGCCGGAGGGCAAGCCCGAAGTCAACGTCTGGAACCGGGACTTCACCACGGCGGAGACGGCGTTCGCGCAGCAGAAGGTGATCGCCTTCGCCACCGAGGCCGAGGCCATCGCCTTCGCGGACGCGACCCGTCGGGACTACGCGGACTGCGCGAACCGCCCGCAGCGACCGGGGGTGACCGCGACCGGCTTGGACCACGGGGTGGTGGACGTGGAGGAGGGTGCCACCCTCCAGGGGATGCGCACCTTCGACGCCAACGCCCAGGAGCGGCCCGACTTCAACTACCTGTGGGGCGTGGGTCGCGACGGGGACACGGTCACCCTGGTCCTGTGGTCGAGCTACTGGGGCGAACCGCCCGTGGCCGCATGGAAGAACACCCTGCGGAAGGCGGTGATCAAGCTGTACTGAGTGCGGTGAACGAGCGGCCGTAGCGGGTCCGGTGACGCCGGGCGGGAGCGTCGCGCTCCCGCCCGGTCACGGCATCAGGGTCGCTCCCGCTCCGCGACCAGCGGTGCGAGCCCGTCCAGGATCCGGTCGAGGCCGAAGCGGAACTGGAAGTCCGGCTCTCCCGATCCCGTGAAGGCGTCGGAATCCAGCAGTCGCGTCACGGCGGGGTGGCTCTCGGGGCCGGCGAGCAGCCGCAACGTGCGGACGTACTGGGCCAGGGCCTGCTGCGGGGTCACGCCCGACGCGGCGATGGCGTCACTCATGTCGGCCGCCATCGTGGCCTCGTTGCGCACCAGGCCGCCGATCAGGACGACCGTGGAGAGCTTCTCGGCCTCGTTCAATCCCGTGCCGGCCATCGCGTCCAACCCCCGGTCCATCCAGGCCAGTTGGTTCGGGGTCGCCGGCGGGGCCGTGATCGGGATGCGCAGGAGCCAGGAGTTGGCGAGGAGGGCGGCGCGCTGCCCGTACGCCCAGTGCGTCAGCAGCTCGCGCCAGCCCCATCCGGCCGCCCCGGGCGGTAGGGGCGGCGGCGTGCCGGCGCCCGCGTCGGACATGAGGACGTACAGCTCCTCCTTGGCGGCCACGTACCGGTAGAGGGACATGGTGGAGACGCCCAGTTCCTTGGCCACCCGGCCCATCGACACCGCGTCCATGCCCTCGGCGGCGGCGAGCGAGACGGCCGCCCCCACGATGCGGGGCAGCGTGAGCGTGGGGCGCGGCCCCTTGCCGGGGCGCTCGCGCAGCCCCCAGGCCATTTCCAGGCTGGCCGGGAGCCCGGTCCCGCTGTCCTCGTCCGCCATGACCGTCCCTAGTCGATTGCCACCCATCCTAGTTCTGTGTATTACTTACGCAGAACAGCGTATGCAATACGCAGAAGGGGGCGTCATTCCTGTGACCACCCACGACGTGTCCACGTCCACCACGGCCGCCCTCGGGATCCACGCCACCGGCCTCACCAAGTCCTACGGCGCGCTCCGCGTGCTCGACGGCATCGACCTCGCCGTCCCGCGAGGCACCGTCCTCGCGCTCCTCGGCCCCAACGGCGCGGGCAAGACCACGACCGTCCGGATCCTCGCCACCCTCACCGCCGCCGACTCCGGCACCGCCCGGGTCGCCGGGCACGACACCGCCACCGCACGCTCCCGAGTGCGCGAACGCATCGCCCTCACCGGGCAGTTCGCCGCGGTGGACGAGCTGCTGACGGGCGCCGAGACCCTGCGCATGATGGGGCGCCTCGCCGGGCTCGCCCCACGCGCCGCGCGCGTCCGGGCCGAGGAACTCCTGGACCGCTTCGACCTCGCCGATGCGGGCGGCCGCACCGCGAAGACGTACTCGGGCGGCATGCGCCGCCGCCTCGACCTCGCCGCGAGCCTCGTCTCCCGTCCCGAGGTGGTCTTCCTGGACGAGCCGACCACCGGCCTCGATCCGCGCAGTCGCCAAGGAATGTGGGAGCTCGTACGGGAGCTGCGCGACGACGGCGCCACCGTCCTGCTCACCACCCAATACCTGGAGGAGGCGGACCAGTTGGCCGACCGCGTCGCCGTCCTCTCCGGCGGCCGCATCGCCGCGGAGGGCACCCCGACCGAGTTGAAGTCCCGCGTCGCCGGACATCGGCTGGACCTCACCCTCGCCACCGCCGCCGCCTACGAGGCCCTCGCCCCGCGCGCCGTCCACCACGACCCCGACGCGCTCGTGCTCGGCCTGCCCACCGACGGCACCGCCGCCCACGTCCGGGCGCTGCTCGACGAAATCGACCCCGACCGCACCGACGTCGACCGCTTCGCCCTGCGCGGCGCCACCCTCGACGACGTCTTCCTCGCCCTGACGGGAGCCGACCGATGACCGCCCTGCCCGTGAGCGCCCTGGCTCTGGCCGGACGGAGCCTGCGCATCAGCAGCCGCCGCCCCGACGCGCTGATCACCGCCCTGATGCTGCCGGTCATGCTGATGCTGATCTTCGTCTACTTCTTCGGCGGGGCCATCGACACCGGGACCCGGTACGTGACCTACGTGGTGCCCGGAGCCATGCTGCTCTGCGCGGGCTTCGGAGCGGCCTCCACCGCCGTCAGCGTCGCGGAGGACATGAAGAGCGGGGTCGTCGACCGGTTCCGCTCGCTCGACATCGGCGGCGTCCCCATCCTGGCCGGCCACGTCACCGCATCGGTGCTCCGCAACCTGCTCTCCACCACGCTGGTGCTGGCCGTCGCCCTCGCCATCGGCTTCCGCCCCCAGGCGGGCCCGGCGGGCTTCCTCGCCGCCGCCGCACTCCTCGTGGCCTACGTGACGGCCATCTCCTGGTTGGCCGCTGCCCTCGGCCTGGCCGCCGACTCGCCCGAAGCCGCGGGTGGGTTCACCTTCCTGATGATGTTCCTGCCCTATCCCTCCAGCGCCTTCGTGCCCATCGACACCATGCCCGGCTGGCTGCACGGCTTCGCGGAGCACCAGCCGCTCACCCCGGTCATCGAATCCCTGCGGGCCCTGCTGCTGGACCGGCCCGCGGACGGCGCCCCCTGGACGGCCCTGGCCTGGTGCGCGGGCATCCTGGCGGCCGCGGTGGGTCTGACCTCCGCGCTCTTCCGGCGCCGGACGCGGTAGCGGGCGGGCCGAACCGTCAGCGCGCGTCCGTCGAGCGGTCCAGCTCCGCGCCGATGGCCTCCCGCACCGCGTCGTGCCGGGGCCCGAGCGCGAACCGCCCGTCGCTCCACCGCCCGCGCGGGTACAACCACACCGGCATGCGCACCAGGTCGACCGGCTCCCACTCGAACCGCGGCCACACGGGCCCTGAGCAGGGTCCGGGCCCCCAGCGCCGAGGCGGAGGTGGTGGCCGAACACGGGCGGCTGGACGCGGTGGTGGACGACGCCGGCACCGGACGCGTCGTCACCATCGAGCGGACCGGTGCCCGACGCGGCACTAGGATCTGTCCATCATGACGACCGCACCGTCGCCGCTCCCGTCCGCACCGCCCGCCGGGGCGTCGCGGTGGCGTGTGCTGCTGAGCTGGGTGTGCTGCGTCGCGGCGGTCCTGCTCGCCGTGACGGTGTGCCACCAGCCGCCTCGCGGAACGCCGTACGAGGCGTCCGCCGCGCCGGCGCCGAGCGGCATGGCGGTCGGTGTCGTGAGCGGCCTCGTGAGCAGCGTCGTGGGCGGAGCGGACCGTGCGTCGAACACCGGGGCCGAGGGGTGCGTGCACCACCGGCCCGGCGACGCGTGCCTGACCGTCCTGCACCACCTGCCGCAGAGCGTCCTCCCGCTGCCGGACCCCCTGGTCCTTCCGGCGGCGGGCCACCGGGCGACACCGGTCTCCCCCCGGGCCGGCCCCGTGGCCGACACCCCGGCCCGTCGCGCACCCGACCTCCACGCCCTGCAGGTCCTGCGGACCTAGGAGGACCGGCGGCGCCGCGCACCCCGCGCGTGCCGCCACCGTCCTCCCTGCCCGCAACCCGCTTCGTGAAGTGAAGGAATCGACCATGGGCCTGCCCAAGAACTCCGCCGCGGCCGCGCGCCGCGCCAAACTCGACGAGGTCCGTCGCGCCCAGGCGGCGCGCGAGCGCCGCAACCGGATCCTCACCGTCGCCGTCTGCGCGATCGTCTTCGTCGCGCTCGCCGGCGGCACCGGCTACCTCCTCTTCACCATCAAGGGCGAGGGGAAGCGGACGGCGGCGACCAAGGCCGCTCCCATCGCCGGCGAGAAGTCGTGGGACAAGCTCACGCAGAACCACGTCGCCCAGGCCGTCGCCTACCCCATGGCTCCGGCCGTGGGCGGTGACCACGCCCAGGCGTGGATGAACTGCAACGGCGACGTGTACGAGAAGGAGGTCCGGCAGGAGAACGCCGTGCACGCCCTCGAACACGGCGCCGTGTGGATCACCTACACCGACCGGGCCGCCCCCGGCGACGTCAAGGCCCTGGCGGAGCGGGTGAGGAAGACGCCGTACACGCTGATGAGCCCGCACGCGAAGCAGGACGCGCCGATCACCCTGTCGGCGTGGGGCAAGCAGCTCGGCGTGGACGACGCGTCCGACCCGCGGGTGAACGCCTTCCTCACCAAGTACGTCCAGGGGGCGCAGACCCCCGAGCCCGGGGCCGCCTGCACGAACGGGCTGTCGGCCTGAGCACCCGCCGGGGCGGGGTGCGGCAGGCACTGCCCTCGTCCCGGCGGTCGCCCCCCTCGGGGCCGAACAGGGCAACGACACACGCCCTGACGGGAACTTTATGTGTTCACCTGGCTACTCTGTGCGGTCATGGAGGCAGTGACGGTACACCGGAGCGCTCGACCGGCCGCGTCGCGGGTCGGCGCGGCCGTCGTACCGGGCCTCGTCCTCGCCCTCGCCGCGCTCCTGCACCTCCTCGTCTGCGCCCACGGTCCCGTCGCGCCGGGAGCCGGCCGTACCGACGTCCTGACCGCCACCGCGTCCGCCCACGGGCCGGCGCTGCGCGACCTCCCGGCCGCCGACCGGATGCACACGCCGCACACGCCGCACACGACGCCGGTCGGGGACGGCGCCGCCGGATGCGCCGACGCCGACGAGCCGACGGTCCCGTCGCCCCGCGCCGCCGGGGCTCCGGCGCCGGTGACCCCGGCCCTCCCGGCCGCCGGGCCGGCCGCCGGGCCGGCCGCCGGGCCGGCCGCCGGGCCGGCCGCCGGGAGTGCGTACGGCTGCGGCCGGTGCGGGCCACCGGGCACGCGGGGCGTCGTCGGGCATCCCGCGGAAGGCCGGGCGGTGCTGGGGGTGTGGCGGACCTGACGGCGATCGAGCCGCGGCCGGCGGGTGAGCACGCTCGCCCGCCGGCCGCGACTGCGCCGATCGGACCCCCGTACCCCCATGACGGTCGTTCGCGCGTCGTCGTACGCGCCGGCCGAGGGAGCACTGCGCCATGAACGCCTTCCCTTCCTCCCCCTCCTTCACCCTGTCCGCGTCCCCCGCCCAGCTCCAGGCCGAGACCAAGCGCCCCACGCTCACCCCGGCCGGCCTGGTCGGCAACACGCCGCTGATGTGGGTGGGGGATCCCTTCACCACCGCGGGCCGCGGGTTCTGGGCCAAGCTGGAGGGCTGCAACCCCGGCGGGATCAAGGACCGCACCGCCCTGTACATGGTCCAGGCCGCCCGGGAGCGCGGTGCGCTCCGGCCCGGCGCCCGGATCATCGAATCGAGTTCGGGAACGCTCGGCCTCGGACTCGCGCTGGCCGGGGTGACCTTCGGGCACCCGGTCACGGTCGTCACCGACCCCGGAATGGAGCCGCTGATGGCCGGACTGCTGGCTGCCTACGGCGCCGACGTCGAACACGTCGAGGCGCCCCACCCCACCGGCGGATGGCAGCAGACCAGGCGCCAGCGGGTCGAGGACCTCCTCGCGGCCCACCCGGGCTCCTGGTGCCCCGACCAGTACGGCAACCCCGACAACGTCGCGGCCTACCGGCCCCTGGCACACGAACTCGTCGCCCAGCTCGGCCGCATCGACGCCCTCGTCGTCAGCGTCGGCACCGGCGGGCACTCCGCGGGGATCGCCTCCGTCCTGCGCGGATACTTTCCCGACCTACGGGTCGTGGGCGTCGACGCGGCCGGCTCCACCATCTTCGGCCAGCCCGCCGCACCCCGGTTGATGCGTGGCCTGGGCAGCAGCATCTTCCCCGACAACGTCGCCTACGACGTCTTCGACGAGGTCCACTGGGTCTGCGCCGCCGAAGCCGTGTGGGCGGCCCGCGCCCTGGCCCGCGGCCGGTGCGCGAGCGGCGGCTGGAGCGTCGGCGCGGTCGGCCTCGCCGCCCGCTGGCTGGCCGCGGCCATGCCCGCGCAGGCGCGGATCGTCGCCGTCTTTCCCGACGGCCCCGAGCGCTACGTCGGCACGGTCTTCGACGACGCGTACTGCGCGGCGCACGACCTGATGGGCCACCAGCCCGCCGACGAGCCCGACGAGATCACCTACCCGGGGGAGAAGACGATCACCCGCTGGACCCGCTGCACCACCGTCCTCGACCCGCTCGGCGCCACCCGCCGGGGCGGCCCGGCCGGAGCGTCCCGGTGAGGGCGCTGTGGCGCCGGACCGCCTCCTTCCCGCCGGCCGTCCGGCTGTTGCTGGTCAACCAGTTCGCCATCAACCTCGCCTTCTACATGCTCATGCCCTACCTGGCCGCCCACCTCGCGGGCGGCCTCGGCCTGGCCGCCTGGGCCGTGGGCCTGGTGCTGGGCGTGCGCAACCTCTCCCAGCAGGGGATGTACCTGATCGGCGGCACCCTCGCCGACCGCTACGGCTACAAGGCCCCGATCATGGCCGGCTGCCTGCTCCGCACCTTCGGATTCGTGCTGCTCGGCTGGGCCGACTCCTTGCCCGTGCTCGTCGTCGCCTCCGCCGCCACCGGCTTCGCCGGAGCGCTCTTCAACCCGGCCGTGCGGGCGTACCTGGCCGCGGAGGCGGGGGAGCGGCGCGTCGACGCCTTCGCCACCTTCAACGTCTACTACCAGGCCGGGATGCTCCTCGGCCCGCTCGTCGGACTGGCCCTGCTGGCCGCGGACTTCCGGGCCGTCTGCGCGGCCGCGGCCCTCGTCTTCGCCCTGCTGACGCTGTTGCAGTGGCGCGCGCTGCCCGACCGGAGCGGCGACGGCGTCGACCCAGGCTCCCCGGAGGGCGTACGGGCGCAGTGGCGGACCGTGCTCGCCAACCGTCCGTTCCTGCTCTTCTCCCTCGCGATGACCGGGTCCTACGTCCTGACCTTCCAGGTGTACCTCGCTCTGCCCCTGGCCGCGGGGAACGCCCTCGGGGACGTCGCGGGCACCCGGGCCACGAGCGGGCTGTTCGTCGTGTCGGCCGCCGTCACCGTGCTCGGACAACTACGGCTGACGGGCTGGGCGAAGCGCCGCTGGACCCCGGCGCAGGCCCTGGTCCGGGGGCTGGCCGTGATGGGACTGGCCTTCCTCCCGCTGGTGTTCGCCCCGTCCGGGGCCCCGTACCTCTCGTTGGTGTCCTTGACCGCGGCGGTGGTGTTCCTGGCCGTGGGGAGCGCGGTGGTGTACCCGTTCGAGATGGACACCGTGGTCGCCCTCTCCGGCGACCGGCTGGTCGCCACCCACTACGGGTTCTACAACACGGTCTCCGGCCTCGGGATCACCCTGGGGAACCTGGGCACCGGGGCGGTGTGGGAACTCGCGGTCCACGGGCGGGCGCCGTGGACGCCCTGGCTCGTCCTCACGGTCACGGGCCTGGGCTGCGCGGCCGCCGTCGCGGCCCTCGCGCGAAGCGGACGACTCGTGGCCCCGAGGGGCACGGCGACCCCGGCCGCCCTCCGGTAGGTTGTCCGGTCCGTCGACGCACGACCGGCCCGGTCGGGTGAGGAGCCCGTAGATGATCTTCCTGCGCGAGGTGCGCGACAGTGACCTGCCCGCCTTCCGGGAGCATGCGCGCGACCCGGTCGCGCAACACATGGCGGCCTTCGTCGGCGACCACGACGGCGATCCCGTCGCGTTCGACGCCCACTGGGCGCGGATCCGCGCCGACCCGGCCATCGTGATGCGGACCGTGCTGGTCGAGGGACAGGTGGTGGGCCACGTCGCGGCGTACGGGCCACCGGACGAGCGCGAGGTCACGTACTGGATCGCCCGCGCCCACTGGGGGCGCGGGATCGCCACGGCGGCGCTCGCCGAGCTGCTCGAACTCGACGCCGCGCGGCCGGTGCACGCCCGTGCCGCGGCGGACAACGCCGCTTCGATCAGGGTGCTGGAGAAGTGCGGGTTCGTCCTCACGGGCCGGGACCGCGGCTTCGCCCGGGCCCGTGGCGGCGAGATCGACGAGGTGCTCCTGACCTTGGCCTGAGCATCGACCGCGCCGGTCACAGCACTAGAGTGCCCACGCTCCGCTGAAATCAAGCCAGTTGGAGCAGGCCATGGCGGTCGGTCGGGAGGGACGACGGCCATGGGCTCGGGAGATGTGGTGGCCAGGTGGGCCGGCGCGCTGACGACGAAGACGCCGGCCGCGGTGGCCGCCGGAGCGGGCGGGTGGTGGGTCGACCGGGGCTCACCGGTGGCCGTGGTCCAGCGCAGCACGACCGCGACGGCGGTGACGACCAGCCGCTGCGCACCTCGGACATCCCCGCCGCCACGCCCTCGCCCGCCGCCGCCCCCGCGACCCCGAGCCGCCCGGGCAACACCCCGCGCACCAGCGCGCCCCCGCCTCCGCCCACACGGACGACGGTGACCATCGACGCGCCCGGCAGCGGGGCCGGGCTGCGGCGCGGCTGCCAGGAGGCCTTCGCCGGGACGGCGCGGGCGCACCCGGGCGAGCAGCTCATCACCGATCCGCAACGCACCGGTCGGCAGATCCAGGGACCGAACGGCGCGGTGGCCCTCGGCGCCGGCGCGTCCGGCCGGTTCACCGTCCCGCTGTTGCCCGACGGAACGTACCCGCTCGTCTTCGCCGCCACCGCCACCGCCCCGGCCTCCGGCCTGACCGGCAGCGCCCAGGTCTCCGTACGGATCGTCGGCCGCATCCGCTGAGCCGCGCGTCCGGCCGGCGCGCGTTAGTGAAGCATTAGCGGGGCACGTGATCATGGGCGCGCCCACCGGACGCTCGCCGTCCGGAAACGCGCAGTCCAGAGAGAGACCCATGAGACCAGGAATCGCCGTAGTAGCGGTCACAGCCGTGCTGGCCGTCGGCGCCGCAGCCGTCGTCACCGTCGCCACCGCCAATGCCTCGGAGGACACCGGCATCGCCGTCACGGCGTCGACCGGTACCGGGCAGCCCGTGGATCCCAGCCCGACCGAGACCGAGCTGTCCCGCTCCACCAGCGAACCGGAGCCGGACGTCTCGACGACACCGCCCGCGGCGCCGGTGCCGACCAGGACGACGGGACCGGGTCCCACGCCGGCCCCGAGCACGACGAAGGGGGCGTCGCCCGCACCGACCAAGTCGACGAAGCCGCCCACACAGAAGTTCAGCGGCAAGGCGTCGACCTACCAGCCCGGGATGGGGGCGTGCGGTCAGTACATCGCCCCCGGCGACCTCGTGGCCGCGATCGATCCCTCACTGTTCGGGGCCGGATATCCGGGCCCGAACTGCGGCAAGAAGATCGTGGTCACCTACAAGGGCAAGTCCGTCACCTTGACCGTCCTCGACGAGGCGCCGGGCGCCGGGCGGGGCGGTCTCGACCTGACGCCCGGCGCCTTCCGGGCACTGTCCTCCCGCGACGAGGGACAGATCGACGTGACGTGGCACTTCGCGAAGCAGAAGTAGGGGGCTGAGCCCCGGCCCTCCCGGGCCCGCGGAACCCGCTCGGCGCTCCCCCCGCTCCGGGCGGGCCCCGCGCACGCCGGTTCAATGACGTGTCGCCGCCGGCGCCCGTGTCAGCATGGGGACCGGTGCGACACATCTGGTCAAGCGGACGGACGGGGCCACCCCGCAGGCGTCTCGTGCTCGCCGCCATGGGGTGCGCCGGCGGCATGATCATGCTCGACCAGACCGTCGTCGCGGTCGCCCTCTCCCCGATGGCCCGGGGCCTGGGGCTGACGACGTACGCACTGCACGGCGTGGCACTCGTCTACGTCCTCGCGCTGGCCGCGTTCGCGCCGGTCGGAGGCATGGTCGCCCGCCGCTTCGGCCTGTTGCCCACCTTCCGCTTCGGCATCCTGCTCTTCGCCGCCGCGTCGGGTTGCTGCGGACTCACCCCGTCTGGTCCGGCCGCCGAGCCCTTCCTGCTCCTGATGAGGGCCCTCCAGGGCGCCGGCGCCGGGCTGATGATCCCGGTGGCCACGACCCTGATCACGGGCCTGTACGAGGAGCGCGAACGCGGCCGGGCGCTGGCGACGTACGCCGGGCTGGCCCAGGTCTTCTTCGTCCTCGGACCCGTGGTGGGGGCGGTGCTGACGCAGTACCTCGGGTGGCGTGCGGTCTTCCCCGTCAACGTGCCCGTCGCCGCCGCGGTCCTGTGCCTGGCCGCCGGGGCCCGGGTCGAGGAGGAACCGGAGGGGCGACCGCTCACCGTGGTGGCGCCGCTCCTCATGCTCCTGTCCGTGGCCCTGCTCGTCCTCGGGCTCTACTGGTGCGGGTTCCGGGGCTTCACGGACCTGCGGAGCTTCGCCGTCATGGCGTCCGGTGCGCTGGCGCTGGCCGTGGCGGTGCGGCTCGTGCTGCGCTCCCCGGAGCCCTTCCTCGACCTGCGGTTGCTGGGCATCCGCCCGTACGCCGTGGTGGTGACGCTCACGGCCATGGTGCAGGCCGCCCAGCTCATCGTCGTGGTGCACGGCACGCTGTTCCTCCGGCAGGCCATGCACCGGCCGCTCCTGACCACGGGCCTCTCCCTGGTGCCCCTGGTCGCCGCGCTGACGGTGGGCACGCTCCTGTCCGGGCACCTGCTGGACCGCTACCGCTCCATCCGGATCCCCGTGCTGCTCGGGCTGGCGGCGGCCACGCTCGGCGCGGTGCTGTGGACGGTGGCCCTGCCGTCGCGCACGTACGCGTGGCAGGTTCCCGGGATGGTCCTGGCGGGGGTCGGGATGGGCCTGCCGGTGCCCGCGCTGAGCGCCGAACTGATGCGCTGGGTCCCCGAGGGCGAGCGGGTCGACGCGTCCGTCCTGCGGCAGACGCTCCGCCAGCTGGGCGGGGCCGTCGGGCTGGCGCTCGCCGGCGCGATGGTCCTGACCGCGAACGACGACGCCGCCGATGCCGCCGGCATCGTCGATGCCACGGCCACCCCGGTGGCCTTCGTCGCCGCGAGCGGCTTCCTGTGCGCCGCGCTGCTGTGCGCGGCGCTCATGCTGCCGGCGGCGCAGCGGACGGAAAGACGCTGATCACCCGGGGTGCGCCCCGTGTGCCGCCCCGCGCAACGGGCCGCCCGGGATGTGGAAGGGCCCGATCTGGTGTGGACTCGGTAGGACGAGAAGTTCACCGCGGGGCGGGGCACGACGAGGAAGCAGAGGAACGCAGCCATGGCACCGAGCAAGCCCAGCATCGTCTTCGCCCACGGCCTGTGGGCCGACGGATCCTGCTACAGCAAGCTGATCCCGACCCTCCAGCAGGAGGGCCACGAGGTGGTGTCCGCGCAGAACACCCTGGACACGCTCGACGGGGACGTCGACGCGGTACGCCGGGCCCTCGCCCGGGTCGGCTCCCCGGCGATCCTCGTCGGCCACTCCTGGGGCGGCTTCGTCATCACCGCCGCGGGCACGGACGCCCGGGTGGCGGGGCTCGTCTACGTGTCCGCACTGGCCCCGGACGCGGGCGAGACGCCGCAGGACCTGATCGGCAAGTTCGCCCCGCCCCCGTTGTTCTCGCACCTGGACGCCGAGGACGGGCGCCTGTGGATCAGCCGCGACGGCATCTCCGACTTCTGCGGCGACCTGCCGGAGGCCGAGCAGCAGCTGGTCTGGGCGACCCAGGTGTCCGCGGGGGAGGCCGTGCTGGGGGCCTCGACGGACGATCCGGCCTGGCGGACCAAGCCGAGCTGGTTCGTCATCTCCCGGCAGGACCGCGCCGTAGACCCCGAACTCCAGCGCTTCGAAGCGGAGCGCATGGGCGCCACGGTGGTCGAGGTCGACTCCTCGCACGTCCCGATGCTGTCCCACCCGGACGTCGTACTGGACGCCATCCGCGCGGCGGCCCGCGGCGTCTGACCCCCTCCGTAACCCCCTCCGTACCCACCGCACGCTCCCCGGGCCGAGACCGGCCCGGGGAGCGTGCGGTGTCGGCGGCGTGTCGGGAGCCGTCGGTCCGCTGTCGGCGGTGTCGGAGACCTTGTGACTGGCCCTGTCCACAGGCGAGTTCAGTTCAAGGAGCGCACATGTCGACCACTGTACGAGCGGGAAGCACCGTGATGTTCACCGGTGACTCGATCACCGACTGCCAACGGCTGGAGAGCGAGGACGGCCTCGGGTTCGGCTACCCGCTGCGCATCGCGGGCGAGTGGGGACTACGGCATCCGGACCGGCCGGTGACCTGGCTGAACACCGGGGTCGGAGGCAACAAGGTGATGGACCTCGCCGCCCGCTGGCAGACCGACGTGCTCGACGCGCGCCCGGACGTGGTGTCGATCCTCGTCGGTGTCAACGACATGGGGTGGCACACGCTGGACCCGAAGGGGTACGTGATCTCCGCGGACGAGTTCGAAGCGGCCTACGGTCGGCTGCTGGCCCCCCTCGCCCGGGCGGGCACGCAGCTGATCCTCATCGAGCCCTTCCTGCTGCCGATCCACGGCGTCGTCGAGGCCGGTGGCGGCTCCGTGCTCATCGGGGAGGCGGAGCGAACCGAATGGCGCGTGGACCTGGACCCGAAGATCCAGGCCGTCCGCAGGCTCGCCCGCCGGTACGGCGCGCGGCTGATCGCCGCCGACGGCATGTTCGCCGAGCTCGCGGCGACGACCGAGCCGGAGCACTGGAGCGCGGACGGTGTCCATCCGACACCGGCCGGCCACGCCGCCCTCGCGGCGGCCTGGCTGCGCCTGGTGGCGTGAGGGCCCTCAGTCCTCGAAAGGTACGAACCTGGCGAGCGAGGTCCAATCGAGCGGGCCCAGGATCGTCGCGAGGTGGGCGTACGGGTCCTGTGCGGGCGATTGGAACCACATCACCGAGAGCTCGGTGTGCCCGTATTCCGCGATGCCCTCGGGCGTCCACCCCGACGTCAGCCGCGCCCGGACCGTCTCGCGCGGGAGCCACGCGTCGACCTGCTTTTCCGCGTCGGCCCGGATCCCGTCGAGATCGTGCACGTACACCTGCGCCGTGCCCGGCACCGCCTTGTCGATGCGGATCAGATTCATGCGGCGATGCAGGTGGGGCGTGCCTTCGAGCAACCCCTCGCGATTGTCGCTCGTCGTGAGCTCGCGGAGCTCGGCGCGTACGGGCCCCACCTGGTAGCTGCGCAGCTCGTCGTTCCTCGTCTGGATCATGGGCCAGAGATTAGGCGTGCCCGGAGGGCGCGCCAAACGACTTTCCCGGGGCGCCCCACGGCCGCTGAGCAGGCTTTTAGCCGGTGTTCCGGGGCGTGTCAAGCCCCGAGTTCCCGGAGCGTGACCGCCGCGCGGCCGTGGGGCTTACTGGTGATGCGGGCCTCGCCGAAAGGGAAACGAGGCAGCGAGGGAGAGAAGGGAAACCTCCTCGGAGGAATTCCGAATATCCCTGGATAAAGAGATCCCTGAATGTCGGGGAGTCCATTCGTTCGCTCATCATCCGTAGGAGAAGGTCATGAACCGTAAGGCGCGCACCAACAACGTCGTCCGTACCAACCGCCGTGGATTCCGACTGGCCACGCTGTTCGCTTCGGCGGCCATGATCTCGGGAGGGGTCCTGATCCCCGCGTCCATGGCGTCGGCGGCTCCGATGCCCGCTCATGTGGCCATGGCCTTCCCGTCCGCCGGTGGTGCCGGCGGGGACGGCGGTGAGGGCGGCGGGGGCCTGATCGGCGGGGGCGGCGGCTCCGGCGGGTCGGGTGGCGGCAGCGTCACCGGTGTCGGCGGCGCCGGCGGCAACGGTGGCAAGGGTGGAGAGGGTGTCCTTTCCGGAGGTGGCGGTGGTGGCGGCGGTGGCGGTGGCGAGGGCGTCATCGGCGGCGACGGCGGCAAGGGCGGCGACGGCGGTGGCGGTCTGTTCGGTGGCACCGCCGGTAACGGCGGCGGTGGCGGCGACGGCGTCCTCCAGGGCGGCAACGGCGGCAAGGGCGGCCACGGCGGCGACGGCGTCTTCCAGGGCGGCGGCGGTGGCAAGGGCGGCAAGGGCGGCTTCGGCGGGCTCTTCGGTGGCGTCGGCGGCGGTGGTGGGACCGGAGGCTCCAGCATCTTCTGACCGGCCCACCCGACCGGACCGGGGGAGGCCTTCGCGCCTCCCCCGACCGACCTCCCCCTCCCCCGCAACTCCCGCTGGTGGCAAGGCCACTCAGGCGCTCACCGATTCGGAGAACCACGTCATGTTCACAAGCTCCTGGCAGCGTCCGCTCGTCCTGGCGGCGGCCTCCCTGGCCTTCGTCACCGGCACGGCGTGCGCCGCGCAAGCAGCGCAGTCCCACGCTCCCTCGGGCACCGTCTCCTCGGCCCTGCCGGGGCAGCCCGCCAACTGCGCCACGGGCGGCAGCGGCGGTGAGGGCGGCGAAGGCGGCGAAGGCGGCAAGGGCGGTCGGCCGGGGAAGCCCGGTGAACCCGGAAAGCCCGGCAAGGCCGGCGGATTGAGCTGCTTCCGGTTCGGTGACCTGCCCGACAAGCCGGCGGCGGAGCTGACGGTGGTGGACCGGGTGCGGATCGTGCTGATCCTGCTGGCCGACGACTCCGACGCGACGAAGGAGAAGATCGCCAAGAAGTACAAGATCTCGACCGAGCGGATCGACACCTGGAAGAAGAACTACCTGGCCGGTGACTGGTTCGCCCTGGTGACGAACCTCGCCACCTGACGCGAGCGCGAACTGTCCTGTTCCGCAAGGGCCCTTGAGGGGGCCCTTGCGCATGTTCGCGAGGTAAACGTCCCCGGAGGCGTTTAGAAGATCGCATTCTGGTTACACCAAGTAGCTACAGGCAACAGCCAGTACTCGACGGAAGGCAGGAAGATGACCTTCGCCATCGTGCTCATCCTCGTCGCGGTCCTCATGACGATCGCCCTGCTGGCTCTCGCACCCAGCGCCCCCGCGCGACGCAACCCGTTCCCCGGCCGCAGGCGCAGCGCCGCCCACCGCCGGCCCGACGCCTCCCGGCTGAACCGGGTCCCGCGCCAACAGGGCACCCAGCACCCCGCGAACTGACGCGGCCGCCCCGCGACGGCCGTGCACAATGGGGGCATGCGCGCTCCCATCGGCCCCTTCGACGAGGCCCGTCCCGCCCCCGACCATCTCGACGAACTGGTCGGCCCGGTGGCCGACGCGATCCGCTCCTGGCAGGGGACCGTCCCCGCCGGGCAGATCGTCTACGTCGACACCGATCCCGCCATCGCCGACACCGCGGCCTTCGTGGGGCACTACGGGCAGGAGCTCCTCGACCAGTCGGCGAACTGCGTGATCGTCGCCGCCCGTCGGGGCGGCGAGACCACGTTCGCCGCCTGCGTGATCCCCTCCGGTGCCCGCGCCGACGTCAACGGCGCCGTGCGGCGCCGACTCGACGCGCGCAAGGTGTCCTTCGCCCCGATGGAAACGGCGGTCGAGCGCACGGGCATGGAGTACGGCGGCATCACCCCGATCGGCCTCCCGGCGGACTGGCCGCTGCTGGTGGACCGGGCGGTCGTCGACACGCCGTACGTACTGATCGGCAGCGGCCGCCGCCGCGGCAAGCTCATCGCCCCCGGCGCGCTCTTCGCCGAACTCCCCGGCGCAGAGGTGATCGACGGCCTGGCGGGCTAGGGGAGCGCTCCCGTAGCCCTCGATCGGCGTAACGTGTGCTGCAGCGGCGACGGGGGCGGGTTCCACCGTCTTGCCTGATCAGCCGACCGGGCCGGCGCCCGGCCCGGCGCGGAGCGCGATGGCGTACGAGGGGAGTTCCGTGAGCGAGCGGCAGAACGGCAGACCCACCCTGGAAGAGGTGGCGGCCCTGGCCGGCGTCGGTCGGGGAACGGTCTCCCGGGTGATCAACGGCTCGCCACGGGTGAGCGAGCAGGCCAAGGAGGCCGTGGCCCGGGCCGTCGCCGAGTTGGGCTACGTCCCCAACCAGGCGGCCAGGGCGCTGGCCGGCAAGAGGACCGACGCGGTCGCCCTCGTCATTCCGGAGACCGAGGCCAGGCTCTTCTCCGAGCCGTACTTCCTCGACCTGATCCGCGGGGTCAGCGCCGAACTCGCCGAAGCGGACAAGCAACTGCTGCTCACGCTGGTACGGACCGAGGCCGAGCGGCAGCGCTTCGAGCACTATCTGGCCGCCCGGCGCGTCGACGGAGTCCTGCTGGCATCCGTCCACGCTGACGATCCGCTGCCGGACCGGATAGCCCGGCTCGGGCTGCCGGTCGTCATGAACGGCCGGCGCTCCGAGGGCGAGCCCGTCGACTACGTCGACTCCGACAACATCGGCGCGGGTCGGGCGGCCGTCGCCCATCTCGTCGGGCGGAACAGGAGCAGGATCGCGACCATCACCGGTCCGCTGGACATGTACGTGGCCCGCGCGCGCCTGGGCGGATACCGCGCGGGACTCGCCGAGGCGGGCATCGGGCCCGACGAGGCGCTGGTGGCGACGGCCGACTTCACCGAGGCCGGCGGGCGGGCGGCGATGCGCGAGCTGCTGGAACGCGCCCCCGACCTGGACGCGGTCTTCGCCGCCTCCGACGTGATGGCGGCGGGCGCGCGCGGCGTGCTGCGCGAGGCGGGGCGCAAGGTTCCCGAGGACGTCGCCCTGGTGGGGGTGGACGACTCGACGGTGGCCCGGCTGATGGACCCGCCGCTGACGAGCGTGCGCCAGCCGATCGAGGAGATGGGCCGCACGATGACCCGCCTGCTGCTCCAGAAGATCGCGGGGGAGTACGGACCCGCTGCCGCCGCACCCCCGGGGAAGGGCGAGGAGCCGCGCAGGGTCCTCCCGACGGAGCTGGTGGTGCGGCAGTCCAGTTGAGCCCGCGACGCGGACCCGGCGGCGGGCGCCCCTCGGGCCTCCAGTAGCGTCCGTCCGGTGACCACTCCGACCTCGTCCGAGTCCTCTGTTCCCGCCGAGGGCGTCGATGCCGTCGACGCCCTCGTCCGGATCTGCCCGCCGCCCGCCGATCCGCCGCCCGCCGTGGATTGGGAACGGACCGAGCGCGCCCTCGGCGTCGCGCTGCCCGCCGACTACAAGCGGCTCGTGGACACGTACGGCGACGGCGTCTTCGACGGGACGATCTGGCTGCTCGTCCCCGGTTCCGCTTACCAGGAGTGCGACATGCGCCTGCGGACGGCGGAGCGGGACGAGGACCTCGCCTACCTGTGGGAGGCGGGCGAGGCGAAGCCCGCCGAGCTGCTGGAGGAGGGGGCCCGCGTACTGCCGTGGGCGTTCGAGGAGGGTACGGGGGCGTTCCTCTACTGGCTCGTGCGGCCCGGCCGGCACCCCGACGCGTGGACGGTCCTCTACAACGAGGGGCGCGGCCCGATGTGGGAGCACCACGACACCGGGTGCGCCGCCTTCGTCCTGGCGGTGCTCGACGCAACCGCGCGCACCAGCTACTTCGGCCACCTCCACGAGGTCCTGAAGCCGACGGAGCACCGCTTCGAGACGGCCGCCGACACCCTCGGAGCGGCCCGGCCCTGATGCCGTCATCGGCCCTCGAAGGCTTCGAAGGCGTCGAGGCCTTCGACGCCCTCGTCCGACTCTGTCCGCCGCCCGCCGCCCCGACCCCGCCCTCGGACTGGGTGGCGAAGGAGGGCGTCTGCTTCACGCCGTCACCAGAGCTCCGCCCCGGTGACGCGCCACGCATCGTCACCGTCACCTGGACCGCACGGCATTGCCGCATCCACAGCACGGACGCCCTGCGCGTCTGGGCCCGGGCCAACGGCTATGAGCTCCCGCCGCGCGGCCGGATTCCGCATCTGGTGTTCACGGCCTGGAAGCGGGCGCACTCGGAGGGTTGAACCGTGCGCTGCACCCGACCACTTCACTCCTTCACCGGGACCGGTCGTCCTCGTCGAGCCGTCGGGCCAGGTCGATCTTGGTGAAGGCCGGGCGGCCCACATCCCGGTACTTCTGCTTCACCCGGTCCAGGTAGTACTTCGCGGTGTAGACGCTGATCCCGGCGCGCCGGGCCGTGGCCTTGAGCGTCAGTCCCGAGGCGTAGTCGCGCAGCACCTGGCGTTCCCGGGGCGCCAGATGCGGTCGGGTCGCGGTGGTGTCCCGAACCCAGGCGAAGGCGAGTTCGGGGGAGTGCGCCGTACCGCCCGCGGCCACGGTTTCGACGGCCTCCACCAGGGTGTCCAGGGCGTGGTCCTTGGTGAGGTAGCCGTCCGCCCCGGCCGCGACGGCCGCGACGACCATGGCGGGGTCGGCGATCGTGCTGATGACCAGCACCCTGCTCCCCGCGGCCCGCACCCGGCGGACGTTGGCTTCCGGCCGGGACCCGTCCCCGAGTACGAGGTCGAGGAGCACCACGGCGGCGGTCCGCGCCGGAGCGGGTGTGGGGGTGGCGGCGGGAGCGAGAGCGGGCACCGGAGCGGGTGCTGGACCTGGAGTGGGCGCTGGAGCCGGAGGGGCCAACAGCTCGTCGACCGTCGACGCGGTCGCGATGAGGCGCAGGCGGTGCTGGCCGGACAGCCAGGCGCGCAACCCGTCGAGGAGCATGCGGTCGTCGTCGACCACCGCGATGTCGATCACGCCGGCCAGCGCAATGCGACCAGGGTGCCCTCGCCGGGGCGACTGTCCACTTCCGCACTGCCTCCGACGGCGACCATCCTGCCGTGTACGGAGCGGCGAAGTCCGGTGCCGGCGCGGCGACCGCCCCCGCCGGACGCGGACGCGGACGCGTCGAAGCCGACGCCGCGGTCGGCCACGGTCACCTCGACGCCGCCGGCCCGGCCGAAGACGGTGAGGTAGGCCAGCGGGGTCCGCGCGTGGGTGCGCACGTTGTTCAACGCCTCGGTCACCGCCGCGGCCAGGGCCCGGGCGACTTCGTGCGGCAGGTCCGGCACCGCGTCGTACTGCGAGGTCACCTTGAGGCCGAGGCTCTCCGCGCCGCGGGTGGCCTCCTCCAGGGCGGCCGCGGTACCGACCCTGTCGGGGGCGGGAGAGCCGTCGTACCGGTGCGGTTCTTCGAGGGTGCCGGATTGGACGAGCCGTCGGAGGTAGGCCGCTTCGCGGGCACAGCGGTCCCGGAAACCCGGCGCGTTCACGTCCACCCGGCCGGCGGCGATGGTGGTCAGAGTGGCGAGCACGGTGTCGTGCAGTGCGGCGTGGTGCGCGGCCCGTTCCGCCTGCCGGGCCCGTGCGCTCTCGACGACGACGGCCCGTTCCTGGGCGATGTCCAGCAGCATCCCCTGACGCCGCAGGTACCACCAGCCCGGTCCGGCAACGGCCACGGCTTCGACGACCGCCGTGACGTGTTCGAGGAGGGCGGGCGTGGAGGAGGTCGCGACCGCCTGGTGGACGGCGAGTGAGGTGAACAGCAGGAGGAGGACGGCGAGGGCGGCGCTGCGCCGACCGAGCGTGACCACGGCGGCCGCCGCCGCGGAGAGGGCGGGCACCATCAGCCAGCCGTGCGGTTCCACCGCCGGGCCGTCGCCGATGGTGGCCACGGCCACCCACGGGAGCGCGCAGCCGGTCAGCAGCACGTCGGCCCAGACCCGCGAGGGTCGGAACCAGCCGCGCAGGAGGGCCGAGCCGTAGACGAACACGGTGACGGCGCCCACGGCGGCCAGAAGACCGATGCTCCGCCAGTCGACCGCGACGTCGCCCACGACATCGGCCGCGTACACGAGGTGCGCGATCCGGAACAGTGCTGCGGCCCTCACGGCGAACCGCCGTGCACGCTGAAGCCCCACTGACACACCCCCGTGTGACGAGATCCCCCACCAACGCGGCGACCAGCCCCCACTAGTGCCCGCACCGGTGCCCCGACCGGCACCCCCCCGAATGGGCGGGTTCCGTGCGCTTAGTGCATCTCGTTACGTTTCTCCGCGTCAAGACCGTCACCGGACATCCGTACACCCGGACATCCGGACAGCTGTGGCTCCGTACATTCCGCTCGAAAGACTCCTGGAGAGGTTCCATGCGACGTCAACGAGGTTTGCGCGCGGTACTCCTGGCCGTGGCCGTTGCCTGCGGCACTGCCTTTGCCGGCTCCGTCCAGGCCCATGCGGCGCCTGCTTCCGGCCCCACTGCCACCGCGGCGGACGTCGGGCCGGTCCAACTGCGCTACACGGGCACAGGGGGCGGCCCCTTGAACATCGCGCAGCGCGCCGCGGTGGAGGCGGCCCTGGCCCAGGCGACGGCCACCGGGTTCAACGCTTCGCAGTGCCGCGTCACCAACGGGACGGATTTCCAGCAGGTCGGCGGGTACTGGACCTCGATCCGGCAGCTCACCTGTGTCGGCGAGCCGGCGGTGGGCGCCGCGCAGCTGAGCCTGTACCGCTACCTCAAGCCCGGCAAGGACCACCTCAGCAGCGTGTGGCACGTCCCCGACGGGTACAACCGCGAGGGCGGCATGGGCCGCCTCTACACCGCGGCGACGCCCGGGACCCACCCGCTGTACCTCTGTGTCGTGCGCGGGGACCACTTCGTCAGCACCGAGGTCAACTGCGAGGGCCAGCAGTACGTGACCCGCCTCGGTTGGGTCCTGAGCTACCCGCAGCCCGGCGTGGCCAGTGCCCCGCTCTACCGGTGCCTCGACGCCGGGCGGCAGCTGTTCGAGTCCAACGACCCGAACTGCGAGGGCCAGACCGTCGGCGGCCCGCTCGGCTACACCCTCACCGGCTGAGCCCGCGGCGCCCCGCGCACGGTCTCAGCGCGCGAACTTCGCGATGGCGGCCGGTGTGACGGGGGTGAAGAAGTTCACGAGGTTGCCGTCGGGGTCGCGGACCAGGAGGGAACGGTTCCCCCAGGGCATCGTGGTGGGCTCGTTGACGAAGTCCACCACGACGTCCGCTGCGACGTCCGCTGCGACGTCTGCCGCGACGTCTGCCGCGACGTCCCCTGCGACGTCTGCCGCGCGGCCGCTCAGGTCGCGGTGGACGCCGTCCACGTCGTCCACGAGGAATTCGAGGATGACGCTCCGGTTGTCGGCCGGGCGGGCGGAGCCGGGCGCGAACAGGGGAACCGTGCGGGTGCTGCCGATCGCCAGGGTGCCCGAGGCGGTCCTGAGCTCGGCGAAGTCCTCGCCCGCCCAGGTGGCGGCCACCTTGGTGGCGCGCTCGTAGAAGTCGACGAGGCGGGCGACGTCGCCCGTGATGATGCGGATGGAGACGAGGTCCATGGGTGTTCTCCTCTGGCCCGTGGCCGGTCGGTGTTCGTGACGGACTCGACGCTACGGTGAATACCGGGCGGAATCCGCCCGGTATTCGCCCGGATCCTTTGGGAAGATTCCGGGTATGGCCCGTCCCACCGCTCGCGTCCTCGCCCTGCTGGAGCTCCTCCAGTCGGGCGGCATCCGCCCCGTGTCCGAGCTCGCCGATCGCCTCGACGTCGACGAACGCACCGTGCGGCGCTATGTCAGCCACCTCATCGACCTCGACGTGCCCGTCGAGTCGGTGCGCGGCCGCTACGGCGGCTACCGACTCGCCCCCGGATACCGGATGCCCCCGCTCATGCTGAGCGACGACGAAGCGCTCGCGGTGCTCCTCGGCCTGGTCGCCGGCCGGCGAGCGGGCCTGACCGCTGCACCGGGCCCGGCGGCATCGGCCACGACCGCAAGCGGTACGACGGCGACCGACACGGCGGCGGCCAAGATCCGTCGTGTCCTGCCCGAGCGGCTCGGCCGCAGGCTCGACGCGGTGCTGAGCGCCCTCGCCTTCACGGATCCGCCGGGCAGGCCGGCGGCCCCGGCCGCCCCGGACCCCGCGGTGCTCCTCCCGATGGCCGATGCGGTGCACCACCACCGGCCGGTCTCGATCCGTTACACCGCCGGTGACGGCCGACGGAGCGAGCGCACCCTGCACCCCTACGGGGTCGTCGCCCACGCGGGCCGGTGGTACGTCACCGCGCGGGACCCTTCGGCGGGGGAGGCCCGGACCTTCCGACTGGACCGCATCACCAGCGTCCGGCTCCTGCCCGGATCGTTCGAACCGCCCGTCGGGATCGACCCGGCGCAGCGGGTTCTCACGGGCCTGGCGACGGCTCCGTACCGGCACGAGGTGGTCCTGCGGATCGAAGGGCCGGCCGAAGCGGTCCGTGCGGGCCTGCCCGCAGGAGTCGCGATCGTGACCGCACTTCCCACGCCCCCCGAACCCCCGGAATCCCAGGACGCGGCGCCCTGGTGCCGTGTCGAACTGCGGGTGGAGCGGCTGGATTGGTTGCCCGCCGTACTGGCCTCGCTGGACCGGCCCTTCGTCATCGAGCGCCCGGACGAACTCCGCGGCCTGGTCGAGACCTTCGCCGAACGCCTCGTGCGCAGCGCCCGCCGATGCCAGCCGTGAGTCAGCGCCGAACAACTGGGGCGCATCGGCAATGAGTTGGAGAACCAGGGGTCGGTGCTCCGCTGGGCGCCGAGCGCGCGCGACGCCCGGGCCGCCCTGCAGACCGAGGCCGGGATCGTGGCGGCCGTGGTCGCCCGGGACCTGCCGAAGGCGTCGGGGAGCGCGGTCGAAGAGGGTGGCGGCGGGGAGGTGTTGCGGCACATCGGGCGACGGTTCAAGGACCTCCCCGTGTTCCTGGTGACGGCGGACGATTCCGACCAGGACCTGGACCAGGACCAGGACCTGGACCAGGACCAGGACCTGGAGCGGCTGCCGCTGTGGGTCTCGGAGACGGTGGTCGGCTACGTCTGGGCGTTGGAGGACACCCCGTCCTTCATCGCGGGCCGCGTCGCGACAGCGGCCCGCGGCTACCAACGGGACCTCCTGCCCCCCTTCTTCAAGGCCCTGCGCCGCTTCGAGGACTCCCACGAGTACTCCTGGCACACGCCCGCCCACTCGGGTGGCGTCGCGTTCCTCAAGTCCCCGGCCGGGCGGCGTTCTTCGATTACTACGGGGAGCGGCTGTTCCGGACCGACCTGTCGATCTCCGTCGGCGAGCTCTGGTCGCTCTTCGACCACAACGGTCCGATCGGCGACGCCGAGCGCAATGCCGCACGGGTCTTCGGCGCCGAGCGCACCTACTTCGTCCTGCACGGTGACTCCACCGCCGACCGCATGGTCGGGCACTACAGCGTGACGAGCGACGAGATCGCGCTCGTGGACCGCAACTGCCACAAGTCGGTCCTGCACGGGCTCGTGATCTCCGGGGCCCGGCCCGTCTACCTGGTGCCGACCCGCAACGGCTACGGGCTCGCCGGCCCCCTGCCGCCCGCCGTGACCGCGCCGGCGGCGGTGGCCGCGAGCATCGCCGCGAACCCGCTCACGGCCGGGGCGATCTCACCGGCGGCCCAGTACGCGGTCCTGACCAACTCCACCTACGACGGGCTGTGTTACGACACCGTCGCGGCGGCCCGGGCCTTCGCGCCGAGCACCCCGAGGCTGTACTTCGACGAGGCGTTCATGATGCACGGCACCACCTCGCCGCTGTATCCGGCGATCGCCTCCCTGGACGTGGCGGCCGCGATGATGGCGGACCGCAGGGACAATGGTTGATCGACGAGGCGGTGATCGAGGCGATCCGGTTCCGTCAGGCCGTGGTCCGCACGGGGCGCCGCATCGCGGCCGCCGCGGACCGGACGGACGGACTGGTTCTTCGGGGTGTGGCAGCCCGATTCGGTCACCGATCCGGCGACGGGGGCGCGCATCGCCTTCGTCGACGCGCCACCCTCCCCGCTGAGCCGCGAGCCCTCCTGCTGGCACCTGGAACCGGACGCCGACCGGCACGGCTTCACCGGGCTGAGCGAGGGCTACTGCCTCCTGGACCCGGTGAAGGTCACCCTCACGTGCCCCGGGGTCACGGCCACCGGGGCGACCGTCGACCCGGACAACGGCGACTACCCGATCGAATGCGTCCGAGAGGACGACTGACCTGCGACGGCGGGCTCTCAGGAGGGCTTGGCCGACGAGAAGGCGGTGACGGTCACCTTGTTGTCGCATTCGGCGAAGACGCCGTCGTCCATGGCGATCTGGTGCGCGCCCGCTCCGGGCACACCGATGACGAGTGTCGGGAAGGTGACGGGCTTGGCGCCGGACACGCAGTAGCCGTCGGCTTCGCCCTGGACGTTGACGAAGGTCAGTTTCGTCCAGGCGCGGGCCCCGGGGGCCAGCGAGACGGTGGCGGGGGAGCCGGTGGGGGTGGTGGCGAGCGGGGAGTTGTGCTCCGGGGAGCCGTTGCCGGCTCCGGCGACGGTCGGGAATCCGCGCAGCGTGCAGGCGTGCGTCGAGGAGTTGGTGACCGAGACCAGGGCGGCCCCCGTTCCCGTACCCGTCGGCCGGACGTCGGCCTGGTGGGCGTCGGAGGCCTTGACCTGGTCGGCCGTGCAGGGCTTGGCGCCACCCGCCGGGGTCGGCGCCGCATGGCTGGCGGTGGGGGCGCCGGCACCGCCGGACGTGCTCCCGGCGGGGGAGGGGCCGGTGGTCGGCGCGGACGGCTTGGAGGACGCCGAGGCAGTGGTCGAGCCCGAGGGCTTGGCGGCCGCGCCGTCGCTCCCGGACGGCGTACAGCCTCCGGCGAAGGCGGTGACCGCCGCCGCTGCCACCAGCGCTGCCGCGGTCCGCCGGACACCTGATGAGTACCGCATGAGCTCTCCCCGAGGTTCACGACCGGCCCTGCACCGGCACGCACCGGTGAACACAGCACCACCTCCCCGGCGGTTCTCGCAGACGCCGCGCTGTGGCGGTTCCGTAACGCGCCCGATACGCCCCCACGACCAGCGACCAGCGACCAGCGACCAGCGACCGGTGGCTGAGCAACGCCCCCACCGCCGAGCCGCCGTCCGGGCTGTCCGGGCCGTCCGGGCCGTCCAGGCCGGGCGTACGGTCCTGATCGTTGCGACACCGGCTGCAACCGCTCCGGCTCCGGTCCGGGGGTGTACGTCCCGAAGGCGAGCCGCCTACGTCCAAGCGCCCGTGTCAGGGTGTACGAATGACGACGAACCGCGGGTACTCATCCGATCTCCAGCTGGAACCGTGGTCGGACACCGTCCCGACCCACGGAGATCTCATGGCGGCGAAGGCGCTCGTCTACGACTCCTGCGGGTTCACCTGCTCGCAGCCGGTGCCCGAAGCCGAGGGCGCTGCTTACGCCGCCCACGTCTTCACCCTGGACGGCCTCTCCATCCGGTTCCGCGCAGCTAAGACGACACCCACCAAGGTCGGCCAGTTCGTGACCGTCTGGAAGAGGTCTCCGGCCGGGCCCATCCAGCCCTTCGACGTGACGGACCCCGTCGACCTCTTCGTCATCGGCGCCCGCGACCACGGCCACTTCGGCCAGTTCGTCTTTCCCCTGGACGCGCTCCGCCAGCACGATGTCGTATCGGCAAGCGGGTCCGGTGGGAAACGAGCCTTCCGCGTCTACCCGCCCTGGGTGACCACCACGAACCGCCAGGCCGGCGGTGCGCAGGCATGGCAGCTGGACTTCTTCCTGCACCTGGACCAGGGCGGGCCCGTCGACCTGGCCCGCGCCCGAAAGCTCTACCACCCGCAGGGGCGACACCACGACCTGTGACGACGAGCCGGCGCCGGACTCGGACCGGGATTTCCTGCCGCGACCGGCCCGGACGCTACGGAGCCAACGGCCGGATCAGCGGCAGCCGATGGTGTGGGGGCCGCCGGTGAAGACCGGGTCGGTCGTGCTGCCGTGCACCGTCAGGTTGCCGTCGTCGCGGCCCCAGCTCAGCTCGTACGTGCCCGCGGCGATGGGACGGTAGCCGTCATCGGTGGTCCAGGAGGCCGATGACCGCCACGCGAAGCCGGTCGGGCCCACCGCGTACACCTCGCCGCTGCCGGCGAACAGGAAGGACGTCTCCCGTACGACGGCGGTACAGCCGTGCGGGCCGGTGGGGCGCAGGACGTGGTAGTCCGCACCGAGGTCGTCCAACACGCCGAGGGTGCTCCCCAGTGCGGCGGCGGCCGTGAGCAGGCCGCGTACGAACCGGGGCAGGGGTGCCCACCACGGCGCCGTACGGTCGACCGCCGACCGGTGGCGTCCGGCGAGGGCGCGCGCGAGGACGAGCGACAGGGAGAGCAGGACCGCGCTCACCGCCCACCCCGGGACCACCCGTCCGAGGACGACGAGCAGCATGGTGCTCCAGCCCGTGGCCGCGGCGAGGACCAGGCACGCCGTGGCGATGACCGGGTACGGGGTGGACCGGGCCGCCCGATCGGTTTGACGTTGTTCCACTGCCACCCGCGCAGCCTATGCCGGGCCGCGCCCCACGGTCCCCGTGCGCGGTGTGGACATCGTCACTGCTGGGCGGCCGGCACGGCCGGTTCCTCGGGCTCGGCGGGCACACCGGACGCCGCGGTCCAGTGGTCCTCGGCCATCAGCATCGCCACCACCACCCCCACCAGGGCGACGAGCTGGGCCAGCCCGGAGAGGAGGTGGCCGACCGGCACGGTGAGGAGCGCGACCGGCACGGCGGCCGCACGGTACGCGAGGGGCCGCAGCCGCAGCGTGGCCCGGAAGGCGACCTCGCCGGCGAGGAACAGGGCCACACCGGCCGCCAGCGAGACGGCGGGGGCGGTGTGCAAGGGCTCGCCGAGGTGCGGGAGCACCTTCTTGACCCCGGCGGCCAGCGCGGCGATGCCCAGGAGCATCGGCAGGAACGAATAGTAGAAGGCCCTCATGGCCAGCGCGAAGCGATCCGGCACCGCCGTACCGCGGAAGGCGGCCTCCGCGGCGCTCTCGTCCCGTACGAAGTACGTCCACCACAGCGCGGCGACCAGGGCCAGGGTGAGGAACGTGCCGCCGGCGACCCCGACCGACAACGCCATGTCACCGATCCCGATGCCGATCGCCACGACCGACTCGCCGAAAGCGATGATCAGCAGCAGCCCGTGGCGCTCGACGAAGTGCGCCGGGTCGAGCCCGCCGAGCTGGCTGCGCAGCTCGACGGCGGTGTGTCCCTCCGTGCGCCCGGGGGCGAGCTGGGCGATGTACGGCGTGATGAACTGCAGTGCCAGGGCCACCACCCACAGGCCGTCCGCGACGAGACCGACGGCCGGGCCGGCGGCGGTGACGGACAGGGCGGCCAGGCAGTTGGGTATCGCGTACCAGAGCACGTTGCGGCCGTGGCTGCGGGAGTACAGGGCTCCGTGCACCACGACCACCAGGAGGTAGCCCAGCCCGAAGGCGACACCGGCCCCCGTGTCGTCGAAGGCCCGCGGAACGGACAGGGCGCACACCAGGAACCCGCCCATGCCGAGCAGGAGCAGCAGTCGCCGCGAGGTGCGGTCGGGCGGCACCTGGTTGGTGAGGTGGGCGTACGCGCCGTACATCCAGAAGAGCACGATGAAGATCAGCGCGACGCGACCCGCGGTGGCGAAGGTGAGGTCGTGCGCGAGCATCACGGTCAACTGCGTGATCGTGAAGACGAAGACCAGGTCGAAGAACAACTCGAGCGTGCTGACTCGCCGCTCGGCCTCAGGGTGGAGCTTGGACATGCCGGCCACTCCATCAAGGCCAAGACACCGCTGTCCAGCGGAAGTTCCCCGCGGCGCGGCCGCTTTCGGAAGAAGATCGCGCTTGCCCGAAAAGAGACCCCGGCCTCCGCGGACTTCGGTCGTCGCCTCCTCCTTCGGACGGATGGTGGCTGACCCGGATGGGGGACCCGGCAGCGGTTCCGCGGGGGATGTGGGCCGCCGGGCGTTCTGTGAGCGTGGGGGTGTCGGCCCGACCCACAGGAGACTGCCGTGAATTCAGCAAGGACCGCGCCCCCTCGTGCGGGCGCCGCCCCGATCGCCCGCCGGCCCAAGGGAACCGCTGCTCGCGCCCCTCGTTGGGCGGTGTTGGCGGCGCGGGCCGTGCCCCTGGCGGTGTTGCCGTCAGGGGTGTGGCGCATGGCGATGGCCGTGGGGGTCCCCGTCGGTTGGAGCGGCCAATTGGCGCGGGATTGGGCACCCAGACCGGAGACCTTCGCCTACATCACCCTGCTCACCCTGGTCACGGAAGGTCTGGCCCTGTTGACGCTGGGGCTGGTCGGACCGTGGGGTGAGCGGCTGCCCGCGTGGATCCCCGTCCTGGGCGGCCGGGTGATCCCGGTGTGGGCCGCGGTCACACCGGCGGCGCTCGGCGCCCTCGCGGCGACCGGGGTCGTGATACCGATGTTCCTGGGTGGCACGCCCGCCGGCGCGGGCGGCCCGGACGGCCCGCACGGGGCGGCCGCCTGGATCATGAACGCCTGCTACGCGCCGCTGGTGTTGTGGGGCCCGTTGGTCGCCCTGGTCACGCTCGCCTATGCCCGACGTCGACTCCGCACCACCTGATCGGCCCGGCAGCGGATATCCTGCCTCGTCCCTTACCAGCCGCGGAGGTTCCCCAGCATGAGCAGCGCCACGCCGTCCTTTCCCGACCGGATCGAGCTGACGGGGGAGGGCCTGGTCCTGCGCGACTGGACGGAGTCCGACCTGGCCGCGATGCCCGCACTGTTCGACCACACGGACATCGCGTACTGGACGCCGATCGTCTCCCCCTTCGACGACGAGGCCGCCCGGACCCGACTGGACCGGGCCCGCAAGCTCCGTACGGACGGCACGGGCATCCTGCTGGCCATCACCGTCGACGGGGGTGCACCGCTCGGCGAGGTGATGCTCAAGCGCGCTCCCGAGGGCACGGAGCTCGGCTACGCGGTCGGCCCCGCCCACCGGGGCCAGGGCCTGGCCGCCCGCGCGGTGCGGGTGATGGCCGGGTACGCCTTCGAGGAACTGGGCGCGGAGCAGGTCATCCTGGAGCTGGAGGCCGAGAACGCCGCCAGCGTCGGCGTGGCCACCAGCACCGGCTTCCGGGTCCTCGACGTGCCCTTGATCAAGGGAGAGGAGAAGGGCCGGCCGTACGTCCTCCAGACCTGGGGTCTCGACCGCCCCTGATGCCGGACCCCGGTCACCGGGTCGTGCCCCGGCCCTCACCCGCCCGAGCGGGCCGCCCGGACGGTGGGGGAGTTGCGCATGGTGGCGACGTAGAGGGCGGACGCCACGGTCATGCCGACGGGCAGCGAGAGGTCCACGCCGCCCAGGAGCTCCGCCACCGGGCCGGTGTAGAGGGTGTCGACGCAGAGGGCCGCGCTCGCCACACCCGCCAAGAGGGCGAGCGCGCCCGGCCAGTTGACGCCGCCGGTGTACCAGTAGTCGCTCCGGGTGGTCTCGTCGCAGAGGGCGGCGCCGTCGTAGCGGGCCCGGCGCAGCACGATGTCGGTGGCGTACACGGCCGTGAGGGGGCCGATCAGCACGACGATGAGCTGGAGGGCGTTGCTGACCGTGTCGAGCAGGTTCGACACCAGCAGTCCGTACAGGGTCAGCGCGACGGCGGCCGTGCCGTCGAAGAGGACGCTGACGGAGCGGCGGATGCGCAGGCCGACCGCTTGCAGGGCCAGGCCCGCGCTGTAGGCGGTGAGGGCGTTGAGGGCGATCGTGCCCAGGACCAGGGACAGCAGGAAGAAGGGGGCGAACCAGCCGGGCAGGAGCCCCTGGAGCGCGTTCTGCGGGTCGGTCATGTCGACCGTGGTGGCGGCGAGGGCGCCCAACGAACAGACGACGATGCCCGGCAGGAAGCCCCCGAAGGCGGTCCAGCCCACGATCGCCCCGCGTGACGCGGTGCGCGGGAGGTAACGGGAGAAGTCCGCACTGGTCGTGTACGAGAGCGGGGCCGAGGCGACCAGGGTGGTGCCGGCGATGAGCGCGGCCCACAGGGCGGCGCCGGTGAGCGGCGTGGCGGGCCGGTAGGCGAAGTCGGCGTGTCGGACGACGCCGACGGTCACGAAGGCGAAGACGGCGCCGAGCACCAGGGTGATCGGCAGGTAGAGCTTCACGATCAGCGCGTGCCCGTAGACGCTGATGACCAAGGTGAGGGCGGCGATGCCCAGGACGATCGCGATCTGGACGCCCGTGCTCGCGGTGATCCCGGCCCGATCGGCGAGGGAGAACGCGGCGGTCGCGGCGGCGGCCAGATTGAGGGCGAAGTAGCAGACGGAGACGAGCCAGCCGCCGATCGCGTTGTTGACCCGGTTGCCGAGGACGCCGTACAGCGCCCGCGTGATCACCTCGCTGGGGGTGCCCGAGGCCGGGCCCGAGACCGCGAGCAGCCCGGTCAGCAGCCAGAACAGGTTGCCCACCACGATCGCGGTGACGGCCTGCCACAGGCTGAGCCCCATGAGGACGAGGGCGCCGCCGACGACCAGGCTGAGGTAGTTCACGTTCGCCGCGGCCCAGACGGTGAAGAGGTCGCGCGGGCGGCCGTGGCGCGCCGCGTCGGGGATGTGATCGATGCCGTGGGCCTCGATCCCGCCCGTGCGTTCCGGCGCGGCCCGCACCGCGCCGGAACTGCCGTGCGTACCGGGGAGGGGGTCGGGAACCGTGGACGCCATGTGGACCTCCGAGCGCTGGGCGTAGCCACCTGCTTGCTTATTGGTCGCACACTCAATAGCATCCCCGGTATGTCGTCAAGCGTTCAGCGCAAACGGATCCGGAAGTCCCCCGAGGCCCGGCGGGCGGAGATCGTCGATGCCGCCACGGCCGTGGCGCTGACCGAGGGGTTGGAGTGCGTCACCCTGCGGCGGATCGCCGACGAACTGGCGGTCAGGCCGGGCCTGATCAGTCACTACTTTCCTTCGGTGGAGGACCTGGTCGCGGAGGCGTTCGGGAATGCGGCCGGTGCCGAGCTGGACGCCCTGCTGCCGTTCGAGTCGGCGGAGCCGGTGGAGCGGGCCGGGTCCCCCGGGTCCCCCGGGTCCCCCGGGACCGCCGGGACCGCCGGGTCGGCCGGGTCGGCCGACCCGGTCGAGGGGGAGGGGCCCACTCGGGAGCTGGCCCGGTTCCTCGCGCGCACGTCGGGGGACGCGTACGACGACATCAGTCGGCTCTGGATCAATGCGCGCCACCTCAGCCGCTATCGGCCCGTGCTGTGCGCGCGCGTCTCCGAGCAGGAGGCGGCCTGGCGTGGGAGGTTGGAGGCGCTGCTCCGCCGGGGGATCGAGCGGGGCGAGTTCCGTACGGACGACCCGTACGCGACCACGATCCAGATCCTGGTCGTCCTCGACGGCCTCGGTGCCCACGCCAACACCGGCGCGCGCAACGACCGCCCCGACGCCGTGGCCTGGATGGCGGTGACGACCGCGGAACGCGAACTCGGCCTGGCCCGAGGCACGTTGCGCACCGAGCCGGCCGCGGGGGCCCGTACCGGCGGAAAGGGATCGAACGACGCCGAGGCCCCCGGGGCAACCGGGGCAACCGATACATCCGGCGCATCCGACTGAGCCCCTCCATCCAGATCCCCTCCATCTCGCTCCCCTCCATCCAGATCCCTTCATCGCCCGATCGCCCTGGAGCCGCTGTGCGCACGACCCTCGTTCTGCTCTCCGCCCGCCTGCTCGACCCGGGCACCGGTGCGTTCCTGCCGGAGACGGCCCTGGCGGTCTCCGGCGGACGGATCGCCGCCCTCGGCGACGACCGTGAGATCCGTGCGCTGGCGGACTCCGCGACCACGGTGGTCGACCTCAAGGGGGCCGTGGTCATTCCGGGGCTCGTGGACGGTCACGTCCACCCCGTCTCCGGGGCCGAACTCACCGACGGGCTGGACCTGTCGGGCTGTCGCGACCTGGCGGACGTGCGCGAGGCGCTGGCGCGCGAGGTACGGGGGCTGGAGCGCGGGCAGTGGCTGTCCGGGTGGGGGCTCGACCCGAACGTCTTCGGTGACGTCCCCGTCGGGTCCGCTCCCTTCGACGCGGTGCTCGACGGCGTACCCGCCTTCCTCCGCCTCTTCGACGCGCACTCGGCGCTCGCGAGCCGCCGCGCCCTGGAACTGGCCGGCGTGGACGGTCCGCGCACCTTCGACCAGGGGTCCGCCGAGGTCGTCTGCGACGAGGGCGGCCGGCCGACCGGGTTGCTGCTGGAAGAAGCCGCCTGCGAGCTCGTCGAGCGCGTCACCCCCCGGCCCACCCAGCAGGAACAGCGGGACCGGCTCGCCGCAGCGCTGCGGTCCATGGCTGCGGCCGGTCTGACCGGCGGACACGTCATGGACGCCAACGGGAACAGCCTGGACCTCCTCGCCGAGCTCGATGCGGCGGACGAACTCCCGCTGCGCCTGCGGGTGGCGCCCTGGTGCCAGCCGGGCACCGACGCGGACGGGGTGCGCGCGCTGATCGACCAGCAGGGCACGGGCGGTCGGCTGTGGCGCGTCGCCGGGATCAAGCTGTTCATGGACGGCACCATCGACAACGGCACCGCGTGGCTGGAGCGCCCGGACTGCCACGGCGAGTCCACGCACGCCTTCTGGCCCGATCCCGCGGTCTACACCGAAGTGATCGGAGCGTTCCACCGGGCCGGCGTGCCCACGGCCACGCACGCCATCGGCGACGCGGCCGTACGGCACGCACTCGACGCCGTCGAGAAGGCGCACGCCACGGGGGGTGGCGGGGACAGCGGGATCCGGCACCGGATTGAGCACATCGAGACCGTTCCCGACGACACCCTGAACCGATTCGCCGAGCTCGGCGTCCTCGCGTCCATGCAGCCCACCCACTGCTGTGACTTCACCCGCGCCGATCACACCGACAACTGGTCGCGCCGCCTCGGGGAGGAGCGTGCCGCACGCGCCTGGCGCTGCCGCGACCTGTGGGCCTCGGGCGCCACCGTCGTGCTCGGTTCCGACTGGCCCATCGCCCCCTTCCCGCCCCTGGGTGTCATGGCGGGCGCCCGTCACCGCCGCCCGGCTCGTGACCTCAGCCAGCCCCCGCACGCCCCCGAACAGGCTCTGACGGGGCTGGAGGCCCTCCGCGGCATGACGGTCAACGCCGCCTACGCGGCGGGGGAGGAGCGCGAGGCGGGCCGGCTCGCCGTCGGCCACCGCGCCGACCTCACCGTCCTCGGCGGGGACCCGCTCACCACCTCCGCGACGGACCTGCCCGATCTCCCCGTACTGCTCACCGTCCTCGACGGCCGACCGACCCACCGCCACCCCGGCCTGTAGCGGGGACCACTGCCGCGCGGGGCGCGTCAGGTGGCGATGGAGGCCACGGGTTCGAGGCCGTACGTCCGCGCGTAGCCGTTCTCGGTGCCGACGAGGAGGTCGACGACCTCGAAGTAACGGTCCCAGAAAGGGGTTTCGCGCAGCGCGTCGATGAGGAGCTGATAGGCGTGGTGGTCCTCGGCCTCCCACACCCAGACGTCGGTGACGCGCGCGGAGTAGAACTCGGTGTCGTAGAAGCGCGACCGGACGCCGGTGGTCTTGGCCTCGATGGCCGGGCGGACCTCGGTGGTGAAGGCGTCCACGCGTTCCTGGACGGTCAGGGCGAGCCACTCGGGCTTGGTCTTGACGAGGATGAACGCCGTGACGGGCGGTTCGGTCTTCTGGTCGGGCATCGGGTTCCTCCGATTTGAACGAGAACGAGAACGAGAACGAGAACGAGAAGGGGATGGAGGCCTGATGCCGGGCGCCGAGCGTCGAGCGTCGAGCGTCCGGCGTCCGGCGTCCGGCGTCAGGAGAGGACGGCGGGCACCAGGGTCCGCGTGCACCACTGCTCGAACGTCGTGGGGGAGGCGGTGTCCGGGGTGCGGGCCACGCCGGCGTCGAGGCCCTCGTCCTTGGCCCGCTTCATGTCGACCACGCCCTGGACGAACGCCTCGTTGAGGCCGTAGCCGATGAGGGCGCCGTACATCTCGTCGAGCGACTGGCGTTCGTAGCGGACGGGCCGGCCGAGCTGCTCGGTCAGGATGCGGGCGACGTCGTCGGGGGACAGGTCCCGCGGCCCGAGGACCGGGACGCTGGCGGTGCCGGTTCCGGTCCACGTGCGGTCGAGGAGCAGCCGGGCGGCGGTCGCCGCGATGTCGGCGACCGCGACGAAGGGGGCCTTGCGGTCGGCGTCGGCGGAGTCGGTGAAGACGCCCTTCTCGCGGATCGAGTCGATTTCCTCCAGGAGGTTCTCGAAGAAGGAAGGGTTGGCCAGGGCCCGGTAGGCGACCCCGGTGTCGGCGATGAGGTCGTCCATGGCGAGGGAGGCGGTGACGAGCCCGGCCCGCCCTGCGAGCGGGGTGCCGCGGCCGAGCGCGGAGACGCCGACGACACGGCCGACGCGGTGGGCGACGAGCGCCTCGGCGGCGGGGCGGGTGAAGCCGCTGTAGGCGTCCTGCGGGGTCAGGGAGGAGTCCGGCGGGACGAGCCAGAAGACGGCGTCCGCACCCTCGAAGGCCCGGTCGAGGACCCCGGCGTCCGCGTGTGAGCCGGTGACGACCTCGACGCGGCCGCGCGCCGCGTCCGGGAGCCTGGCCGGATCGCGCACGATCACGCGCAGTTCCTCGCCCGCGGCGGGGGCGGACTCCAAGAGCCCGGAGAGCAGGTGACGGCCGATGTTCCCGGTGGGAGCCGTGATGACGATCATGAAAACCTCGTGGATCTCGATGGTGCGCGGCTGCGCCGGTGCACTGGTGCGCCGGTCGTTCGGTACGCCCCTCATGCTGCTCAGGTGCCCGTGATGCCACAATGGGAACTTCGGCACGCAATCATTGACTGAAATGGAATAATGCTGGTGAGCAGCACTGATAGCCCCGGTGGTGCCGGCAATCCTCGCCATCCCGGTAGCCCTGATCCGGTCATCGACGCCAACCTCGCCCTCGCGCTCGACGCGCTGCTGGCCGAGCACAGCGTCACCCGGGCCGCCGCACGTCTGCACACGTCGCCCGCGGCGATGAGCCGCACCCTCGCCCGGCTGCGCCGCGTCCTCCAGGACCCCTTGTTGGTCCGGGCCGGACAGGCCATGGTCCCCACCCCCCGCGCCCTGGCCCTGCGCGAGGAGGCCGCCGCGGTGGTGCGCAGCCTGGGCGCGCTGCTCAGTCCCGGCGCGAGCGTCGACCCGGCGGGCCTGCGCCGCACCTTCACCCTCCAGGCAGCCGACCTGGTCGGCGCGGCGCTGGCGCCGGGGCTGCTGCGACTGGCCGAGCACGAGGCGCCGGGGGTCTCCTTCCGGATCATGGCCGAGGAGTGGGAGAACGGACCCGCGTTGCGCGACGGTCGGATCGATCTGGAGGTCGGGTCCATCGACCACGTGGACCCCGAGACACGGACCGAGGAACTGGTCGGCCTCCGCATGGTGGCGGCCGTCCGACCGGGCCATCCGCTCACCGAAGGGCAGCTGACCCCGGCCCGACTGGCCGCCGCCCCGCACGTCGCGGTCAGTCGCCGCGGCCGGTTCACCGGCCCCCTCGATGCGGCACTGGCCGAGCGGGGCCTCCACCGGCGGGTCACCGTCGTCCTCCCCGGTCACCTGGCCGCCATGACCCTCGCCGCCCGCAGCGACGTCGTCTGCCTCGTCCCCGCGGCGCTTCCCGGCGCCGCCGCCTCGCCGCTCACCCACGACGCCGGCGCCCTCGGGCTGCGCCTCCTGGACATCCCCCTGGAGCTGCCGAAGCTGACCATCGGCATGGCCTGGCACCCCCGGCACACCGCCGACGGAGCCCACCACTGGCTGCGCACCACCGTCCGCCGAGCCCTGTGCGCACCCGCGTGAGCGAGGCGCGGACGCCCGACCGGTAGGACGGGTATCGGACGCATCGATGATCGATACCGGTGCAATAAGGCAACTGCATAGCGTTTGGGGCGCCTTGTCGGTCCGGAGCGCGGCGCCCTCGCCGGTTCCGGGGCCGCCGGGGCACCACCAGTGAAACGTGACGACGGAAGGCTTTGATCCGTGCGAAAACTATTGGCCGTGGCTGCTGCGACGGGCGCCCTGCTGATGGCCGGGACCACGAGCGCATCGGCGGCCCCCGCCGAGGAGCCGTGGAGCGAGCCGTGGAGCCAGACCATCGAGGGCGCTTCGGGCAAGGGCCTCCTCACCAGCGAGAAGGTGGGAGACGGCCCGATGGACGGGCGGTACCGCCTGAGGGGCACCCTGACCGTCACCGACCCCGACCCGGAAGCCTGCTACTACGTCCAGGTCGGCACGGACATGAGCGGCAAGCGGCCCTACTTCTGGGGGACTTCCTCGGTACGGCAGTGCGGCCCCGGGACCGTCGAGGTCACCTCGGTCGTGCAGTCGGTCATGTGGACGCATACGCGCATCCTTCGGGACACCGACAACGGCGACTATGCGGCGTTCACCCGGATCACGCTGCCGAGCGAGGTCAAGACCGGGGTCAGCGCCTTCAGCGCCGGCCCCGAGTACAGCCTGGCGCTGAAGAACGGCAAGACCATTGCGTGGGGCCGGAGCGACAACGGCCAGACCACCGTGCCGGCCGCAGCGAAGTCGGGCGTCACCGCGATCAGCGCGGGGCCGCGGCACGCGCTGGCGCTCAAGAACGGCGAGGTCCTCGCGTGGGGTGACAACGCGCGGGGGCAGCTCGCCGTGCCGGCCGCCGCGAAGTCGGGCGTCACCGCGATCGCCACCGGATGGGCGCATTCGCTGGCGCTGAAGAACGGCAAGGTCATCGCCTGGGGCGAGAACAACGACGGCGCGGTCACCGTGCCGGCCGAGGCCACGTCCGAGGTGAGCGCCGTCGCGGTGGCCAACGGAACCAGCATGGCCCTCAAGGGCGGCAAGGTCATCGTCTGGGGCGACGACGAACTGCTGCGCTCGGTGCCGGCCGAGGCCACGTCCGGCGTCACCGCCATCGCGGCGGGCCCTGGCCACCTGCTGGCCCTCAAGGACGGGAAGACCATCGCCTGGGGCTACGGGGGCGACTACCTGGCGGTGCCCGCCGCCGCGCAGTCGGGCGTCACAGCCGTCTTCTCTTCCAAGCGGTGCAACTACGCCGTCAAGAACGGCGAAGTCATCGGCTGGGGCCCGACGTCCGGCGGGCTGTGCAACAACCCGGCGGCCAAGTCCGGCGTCAGCGGGATGTCCGTGGGCGACGAGCACAACCTGGTGCTCAAGGACGGCAAGCTCTACGACTGGGGCCACCTGTTCAAGTAACACCCGAGCGACCCGGCGCGCGGCACGGTCCCCACACCGTGCCGCGCCCCGGCGCGCGCCCCCGGGCGTGGTCGCCGCAGCCCCCAGCGGATCCGCTGGTCCACCCCGCGGGCCACCGGTATCAGTGCGGCGAGCGCCGCCACCGCGTCCGTGCCGTGCGTGTCCTGCCCTTCGTCCGTCACCCGCACCGCGCGGGGGTGCCGCGTACGGGAGCCCGACCTACGGAATCCGGCCCCGCGGTGCGTCACCGGCCCGTCGGGGAGTGGGGCGGGAGGTCGAAGCCGACCTCGGCGCCGCCGTCCGGGGCGGCGGTGGCGAAGACGGTGCCCTCGTCGGCGGTCACGAGGTCGTGGACGATCGCGAGCCCGAGGCCCGAGCCCGGTACCGCCTGGGTGCGCGGGCCGCGGTAGAAGCGGTCGAAGACGGCGGCCCGCTCGCCCGGCGCGATGCCGGGACCGCGGTCGCGCACGAAGAGCCGGGCGCCCTCGACGTGGACGGTGACGGCCGTGTCCTCGGGGCTGAACTTCAGCGCGTTGCTCAGGAGGTTGTCGACGCAGCGGCGCACCGCCCGCGGGCGGGCGCGCACCGGGACGGGGCCGCGGGTCGTGACCGTGATGCTCCGGCCCGAGCGCTGCCGGTGGCGGTGCGCGGCGTCCTCGGCCGCGACGGGCAGGTCGACCTCGGCCGGCTCCTCCTCGGTGGAGCGGTCCGTGGCCAGGTCGACGAGCTCGCGGACCAGCGTGTCGAGCGCGGCCGCCTCGGTGACCAGCGTGGTGAGGATCTGCTCCTCGTCCTCGGGGGCGAGCCGGCCGCGCCCCCGTTGGAGCAGTTCCGCGCTGCCGCGCACCGAGGTGAGCGGGGTGCGCAGCTCGTGGCTGGCGTCCTGGACCAGCCGCTGCTGCTGGTCGCGGGACCGGCGCAGGGCGGCGAGCATGCTGGTGAAGCTGCGGGTCAGCTGGCCGATCTCGTCCCGCCCGGCCGGCGGGAGCGGGGTGGTGAGGTCCTGGGTGGTGGTGATGTCCCGGGTCACCCGGGCCAGGCGGCGCACCGGGCGCAGGATGCGGTCCAGGGCGAGCCAGCTCAGCAACGCCGACAGGGCGGTGGCGGCGACGGTCGTCCAGGGGACGCGCCACAGGAAGGCGTGGTCGATGCGCTCGGCGCCCGCGTAGTGCTGGGCGACCATGACGGCGCCGCCACCGGGCAGCGGCACGGTCAGGACGCCGAACTCCGCACCGTCGACGGTGATGTCCTCGCGGGCGGAGGCCCGCGCGCCCCGGGCCACGGCCAGGGCCGACTCCGGGACGGGCAGCGCCGCGCGTCCGGGGTCCAGCGGGCGGACGGCGCCCGCGGCGCTCAGGACCTGCTCGGTGGTGTCCGGCCGGACCGGAGGCGTACGGTCGACGCCGAGCAGGGCGACGGCCGTCACGGCACGCTCGTCGAGCGCGCGGTCGAACTGCTCGGCCACGACGTCGCTGACGCCCCGGTAGGACAGGGTGGCGGCGAGCGTCATGGCGAGCGCGGCCGCCGCGATCACGACCAGGGTGATCTTGGTGCGCAACATCAGGCTGCCCGGACGGTGTAGCCGACGTTGCGCACGGTGTGGATCAGCCGTGGCGCGCCGTCCTGTTCGGTCTTGCGGCGCAGGTAGCCGACGTAGACGTCGAGGGAGCGCGAGGTGGTGTCGAAGTCGTAGCCCCAGATGCGCTCGTAGATCTGGGTGCGGGTGAGGACCGACCCCTGGTGGTGCAGCAGCAGTTCCAGCACGTCGAACTCGGTCTTCGTCAGGTCCAGGGGCCGGGCACCCCGGTGCGCCTGCCGCGCACCGGGATCGAGGGTGAGGTCGGAGACCGCCAACACCTCGCTCTCCGCCGGGTCCTGCGGGTCCACGCGGCGCAGCAGCGCGCGGATGCGGGCGAAGAGCTCCTCCGTGGCGAAGGGCTTGGACAGGTAGTCGTCGGCGCCCGCGTCCAGACCGGCGACCCGGTCGCCGATCTGATGACGCGCCGTCAGGACGAGTACGGGCAGCCGGTCGCCGCGGCGTCGGAGCATCCGGCACAGCGCCAGACCGTCGAGGCCGGGCATGACCACGTCCACCACCGCGAGGTCGGGGGACTCCCGTTCGAGCACGGCGAGGGCTTCGAGCCCGTCGCACGCGAGCAGGACGCGGTACCCCTCGAAGCGCAGGAGCTGGTCCAACGTGCTGCGCACGCCGGGGTCGTCCTCGACGACCAGCACCGTACGACGGTTCTCGTTCACCTCAGTCATGTGATCATCTTCGCCGTTGACGGGCGTGGTCACGACGTCGGCCCTCAGCGGCGTACGGGAGTGACGGCGATGGGCGGGACGGCCCCGAAGCAGGAGGTGTCGCCGGGGGCGCCGGTGCGGATGAAGCGGGTGGTGACGCCCGTGACGCAACCGCTGGACTCCAACTCGGGCACGTGCCCGACGTTGGGCACGGAGAAGAAGGTGCTGCCCCGGAACTTCGCCGCGGCCAGGCGGCCGTTGGCGTCGGGGGTGTTGGCGTCCAGGTCCCCGGAGAGCACCAGCACGGGGACGTCGGGCAGGCGCAGCTCGGTGGGCTGCGGGCGCCCGGTGTTCTCGCGCGGCCAGGAGATGCACACGTCCCCGCCGTCGGTGGGCCCCTCGGTGAACCCCTGGCCGCTGAAGGCGCCGAAGCCGCCCTGCCCGGCGCCCGCGAGGGCCTTGCGGTACTGCTGCCACCGCACGGGCAGCGGGGCGTCCGTGGCCCACGCCTTGCGGTAGTCGTTGCAGACCACGGCGATGTACGGGGCCTGGTCCTCCGTGCTGCCCGAGGATCCCTCCTCCTGCACCAGCCGGCGCAGCGGCTTCGTGTCGCCCTTGACGAAGCGGTCGAGGGCCCACGGCGCGCTGCCGAGGAGGGAGGGCTCGGCCGGTGCCATCCCCGCGCCCCGGCTCGCGGCCTCGAACATGAGGTGGGCGAGCTTGCCCTCGGTGAACCGCTCGCGGTACGTCTTGCCCTCGGCGACGATCGGCACGGTGAGGGGGCGCTCCCGCAGCCGCGCGGCCGTGGTGGCGAGGTCCCGGACGGCCTTGTCGCCGTCGCACGCCTTGGGTACGGAGCGTTCGCACACCCGGCGCAGGGCCAGGGAGACGGCCTGTGCGCTCGGCCGCACGAGGGGGTCGAAGTCGTGCGGGTAGGCCCCGGACAGCACGATGTTGCGCACGCTCTCGGGGTGCCTGCTCGCGTACACCGGCATCAAGTAGGTGCCGTACGAGAGCCCGTAGAGGGTGAGTTGGCGCACCCCCAGCCGGGCCCGGACGGCGTCGATGTCGTCGGCGGTGGCCGCGGTGGTGTAGCCCTGGGCGCGCGGGCCGAGGGTGCGGGCGCAGTGCGCGACGGCGTCGCGCTGTTGCTGTCGGGTGCCGAAGCGGTACTCGGCGTCGGTCACCCCGCAGGGGATCCGCTCGGACGCGCCGGTGCCCCGCGGGTCCACGAGCAGCAGGTCGTGGTCGTCGAGGACCCCCTCCAACCCCGCAGCGAACTCGGCGGCCTTGCCGATGGCCACCTCGCCGGGGCCGCCGGGGTTGACCGCGACGGTCCCCTTCGCGGCGCCCTGGCCCCGGTGGCGCACGACCGCGTAACTCACGCCGATCGTGCCGAGTTCCGGTTTGCCCGCCACCAGCGGGCGCCGCAGCGAGCCGCAGTCCACCTGGTGTCCCGCCATGGTGGGGCACCACTTCGGGCCGCTCCCGGCCGGATCGGCGGCGCTCGCCGCCGGCACGGCCGAGAGCAACAGTGCCATCGTGCCCACGGCCAGTACCGTCCGCCGCGCCCCGCTCGTGTACGTGCTCATGTCCGCTCCTTCGTCGCGTCCTGTGGTGTGGACACGACCTTGCCCGGCCCGTGACAGGGCCGGGCAAGAGCGACGGCAAAGGCGTGTAAGAACCGCGGAGAGGGGTGCGAAGGAGGCCGGAGGGTGCGGTGGCGCTCAGCCGCCGGCGACCAGCAGCTCGCCCACGTGCTCGGTGAGTGCGGCCCGGGCGGGTGCGGGCATGCCCGCGTCGGTCACGAACCAGTCGGCCCGGTCGAGCGCCGCGAAACCGCTGAGCCCGACCACCCCCCACTTGCTGTGATCGGCCACCACGGCGACCCGCCGTGCGGAGGCGACCAGTGCCCGGTTGGTCTGGGCCTCCATGAGGTTGGGGGTGGTCAGCCCGGCCTCCTCGGTCACCCCGTGCGCGCCGAGGACGAGCAGGTCGACGTGGAGCGAGGAGATCACCAGGTCGGCCAGCGGGCCGACCAGTGCGGCCGAGGGGGTGGGGGAGCCGCCGGTGAGCAGCAGGGTGGGGCCCGGGGCCCCACCGCCCCGGCCGGCGGACCGCAGCAGGTCGGCCACCGGGAGGGAGTTGGTGACGACGGTGAGCCGCGGGACGCCGAGCAGTCGGCTGGCCACGGCGTGGGCGGTGGTGCCGCCGGAGACCGCCACCACGCTGCCGGGCTCCACCAGCGCCGCGGCCGCGTCCGCGATGGCGGCCTTCGCCGCCCCCTCCAGATCGGACTTGGCGTCGAAGCCGGGCTCGTGCCCGCTGGCCCCCGTGGTGGCGACGGCCCCGCCGTGCACCTTCTCCACGGCCCCGTCGCGGGCCAGGGCTTCCAGGTCCCGGCGCACCGTCATGTCCGAGACGCCGAGCCGCTCGACCAGCTCCGCCACCCGTACCGTTCCGTCGCGCCGGACCGCTTCGAGGATCGACGCGCGTCGCTGGTGGGCCAGTTGCGCAGCCTGCTCGGCCACGGGGTCACTCCCGGCTATCAGGGGAATCCGGTCGGAAAGCAACAACATAGCATGGGATTGTTGTTCGATCCTGTGGGAAATACCTCGCCAGGCTGTTGATTTACTTTGAGATCTGTTTAGTCTTGGCGGGTGAAGAAGACCCTCGCGAAACTCGCGGACGGCCGCGAACTGATCTACTTCGACACCGACGAAGGCGCCGTGCGCGATGCGCCCGACCTGCGCCCCTTGGACCGGGTGCGCAGCCGACCGCAGGTGCGGCGGGACGAGGCGACCGGTGACTGGATCACCATCGCCTCCCACCGGCAGGACCGCACCTACCACCCGCCCGCGGGCGAATGCCCCCTGTGCCCCTCCCGGGACGGCCGGTTCACCGAGATCCCCGCCGCCGACTACGAGGTGGCCGTCTTCGAGAACCGCTTCCCCTCCCTGGCGGGCGAGGTCGGGCGCTGCGAGGTCGTGTGCTTCACCCCGGAGCACGGGGCCGGTTTCGCCGACCTCACCCCGCGCGCCGCCCGCCTGGTCCTGGACGCGTGGACCGACCGGACCGCCGAGCTCGCGGCCCTCCCGGGCGTCGAGCAGGTGTACTGCTTCGAGAACCGCGGGGTCGAGATCGGGGTGACGCTCGCCCACCCGCACGGCCAGATCTACGCCTTCCCCTTCGTCACCCCGCGCACCGCCAAGATGACGGCCGCCGCGGCCGCGCACCGCGCCGGCACCGGACGCAACCTCTTCGAGGACCTGCTGGCGGACGCCCGCGCGGCCAGTGACCGGGTGGTGACGGCCGGGGAGCACTGGACCGCCTTCGTGCCCTACGCCGCGCGCTGGCCGTACGAGGTCCACCTCTACCCGCACCGCCGCGTCCCCGACCTGACCCACCTGAGCGAGGCCGAACGGGCCGAGTTCCCGGAGCTCTACCTGGACCTGCTGCGCCGCTTCGACCGGCTGTTCCCCGTGCCGGGGCGGCCGCAGGGGCCGGGCCCCACCCCGTACATCTCGGCCTGGCACCAGGCCCCCCGCACCCGCGGGGAGGAACTGGCCCTGCACCTGGAGCTGTTCACCGTGCGGCGCACGCCCGACAAGCTGAAGTTCCTCGCCGGGACGGAGTCCGGGACGGAAGCCTTCATCAACGACGTGGCCCCCGAGACGGCCGCACGACGACTGCGGGAGGCCCTGACGTGAAGCCGAGCGCACAGCGGGGCGACGGTCCCCCGGCCGACGATCACCGGACCGACGACCACCAGAGGGACGATCGCCGTGCCGACGGTGTCGCGGACGCCTTCGCGCGGCTCTTCGCCGGCCCCCCGGACGGGATCTGGGCGGCGCCGGGGCGGGTGAACCTCATCGGTGAACACACCGACTACAACGACGGGTTCGCCCTGCCCATGGCCCTCCCGCAGAACACCCAGCTCGCCGCCCGCGCCCGCACGGACGGGCGGCTGCGGCTGCACAGCGCGCAGGGCGACGGCCGGATCACCGAACTGTCCGTGGCCGCACTGGCCCCCGGCGCGGTGACGGGCTGGGCCGCCTACCCGGCCGGCGTGGTCTGGGCCCTCGCCGAGGCGGGCCACCCGGTCGGGGGAGCGGACCTCCACTTCGACAGCACGGTGCCCACCGGCGCGGGCCTGTCCTCCTCGGCCGCGCTGGAGTGCGCGGTCGCCGTCGCCTACGACGCGCTGTACGGACTGGGCCTGAGCGGGCCCGAGGCGGCCCGGATCGCGCAGCGGGCGGAGAACGCCTTCGCCGGCGTGCCCTGCGGGATCATGGACCAGATGGCCTCGACCTGCTGCACCGCCGAGGCGGCCCTCCACCTCGACGCCCGCACCCCGCAGGACCACCGGCAGGTGCCCCTCGACCTCCGGGGCCGGGGGCTGTGCCTGCTGGTGATCGACACCCGGGTCTCCCACGACCTCGGCGACGGCGCGTACGCCGCCCTGCGCGCCGGCTGCGAACGCGCGGCCGCGACTCTCGGGCTGCCCGCCCTGCGCGACCTGGACCCCGCGGAGCTACCGCGTGCCCTGGCGGCCCTGCCGGCGGAACTCGCACCGCTGGTGCGCCACGTGGTGACCGAGAATGCCCGGGTCGAGGAGGCGGTCTCCCGGCTCCGGGAGGGCGATGTCGCGGCCCTCGGCCCGATCCTCACCGCGGGCCACGCCTCGCTCCGCGACGACTACCGGGTCTCGTGCGCGGAGACCGACCTGGCCGTGACCGCGGCACTGGGCGCCGGCGCGCTCGGCGCCCGGATGACGGGCGGGGGCTTCGGCGGCTCCGTCATCGCGCTGGTGGAGGAGGCGCGGCAGGACGCGGTGGGCCGCTCCGTCACGACCGCTTTCGCCGCGGCCGGCCACCGTCCCCCGCGCCTCTTCCCCGCCACTCCGTCCCCCGGCGCCCGCCGCCTCACACCGAAGTCCGCCTGAGGGGCCGGTCGGACGCCCCGGCGCCGCGGGGGGCTCCGAAGCGGGCCAGGTAGTGCCAGACCTTCTTGAGCGACTGGGGGTCGTGCCGGCCCGCGCGGGCGGCTTCTCCGATGCTCCTCGGGTCGAGGACGCCGTCGACCGCGAGCCGCGCGGCCAGGTCGACGTACTCCTGCCCGCGGTAGTCGGGGTGGCGGCGCAGCTCTTCGACGGCGAGCCGGAAGCCGGGGTGCCACTCCACGGGGCAGCCCAGGCGCAGCGCCGCGGCCTCGACGGCCGTGCCGCGGTAGCAGGGATCCAGGACCAGCGCCTCCGCGTGGTGGCGCAACAGGACGGGTCCGTGCACCTGCGCCTCGACGTAGTCGTCGAGCGCGTCCTGACGATCGGCGAGGGCGAGCTCGATGAGCCCCATGCGGGCCGCGACACCGAAGTCCGAAGGCTCCTGGAAGCTGTCCGGGTAGCAGAAGGTGGTCCGCTCCAGCGCTTCGGACGCCAACCGGAAATGGGCCGAGCCGAACCGCGGCGCCCCACCGACGGGTTTGCGGCGGAAGTTCAACGCGCCGTAGACGGGCCGCTCGTCGGCGCCCGCGTCGTCGTAGGCGCCGTCGAAGATTCGGCTCTCCCAGGCCCACCGGTCACCGCCCGGATGCGCGGTCAGTCCGCCGTTGCTGGTCCCCGTGACGAACTGCGAGCGGTAGCCGCCGTCCTCGGCCATGGCGTCCAGGATCGGCTCGCCGCGCAGCAGGCGGTCCGGGTGGAAGTTGAGGGTCACCCGCAGCGTCGGGTCCGTCGCGGGGCCCGACGCCAGGTCCGAGACGTGTCGCAGGGCGCGTTCCCGCGCGGTCGAGGAGGGTGCGGAGCTCATCCGCACAGTGTTCCCCACCGTGATCAATCGGCGCACACGGTTTCTCCCGCGCCGGCCCCTCCCGCGGCTCGTTCCAGGGCCTCCAGCACGGTGTCGCGGAACAGTCCCACCTTGTAGCCCGTCCCCGGCAGCGGGCGGCAGCGACCCAGGACCGCCGAGGCCGCCGAGGCGAGGACCGCGGGAGTGGCCTCCCGGCCGATCAGGGACGCCTCCACCTCCGTCAGCCGCAGCGGTACGCGCGCCACCCCGCCCGCGGCGACGGCCGCGTGCGTCACGGTGGAGCCGTCGAAGGCGAGCCGTACCGAGGCCTCGACCAGGGGCCATTCGGCGTACGCCCGACTCGTGGACCGGTGGTAGGCGGCGCGTTCGCCGGGCAGCGGCGCGGGCAGCCGGACCGCGGTCAGGATGCGCTCCGGCGCCAGCAGGTGGTCACCGCGGTGGAGGGCGTCGCCGTCGCCGTACAGGTCGGCGACGGCGCGCGGGGATTCGCCGTGGACCTCGGCGTGGGCGTCGTAGGCGAGCAGGGCCATCGCGAGGGTGGACGGGTGCGGGGCGACGCAGGGACCGTCGCCGCTGACCACGCCGAAGTGATGGTCGCCCGTGCGCGCCGGGCAGTCGGTCCCGCCCTTCTGGAGGCAGCTGACGTGCGGATTGCGGTAGTACCAACACCGGTTGCGCTGCAACAGGTTGCCGCCCAGGGTGCCGGCGGCGCGGATCTGCGGGGTCGCCGCCGCCCCCGCCGCCAGGGCGATGCCGGGCCAGCCGTCGCGCAGTTGTGGATCGGCGGCCAGCGCGGCGAGGGTGGTCAGGGCGCCGATCCGCAGTCCACCGCCGGGCAGGGGAGAGCACCCGCGCAGGTGCTCTGCGCCGGCGAGGTCGGTGAAGGGCCCGGACGCGACCCCGCTGCGCTGCCGGGCGGTGGTGTCGGTGCCACCGGCGCGGAGCTCGCCGCCACGGGCCAGGACGGCGGAGGAGAGGTCGGCCAGGGCGGGCTCGCTGCTGCTCATGTGCCCAGTCCTTCCAGGAGCCGGTCGGGGCGGATGGGCATGTCGTACGGGCGCCAACCGGTCGCGTCGTGGACCGCGTTGGCCAGGCACGCCGCCGTGGGCAGGGTGGCGATCTCGCCGAGACCGACGCCCCCGCCCGGCACGTGGTCGAAGCCCTCCTGATGGAAGTGGACGGTGATCTCGGGGGTGTCGCCGATCCCCGGGACGCGGTAGTCCTCCAGGTTCTCGGTCAGCACCCGACCGGTCACCGGGTCGGTCCGCCGCTCCTCGAAGAAGGCGTAACCGACCCCCTGGATCACCGCGCCCTCGCACTGGCTCCGGGCGAGTCGCTCCTCGTGGATGCGGCCGGCGGCGATCCCGCTCCACACGCGCAGCGGACGGATCCGACCGAGCCGCGTGTCCACCTCGACCTCGGACACCTGCACCGATCCGGTGAAGCCGCGGCCGATCGCCACGCCGCCCAGGGGGAAGGGGGTCACGAAGCCCCTGCGGTCGCGGGGGCGCCGGCCGACCACCCGCAGGCCGTGCGCCGCATCGAGCCGCGCGCCGACGTCGCCGCCGCCGAGCGCGTCGCGCAGCCGGGCCGCTGCGTCCGCGGCGGCGGGCACCAGGGACGGCGTGGTGCGGCTGCCGCCGGAGGTCGGCCCGTGGACGGTGTCGCTGTGGCCGATCTCGGCGCGCACCCGGGCCTCCGGCACGCCGAGGCCCGTGGCGACGGCCCGGAGCAGTACGCTCCGCGACCCCGTACCCATGTCCTGTACGGCGCAGCGGGCGACGACCGTGCCGTCCTCGACGGTGAGTTCGACCTCGGTGACGGGATCGAGGAAGTACAACCAGTTGGCCGCCGCGACGCCGACGCCGCGGCGGAACCGCCCGCTGCCGCCCCGGGGACCCGACCAGACGGGAAGGGCCGCCGCCCAGTCGTACAGGGCGTGCCGCTTGGGGTTGCCGTCCCAGCGCCGGCGCAGGGCGATCGGATCCTGGCCGAGCCGGTGGGCCATCTCGTCGACGGCCTGCTCCAGGGCCCAGCACATCGTGGGTCCGCCCGGCCCACGGAACGGGGCGCCCGGCGCCCGGTGGGTGACCGTGTCGAAGTCGCGCAGCCTGCGCGGCGCCTTCCCGTACACGAACCGGGCCAGCGCCGCGACGGTCCCGCCCACCGCGATCCCGCCGTCGTTGTCCGCGTCCATGACCAGCGCGCTCAGCCGGCCGTCGGCGTCCGCGGCCATGGCCAGCCGGATCCGGGTGCCGGGCCGGTACCCGCCGTCCACGAGCTCCTCGTCCCGGTCCAGGACCACCCGCACCGGCGCCCCGTGCAGCCGCGCCAGCTCCACCGCGGCGACCACGTCGGAGGTCAGCCCCATCTTGCAACCGAAGCCGCCACCGACGTGGACGGCCCGCGCCACCACCCGGTCGACGGGCACGCCGAAACGCTCGGCGGCGAGCTCGGCCACGCGCTTCACCGACTGCGTGGACACCTCCAGGTGGAGGGCGCCGTCGATCCACTGGGCCAGGGCGGCATGCGGTTCGAGCGGGGTGTGCGTCTGCGCGGAGGTGGTGAACACGCCCTCCACCAGTCGCTCGGGGCTGCGGTCCCGGGCAGCGAGGACGCGGCGCACGGCCGTGGCGGGGCGACTGTTCATGGCGGAAGGGCCGCGCAGGTTGCCGCGCCAGCGCGCGGGCACCAGTTGGGGCGCCTCGCCGGACCCCGGCGCCCGCTTGCGCGCCGCCTTGTCCGCGTAGACCAACGGGCCCTCGCCGGCCCGCACCTGGCGCACGTCCAGGGCGGCCGGCAGCACCTCGTAGTCCACCCGCACCCGCGCCGCGGCCGCCCGCGCGGCGGCCCGGTCCGGCCCCGCGACCGCGGCCACCGGCTGTCCCACGTAGCGCACCACGCCGTCGGGCGGCAGCAGGGACACCAGCGGCTCGTCGCCGGCCTCCAGCGAGCGCACGTGCGCGTGCGCGTGCGGCGAGCGGATGATCACGCCCTCCAGCAACCCTTCGGGGCGGTGGTCCGTGGTGTACCGGGCCGAGCCGTCGATCTTCTCCGGGGCCTCGGTGCGCGCGACGGCCGGCGCTTCCCCGTCGGCCGGCGCCGCGTCGTGGTCACCCGCGCAGGTCGCGGCCACCGCCGCGAAGATCCCCTCGTAGGCACCGCACCGGCACAGGTGGCCCGACAGGGCCTCCGCGATCTCCTGCCGCGCCGGACGACCGCGGCCGTGCGCGGCCCGCCACCGGTCGCAGAAGGCAGCGGCCTCGACCACGAACCCCGGGGTGCAGTAGCCGCACTGGAGCGCGTCCGCCGCGGCGAACGCACGCGTCACCGGATGGCCGGACAAGCCCTCCACCGTCGTCACCCGCCGGCCGGACAGCAGCACCGCCGGCGTCAGACAGGACACCCGGGGCTCACCGTCGACCTGGATCGTGCAGGCCCCGCACACCCCGCCCGCGCAGACCAGCTTCGTACCGGTCAGGCCCAGCCGGTCGCGCACCACCTCCACGGCCGCCGGGTCGTCTTCCACGTCCACCGCGTGCCGGGCGCCATTGACCTCGAACTCCAAGGGACCCACTCCTCGGCCGGGGGGCGGCGGTCGGCTCCCGCGCTCGTGTACCCGTTCCTTGATATCCCGCCATCGGGGTCGGCGCAGGTCGGCGCAGCCCGGTCGGGGGAGCGGAGATGCGGGGTGAGGGCGCTCATCGGCTCCGGCCGACGGCAAAAGAAAAGGGCCAGGAGACCTCTCCTCGCCACAATCAAGATATAGCGCACAGGGGGGCTTGCGGCAAGGCCCCCGGCCCGGCGCAGAATCATCGACCTGGGCCACGACCAGGGCCACAACCTGCGCGAACGAGGGGCACGAAGGCATGGAGAGCGCGATGACCGAGCGGTACGTGTGCGGACTTCGGGAGGTGGACGAGACACAGCTCGCGGTCGTCGGCGGGAAGGGCGCGCACCTGGGCGCCCTGGCGCGGATCGAAGACGTCGTGGTGCCGGACGGCTTCTGCGTGACCACGCACGCCTTCCAACGGGTCGTGGCGTCGCAGCCGTCGGTCGAGGAACAGCTGGACCGGCTGACGCGCCTGGACCCGGACGACCAGGAGGCGGCCCGTACGCTGGCCGCGCGGATCCGCCGGACCGTCGAAGGGACCGCCGTCCCGGCCGACATCGCGGCGGCGATCACCCGTTCGCTCGGGCAGTACGGAGAACGGGCCGCCTACGCCGTCCGGTCCAGCGCGACCGCGGAGGACCTGCCGACGGCCTCCTTCGCCGGCCAGCAGGACACGTACCTGAACGTCGTGGGACCCGAGGAGGTCCTGCGCCACGTCAGCCGCTGCTGGGCCTCGCTGTACACCGATCGGGCCGTGGCCTACCGCCGGCGGGCCGGCATCGACCACCGCACGGTCCGGATGGCCGTGGTCGTGCAGCTGATGGTCCTCCCGGACGCGGCCGGCATCCTCTTCACGGCCGACCCGGTCACGGGCGACCGGAAGGTCGCCACCGTGGACGCGGGCTACGGCCTCGGCGAGGCCCTGGTCTCCGGCCTGGTGAACCCCGACGTCTACAAGGTGCGGGGCGGCGAGGTCGTCGCCAAGGCGGTCGCCGTCAAGAAGCGGGCCGTGCGGGCCCTCGCGGGCGGCGGTACGCAGGACGTGGCGATCGAGCCTGAGCGGGCGGAGCAGCCGGCGCTGACGGACGCCCAGGTCGTGCGGCTGGTGGAACTCGGACGGCGGATCGAAGCGCACTTCGGCGCTCCGCAGGACATCGAGTGGTGCCTGGCGGGCGACGGCTTCCGGATCGTCCAGAGCCGCCCGATCACGACGCTGTTCCCCGTACCGGTACCCGCGCCCGGTGGGCAGGCCGCCGAGGAGAACCGCGTCTACGTCTCCGTCGGGCACGGCCAGATGATGACCGACCCCATGAGGCCGCTCGGGTACTCGATGTGGCAGCTGACGGCGATGGTGGCGATGCACCAGGCCGGTGGGCGGCTGTTCGTCGAGGTGACCCGGCGCCTTGCCTCGCCCACGAGCCGCGAGGGCCTCCTGGACGCCCTGGGCAAGGGCGATCCGCTGATGCGGGACGCCCTGGAGACCGTACTGGGACGCGAGGGCTTCGTGCCGTCCCTGCCGGACGCGGTGCCCGCCGGCCCGCCGGCCGGCGGGCCGCCCACCCCGATCGCGACCGATCCGGCCGTGGTCGCGCGGCTGATCGAGCGCAGCCGGGACTCGGTCGCCGTGCTGGCCCGCGACATCCGGACCAAGAGCGGACCAGAGCTGTTCGACTTCCTGCTGGAGGCGTTCGAGGAGCACAAGCGCGTCCTCAGCGACCCGCTGAGCATCCAGGCGATCATGGCCGGGATGGAGGCCACGTGGTGGCTGACGGACACGCTCCAGGAATGGCTCGGTGAGAAGAACGCGGCCGACACGCTCACGCTTTCCGCGCCCGGCAACGTCACCTCGGAGATGGGCCTGGAGCTGCTCGACCTCGCGGACGTGATCCGCCCGCACCCCGAGGTGGTGGCGTACCTCCAGGGTGCCAAGGACGAGGACCTGCTGGACGGGCTGGACGGGCTCGCGGGCGGGACGCAAGCGCGCGCCGCCCTGGAGGCCTACCTCGACCGGTACGGCATGCGCTGCGTCGGCGAGATCGACATCACCAGGCCGCGGTGGAGCGAGCGCCCCGACACGCTCGTGCCCGTGCTCCTCGACAACGTCAGGAACTTCGCGCCGGGCGCCGCCGAACGGCGCTTCGAGGAAGGCCGGCGGAAGGCGCGGCAGAAGGAGCGGGACGTGCTCACCCGGCTGCTGGCCCTGCCCGACGGGGAGGGCAAGGCCGCCGAGGTCAAGCGGGCCATCGACCGCCTCCGGACCTTCATCGGCTACCGGGAGTACCCGAAGTACGGCATCGTCAGCCGCTACTTCCTGTACAAGCAGGCCCTGTTGGCGGAGGCCGACCGCCTCGTGCGGGCGGGCGTCCTCGCCGAGCGGGAGGACGCCTTCTACCTCACCTTCCAGGAACTCCACGAGGTCGTGCGCACGCACCGGGTGCCGGAGGGGCTCGTCCAGCAGCGCAGGGAAGCCTTCCGGGCGCACCACGCGCTCACCCCGCCCCGCGTCCTCACCTCGGACGGCGAAGCCCTCAGCGGGGCCTACCGGCGCGACGACGCACCGGTCGGCTCCCTGATCGGACTCGCCGTCTCCGCCGGGACCGTCGAGGGCCGGGCCCGCGTCATCCTGGACATGGCGGACGCCGATCTCGAAGCCGGCGACATCCTGGTCACGCCCTTCACGGACCCCAGCTGGTCCCCGCTGTTCGTCGGGATCGCGGGGCTGGTGACGGAAGTGGGAGGGCTGATGACCCACGGCGCGGTGATCGCCCGGGAGTACGGACTGCCGGCCGTCGTCGGCGTGGAAGGCGCCACCCGGCGGATCCGGGACGGCCAGCGGATCCGCGTGCACGGAACGGACGGCTACGTCGAGATCCTGTCCTAGGGCGAAGGAGACACCCCCTGGGCGCGCCCGGCCCACACGGTGGGGGTCCGCTGCGCCCAGGGAGCGGCCCGTTCCAATTGGCCGGCGAGCCGGAAGAGCAGGTCCTCGCGGCCGTACCCCGCGGCGAACTGGACGCCCAGGGGCAGTCCGGTGGCGGGGTCGCTCTCCAGCGGGACGGACATCGCGGGGGTGCCCGCGACGTTGAACGCGGCCGTGAAGGGCGAGCGGTCGAAGAGCCGCTCGACCCAGCCGAGGCCGTCCGCGCCCTCGGCGCCCCGGGCGTAGGTGCCCAGGGGGACGGGCAGTTCGGGCAGGGTCGGGGTGAGCAACAGGTCGTAGTCGGCGAAGTACCGGCCGATCGCGCGCGCGACGCGGTTGCGCAGCGCGAGCGCGTCGACGAACTCGGTTCCACCGACCCGCCGTCCGTAGGCGTAACTGGCCAGCATCTCGGGCTCGACGGTGGTGGAGTCGACCGGTCGCCCGGAGGCGGCGGCGCTGCCGTCGATCCAGGGCACCAGATTGGTGCTCCACAGGCGGGCGTTGGCCAGGACGAACTCCTCCCAGCTGACGCCGAGGTCGACCCCGACCTCCTCCACCCGGTGCCCCAGCGACTCGGCGAGGCGTGCGGAGCGCAGCGCGGCGTCGACGACGGTGGCGTGGGCCGGACGACCGTTCCAGGGGCGGGTGAGGAGGCCGATCCGCAGGCTGCCGGGGGAGCGGTCGACCTCCTGCGCGTACGGCCGCTCCGGCCGCCGGGCCGTGTAGGGGTCACCGGCCTCGGGACCGTGGACGAGGTCGAGGAGCGCGGCGCTGTCGCGCACCGAGCGGCTGAGGGCGCCGTGGACGGCGAGCCCGTTGAAGACCTCGTCCGCGTCGGGGCCCATGGATATCCGGCCCCGGGTCGGCTTCAGGCCGAAGAGGCCGTTGGCGGCGGCGGGGACCCGGATGGAGCCGGCCGCGTCGGTGGCGTGCGCGATCGGGACGATGCCCGCGGCGACGGCGGCTCCCGCGCCGCCGCTGGAGCCGCCGGGGCTGCGGGTCGGGTCCCAGGGGTTGCGGGTGGCGCCGTACAGGACGCTTTCCGTGGTGGTGCTGTACGCGAATTCGGGGGTGGCCGTGCGCCCGAGCGTCACCAGCCCGGCGCGACGGAAGCGCGTCATGAGCGAGGAGTCGGCGTCGGCGACGGTGCCGGCGGCGAGCCGGCTGCCCAGCTCCACCCGCTTGCCGGACATCGTGATGGCGATGTCCTTGATCAGGAAGGGCACCCCGGCCAGCGCGGTGCTGCCCGGTGTCGGTACGTCCTGGCCGGGCCAGGTCTCGACGACGGCGTTGATCAGCGGATTCACCAGGTCCGACGCCCGCTGGGCGGTCGCGGCGAGTTCAGCGGCCGTCACCTCGCCGCGGGCCACCAGGTCGGCGAGGCCGACGCCGTCGTGGGTCACGTACTCGGAGAGCTTCATGTGCGTCCGTCCAGGGGTGTCGTTACGGCGCGACGGGACCGCTCGGTATCGACTGAGACCGAGCGGTATCGTGCAGGACTGATCGGTACCGTAGCATCGTGATCAGACGGTGCGATCCCCCACCGGACCGGAGAAGGGCCGCATGGCGAGCATGGACAGGGTCAGCAGGCAGAGCAGGGTGGCCAAGCTGCCGCCCCGGGAGCGGATCCTCGACGCGGCGGAGGAGCTCTTCTCGCGCGAGGGGATCAAGGCGGTGGGCGTCCAGGCGATCGCCGTCCGGGCCGAAACCACGAAGATGGCTCTCTACCGCCACTTCGCGACCAAGGACGCACTGGTGGAGGAATGGCTGCGCATCGTCGCGGCCGACTACGCCGCGGTGTTCGACCGCCTGGAACTCGCGCACCCCGACGACCCCCGGGCACAGATCCTGGGGATGGCCCGTTTCATCGCCGACGGACTCCCGGAGATCTCCCACCGGGGGTGCCCGTTCATCAACTCCGTGGCCGAACTGCCCGACCGCACCCACCCGGCGCGCCGGCTGATCGAAGCCCACAAGGCCGGCCAACTGCGCCGGCTCACCGCCCTGTGCGACCGCGCCGGACTGGGCGATCCGGACGGGGCCGCCGCGGAGATCACCTTCACCCTCGAAGGGGCGCAGGTGAGCGCCCAGAACGCGAGCATCGTGGACGCGGGCGAGCTGCTCGTGCGGATCGTCGAGGCCACCGTGGAGCGCCACGCGGCGCCCGGAGCCGGCCGCTGAGGGCTCGCGCGCCGCGGGCGGGCCCCGCGGGGCGGCCGTCGGGCCCGAGCCCGGGCGTCAGTCCCGCTCGCGGGCCGCGCCCGTACAGGCCAGCGCCTCGGACAGGGTGAACGCCCCCGCGTACAGGGCGCGGCCGACCAGGGCCCCCTCGACGCCGTGCGGGGCCAGGTCGGCGACGGCGCGCAGGTCGTCCAGGGAGGCGATCCCGCCCGCGGCCAGCACACCGGCCGTGCTCCGCGCGCACACCTCGGTGAACAGGCCGGTGTGGGGGCCCGTGAGGGTTCCTTCCCGGCCGACGTCGGTGACCACGTAGCGGGCACAGCCCGCCGCGTCGAGCACCGCGACCGCGTCCCACAGGCCGCCGGCGTCCGAGCCGCCGGGCCCGGCCAGGCGCAGCCCCCGGGCGAGGTCCCCGGTGCGAACGGGCAGGCTCACGCCCAGCCGCGCGCCGTGTCGGGCGACGGCAGCAGCGCACCATGTCAGGTCGGTCAACGCACTGCGGCCGAGGTTGAGGCGGGTACAGCCGGTATCGAGGGCCGCTTCCAGCGCGCGGTCGTCGTCGATGCCCCTGCGGCACATCAGCTGTACGTCCATGCTCACGGCGTCGATGATCCGGCGGGCTTGCAGCAGCCCGCCATCGCTGTCGCCGTCGTCTTCGGCGACCACCAGGTGCAGCCACCTCGCGCCCTGCTCCTGGAACGCCAGCGCCACCTGGAGCGGATCGGTCCGACCGACCTCCGGGACGTGGCCGTCGCCGACGAGGTGGACCACGCGGCCGTCGGCCACGTGCACGGACGGGAACACCTCGAACCCGCCCCCGCCCGAGGTCTCCTGCCCCGACGCCGCGTCCCCCGGCACCCCGGCCATTTCCATCCCCGTCCTCGTCCCCATCACGGATCCCTCCACGCGCGCGGTGTGACCGTCGCAGAGCACAGTAGGAAGCCGACGCCCGGCCCGGATACGGCGCGAACGCGCCACACCCGCCGGTCAGGCCAGGCCGGCCTCGATGGCGCGGCGGACGGCGGCCGCGCGGTCGGGGATGTCCGCCTTGGCGAACAGGTTGTTGATGTGGGTCTTGACGGTGGCCTCGCTGATGAAGAGCTTCTCGGCGATGCCCCGGTTGGGCAGGCCCCGACCGATCAACGCGAGGACCTCGCGTTCGCGGGGCGTGAGGTCCGCGGGCAGGGCGGGCCGCGCCGCGGGCGACGCCGTCGCCGTGGTCCGTACGGTCGCGAGCAGCCGGTCCTGCACCTCGCGGTCGAGGACGGACTGGCCGGCGGCAGCGGCCCGGATGGCCCGGGTGATGTCCTGGCGTCCGGCGTTCTTGGTCAGGTACCCGCGGGCTCCCGCGCCCAGGGCGCCCAGGATCGACTCGTCGTCGGCGAAGGTGGTGAGCACCACCACCGCCACCTGCGGGTACTGCTCGCCCAGCCGGCGGGTCGTCTCGATCCCGTCCATGACGGGCATCCGCAGGTCCATCAGTACGACGTCCACCGGCCCGGCGGCGACCGCCGCCAGCACCTCGGTCCCGTCCGCGGCGGCCGCGACCACGTCGATGTCGTCGGCCAGTCCGAGCACCGCGGCGAGCGGTTCCCGCACGGCGGCCTGGTCGTCGGCGACGACCACCCGCAACTTCTCTTGCTGCTCGCTCACTTCACTCATCCCGGGATCACTGCCTCCACGTGCCAACCGCCCCGGTCCGGCCCTTCCGTGACCGGGCCCGCGGTGACGGTTCCTTCCAACAGCGCGACGCGTTCGCGCATGCCGATCAACCCCATCCCGCTGCCGGGACCCGCGGTCACCGCGCGGGTGCCGGGGCCGTTGCGGATCTTCAGTGTCGTCGATCCGACGGCGAACGTCAGCTCCACCCCGACGCCTCCCCCGGGCGCGTGCCGAGCGGAGTTGGTCAGCGCCTCCTGGGCGATCCGCAGCAGGTTCTGGGTCACCCGGGTCGGGAGTTCGCGGACCGTACCGGTGACGGTGAGGGCGTCGCGGTGGCCCGAGGACTCGACCATCGCGGTCAGGGTCTCCATCAGCGGCAGCGCGTCCTCGCGCAGCGCGTGCACGGTCCACTGCGCCTGCCGCAGGCTCTCCTTGACGAGGGAGTGGGCCTTGGCGTTGGCCTCCCGGACCTTCTCCAGGTCGCCGGTCTCGATCAACGCGTCGGTCAGCTCCAGCTGCATGTTGATCCCGGCCAGCGAGTGCGCCAGTACGTCGTGCACGTCCCGGGCGATCCGGCCGCGCTCGGCCAGGACGGCCGTGCGCGCCTCGGCCCGGGCCGCGCGCTCGGCCGACTCGGAGGCCGCGATCACCGCCCGCACCGCCTGGCGCTGACTGCGGTTGAGGATGCCGACCAGGACCGTAGCGCCGGTGGAGAGGCCGAGGGTCCACGGCAGCTGCTGGTGCCCCGGCCCGAGGTCGAAGTACAGGACGCCCGCGCAGAGCGCGCTGCACAGCGCCGCGAGGGCCAGCGCCCACTTCGTCTCCAGCCGGTAGCCGATGTGACCGGCCAGGAAGAAGGCGAACAGATAGCCCGTTCCGCTGCTGCTCACCGCGATCAGGCCGGCCGCGGCGAGGACTCCGCCGGTCAGCCAGGGGAGGGCGAACCGCTGCGTGGTCGGGTTCTCCGGCAGGCCCCGGGCCAGCAGTGCGGCCGTGCAGAGGGCGAAGAGCGCGGCGACGGCCAGGCCCCGGCCGGTGACGCCCATGGGCCGGACCGTCACGACGCCGACGACGATCACCGCCAGGGTCAGGGCCCACCGGACGCGGGGGTCCTGGCCGGGAACCGGATGCGGGACCGCCTCCGGGGGCGGTGTACTTCCCGGAGGCGGAGCGCTGTGGGTCGTGGGCATGTGCAGAACGTACTGCACGGTCAGGCCGTGCGGTCGAGGACGGCCACGGGGCGGGTCACGGCGGTGGTGCGGCTCCGGATGAAGATCGTCGCCACTCGCGTGACCACCTCGGTGAGGGCCATCAGTACGAACGCCGCCACCCAGGCCTTCTCGGTGGTGATCTGGTGGGTGACGCTGAACCGCCCGACGGCGGCGGCGCCGCCGTGCTGGACCCAGAGCTGGAAGCCCATCCGGGCGCCCATGCCCACGACCCACAGGACGGCGGACACCGCACCGGCCTTGATCAGGAGGTGCCCGTCGAGGGACCGGATCCGGGTGTAGATACCGCCCGCGATGCCGAGCGCGGCGCCGACGGCGACCAGGAGCCCGATGAGCACCAGGTCGTTGCCCGCGGTGGGAATGGTGTCCAGATAGGAGTTGGCGACGAAGGCCACGATCCCCAGCGGGATCAGGAAGGTCTTGAGGTCGAGCCGGCCTTCCCGGAGCTGGCGGAAGACGATCAGCAGGAGGGCGATGTCGGTGATCCACTCGGTCGTTGTCATGCCTCAAGACTGCTGGGGATCGGCCCGCGGCACCTGGACCCAGGGGTGGAAGAAGGGGTGGAAGCGGGGGTGGAGAGCGGGGGTGGAGAGGAGGGGTGGAGAGCGGGGGTGGAGGGGAGGGGTGGAGGCCGGCGCCGCGCCCGGGATCGCTTCCGCAGGCCCGCCCGTGCCGAAATGCGGTGGCTGCGGGGGCGGGTGGTGTGCGAGCGTCGGGGGAGAGCCCAACGTCACCGAGGAGCCGATCGATGCGCCGTTCGTTCATGTCCCCCGCGAAAGGAACGATCATCCACCTGAAGGACATGACGCTCTGTGCACACCGCCTCACGCACGCTCAACCTGGGCATCCTGGCCCACGTCGACGCCGGTAAGACCAGCCTGACCGAACGGCTGCTGTACGCGGCCGGGGTCATCGGCGAGATCGGCAGCGTCGATGCCGGCAACACCCTGACCGACAGCCTGGAGATGGAACGCCGCCGCGGCATCACCATCAAGTCGGCCGTCGTCAACTTCCCGCTCGGGAGCGGTGGTTCGGCGCTCTCCGTGAACCTGATCGACACCCCGGGCCATCCCGACTTCATCGCCGAGGTGGAGCGGGTCCTCGGCGTCCTCGACGGCGCCGTCCTCGTCGTCTCCGCGGTCGAGGGCGTACAGCCGCAGACCCGCGTCCTGATGCGGACGCTGAAGCGGCTCGCCATCCCGACCCTGGTCTTCATCAACAAGGTGGACCGGCGCGGCGCCGACGACGCCCGCGTCCTGCGGGAGGTCCGGCGCACCCTGGACGTGGCCGTGATCCCGATGGGGCGGGTCGTGGCCGACCTCGGCGCGGCCTCGGCCGGTGTCGCCGCCTTCGCCCCGGACGACACCGCCTTCACGCAGGACCTGCTGGACGTGCTCACCACCCACGACGACGCCCTGCTCGGCGCCTACCTGGCCGACGAGCGGTCCGTCCCCCACGAGCGGCTGCGGTCCGCGCTCGTCGCGCAGACCCGCAGCGGGCGCGTGCACCCGGTCTACGTCGGCTCGGCGATCACCGGCGCCGGGATCGCGGACCTCGTCGAGGGCATCGAGCACCTCCTCCCCGCCGAACGCGCCGATGTCCGGGCGCCGTTGTCGGCGCGGGTGTTCAAGGTGGAGCGGGGCGGGGGCGGCGAGCGGATCGCCTACGCCCGGATCTTCTCCGGCCGACTCGCGGTCCGCGACCGGGTCCCGGTCGCGGGCGTCGGCGCGGGCGCCCGGCCCAAGGTCACCGACCTGGCCGTCTTCGACCGGGGCGCCGCGGTGCGCGCTCCGGTGGCCCGGGCCGGCCAGATCGCGGTGCTGCACGGCCTGTCGACGGTCCGGATCGGGGACGTGCTCGGTCAGGAGCCCGACGGCCGCCCCTACGGGCGGGTCTTCGCCGCCCCCTCTCTGGAGACCGTCGTCGCACCTGCCGACCCCGCCGACCGGGGCGCCCTGCACCACGCCCTCACCCAACTCGCCGAACAGGACCCGCTGATCGGCCTGCGGCAGGACCCGGACGGCCCGGAGCTGTCGGTCTCGCTGTACGGCGAGGTGCAGAAGGAAGTCCTCGCGGCCGCCCTGGCACAGGAGTACGGGATCACGGTCTCCTTCCACGGGACGACCCCGATCTGCGTCGAGCGCGTCACCGGTACGGGGGCCGCGCACGAGATCATCGACCAGGACGGGAACCGGCTCCTGGCGACGGTGGGGCTGCGCGTGGAGCCGGGTCGGGTCGGCGGCGGCGTCGCCTTCCGCAGGGAGGTCGAGCTCGGCTCGCTGCCGCCGGGCTACATGCGCGCCGTCGAGGAGACGGTCCGCGCGACCCTGGGCCGGGGGCCGTTCGGCTGGCAGGTGCCCGATTGCACCGTGACCATGACGCACTCGGGATTCTGCAGCATCCGCAGCACGGCCGGGGAATTCCGGGCGCTCACCCGGCTGGTCCTCATGTCGGCGCTGCGCCGGGCCGGTACGGTCGTGCACGAGCCGGTGCACCGGTTCCGCCTGGACTTCCCGCAGGACGCCCACGCGGCGGTGGCGCTCGCGCTGGCCCGGCACCGGGCCCAGCCGGAACCCCCGGCGGCGCGGGGGGACGCGTACGTGGTCGAGGGCCTCCTGCCCGCGGACCGCGTGCACGGCCTGGGGCGGGAACTGCCCGCACTCACCAGCGGCGACGGCGTGTTGGAGACGGCCTTCAGCCACTACCGCCTCGCTCCCGTGCAGCGCGCCCGGGCGGGCACGGACCGTGGGGCCCGCGCCACCGGGAGCGGCCCGAGCTGAGCGCGGCCATCTGCCCGGAGGTCCGGCGAACGCCTGCGGCGGGCCGGGGGCGACTGGTAGTAGTGCCTCTGGGCAGGTGCCTTCGCGTCGTGTTCCAGGGTCGTGTTCCAGGGTCGTGTCTCAGGGGGTGGGCCGAATGGCCCGAGTGGTGTGCGTGCACGGGATCGGTCAACAGGTCCAGGGGGAGGGGATGTTGCTCTCGGCCTGGTGGCCGGCGCTGGGCGACGGTCTGCGCCGGGTCGACGCGGGCGGCTCGCTGGACGCGTCGGAGGTGGCGATGGCCTTCTACGGGGACCTGTTCCGGCCGTCCGGCCAGATGCTCTCCGTCGACGACCTGCCGTACACCGCCGAGGACGTCGACGACCCCTTCGAGCAGGAGCTGTTGGGCGCGTGGTGGCGGGCGGCGGCGCAGAGCGACCCGGGCGTCGTGCCGCCGGACGCGCAGGACACCCTCCTCGCCACGCCCGGCTCCGCGCAGGCCGCGCTGCGCGCGCTGTCCGGATCGCGGTTCTTCGCGGACATCGCACTGCGGCACATGGTCGCCGACCTCAAGCAGGTACGCGCCTACCTCACCGATCCGGCCGTACGGGGCGCGGTCCGCCAGCGCGTGATCGGCGCGATCGGCCCGGACACCCGGGTCGTGGTCGCCCACTCGCTGGGCTCGGTCGTCGCCTACGAGGCGCTGTGCGCCCTGCCCGACCACGGCGTGCGGGCCCTGGTCACGATCGGTTCGCCGCTCGGCATCAGGAACCTGGTCTTCGACCGGCTCGACCCCGCACCGACCGGCCCCCGCGCGCGGGCCCGCGGAACCTGGCCGGGTGGGAAGGCCCTGACCTGGACGAACCTCGCAGGGCACGGTGACGTCGTCGCGCTGGTGAAGGACCTGCGGCCGGCCTTCGGCGACGAACTGCGCTCCGGGCTCCTCGAAACCGGGGCGCACGCCCACGACGCCACCGCCTACCTCACCGATGCCCTGTGCGGGAAGGCCGTCGCCGAGGCCCTCGCGTGACCGACGCGGCCCCGGGCGGGCAGGGACGCCGCTTCCTGATCGCCGCCGTCGTGGCCGACTACCCGAAGAACCCCGTCTGGAACCGGCCCGGCCTGGTCGAGGCCCGGGCCGGGATCGTGGAACTGTTCACCGAGACCCTCGGCTACCAGCACTACGACGCGCTGCCGCTGAACCCCAGCAAACAGCAGCTCACCGACGCCCTCAACGATTTCTGCTGCGCGGCCGACCGCCGCGCGGACGACCTCCTCGCCGTCTACCTGTCCCTCCACGGGGACGTCCTCGACGCGGGCGGCGAGCACGTCCTGCTGACCACGGACACCGACCCGAACCGCAAGTCCTACACCTCGCTGCGCACCACGGACCTCGCCCGCGCGATGCTCCAGGACACCCGGGTGCGACGCGTCATGCTGATGCTGGACGCCTGCTACAGCGCCAAGGGCGGCAACCAGCTCGCCGCCGCCGCACTGAACCGCGTCGAGTCGGGCTGGAGCCGCACCCCGGGGTCCGGGCTCGTGGTGATCTCCTCCGCCCAGCCGCACCAGCAGGCCGTGGCCGCCCTCTTCCCGACGCTGCTGCGGGACGCGGTGACGGACCTGTCCGTCGCGGGCCACGCCCCCGGGAGCCTTTCGGTGAACGCCGTCGTCCAGCACGTCAACGACTCCGAGAAGCGGCCCGGGCACCAGCGGATCGCACTCACCCTGGCCGGCCTCGACGGCGAGCCCCCGGCCTTCTTCCCCAACCCGCGCCACGACGTCCGCCTCAACGACGTCGACCTCGCCCTCCAGCAGGCCGCCTCCTTCGACGAGCAGGACCGGCTGCGGGAGACCGAATTCACCGCCCGCCTCCTGGTCCGCGCCATGGGGCACCACTCCGGCGCCCGCCACCAGGACGCCAACCCGCAGTGGTGGTTCAGCGGCCGGCACGCCGCGCTGGCGGCGATCGGCACATGGCTGAAGGAGCCGCCGGGCCCCGCCGCGTCGGCCGCCCGCGTGGTGACCGCGGGACCCGGCTCGGGCAAGACCGCCGTGCTCGGCGTGGTGGCGGCCCTGTCCCACCCCGAACACCGCAGGACCGTCCCCACCAGCGCCCTGCAGATCCCCGCCGACCTGATCGGCCCGGGCGCCCTCGACACCGCGATCTACGCCCAACGCCTCACCGACACCGACGTCCTGCACGCCCTGGGCGCGGCGGCCCGCGTACGCGCCACCACCGTCGGAGAGCTGCTCGACGCCCTGGACGGGCGCCGGCGACCGCTGACCGTCCTGATCGACGCCCTCGACGAGGCCGCGACCCCCGACACCCTGTGCAGCAGTGTCCTGCGCCCGCTCATCGCGCACTCCCGGGGCCGGATCCGGCTGTTGCTCGGCACCCGCCCCTACCTCCTGGACCGCCTGGGCATCCCCGTCGAGGACACGGTCGACCTGGACGCCCCCCGGTACGCCGACCGGGAGGCCGTCACCGCCTACGCCGCCCGGATCCTGCTCGGCTCCCACCAGAGCTCGCCCTACCGCGAACGGCCCGAGCGGGTCCTGGCCGTCGCGGAGGCCGTGGCCACGGCCGCGGACCGTTCCTTCCTCGTCGCGCGCCTCGCCGCCTTCACCCTCGCCGCGGCCCCCACGATCCCGTCCGACACGGGACGGCGATGGCGCGCCGGCCTGCCCCGGCACGCCACCGACGCCATGCGCCAGGACCTGGAGCGGCGGCTCGGGCCCGATGCCCGGCGCGCCACCGACCTGCTGCGACCGCTGGCGTGGGCACAGGGCCAGGGCCTGCCCTGGGAGGACGTATGGGCTTCCCTCGCGAGTGAGATCGCCGGCCGTGCCTACACCGACCAGGACCTCCTGTGGCTGCGCCGCGCGGCCGGGTCGTACGTGGTGGAGGCCGTGGAGAACGGTCGCTCCGCCTACCGCCTCTACCACGAGGCCATGGCCGAACACCTGCGCCACGACACGGACGCGACCCGCATCCACGCTGCCTACACCCGGGTCCTGAGCGACCGCGTCCCCCACCGGGCCGACGCGACCCGCGACTGGGGCCGCGCCCACCCCTACGCGCTCCACCACCTCGCGCACCACGCCGCGGAAGCGGAGCTGCTCGACGCCCTGGTCGAGGACCCGGAGTACCTCGTCCACGTCGCGCCCCGGGGGCTCACCCCGCACCTGCGCCGCGTCGGGCAGGACGTCCCCCGCCTCAACGCGGCCGTCTACCGCGCCCACCTGCACCTGCACCTGCCGCTCGATCCCGCGCAGCGGCGGCAGGTCCTCGCACTCGATGCCGCTCGCGCCGGCGCCACGTCCCTGCGCCAAAGACTCGTCAAACAACTCCCCGGCGGCTCGTGGGCGCCCTCCTGGGCCAGCGGAAGCCGCTTCAGCACCGCGCAGCAGGACGCCCTGATCGGGCACGGTGCGGCGCTGGCGGTGGCCTGCACGGTGGTGGACGGACGGATGGTGGCCGTCAGCACCGGGCAGGAAGGGACCGTGCGGGTGTGGGACCTGCGCACCGGAGCACCCGTCGGGGAACCCCTCACCGGCCACCTCGGCGGGGTCGCCGCGGTGGCGTGCACGGTGGTGGACGACCGGCCCGTGGCCGTCACCAGCGGCTGGGACGAGACGGTGCGGGTGTGGGACCTGCGCACCGGGGCGCCGGTCGGCGAAGCGTTCACCGGCCACGCCAGCCAGGTGCACGCCCTGGCCTGCGCGGCGGTGGACGGCCGGCCGGTGGCCGTCAGCGGAAGTTGGGACGGTACGGTGCGGGTGTGGGACCTGCGCACCGGCCGACCGGTCGGCAAGCCCCTCACCGGCCACGCCTCGGCGGTGAACGCGGTGGCCTGCACGGAGGTGGACGGCCGGCCGATCGCGGTCACCGGCGGCCAGGACGGGACCCTGCGGCGGTGGGACCTGCGCACCGGCCGGCCCATCGGTGAGCGGGCCACCAGCCAGAACAGCCAGGTGCACGCGGTGGCGTGCGCGGTCGTGGACGGTTGGCCGATCGCCGTCACCGGCAGTTGGGACGGGACGGTGCGGGTGTGGGACCTGCGCACCGGCCGGCCCTCCAGCGGTCCGCTCACCGGCCACACGAACGTGGTCCACGCGGTGGCGTGCGCGGAGGTCGACGGCCGGTCGGTGGCCGTCACCGGCGGCTGGGACGGGACGGTGCGGGTGTGGGACCTGCGCACCGGGCAACTCGTCCGCGAACCCCTCACCGGCCACACCAACGCGGTGTACGGGGTGGCGTGCGCGGAGGTGGAGGGCCAGCCCGTGGTGGTCACCGGGGGCCAGGACGGGACGGTGCGGGTCTGGAACCCACGGAACGCGCCGTCCCGCGTCCAGCCCTTCCCCACGCACCCCGGCGGGGTGTCCGACGTGGAGTGCGTGGTGGTGAACGGTCGACCGACCGTCGTCACCGGAGGCGTGGACGGCGCGGTGCGGCTGTGGGACGCGGACACCGGGCAGCCGGTCGGCGAACCCCTCCTCGGACATGTCGGCGAGGTGTACGCGGTGGCGTGCGCGGCGGTGGACGGTCGGGCGACGGCCGTCACCTGCGGGCAGCAGGGCGGCGTGCGGGTGTGGAACCTGGGCGCCGACGCACCGCTCGGTCACCCCTTGGTGGGCCATGTCGGCGAGGTGTACGCGGTGGCGTGCGCGGTCGTGGACGGCCGACCGGTGGCGGTCACGAGCGGACTGGACGGGACGGTGCGGGCGTGGGACCTGGATCGGCGGGAACCCCTCGGCGAACCCCTGACGGGCCACGTCGGCGGGGTGGCCGCCGTGGCGTGCGTCGCCGTGGGCGGCAGGCTGATCGCGGTCACCAGCGGTTGGGACGAGACGGTCCGGGTGTGGGACCTGTTGGGCGGCGCGCACGGCGGCGGACTCCTGCCCGGACAGGACAGCATGGTGTACGCGGTGGCGTGTGCGGTGGTGGACGGCCGGCCGATGGCGATCGCCACGGCGCAGGGCGGTGCGGTCCGGCTGTGGGACCTGGACGCCCGGGAACTCGTCGGCGATTCCGTCGACGCGCATGCCGAAGGGGCGTCCGCGGTGGTGTGCGGGACGTTGGACGGTCGGCCCGTGGCCGTCACCGGAGGGCGGGACGGGAGGGTGCGGGTGTGGGACCTGCACCTCGGAGCGTCGGTGACAGCGATCTTCCTCGACACCGTGGACGATCTCGGACTGACCGACTCCGGGGACATCGTCGTGGTCAGCGGTCGGGACATCGCGTTCTACCGCCGCGTCCAGCCGGACCGGCCGGCATAGCCCGGCCGACCCGCGGAGCCGGGCCGAATGGCGCGGAGGGTGCAGGCATCTTGACGCCGCCGTGGCCTGCACCTTGAATCAAGTAGTGAACGAAGGGTCCCGGACGGCCCGGTTCCGCGTTCACTCCCTGGCGACGGGCTGTCGTATGCCCTGGCATGGACATGCCAGGATGAGTCCGCCGCGCCCCCCCCCACGCCGAAACGATGTGATGACCGTGCATCCCACCTGGCACCGACGCGCGCTCTTATGCGCCCTCGCCCTCGTCTGCTGGGGCGGCCTGACCGCCCCGGCCAGCGGCAACCCGGCCCCCACGCCGACGGCCGCCGCGGCCGTGACCTTCTCGGACGACTTCGACGGACCCGCCGGCGCCGCCGTCGACCCGGGCAAGTGGCAGGTCGAGACCGGGGACAACGTCAACAACCACGAGCGGCAGTACTACACGGCGGGCAACCGCAACGCCGCCCTCGACGGACAGGGCCACCTGGTCATCACCGCCCGTCGCGAGAACCCCTCCGACTACGCCTGCTGGTACGGCCGCTGCGAGTACACGTCGGCCCGGCTGAACACCGCGGGCCGCTTCACCCAGAAGTACGGACACGTCGAGGCGCGGCTCAAGGTGCCGCGGGGCCAGGGCATGTGGCCGGCCTTCTGGATGCTCGGCGACGACATCGGCCAGGTCGGCTGGCCGAACTCCGGTGAGATCGACGTGATGGAGAACGTCGGCTTCGAACCGTCGACCGTGCACGGCACCCTCCACGGACCGGGCTACTCCGGCTCCGGCGGCATCGGGGCGGCGTACTCCCTCCCCGGCGGCCAGGCCTTCGCCGACGCCTTCCACACCTTCGCCGTCGACTGGGCCCCCGACGCGGTCACGTGGTCCGTCGACGGCACCGTCTACCAGCGGCGGACCCCCGCCGACCTGGGCGGCCGCAGCTGGGCCTTCAACAAGCCGTTCTTCCTGATCCTCAACCTCGCGGTCGGCGGCTACTGGCCGGGCGACCCCGACGGCGGCACGGCCTTCCCGCAACAGCTGGTGGTCGACCACGTCCGCGTCACCTCCTACGACAGCGGATCCGACGGGCGCAGCGGCCAGATCAGCGGTCTCGCCGGGAAGTGCGTCGACGTGGCCGGCGCCAACCCGGCCAACGGCACCCCGGTCCAGCTCTACGACTGCAACGGCACCGGCGCCCAGCGCTGGACCCTCGGCGCCGACGGCACCGTACGGGCGCTCGGCAAGTGCCTCGACGTCGCCAGCGGCGGCGCCGCCGACGGCACCCCGGTGCAGCTCTACGACTGCAACGGGACCGGCGCCCAACGCTGGACGGTGTCCGGGGCCCGCGACATCGTCAACCCACAGGCGAACAAGTGCCTCGACGTCACGGGCGGCAACCCCGCCAACGGGACCCGGCTGCAGCTGTGGACCTGCACCGGCGCCGCCCAGCAGAAGTGGACGCCCCCGACGTCCTGACCCCCTGCTCCCCAACACCCGTACCGCCCGGGCCCGTTCTCAGGGGCAGGTCTCGTCGGTCTTGGCCACGGTGAAGGCGACGGGTTGGCCGGTGAGGGCGGCTCCTGGCTTCGGGTCCTGGGCGCACACCTTCCAGTTCGACTCCTGAAGGACCATGCGGCTCTGCACCGCGTCCTTCACGGTGATGCTCGCGTTGGCGGGCAGGGCGGCGCGCACGGCCTTCATGCCCGTGCCGACGAAGTCGGGCATGGTGTCCCCGGCGGGCTTCGGGGCCGGTGCGTCGGTGGCGGGGCAGGTCTCTTCGAGCTTGACCGCGCCGAAGTCGACGGTCGTGCTCGTGTCGATTCCCGCACCGGCGGCGGGGGTCTGCGAACACACCTTCCAGTTCCGATCGAGGGCCTGGAGCCGGTCGCGGCCGAGCGCGTCGTGGGACTTCAAGCGGTAGAACCCGGCGGCCTGGGCCTCGTCCTGGGCCGTTTGCAGCCCCTTGCCGACGAGCTGGGGAAGAGCGGCCGAGGCCTTCGGCGCCGGCGTGTGGCGCGCGGAAGGCGCCGTGCCCGCGCCGGCGGGCTTGTCCGAGCCCGACCCGCCCTGCGGACCGCAGGCCGTGAGGGCGAGGGCGGCGGCCGCCGCGAGCAGGGCGGTGGTGTGCTGTGTGCGCATTGCGCCATGTTCGCCGGGACGGACCCGCGGTGGGGCCCTTGTGACCGGTCCGTGACACGGAGAACCCTTTCGGTGACAGGACCGGACACCCCCTAGTCCGCAGCCGGGGCGCCTAGTTGGGTGACGTCCACCGTCGGGCCCGGATGCGTGCCCGAGGCGGCGGGGGACAGGAGGGGGAGCGCCAGCCACAGGGCGGTGAGCGCGGCCAGGGTGGCCACCACGGCGAGGGCCCCGCCGCGGCCGTGCGCCCAGCGGGCGCGGTAGCGGACCGGGTCCTCCAGGAAGCGCTTCGAGAGCGCCGCCACCGCGACGGACAGGGCGACCAGACAGGGGGTCCGGGCCCAGCCGGGCAGCTGCGGACCCGCGTGGTCCAGCAGCAGGATCAGCGGCCAGTGCCACAGGTAGAGCCCGTACGAGAGCTCGCCCAGCGCGGTCAACGGGCGCAGCCCCAGGACCCGGCCGAGGGGGGTCCCCGGTGCGCGCGCCAGCAGGGTGATCAGCGCGGCGGCAGCGGCCGAGTGGAGCAGCAACCCGCCCTGGAAGAGGAAGACCTGCCCGGTGCCCGGGACCAGGACCCACGCGGCCGCGAGCAGGACCGCCGGGACCAGCGCGAGCCGCCCCGCGGCCCGCTCGGACAGCCGGGCCACCCGGTTCCGTACGGCAGGGGCCGCCGCGAGCGCACCGAGCAGCAGCGCGAAGGCACGGGTGTCGGTGCCCTCGTAGACCCGGGTGGTGTCCGCGGGGTTGAGCAGCAGGGCCATCAGGACCGCCGAGGCCAGCGCGCCGGCGGCGGCGAGGACGGCCAGCGCCCGGGGACCGAAGGCCCGGGTCCCGGACGCGCCGCGGCCCGCCCGTACGAGGAGCAGCACCAACGGCGGCCACAGGAGGTAGAACTGCTCCTCCACGGCGATGCTCCACAGGTGCGTGAACACCCGGGTCGGGGTCGCCTGGAAGTAGCCGACCTGTTCGGCGACGAAGTGCCAGTTCGCGAGGTTCGCCACGACCCACGGGGCGTCCTGCCGGGCGAACCGGATCATGGCGGGACTGCCCAGCAGGACGGTCAGGACGAGGGTCCCCGCCAGGGCCGCCGCCAGGGCGGGCAGCAGCCGGCGGGCCCGGCGGCCCCAGAAGGCGGCGAGCGAGATCCGTCCGTCGTTCGCCGCGGCCTCGCGCAGCAGGAGCCCGGTGATCAGGAACCCGGACAGGACGAAGAACAGGTCGACGCCGAGGAAGCCGCCCGGGAGGTCGCCGAGGTGGAAGAGGAGCACACCGAGGACGGCCAGACCGCGCAGCCCGTCCAGCGGCGGGAGGTGCGCGAGCCGGGCGTCGTCGTGGGGCCGCGGCCCGGCCGATCGGCGGTGCGGGCGGGGTCGGGCCGGGGCTCCCGCCATCTGGGTGGGCGGCACGTCAGGAGCAGTTCAGCTTCGCGAACACGTCGGACTTCGTCCACTCGCCGTTGGCCCAGCCCTTGGGGTCGGCGGGGGAGAAGCCGGCCAGCCTCCCCAGCTCCGTGCTGAACCACTGGGCGAACTTCGCGGTGCCCTGCTGGCAGGAGTGGGTCTTGTCGGAGGAGCGCTGTGCCTGCGGCGCGGTGGCATCGGTGCCCCAGAGTGCGGAGGCGTCGAGGAAGGACGCGTCGGCGGGGTGGGCGGCCACCGCGGCCTTCGCCGCCCCCGGGGCGGAGTCGATGTCGGCCTTGTGGTCGGCGTAGAAGCCGGAGGTGTCGAAGGGCGGAGGGGTGACCAGCACCAGGTGGGCTCCGGCGGCCTTGACGGTCGCGATCAGCTTCTCGAAGCCCTGGCGCTGTTCCTGCGGGCTGCCCCAGTCGTAGGTGGTGATCTGGTACGCGACGGTGTCGGGGTGCACGGACTTCAGCTGGTCGGCGAGGGCCTTCCAGGTGGACTCGCTGAGCTCGGTCGGGCCGAGGACGCCGCCGCCGCCGTCCGAGGCCATGGAGGTGACGGCGATGTCGGAGGACTTCAGGGCGGCCGTCACGGGCAGGGCCTCGCCGACGGCGATGGAGTCGCCCATCCAGAGGAGCTTCGCGGGCTTCTTCAGCGTGCCCGTGCCCGTGGCGGGGGCCGACGCGGACGGGTCCTGCCGCGCGGCGTCCGCCCCGGTGGCGGCGGCGTCGTCCGTGCTCCCGGATCCGTTGCCGCACGAGGTGAGGGCGAGGACGCCGAGGAGGGCGGCGGCGGAGAGGGCCGTCGCCCGGCGCATGCCGGAGCGAGCGGGGCGAGGAGTGTGATCGAGGTCTGTGGTGTGGTCCATGTGGTTCATGTGGATCAGCCAAACAGCCGCCGGAGCCGATTTCGGGGTTGGTCATCGTCCCGTCATGGACCACGGGTCGACCCGTCATCGGCACGCGAACCCGGTCGAGCCGGTGCGGACCGTCATGGTGCCGTCATGTTCTCCTCGCCGGGAATCAGGAAGAATGGCCGCAGTTCCCCGAAATGCCCGGAAGGACCCATGGCTCGCGTTTTGCTCATCGAGGACGACCCGGCGATCCGCAGGGGCGTCATGCTCGCGTTGCGCCGCCGCGGGTACGAGGCCGAGTCCACCGCCACCGGCGAGGACGGACTGTTCGCGCTGGAGGACTTCGGCCCTGACCTGGTGCTGCTCGACCTCATGCTGCCCGGCATCAGCGGGCTGGAGGTGTGCCGACGGATCCGCGCGGTCTCGCAGGTGCCGATCGTCATCCTCTCCGCGCGGGGGGAGGAGATGGACATGATCGTCGGCTTGGAGGCGGGCGCTGACGACTACCTCGTCAAACCCGCCAGCGGCGAACTGCTGGAGGCCCGCATGCGCGCCGTGCTGCGCCGGGTCGCCCCCGCGGACCCGGAGGCCGGGGCGGCCGCGCCGCGCCCCGCAGGGCCGGAGGAGCACGGGCCGCTCACCCTCGACCGGGCCGCCCTGATGGTGTTCAAGAACGGCGGCGAGATCTCCCTCGCCCCGGCCGAGCTGAAGCTCCTGTTCTTCCTCACCGACAACCCCGGCCGGGTCTACACCCGCCAGGAACTGCTGGAGCGGGTCTGGGAGTACACCTTCCACGGCGACGTGCGCCTCGTGGACGCCTGCGTGCTGCGGCTGCGCGGCCGGATCGAGGACGACCCGCGCCGGCCGGTCATGATCCAGACCGTCCGAGGCTTCGGCTACCGCTTCGGGCCGCTGTGAGCCGCGCCGCTGTGACCCGCGCCGCCGTGCTCCGCGCTGCCGCGGGCCGGGTCGTCGTACGCCGCGCTCCCGCAGGGCGGGCCGCTGCGTGCACGGCCGCCGCGGCAGGGGTCCCCGGCCGCCGGATCCCGTGGAACCGCGTCCCGGTGGACCCCGTCCCGCTGGACCACGTCCCGTCGGGGCGCCCCCGGTGAGCCGCCACCGGCGGACCGCGTGGGCCACCGGACTGCGGGCCCGTCTGGTGGTGGCCTTCCTGCTCGCCACCGCCTTCGGGTCGCTGCTCACCGCCGTGCTCACCTTCCAGCGAGCCCGGGCCGCCACGCTGGAGCGGACCCAGAGCGCTGCCGTACGGGACCTGCGGACCCAGCTGACCTCCCTCGCCCCCGACCTGTCGATGCCGCCGAGCGCCGCGAACCTGCGCACCCTCACCCTCCAGCTCGACCTGGCGGGCGGCTCGCGCGCCTGGACCACCAGTGCCGTGATGGGGGACGCGGCCCCGGTGTCGGCGCTGGGCCCCGTCCCGACTTCCGTTCCCGAGTGGACCCGGGCGTCCGGGAGCGGCCCCGTGGTGCGGCCGCCGGTCGCGCCCGGGGTGCCGCCCGCCCTCGTGGACGCCGTGCGCGAGGGGACCGGTTCCGCCTACCAGCGCTTCGCGCACGACGGCAGGCCCTGGCTCGCGGTCGCCGTTCCGTTGGCGGCCACGGACGAGGGTCGGGACCCGCAGCCCACGGGACTCAGGGTCTTCGCCGTGTTCCCGCTCGACAAGGAGGCGTCCGACATCTCGGCGCTGGTGACGGCCGCCGAGGTGGGCATCGTGCCGGCCCTGGCCCTGGCGCTGGTACCGGCGTTGCTGGCCGCCCGCCGGGTCCTGCTGCCCGTACGCCGTCTGCGCCGCGGAGCGCAACAGGTCGCGGAGGGACGCCTCGACACCCGGCTCGACGTCATCGGCAACGACGAACTGGCCGGGCTCACCGCCACCTTCAACACCATGGCCGCCAAACTCCAGCGCGACGACGCGGAACTGCGGCGCCTGGAGGAGAACGCCCGCCGGTTCGCCGCCGACGTCGCCCACGAACTGCGCACGCCGCTCGCCGCGATGACCGCCGTCACCGACGTCCTCGACGAGGACGCGGCCTCGGGGGCGTTGCCACCGGACTCGGCCGACGCGGCCTCCCTCGTCGCCGCCGAGACCCGGCGGCTGGCCCGTACCGTCGAGGACCTGATGGAGGTGGCGCGCTTCGACGCGGGCCGCGCCGAACTGCACGCCGAGGAGAGCGACTTGCGCACCGCACTGGCCACCACCCTGCGGCTGCGCGGCTGGCAGGGGGATCCACGGATCGTCGTCGACCTGCCCGGGCCGCTGCCCGTGCGGATCGACACCCGCCGGATCGACGTGGTCCTCGCCAACCTCGTCGGCAACGCCCTGCACCACGGCCGGCCTCCGGTGACCGTGCGCGGTCGGACCTGTGGGCGGCACGCCACCGCGGTCCTGACCGTCACGGACGCGGGCCCGGGCATCGCACGGGCCGCCCTGCCGCACGTCTTCGACCGCTTCTTCAAGGCGGACTCGGCCCGGCCGCGCTCCGAGGGCAGCGGCCTGGGACTGGCCATCGCCGAGGAGAACGTCCGCCTGCACGGCGGCACCCTCACCGCGGCCAACGCGCCCGGGCCGCAGGAGGGCGCGGTGTTCACCCTGACCCTCCCGCTGGCCGGGGCGGCGCCCGACGCCCGCACGGCCGCCGCGGATCCCGGCCGCCCCGGGCCCGAGGAGACGTCGTGACGGGCCGCACCGTCCGCGCACGCGCGGGTGTGGCGGTCGTCGCCGTGTCGGTGCTGGTGGCCGGTGCGTCGGCCGCCCTTTCCGGCTGCGGCATCAGCTCCACCGGCCCGGTCCGCGCGGGCGGCCCCGCCACCGGCGTGCCGCAGCGGCCGGGCGGGATCCGGAGCGTGGAGCTGTACTTCGCCAGTCCGTACGGGATCCGCCAGGCATCGCGTCCCAGCAACGGCACCACCACTCCGCAGCAGGCCCTGAACCTCCTGCTGGAGGGTCCCACCGAGGGGGAGCGCGCCCGGGGCCTGAGCAACCACGTCCCCTTGTTCCCGCGCCAGCCGAGCGCCTTCGCCACGGACGGCGGGGTCGACCTCTACGTACCCCTGTCGATCTCGACCGGGGAGCTGGACAACACCGCGCTGAGCCAGCTGGTGTGCACCCTGGCGCACGCCAAGACGCGCAAGGACATCCCGCCGGACAGGGTGGTCGTCAGCGTGTACGAGAACAGCCCGGTCGGACCGCTGACCAAGGACCCCGGTTTCCCGGTGCGCTGCGGGCCCCAGTACGTGGTCGTCCCGGCCTTCGGAGCGAGCCCGCCGTCCGGTCGGGAGGCGCCGGGGTAGCAGGGAGCGCCGCGGCCCAAGACGGCGACGTCAGGCACTTGGACGGTATCGCGCCGCGCACCGCCTCGAACACGTAGTGTCCTGCGAGGAGTTCCCCGCCCAGTGGCGCCACCTACGGCCGCGACCGCGCGGAACTGCTTCCGAGCACTTCGATACCGAGGCGACCACATGACTCTCTCCGCTTACGAACAACGGGAGTGGGACCGGCTCCAGAAGCGGAAGGAGGCCTCCCTCGACAAGCAGGCGAGGAACCTCCTTCCGCGACAGGCCCGTGACCGCCTCACCGCGCTGGGCCAGAAAGCGCGCAACGCCCCGGGCGCCGACAAGGTGGTCGCCGCGTACGGCGGGGCGGCCAGGGGCCTCGGCAAGGCCGTGAGCGGCACCGCGAGCCGGACCGTGAGCAAGAAGCGCGTGGTCGAGCAGTACCGGCGGGCCGGACACGACACCGGCGGGCTGGGCGGGATACGCGAGCTCGACCTGGAGGTCGTCGACGAGGTCGCCCGGCACAACGCGGTGCGGTACGGACACGCGCTCTCGGCGGCGGCGACGGGCCTGGGATCGGCCGCGGCGGTGACGGGCGGCGAGGTGCTCGCCAGCGTGGGAACGATCGCGGGCGCGGGCGCGGGCGCCGCACCCGGAATCGGCACCGTGGCCGGCGCGATGGCCGCGGACACCGCCATGATGCTCGGCCTCGCCACGCGGGTGGTCGCCTCGACGGCCCTCTACTACGGCTACGACCCGAACGATCCCGAAGAGGAGGTCTTCGTGATGTCCGTGATCGCCCTCGGCATGTCCACGGGCACGTCGGCGAAGGCCGCCGCGTACGCCGAACTCTCCCAGCTCACCCAGCTGCTCGTGCGCAACGCTCCGTGGACGAAGCTGAACGAGAAGGTCCTCACCAGGATCGTCCAGCGCTTCGCGACGAAGTTCGCGCAGCAGCTCCCGAAGAAGAAGCTCGGGCAGTTCGTGCCGGTCGCCGGCATGGCCGTCGGCGCGGGCCTGAGCTACCTGCTCATCGATCGCGTCGCCGTCTCGGCCCGCGACGCCTACCGCGAGCGCTTCTTGATCGAGAAGTCGGACGGCGACCTGATCGGCGCCCCGGTCCCGGACCACGGCGTGGCCGACCCGGCGCCGGACGACGACGGCATCGGCCTGATCACGATGCTCCGGGAGGAGGACGCGCTCCCGCCGTCCTTCCCGTCGGACACCCCCTAGGGGATCTCTCAGCTGCGGAAAGTGCGTCGGTAGGTGTCGGGCGGGACTCCGACGGTGCGGCTGAAGTGTCGGCGCAGGGTGGTCGCGGTGCCCATGCCGGTGGCCGTGGCGATCGTGTCCACGGTGGCGTCCGTCCCCTCCAGCAACTCCTGTGCGTGCCGGATCCGTTGGGCCAGCAGCCACTGGAGCGGAGTGGTGCCGGTGACCGCCTTGAAGTGGCGGGCCAGGTGGCGGGAGCTCATGCCGGCCCGCTGTGCGAGGTGTTCCACGGTCAGGGGTTCGTCGAGGCGCTGGAGGACCCACGGCAGCAGCTCGGCCAGCGGATGGTTGCCCGGCTCGGGCACGGGCGTGGTGACGAACTGGGCCTGCCCGCCCTCGCGGTGCGGCGGCACCACCAGGCGCCGCGCGACGACGTTCGCGACCCTGGTTCCGTGGTCCAGGCGCACCAGGTGCAGGCACAGGTCCATCGCGGCGGCCTTCCCCGCGGAGGTCAGCACGCTGCCGTTGTCGACGTAGAGCACGTCGGGGTCCACCGTGACCCGGGGATGGCGCCGTGCCAACTCGCCCGTGTGCGCCCAGTGCGTGGTCGCCCGCCACCCGTCCAACAACCCCGCCGCCGCCAGGACGAACGCACCCGTGCACAGGGAAGCCACCCGTGCGCCGGCCTCGTGCGCGGCGCGCACCGCGTCGACGAGCTCGGCCGGCGGGTCCTGGTCCACGTCGGCCCAGCCCGGCACGATCACGGTGTCCGCCGTCGTCAGCGCCTCCAGACCGGCGTCGGGCTCCATCCGGAACCGGCCGACCGTCACGGGACCCGGCCCGCACAGGGTGAACCGGTACCACGGGTCCACCAGGTGCGTCAGGTCCGATCCGAAGACCTCGCAGGCCAGCGCCAGTTCGAAGTGGAGCATGCCGTCCGTGACGGCCAACGCGACGTGATGCATGTCCGAAACTGTACGGGGCGCGTCGTTTCCGCCACTCACGCACCCCCCGCCCCGACCGACAGGATGATCACAACAGCCCGGACCGGCCCCGCGAACACGGGGATCGGGCAGGGCGTCGAACGCGACAGGGGAGCGGTTTCATGAACGGCATCACGACGGGCAGCGACACCACGGGCCATGGCACTGCGGGCAGCGCCGGCGAGGGCAGCGCCCCGACGGGCAGCACCATCACGGTCTACGGCGCCTACGGGCACACCGGCAGGTTCGTGGTCGCGGAGCTGCTCGCCCGCGGATACGTTCCGGTCCTCTCCGGCCGCGACCGCGAGAAGCTCGACGCCCAGGCCGCCGAAACCGGTCTGCGGTCCAGCCCGGCCACGGTCGACGATCCGGCCGCGCTGGACCTCGCCCTGAGCGGCGCCGCCGCGGTCATCAACTGCGCCGGACCCTTCGCCTCGACCACGGGCCCCGTCATCGAGGCCGCCCTGCGGGCCGGCATCCCGTACCTGGACGTCGCCGCCGAGCTGGAGGCCAACCTCGACACCTTCGCCCACTACGCCGACCGCGCCCGCGAGGCCGGGGCGGTCATCGTCCCCGCCATGGCCTTCTTCGGCGGCCTCGGCGACCTGCTCGTCACCACCGCCATGGGCGACTGGAAGCGGGCCGACGAGGCGCACATCGCCTACGGCCTCAGCCACTGGCACCCCACCGCCGGAACGCGCCTGTCCGGCAGCGTCTCGCGCGAACGCCGGGGCGACCGACGCCTGCGCTACGCCGACGGCGCGTGGCAGTACCGCACGGACACCCCGCCCACCGTGGAGTGGCCGTTCCCCGCCCCGATGGGCCCCCGTCCCGTCATCACCGAGTTCACGATGGCCGACGTCGTCACCGTCACCGACCACCTCGCCATCCGCGACGTCCACACCCACATGCTCGCCGAGGCCGCCCGGGACATCGCCTCGCCCGACACCCCGGCCCCCGCGGCCACCGACGAGCTCGGCCGCTCCGACCAGACCTTCCTCGTGGACGCCGTCGTCCGCGCGAACGGCGTCGAGCGCCGCGTCGTCGCCGAGGGCCGGGACATCTACGCGGTCACCGCGCCCCTCGTCGTCGAGGCCCTCGACCGGGTACTGACCGGCCGCGTCCGCACCACGGGCGTCGCCTCCGCCGGCCAGGTCTTCGACGCCCCCGATTTCCTGGCCGCCCTGGCCCCCCACGTCACCCTCCGCACCACCGGCTGAGGCACCCGCTACTTCAGGTGGGCGCCGAAGAACGCGGTCGTCGCGTCGATCGCGGCCCGGCGTTGCTCCGCGGGCCCCAGCCGCACGGGGTCGCCGGTGCCGTTGGTGCTCCTGCACCGGCCGCCGGCGAGGTCGCGGTGGTCCAGGGCGACGTCGTCCGTGGCGAAGGCCGGCCCGCTGCCGGGGGTCCAGACGGTGTTGAAATAGTTGTGGTTGCCGCCCTTCAGCTCGACGTGCCGGGCGTGGGGGTTGCCGGCCGCCATCGCGAGGGGGATCTTGCTGTCGTCCCACATGGCGTCACAGGTTCCGGCGACCACGGTGAGCGGCACGCGGCTGATCCGCTCCTTCGCGGCGTCGATCCCGTTCATGGCGGGCGCGAACGCCATCGTGGCCCTGATGTCCACCCCCGGTACCCGGGCGTGGCTGTCCAGGACCTCCGACAGGACGCCGCCGCCACCGCGCGAATGCCCCAGGGTGCCGACGCGCTCCGTATCCACCCGGCCGGCGAGCTGACCGAGTGCTTGCAGGGGGCCCTTGCCCTCGGAGAGCTGCTGCCACATCCGCAGGTGCTCGTCGAGCAGGCCGGCGCGCGCGACGGTGCCCCGCTTCGTCTCGTGGGCCTGGATGCCGTTGGCCGATACCGACACCACGACGTACCCCTTCTCGGCCAGGGCGTCGGCGAGGTAGGAGTAGCCCAGGTGGTTGTCGACCGGCCGGGCGTCGGCGCCGCACGGCCAGGCGTACGGGCGTACCGGCTTGTCACCCGCCTGACACGTGTCCGCCCACCCGTGGAGCATCACCACCAAAGGGTGCTTCCCGGTGCCCAGCTCGCGCGGGTAGGTGACCGCGGCCCTCAACTCCGTGAGCTGCCCGTCCAGACCGGGCGGGGCGTAGGCGGTGTCGCCCAGGTCGTAGGTGACGCGAGTGGTGCGCCCCGTATCGACCGGCGGGGAGATCGTGGCGGGGTGGGCGACGGCCGTGGGGCGGGCCGCGTCCGCGGGGTGGGCGGATCCGCCGCAAGCGGTCACCAGGGCGAGCCCGGTGACGGCGACGGCCGCGAACAGGAGCCGGTGGGACGGGGTGGGTACGGGCATGCGCGTGTCGACCTTCGGAGCGTCGTGGGGTGGGCCGGCGCCGCGACAGCCGTGCGGGTGTGGCTGAGCCTGTGAGGCCGGCTGCGGCGATACGTCCGAACCGTACGGGCCCGTTTTGTCGGTGACGTATCGGTTGGGGCGCGCCCGTGTCCCAGTCCGCAGGGACGCCGAGGGCGCCGCTGCGGCTGGGCCAGGCCCCCGGCCGTCCGCAACGCGAAGCCCGGTACCTGCTCGGCGAGCCGGGCTCCGACGGTGCGTCACCGTCGGAGCCCGGCCGCCCGCGGCTGCTACCTGTAGCGGTAGAGGATGCGCCCGCGGGTGAGGTCGTACGGGCTCAGTTCCACGATCACCCGGTCGAACGGAAGGATCTTGATGTAGTTCTTCCGGATCTTTCCGCTGATGTGGGCGAGGACCTTGTGTCCGTTTTCGAGCTCCACCCTGAAGGTGGCGTTGCGCAGGCACTCGGTGACGGTGCCCTCGGTTTCCAGGGCGCCTGATGTTCTCGGCAAGTCGACTCGCTTCCCCGTCATGTGACGGTGGGTTCGGCAATGAATGGAACTGTGGAAAATGCGTCGGCGCGTCAGCTGCGCACCCACTCGACGGTGCGGCCCGCGGTTCGGGCACCGATGCCCTCGAAAAGCGCCGTGGCCGCCGTGTTGGATTCGTCGACCTCGGCCCGGGCGGTCGCGACCCCGGAGCGGTGCAGCCCGCCCAGGACCGAGGCCAGCAGCGCCCTGGCGATGCCGCGGCGGTGCTCGTCGGCCCGTACGGCGATCAGGCCGATCCGCGGCTGGCGGGGCAAGGGCCCCAAGCGGACCATGCCCACGTAGTGGTCGCCCCGCGCCGCCACGGCGTAGGCCGCGGGGTCCACGACGGTGATCCCGGCCGGGAGCGGGATCACCTCGGCCGGCATGCGCCGCCAGCCGACCGTGGCCTCGACCTCGTCGCGGATCGCGCGGTCCACGGCGCACAGCGGATCGCGCTCCGCGTCTCCGACGGGCACGATCCGCACGCCCGCGGGCGTCGGTGCGCCGTCGAGGCCCGTGCGGGCCGGGTCGGTGGGCACGAGGTACTCCCGCTCCCGCCGTCCGATCGTGAAGCCGGCGCGCTGCCACCCGGCGATCGAGTCGAGGTCCTCCTCGTCGACCACGGCGTGGAGGGGGACCGGCAGGTCCGCCACCATCGCGGCCGCGAGCCGGTCGAAGGCATCGGCGTGCCAGGCGTCGACACTGAGGAAGAGGCGCCCGTCGGGCCGGACCGACACGTCGCTGCGGCCGATCTCGCGGCCGTCCTCCAGGGCGTGCCACTGGTGCTCCGCGGTCCGGGTGATCGTGGTGACGCGATCGCCCGTGCCGGCGGTCGGGGTGGGAACAGGGGTGTGACGTAGGGGATCCATGGGTTTCGCCCTTTCGCGAGTGCCTTGTCGTTGAGGCACCCCCGGCGACACCTGCGTCAGCCGCCCACCGTGACGGAATGGGGGAGTGCCCACCTGCATACAGCGTTCATGGGTCACACCTCCTCGGTCCGGTCACGTCCTTCGGCACCGTACCGGCCGCGGACCCGACGTGGCCAGTCCTTTTCCGCGGTACCGGCCGCGCGCCCGGAGCGGTCCGGTGAATGGCCGAACTCCTGCGCAATCCGACTGACGTTCGCCTGGCGTATCCATCACCTTCACGTCAGGCTCCCTCTCCGGTACCCCGCGCAGGATGTCCTGGGGGCGCTCCACCACTTCTCGATCGAAGCAGAGGTCCCTCCCGCCATGGCAGATCTGAACCGCCGCCGCTTCCTCCAGCTCACCGGCGGCGCCGCCGCCCTGACGATGCTCAACGAGAGCATCGCGCGCGCCGCGGCCATCCCCGCTCAGGGGACGACCGGCAGCATCGCCGACGTCGAGCACATCGTGGTCCTGATGCAGGAGAACCGTTCCTTCGACCACTACTTCGGCGCACTGCGCGGCATCCGCGGCTTCGGCGACCCCCGTCCGGTGACCCTGCCCAGCGGGAAGTCCGTGTGGCACCAGAGCGACAACGCGGGCAAGGAGACCCTGCCCTTCAGGCCGCCGTCGGACGACCTCGGCATGGAATTCCTCCAGGGCCTCAACCACGACTGGGCGGGCGGCCAGAGCGCCTTCAACAAGGGCAAGTACGACAACTGGGTGCCCGCCAAGACGCCCGCCACCATGGCCCACCTCACGCGCGACGACATCCCGTTCCACTACGCTCTCGCCGACGCGTTCACCATCTGCGACGCCTACCACTGTTCGTTCATCGGCTCGACCGACCCCAACCGCTACTACCTCTGGTCGGGCCACACGGGCAACGACGGCAAGGGCGGCGGCCCGGTCCTCAACAACGCCGAGGCCGGGTACGGCTGGACCACCTACCCCGAGCGACTGGAGGCGGCCGGGATCTCCTGGAAGGTCTACCAGGACATCGGCAACGGCCTTGACGCGGCCGGTTCCTGGGGCTGGATCAGCGACGCCTACCGCGGCAACTACGGCGACAACTCGCTGCTCTACTTCAACAACTACCGGGGTGCCAAGCCCGGCGACCCGCTCCACGACAAGGCCCGCACCGGTACGGACGCCCGGACCGGCGAGGGCTACTTCGACCGGCTGCGCGCCGACGTCACCGCGGGCACGCTGCCCAAGATCTCCTGGATCGCCGCCCCCGAGGCCTTCAGCGAACACGCCAACTGGCCTTCGAACTACGGTGCCTGGTACATCGCGCAGGTGCTGGACGCGCTCACCTCCAACCCCGACGTGTGGGCCCGTACGGCGCTGTTCATCACCTACGACGAGAACGACGGCTTCTTCGACCACGTCGTGCCGCCGTACGCCCCCGCGAACGCGGGCCAGGGCCTGTCGACCGTCTCGACCGCCCTCGACGTCTTCCCCGGCAAGGCCGGCTACGTCGCCGGACCGTACGGGCTCGGCCCGCGCGTGCCGATGCTCGTCGTCTCGCCCTGGAGCACCGGCGGCTACTCCTGCTCCGAGACCTTCGACCACACCTCCGTGATCCGCTTCATGGAGCAGCGCTTCGGCGTGCAGGAGCCCAACATCTCGCCCTGGCGCCGGGCCGTCTGCGGTGACCTGACCTCCGCCTTCGACTTCGCCCGCAAGGACACCGGTACGGCCCCGCTGCCCGACACCGGTATGTGGCAGCCGCAGGACCGCGACCGCCACCCCGACTTCCTGGCCACCCCGCCGGCCGTGGCGAGCATGCCCCGCCAGGAGAAGGGGCAGCGGTCGACGCGTCCGCTGAAGTACGCCCCGTACGTGGACGGCGCGGCCCTCACGGGCGAGGGCAAGTTCCGGCTGACCTTCAGCGGTGGCAAGGACCTCGGGGCGCAGTTCTACGTCACCTCCGGCAACCGGACGGACGCCCCCTGGACGTACACCACCGAGGCGGGCAAGTCGATCACGGACACCTGGAACACCACCTACTCGGCCGGTGTCACCGACCTGACCGTGCACGGCCCGAACGGCTTCCTGCGCGGGTTCCGCAACCCCGGTACCACCGCCGGCCCCGAGGTCACCGCCCGCCACAACGCCACCACCGGCAACCTGGACCTCACCCTCACCAACGCGGGGGCCGCCACCGCGACCCTCACGGTCACCAACGCCTACGGCGGCGGCCCGAAGCGGCTCACGGTCGCCAAGGGGGCCACCGTGACGTACAGCGTCCCGCTGAAGAACACCCGCCGCTGGTACGACGTCAGCGTCACCGCGTCCGAGACCGCGAACTTCGCCCGCCGCTTCGCGGGCAAGGTGGAGACCGGCGCGTCGGGCCTCTCCGACCCGGCGATCCTGACGGACCAGTCGTCCTGACCGTACGCACCCACGCCCCGCCCCCGCCCCGATGCCGCCCGGCACCGGGGCGGGGGCGTCGTACGCGCCGACCGGCTCCGCACCCATCGCACCCAAGGCACGGATCGCACAGCATCCCTTGACACTTCGTCAGCAGGAGAGCAGCCTCTCCGCCGACGAAAGGACCGCCCCGTGCTGGACACCGGCGACATGGACCTGCTCGAAGACACCTGGGCCCGCGAGGTCCCGCACGCGCTGTTCACCCGACTGCGCCGGGAGGACCCGGTGCACTGGCACGAGGTGCCGGGCCGGCACGCGGGCTTCCACGCCGTCACCCGCCACGCCGACGTCAAGGCCATCAGCCGCGATCCCGAGCTGTGGTCCACCGAACTCGGCTCCTTCATGATCCGCGACCAGGACCCCGAGGCCCTGGCGTCCCTGCGCCTGGTCCTGTTGGGCATGGACGCCCCGCGCCACTCCCGCTACCGCGCGCTGGTCAGTGCGGGATTCACGCCCCGGGTGGTGCGCGGCCTGGCGGTCCGGATCCGTGAGCGGGCGCTCGCCCTGGTGGAGCGCGCCGTCACCCCGGGCCGGGAGATGGACTTCGTCGACGAGGTCGCCTCCTGGCTGCCGATCCAGACCATCTGCGAGATGGTCGGCGTACCGCAGGAGGACGAACGGCTCGTCTACGAGTGGAGCAACCGGATGGCCGGCAGCCAGGATCCGGAGATCTCGGCGGGCAAGCACGACAGCGACCTCGCGGCCGCCGAGATCTACGCCTACTGCGCCGAGCTGTCGGCGCAACGGCGGGCCCGGCCCCGACAGGACATCCTCTCCACGCTCGTCCACGCCGAGGTCGACGGGGACCGGCTCACCCCGGACGAGATCAACATGTTCTTCGTCCTGCTGTGCGTCGCGGGCAACGAGACCACCCGCAACCTGCTCTCCCACACCCTGCTCGCCCTGATCGAACACCCGGCGGCGCGCGCCCGACTGGCCGCTGCGCCCGACGACGCGGCCCTGTGGACCTCGGCGACGGAGGAGTTCCTGCGCTGGGGCGGCTCGATCCACAACTTCCGGCGCACCGCGACCCGCGACACCACCCTGCGCGGCCGGCACATCGCCGAGGGTCAGAAGGTGGTCACCTACTACACCTCCGCCAACCGGGACGAGGAGGTCTTCGCCGACCCCTTCGTCTTCGACGTCCGCCGCACCCCGAACGAGCACCTCACCTTCGGCGGTGGCGGCCCGCACTTCTGCCTCGGCGCCGGCCTCGCGCGCACCCAGATCAAGACCCTCGTCCGCGAGCTGCTGCGCCGCCACCCGGACGTCACCCTCACCGGCGAGGTCCGCCGGCTGCGCTCGGACTTCATCAACGGGGTGAAATACCTGCCGGTGCGCTTCGGATAGCGCTTCGGATAACGTGGGATGTCATGTCAATACCGGTCAATTCAATCGAACGGGCCGGTAGCAACCCCCGAAGGACGTTCCCGGTGCACGGTGAGTACAAGGTTCCCGGCGGCAAGCTCGTCGTCGTCGATCTGGAGCGCGCGGGAGAGGTGTTGTGCGGCGTCCGGGTCTCCGGCGACTTCTTCCTCGAACCCGACGAAGCGCTCGACGCCGTCGACCGCGCCCTGGAGGGCGCCCCCGCCGACACCGACGCCGCCGAGCTCGCCGCCCGGATCACCGCCGCCCTGCCCGAGGGGACCCAGATGTTCGGGGTGAGCGCCGAGGGCATCGCCATCGCCGTGCGCCGCGCCCTGGCCCAGGCCACCGAGTGGGCCGCGCACGACTGGCGGCTGATCCGCATGCCCCCGCAGGAACCCGCCCTGCACATGGCCCTCGACGAGGTCCTCACCCACGAGGTCGCCGCCGGCCTGCGGCCCCCGACCCTGCGGGTGTGGGAATGGGGCGCCCCGGCCGTGGTCATCGGCAGCTTCCAGTCGCTGCGCAACGAGGTCGACCCCGACGGCGCGCGCCGGCACGGCATGACGGTGGTGCGCCGGATCTCGGGCGGCGGAGCCATGTTCATCGAGCCCGGCAACACCATCACCTACTCCCTCTCGGTGCCCCAGTCGCTCGTCTCGGGACTCTCCTTCGCCGACTCCTACGCCTATCTGGACGACTGGGTCCTCGGGGCGCTCGGCGAGATGGGCGTCAAGGCCTGGTACCAGCCCCTGAACGACATCGCCACCGAAGCCGGGAAGATCGCGGGCGCGGCCCAGAAGCGGATCGTGTCCGGCGCCGGCGCCGTACTGCACCACGTGACGATGGCCTACGACATCGACGCCGACAAGATGACCGAGGTGCTGCGCATCGGCCGCGAGAAGCTCTCGGACAAGGGGACGAAGAGCGCCAAGAAGCGGGTGGACCCGCTGCGCCGCCAGACCGGGCTCTCCCGGGAGGAGGTCATCGACCGGATGGTCGGCGCCTTCCGCGGTCGCTACGGCCTGACCGAGGACACGGTGACCCCGCAGGAGCTCTCCCGCGCCCGCGACCTGGCGGCGACGAAGTTCGCCACGCCGGAGTGGACCGCCCGCGTACCGTAACGCCGCTCACCCGCGGCCGGGCCCTCGCCCGCGCCCCCGCGACGCCGCGCGGCCGTCGAGATCGGCCAGGAGCTCACGGGCGGCGCGGGCCCCGGAGGCCATGGCGCCCTGGACGGAGCCCGTGGCGCGGTGGTCCCCGCACACGTACACGCCCTCCTCGACCCGCGTGGTCCGGCTGAGCGGCCAGGGCGGCAGCATCGCGGGCAGGGCGCCGGGCACGGTGACCGCGCCGACGGCCTGCCACCGGGTCGCGTCCGTCCCGTAGACCTCCGAAAGGGCTGCCGGCAGGGCCGAGCGGTGTGCGGGGGTGTCCTCGCCGAGGACGGAGGTGGACACCAGGGCGCGGCCGTCGGCGCTGTAGCCGGGGGCCACCTCCGTCAGCACGCACGTGTTCAGGAACCGCCGCCGGCCGTCGACCAGCAAGGTCGGTTCGCGCAGCGGCGAGCGGGCGGCCGCGTGGTAGTAGGTGGTGACCGTGCGGGTCGGAGCGGGTGCGCCGACGGCCGGTACGAGCGCGGACGCGCACGCCGTGTCGGTGGCGACCACGACGGCGAGCGCCTCGCGGGAGCCACCGTCCGCGAGGACCACCCCGTCGCCGGAAACGGCGCGCACGCGCACCCCGAGGCTCAGCGCGCCCCGGGGCAGAGCGCGTGCCAGCTGGTCGGGAACGGCCCCGATCCCGTCGGCGGGCAGGGTCAAGGTGCCCCGGATCATGCTGCGCCAGGTCAGGTGGAACATCCGGCTCGACGTCTCCAGGGCGTCCTCGAGGAAGACCCCCGCCAGGAACGGCCGCATGAGCACGTCGACGAGCGCGTCGTCGAGCCCCCAGCGCTCCAGCTCCCGCCGGGTCGTGCGCTCCGGGAGCCGCCGCAGCGCCCGGGCGGGGGCCAGGGCGTCCCGTGCCGTCAGCGCACCGAGGCCGGCGAGCCCGCGCAGGCGGGTGCGTCGGCCGGCCAGCAGGGCGGCGGTGTCGCCCGGGCGCCGGCTCGGATCGCCGAAACGGACCCGCTCGCCGTCCGGCAGGTGGGCGAGGACGCCCGGGGTGAAGGGGCGCAGGCGCAGTTCGGGCAGCCGGATGCGGCGCTTGACCTGGGGATATCCGGTGTTGAAGACCTGGAAGCCGCGATCGAGCACGAACCCGTCGCGCAGGTCGCTGCGCATCCGGCCGCCGACTCCGTCAGAGGCCTCCAGCACGCTCACCCGTACCCCGGCCCGCACCAGGTCCAGTGCGCAGGTGAGCCCGGCGAGACCCGCTCCCACGACGATCACGCTGCCCTGACGGTCACGACCGTTCACCGCTACCGACCTCCTCGTGGTGGCTCCACCCGCTCCACCCCTCCTTCGCCGCCGGGGACCGGATCGGATGCGTGAAGTGGGATGCGAGATGCGAGATGCGGGATGCGGGAGGTGGGAAACGGGTGGCGTGTCGGCACGCCGGTACGACGAATGCGGAATTCGGGTGATCATGAGAATCGGGCCGTCACGGATCCCGTTGCCGTTTGTCCTATGGGCATGACATCGGTGAAATCGGCCCCCGGACCGTCCCGGAGCCCCCGCACCCGCACGCTGCCCGAGCCGGGGGAGCGCAAGCGGCTCCGCGAAGCCTGGAAGCTCACTCCCCGCCAGGTGGCCTCGGCCTTCGGCGTGACCGCGGCCACGGTCCGGTCCTGGGAAGCGGGCCGTACCTCGCCCACGGGGAAGCGGCGCGAGGCGTACGCGCGCTTCCTGCGGGGCCTGGCCCAGGAGCCCCAGCAGCGCGCGGCGCACCGCGCCCCCGCAGCCCGGTCCGGCCCTGCCGGTTCCGTCGGCCCCGGTGTGCCCGCAGCGCCCGAGGCGGGGCGGACCAGCCCGGTTCCGCGGGCGCGCCGGAGCCCCCGGAGCGTTCCGGAGCCGGAGGGCCGCCCGGACGCCCCGGCCAGGGGGCCCGGACCGGGTCGGGTCCCTGGTGGACGCCCGGTCAGCGAGCGGGACCTGGGGCTCACCGCCGCGGCGCTCTCCGCGTGGCTCCTGATCCTCGTACTGGTGCAGACGCTCCCGGCGGTCCTGCCGGGCTGAACCGGGGCCCGCCTCACACGATGCCGGTGACGGTCACCTTGACGCGGACCGGCGCGGACACCGGCAGGGGCGTCGGCGCAGGCGCCGCCACCCGCCCGGGCGTCCCCAGCGCCGTGCGCACGGCCTCGCGCACGGCGCGGGTGACGTCGACCGCGCGGTGTCCCCGGTGCACCACCACCTCCACCTCGGCGGCCACGACCCCACCGGCCGCGCCGCGCTCGAACCGGACCCCGGGCGCGGCGCCCGCGTCGCGCCCGGACCCGCCCCGCACGAGCCCGGGCGCCGACGCCCGCAGCAGCGCACTCAGCCCCGGTCGCAGGAACGCGACGCCCGGCACCGTCAGCACCGCCCGGGCCACCAGCGCCGACAGGCCTTCGGGTAGATCCCGGTCCGTGGTCATGCCCCGTCCTCCCGCAGCGGTTCCTCGTGGAGGTCGGCCACCCGCACGTGCACCGCTGCGACCTCCATGCCCAGGGCCGCGTCCGCGGCCCCCCGCACCCGTGCGCGCACCAGCTCCGCGACCTCGCGCGCGTTGCGCGTCATGCCCACCGTCACCTCGATCTCGACATCGACGGGCCCGCGCGCCGCCGCGCCGCGCCCGCCCGCCTCCTCGGGGCGGATCCGGCAGCTGCCCGAACGGGCCCCGGGCACACCGTCCGCCGCGGCGCGCAGCACCTTGGCCGCGACCGCCTCGAAGATCCACCCGTCCTCCTCCGGTTCACCCAGCGGCAGGGTGCGACCGGGCCGGAGCTCCAGCCGCACCACGCCCATGATCCGCTCGATCAGTGCGGCGCCGTCCAGGTCCGCCGCGCCACCGAGCCCGCCGTCCGGATCGTCCGGCCCGTCCGCGCGGACGGCATCGCGCAGCCGCGCCAGGTCGTCCAGGGCGGCCGCGCAGTGCGGGCACGCGGGAGGATGCGCGGCGGGGCGCGCGGGAAGGTGCGCCCGCTCGGTGCCCGAGCGGGGTTCCTCCCACAGATCGGCCAGGTCCCGTCCACAAGGCAGCAGTTCCGCGACCCCGAGCTCCTCGGGACCGGGATCCGGCTGCACCGGCCCGCGCTCGTGGGGATCCGGGTTCGCACTCATCGCCATGCGGCCATCGCCTCCGTCAGACAGCGTCGTGCACGGAACACCCTGGCGCGTACCGCCTCCTGGCTGATGCCGACGGTGTCGGCGATGGTCTCGTACGGGACCCCTTCGACCTCCCGCAGGACCCAGCACACCCGTTGCTCCGAGGACAGGCCCGCCATCGCCACGTTCAAGGCCTCGGCGGTCGCCCGGGACTCCGCGGCGCGGGCGGGGGAGGCCCGGTGCTCGGGGGCGGCCGGTTCGGGAACGGCGTCCAGATCGGTGACGGGCCTGCGGGCGCGCAGCGCGTTCAGGCACCGGTTGGTCACGATCCGGTGGATCCAGGTCCCGAAGCCCGCCTCCCCGCGGAACTCCGGGAGTCCCCGCCACGCGCTGACGAACCCCTCCTGCACCGCGTCCTCCGCCTCTGAAACGCTGCCCAACAGACGGGTCGCGAGCCGCAGCATGCGCGGCCCGTACCGGTGCACGAGCACCTCGAACGCGTCCTCGTCCCCTTCCGCTGCCCGCACCGTCAGCAGCCCGTCGTCGACGGGGACCGCCGTGTGGCCGTCCACCGCGCCCCGGTCCGGTTCAGCCGGCACCTGTCGGCTCCTCTCGCCTTCCGTCTCCGCTTGGACACCCGGCGCGCCACTTCGTGACGTGGCCGGCGCGGATTCCCTCCTTCCCGCGATTTCCGCGAAAAGCGCGTAACGAACTGCCTCCCCAACGTGTCGGACGCACGGAAGACACGTTCGGCCTTGGTTCCAGGAGGAGCGGCGATGACCGGATGGACAGTGGCCCCGGACGCGGGCCGGGTCGAGCAGCCGCGCTGCGGGCACCTCGACCAGGCGCCCGCCGAGGAGCCCCCCGCCGCCGCCCGGGGGTGCGTGGAGTGCCTGGCGGCCGGCGGTAGCTGGGTCCACCTGCGCAAGTGCCTGCTCTGCGGACACGTCGGGTGCTGCGACAGCTCGCCGGGCCAGCACGCCTGGAGCCACGCGGACACCACCGGCCACGCGCTGGCGCGCTCTGTGGAGAAGGGCGAGGACTGGGCCTGGTGCTACCCGGACTCGCTCTTCCTCCGTCCCGAACCGTCGTGATCCCCGGCGTCGCGGCGGCCGGCGGCCACCGTGACGCCGGGGAGGAGCGGGCGGCGGTTACTTCTTGGGGCCCGTGCCGCAGAAGAAAATCGCCTGGCCGAGCCCCTTGACCGTGCCGGTCATCAGGCCGATGGCCAGGCCCGGTACGGCGCCGGCGCCACCGGCCATCGCCCCGGTGGCCGTTCCCACGACCGTGTTGATGTAGATCGAGCTGCCGAGGTGCTTCACCATGCACTTGTTCCACTCGGCTTCGGTCTTGGGCTTGTCGAGGAGGCCCGCGGGAGCCATCGCGACCGTGCCCGGCTTGCCCGCGCCCTTCACCAGGGCCCCGCCGGCCTCCTGCACGCCGTCACGCACCGAGAGGGTGGGCGGCGTCACGACACCGGTGACCGTGTCCCCGGTGACGCCCTGGATCGTCTGGGTCAGCTTCTTCCCCTCCAGGGCCAGGCCCACCCCGTGGGTGGCGCCGTTCGGCTCCTGGACGACGCCGGGCCGGACGGTGGCGATGTGCTTGCCGGCGGCGTCGGTGAGCTTGACCGTGTTGTTCTCGACGGTCGCGGTGGCGCCCTCGGGGACCTCCAGGTCGGCGCTCTCGGTCGTGGCCAGCACCTGCGCCTTGACGTCCGTACGGGTGTTGCCGGTGTCACTGCCCGGTGTGCCGGCGCTGGTGCGGGCGATGTACATCGTGGAGCCGGCCGTCGCGTTGACGACGGGGACCGTGACGGTGGCGTCGGTGGTCCACGGCTGGTTGTCGGTGTCGAAGGTCCAGGTGCCCGTGACCTTCTTGCCGACGGCCGCGAAGTCGACCCAGGCGTAGTTCTTCGCCGGTACGTCCACGGCGATGCCGTTGATCGTCGTCTCGTCCGAGGAGTAGGTCTGCGTCGCGGACAGTTGACTGGAGATCATGGCCTGGACCGGCGTGGTGACCCCGACGGAGGTGGAGACGCCGGCCGAGTACGACTGTTCCCAGCCGGAGTGGTAGATCGTCGTGAAGATCTGCTTCATCGTGCTGTCGGTGGCGTTGTACCAGACGGACGAGGCGATCTGACGGGGCAGGGCCTCGGGCGCTCCCTCGGACTTCTCGGTCCAAGAACAGGTCGACGTCCTCTTGGAACACAGGTCCGCGTAGTAGTCGAGGGCGAGGCTCTTCGCCTCGACGGCCTTCGACGCGGGGACCTTCCACTCCTGGCTCGCGCTGCCGTTGCAGACGTTCGGCTGGGCGAGGATCCCCCACAGGTGGAGGCCGCCCCGGTTGTCCATGCAGTACTCGGTCCCGCTGGAGTCGTCACGGCGGACGATCCCGAAGGAGTTGGGCTTGCCGTCGACGGGGCGGAAGTGCCACTGCTCGCCGTCCTTGCCGCAGGACTGCTGCTGCGCGGGCTGGGAGGCGTAGACGCACTTCCCGGACGAGGTGCTCGCGATGTTGAACTGGCCGGGTTCCGCGAGCTTGATGAGGCGCCAGCTCGTGTAGTTGGTGCCGTCGGGGGTGACGGAGATCTGGTTGCCGTCGTTGTTGCCCGTCGCGTTGAGGGTGCCGTCCCCGTTGGCGAAGGTGTAGGCATCCGCCGCCGCCGCGGCGACCGCTGGAGTCGCGGCGACGGCGAGGGCCGGGGTGATGACGGCGAGGGCGAGGGCCGGGGCCGTCAAGAGCTGCGCGGCACGCCTGAGATGGGTGTTCATGGCACCTTCCGGTCGAGTCTCGTGCACTGGTCGTCCGTGACTCGTACCGCCGGCGATGACGGCCCGTCCCGTGGCCGCCCTGCAGTTCGTCCTGCCGGACGGCCGAGCACCTTCGGCGCCCAGTCACGCATGCGCGTGCTGCGCCGCGCACCCGGAACGATCCGGAGTGACAGGGCGGGCGGTGCCATGATCAAACGCCCCGTCGCGCGACGACCGGCGACCGGTCGGTGGCGACCCGCAGCCCGCAGCCCTGAGCCGTCGGCCGGCGACCGGTGCCGCCTCCCCTGCCCCCCGCTCAGGCGTCGGGGCCCTGGGTGCGGCGGGCGTACGCACGGGCGGCGCGGGCGCGGTCGCCGCAGCGCGTCGAGCACCAGTGGCGGCGACCGTGCCGGAGCAGGTAGCGGCTGCAGGGGCTGGAGCCGCACGCCGTGAGGCGTTCGGAGTCCGGGGACGTGAGGAGATCGGCCGCGTCGGCGGCGAGCGCCGCCAGGGCGTGGTCGACGATCGCGCTGGTGGGGTGGGGGGTGACCCGGTGGGGGCCGCTCTCGTCGTCCCACTTCAGGAGCGGGGCGGTGGGTACGCGGGTCATGGCGTCGTTGACGGCGGCAACGGCGGCGGGCAGGGCGGGCAGTCCCGCGGCGCGGGCGGCGAACAGCGACCGGACCTGCTCGCGCATCGACCGCAGCTGGGCCGCGCACATCTCCCGCATGCCCGCGTCGAGCGGCGCGAGGTCACGTTCCGCCAGCCAGTGGTTCGCCCGGGCGGGGGTCGACAGGAGATCGAGCGTGTGCCCTCCGGGCAGCGCGAGGGCGCTGTTGACGAGGGCCAGGGAAAGGTGCTCCTCCTCGCCTCGGGCGGGCGGGGGGACGGCTTCTTCCATCAAGGACTCCTTCACCTTTCTCATGGTACGGCTTGTGGTTATCCGTGAGAAGCCGGTACGGTCATCTCACGGTTCACTCGTATCTATCCGTGAGGTGTTATCTCCATGTCCTCGTTCCCGGTACCGGTCGAGCAGTTCCCCGTGCGCGTGCTAGGCGGCCCGACCGCCCTCTTCGAGTACGGCGGCCTGCGCTTCCTCACCGACCCGACCTTCGACGGCCCCGGCGACTACCCGGGACGCGGCGCGACCCTGACCAAGACCGCCCCCGCGAAGGCGGAGCCCGCGGACCTGGGCCCCGTCGACGTCGTGCTGCTCTCGCACGACGAGCACCCCGACAACCTCGACACGTCCGGCCGGACCCTGCTCGCCGAGGTGCCCCTCACCCTCACCACCCCCGGCGGCGGGCAGCGCCTCGGTGGCCGGGCCAAGGGGCTGGCCGACTGGGAATCCATCGAGCTGAAGCGCCCCGACGGCGGCACGGTGACCGTCACGGGCGTGCCCGCCGTACACGGACCCGGGACGCGCGAGGAGGTCGAACCGATCACCGGTCAGGTCGTGGGCTTCGTCCTGACCGGCGACGACCTGCCCACCGTCTACGTCAGCGGGGACAACGCCTCGCTCCGGGCGGTCGAGGAGATAGCGGAGCGCTTCGGCCCGGTGGACACCGCCGTCCTCTTCGCGGGAGCCCCGCGCTTCCCCGTCCTGTTCGACGGCGCGCCGCTCGTCCTGGACAGCGCGCAGGCGGCCGAGGCCGCGCGGATCCTGGGTGCCCGCCGCGTCGTACCCGTGCACTGCGACAGCTGGGCGCACTTCACCGAGGGTCGCGCCGACCTCGAAGCCGCCTTCGCCGCCGCGGGGTTGACCGGCCGACTGGACGCGGACTGGGGCCGGCAGGCCTGATGCGCGTACGGACGGCGCTCGGGCCGCGGTCCCAGGGGCCGCACGGGACGAGCGGGCGAGCGTATGCGCCGTGTGTCACCTTGGTGCCGTTCCTCCCGAGCGCTGGCACCTAGCGGCCAGCGCGGAGCGCCGGCGCAGGCGCGTTCCGGAACATGAAGCGTCCTGTTCCCTTCACTGCAAGGACGTTCACATGCGCATTCCGTTCGTTACCAGGGCCGCCGCGGCGGCCGTACTCGCCGCCTCCGCACTGGCGTTCGCCGCTCCGGCCGACGCCAGTGCGCAGAAGGCGCTCGTCGAGGTCCCGTGCACCGCTGGCGGCGACCAGGTGAAGTTCACCAAGTTCATGGGCTTCAGCCGCTGCTTCGAGGGGGCCGGCGACCTCGACGTACGGCCCGCCTTCAACACCGAGGCCAACTGGGTGAACACCGGCAACCACACGGGCTGGTTCAGCTACGAGCCCACCCCGGGCGACGTGCAGGTGCAGGTCTTCGGCAAGAACCAGTCCCTGACGGGCAAGTTCTACCCGCTCCGGCACCTCCACGTGGACGGCTGAGCCGCCCGCGCCGACCGGAAGCGGCCCGCCGGGTCCTCGGCCGGTTCTTCGGCCGGTTCCTCGGTCGGCTCCTCCCCGTCCCGTCCCCGTACCGGACGGGCGGGGAGGAGCCGGAGCGCACGTCAGGCCGAATGCTCGGCGCGCACGACGTTCATGCTCAGCGCGCGGAACTCGGTCGGGCTGATGCCGTACGCCTCGCGGAAGGAGCGGCTGAACACCACCGGTCCGCTGAAGCCCCAGCGGGCGGCGATGGCGCTGACGTGCCGGGTGCGCAGTCCCGGGTCGGCGAGGTCGGCGCGGCACCGTTCGAGTCGGCGACGGCGTATGCGGGCGTAGACGCTCTCCTCCTGGCCGTGGAAGAGCTGGTGGAGCGTGCGCACGGAGACGTGGTGGTGGGCGGCGATCGCCGCAGGGTCGAGCTCCGGGTCGCCGAGGTTGTGTTCGATGAAGGCGTGGATCCGCTGCACCAGCGCCTGCGTGCGCACTTCGGCGGGCAACCGGTCCTCGGTGTCCAGCTGTTGGGCCAGGCACGCCGCCACGAGGTCGACGGCGACCGTACTGAGGCGACGCAGTTCCGCCGGAGCGCATTCGGCTCCGTGGTCTTCGAGCGAGGTCATGAAGGACGCCAGGATCGCTGCCAGGCCCCGATCGCCCGGTATGCGCCGGGCCAGCACCTGGTCCAGGCTCTGGGTGCGCAGCGGCAGGACCTTCCGGGGCAGCATCAGGATCGTCGCCTGGACCTGACCGCCCCCGGTCGGCATCTGGTTGTCGGACGGCCGGGAGGTGTCCCAGAGCATGAGGTCACCGGCTCCGATGGTGCACTCGCTCCGGTGCTGCGACAGCGAGGTGGCTCCCTTGCGCAGGAGGGCCAGCTGGTACTCCTCCGGGTCACCGCGCCGGATCATCGCGGCCGTGCGCCGCGAACGCAGGGGCGCCAGGGAGAACTTCGACGCGCGGATGTCGCCCAGGTCGAGCACCGCTGCCTCCCCCTGGAAGTCTGCGGGCCGCTCACAACTGAGGGTGGCGGGCATCACCTCGCTCGACACGACGTCGGAGTACCAGTCGAACCGATCTCCCGCCGGAACCTCGCCCGTTGACACCACTGACCACATCCGGCGCTCCCTGTTGGATCTCTTTGACAAGACCAGGATGCAGCCAATGAACCGCTGCTGACGCACGCCGGGCGTGCAACCGATCATCGGGGCGCTCGTTGTGATCTCGGGTGCGCGGGGCGCGCGCCCCCGGAGCACAAACGAGCCATGTGCGCTAGCCGAAGTGGGTTGCCGATGATGAAGAACGTTCCTCCTACCGGGAGCGTGCCCTGGCACGTGTCCGCGTTCCGCGTCGGGACCGGGGACCCGGACGGGGCCGAGCTGATCGGGCGGATCCGCGAGCTGCGGGCGAGGATCCTCTTCGACCGCGGCCGCCGGCCCGATTTCCGCACCTCCGACGGTGGCTACGCCGATGACCAGGCGCTGGACTTCGGTGCCTGGCACTTCATCGGGAGGCGGGACGCCGACGGCCCGCCGCTGGGGTACGTGAGGCTCTCCACGCCCGAGACGGGCGACCTCTTCCAGACGCGGGCGTACCTGGGCGCCGAGCGCTACGAGGACGTGCTGCGGGAGTACGGCCTCGGTATCGCGGAAACGTTTGAGCACAGCCGCCTGGTCGTGGAGCACCAGGCGCGCAAGCTCGGGTTGGGGGTCCATCTCAACGCCTTCGCCATCGGGGCCGCGCGCCACCTGGGTGCGAAGGCGATGATCGGGACCTCCGGTACCGCCGACGGGCAGGATCGTTTCCACGAGCGGTTCGGCTTCCGCCCGGTCCCCGGGACGCGCCGTTACGTCGCGCGGTACACCGAGGACGTGCAGATCATGCTGTACCGCCCGGGGGTCTCGGCGGACGAGTTCACCTGGCTCGTGGAGCAACTGGAAGGGATCTTCCCGGCCTCGGTGGTCCCCGCACGGCGCGCGGGGCTCGGCGCCGCCGGGACTCCCGACGGCCCGCGGGCCCACCGCGCCCGGGCCGACGGGCCGAGGCGGGACCCCATCCGCCTGCCCGCTGCCCCGGGCGTGAGCGGTGACGCGCCCGCGGACGCGTGCTGGCAGCCGGTCCTCTTCGAGCTGGGGCGCGAGGGGGACCGGCTCGGCATGCAGGCCCTGCTCGATTCCGGCGCGGTCCGCGAGGTGCTGGACACGGTCGAGGACCAGCTCGCGGAACTGGTGACCAGCCGCGAGCCCCGGCTGCGGTCCTCGCCGGAGTCGGTGGAGCGGGCCGTGACGGAACAGCTGGCCGGGGTCGCTCCCCAGGAGTACGGCACCTGGGTCTGGTACCCGTGGTCGGGTCGGCTGGTGCACCTGCTGCCCAGGGAGGAGTTCCGCCTCGTCCGTACGGACCGCAACCGCGGACGGATCGATCGCGCCCAGCAGCGCCGGCTGCTGGGACGCCGGGTGGGCGTCATCGGTCTCTCGGTCGGCAGCAGCGCCGCCCTGACCTTCGCGATGGAGGGCATCGGCGGATCGTTCAAGCTGGCCGACTTCGACTCGCTCAGCGTCTCGAACCTCAACCGCTTGCGCGCGGGCGTGCACCACCTGGGTCTCAACAAGTGCGTGCTCGCGGCCCGTCAGATGCTGGAGATCGATCCCTGGCTGGACGTCGAGGTCTTCCAGGGAGGCCTGACGGACGACACCATGGAGGAGTTCTTCACCGGCGGCGCGGGTCCGATCGATCTCCTCGTCGAGGAGTGCGACACCCCGTACGTGAAGATCGCCGCCCGTGAGCGCGCCCGGTCACTGGGCGTCCCCGTCGTCATGGACGCGAACGACCGGGGGCTCCTCGACGTCGAACGGTTCGACCTGGAGCCCGACCGGCCCCTCCTGCACGGCCTGCTCGGCGGGACGACCTCCGAGGACCTGGCGGACCTCACCCCCGAGGAGATGGTCGACGTCATCCTCGCCATGGTCGACCGGGAGCGCATCAGCCCCGAACTGACCGCCTCCATCGACCAGATCGGCGTCACCCTCAGCAGTTGGCCGCAGCTCGCCTCGGGCGTCGCACTGGGCGGCGCCCTCACCGCCGATGCCGCGCGCCGCATCCTGCTGGGCCAGCCCCGGCCCTCGGGACGCTTCTATACGGACCTGGAGGTCCTCACCGCGGGCGACCGGAGCACCGTCGCGTGACCTGACGTGGGCTGTTCGGGGGGCGCGAGGGGCGTGAGGAGCGCACTCGTGGGGCGCACGATACGAAGATCAATTCGATCGCGTGCCCCCCGGGTGACGGGCCGGAGTCAATGCTTCCGCATCGCTACTGTGAGGACGCGCGAGCTCGTGATCGGCGGGCCGTGGCGCGCACGTGCCCCCGTCCGGAACGGGGCCGGTCACCACCATGACCGCACGGTGCGCAGGGCCGGAGGAACCCCCCGGCCCGCCACGCCTGCGAGGAAACCTTTCCCCGAGCTCCGCCGAGTCACCTCCCTCCCCATCACCCCACGACCGTCCTCCCCGGTCCCCGAACACGGGAAATGCCAACATGACGACGCATTCCGACACCCTGCACCGGATCACGGCCATCGTCGCGGCCGTCGCCGATCGCCCCGCCGACGAGATCGCCCCGGAGAGCCGACTGGTCGAGGACCTCGACCTCGACTCGCTCCAGGTCGTGGAGATCGCGGTCCGGGCCGAGGAGCAGTTCCGCACCCCCGTCGACGACGCGCTGCTGGCCGAGCAGGAGATGACCGTGGCGCGCTGCGCGCAGGTCGTGGCGGAGGCGGTCGCCCAGGGGATCCTCACGTGAGCGGGCAGGAACCTCCCGCCGCGTGGGGGATCCACGGACTGGGCGTCCACATCCCGCGACGCCGCGTCAGCAACGCGGACATCGCCGACCAATACGGGGTGGACCCCGAATGGATCGAGCGCATGACCGGCGTCACGCAGCGCCGGTACGCGGAACCGGCGCAGGCCACGTCCGACCTCGCCGTCGCGGCCGCCGAGCAGGCCCTCGCCGATGCCCAGCTGTCCCCACGGGACATCGACGTCATCCTCGTCGCCACGAGCACGCCGGACCAACTCGCCGTCGCCACGGCCTGCCGGGTGCAACACCGCCTCGGCGCGGACCGGGCCTGGGCCACGGACGTCGGCGGCGCGTGCGCCGGTTTCCTCTACGCCCTGAAGATGGCCCGCGACATCCTCGCCGCGTCCTGTCCCGAGGGGCGCGCCCTGGTCATCGGAGCCGAGGCGTTCTCCAAGTTCCAGAACCCCGCCGACCGGTCCACCGGCGTGCTGTTCGCCGACGGGGCCGGTGCGGTGGTCGTCGGCCCGGCAGCCGCGGGAAGCGGCATCCTGTGCAGCACGCAGGGAACCGACGGCTCCTTGGCGGACATCGTCGGCATCCGCGCGGGCGGCAGCGCGGAGCCGACCAGCGAGCACACCGTCTCCGAAGGCGGTCACTACCTGCACATGAACGGAAAGGCGGTCGCGGCCTATTTCCACGACGTCTTCCCGCGGATCGTCGAGTCGCTCGTCCAGTTGTCCGGCCTGCCCCTGGCCCAGATCGACCTGGTCGTTCCGCACCAGGCCAACCCCCGCATGCTGCGCACCCTGAGCCGGGGGCTGGACATCTCGCCCGCGCAACTCGTCGTCACGGCGGACACGTTCGGCAACACGGGCGCGGCTTCGATCCCCATGGCCCTGCACGTGGCGCGGGCCGAGGGCCGTCTCAAGCCGGAGAGCACCGTCCTCCACGCCGCGGTCGGCGCGGGAATGACCTGGGCCGGAACGGTACAGCGCTGGCTGTAGCCCGCCCGACACGGCCGGATTCCGGACCTGTTGGAGCCGGGGCCAGGCCCTCTGAGCCCAACCGGCATCCAGCTCCTGGCCCACCTGCTGGCTGCCTCCGGTGGCCGCTCCGTGACGGTCCCGCCCGGCCTGATCGCGGACGTGTTCCAGCGCGCCCTCGATGCCCTGCTGCCCGCGGACCGGGCGGCGCGACGGGCCGTCCTGGCCGGCCCGGGACTGCTCGCACCCGGCCCGGACGCCGACATGGTCCTCGTACCGACCCACCCGCAGACGGGGGAACCCTGGAGCCCGGCCGGACCGAACGCATCGGCGCACCCGGTGCCCCTGCCGTTCGGGATATGGATGTGGATGGCCTTCCCCGCGCCACACCTTCGCCGCCCCTCGGGAACCATGCCCGACGGGGTGCTCCGTGACGACCCGCCCCCGCCGCGTGCCCACCGCCTGTTCCGCGCCGACCGGGGGACCTTCCAGCACACCCTGGTCGGATGGCCGGCGGTCCGCAGCCCGTGGCTGCGCGAGATCCTCGACGACCTCACGCACCACGTGCGAACCGGCCTGTTCTAGCCGCCGGGCCGGCCCGGGCCCGGGGGATAGCCCCCGGGCAAACCCGGAGGAAGCCACCAGCGTGGTCCGCACCGGGCCCGAGTCATGATCGTTTCACCCCTCCGGGGAACGGGAACGAGCCGAGGAGTTCAGCATGACCACGTACCACGAGGCGATCGGCCGACGGAGGCTGCTCGCCGTGACGGCCGGGGTCGCCGCCACGGCCCTCCTGGCATCCACGGCCTCGGCCGCCACCTCCACGCCCGGCCCGCCGGCCCCCGCGGGCGCGAGGGACCAACAGGCGGCGGCGCTGCGCGCGCTGGAGCACGCCGCGCATCCCCTGCGCTCGACGGAGCCCGGCGGCAACACCATCGACCTGCGGGCGCTGGACGCCATGATCGGCGGTGCCAAGGTGGTCGGACTGGGCGAAGCGACCCACGGATCGCACGAGTTCTTCGCCATGAAGCAACGCGTCTTCAGCCACCTGGTCGAGGAGAAGGGCTTCACCACCTTCGCCCTGGAGATGAGCTGGACGGCCGGTCTGCGGATCGACGAGTACGTCCAGGGCGGCCCCGGTGACGCCCGGCGGACGGCCGAGGAGGCGCTGACCGGATCTCCTTGGGAGCGCGAGGAGTTCGTCGACCTCATCGCCTGGATGCGGCGGTACAACGACCGCCACCCCGGCCGCAAGGTCCGCTTCATGGGCAACGACATCGGGGCTCCGCGGCTCGGCGACGCCGTCTTCGACCGGGTCGTCTCGTACGTCCGCGCGAACCGCCCGCAGGACGTCGCGCGCCTGGAGGCGCTGTACGCGGGCCTGCGCCCCCTGGACGACGTCTTCGCGTACCTCCGCAAGCCCGTTGCCGAACGGCGCCTCGACGCCACCACCGCCCAGCAGGCGTTCGACCTGGTCACCGCGGGCAAGGGGGCCGGGGGCGACGCCTACGCCTGGGCCGAGCAGCACGCCCGGAGCATCGCCCAGACCTTCGCGTTCGCCTCGCTCGACCTGTCCGACCCGGCATCCGTCTCCGCCGCGCAGCACTTCCGCGACCGGGTCATGGCCGACAACACCGCCTGGTGGCACCGCCGCACCGGCGACAAGATGCTGCTCTCGGCGCACAACGGCCACGTGGGCTACCTGGCCAGCGACCCGGTGATGTACCCCACGACCCAGGGCGCCTTCCTGCGCGGGGCCCTCGGCCGGGACTACGTCGCCGCCGGCTTCACCTTCGGGCGCGGCTCGTTCCTCACCGCGACCACCCTCGGCAGCCCCTGGCGCGAGGTCACCGTCCCCGCGGCCACTCCCGACATGCAGGAGTACACCCTCGGCAGGGTGCGCTACCGCGACTACTACCTCGACCTGCGCACCCTGTCCGCCGCGGGCCGCAGTTGGCTCGGCACGCCCCGCCCCACCTACGAGGCCGGCTCGTCCTTCACGAAGGACCTGCTCCCCACCCTCGCCCTCACCGGGACGTACGACGTCCTCATCCACCTCGACCGGGTCCACGCGGCCACCAGCCTCTAGAGCGCCGCGCCGAGCCGCGCTGCACCACACCACGGCCGCATAGGGTGGACCGCCCCGGATCCGACCGGGGCACCACGGGAGGTAGTCGAGCATGGGCGCGTTGGACGGCAACACCGCACTGGTGACGGGTGGTTCGCGGGGAATCGGCCGTGCGGTCGCGTTACGGCTGGCCGCCGAGGGGGCGCTGGTCGCGGTCCACTACGGCGGCAACGAGGCGGCTGCGGCGCAGACCGTGGCGGGGATCGCCGAGGCCGGTGGCCGCGCCTTCGCGGTACGGGCCCGCTTCGGTGAGCGCGGTGCGGTGGACCGGCTGTTCGAGGGCCTCGCCGTCGGCCTGGCGGAGCACGGCGCGGACGGCCTGGACATCCTGGTGAACAACGCGGGCATGCACTCGGCCCGATCGATCGGGCAGCTCGGCGAGGAGGAGTTCGAGCGGCTCCTGGCGGTCAATGTGAGCACGCCGCTCTTCGTGGTCCAGAAGGCGCTGCCGCTGCTGCGGGACGGCGGGCGGATCATCAACATGGGCTCGGCGGCCACCCGCATCGCGAACCCCCTCCAGATCGGTTACACCGTCACGAAGGCGGCGCTGGCCGCCCTCGCCCCCTCGCTCGCCAACGAGTTGGGCCGGCGCGGGATCACGGTGAACACGGTCGAGCCCGGTGTGGTGCTGACCGACATGGTCGCCGCGTACGCCGCGGTTCCCGAGGCGGTCGCGGGCCTCGAAGCGATCACCGCGCTGGGGCGGATCGGGGAGCCGGAGGACATCGCCGACGTGGTGGGCTTCCTGGCGGGCCCGCAGGGTCGCTGGGTGACCGGCCAGACCATCGACGTGTCGGGCGGCACCTACCTCGGCCCGATCACGCCGGGGTGATCCGAAGGGGACGGCCTCGGCGGCGGGTTCGAGGTGTCGCCCCGGCCGGGCGGTACGGCGCGGAGTGCCGCCGTACCGCCCGGGCCGGGGCGGGGCCTACTGACCCGGCGGCCGGACCACTCCGTGGCCGGCGCCGGTCACGGCGCTAGGGCGTGTTTCGAAAGTCCCGCCTGGCTCGCGACGCCTGGTACCGCACCTCGCGGCGTTGTCGGAACGCCCGATTACGTCCAGTAGGCGGGCGATCCTCCGCCTTGCGATGCACGGCACCAGACGCCGCGAGCCGCGCCCTTCGGGCGCCCGGCGCCACTTTCGAAACACGCCCTAGCGCAGGTGCCGGGCGAAGAAACGGGCCCCGGGGTCGAGCTCGAACTGCGGGACGCCGGTGTGCCCGCCCATGTTGGCGTGCAGCGTCTTCTCCTGGGAGCCGAAGGCGTCGAAGAGGTCCAGGGCCGCCTGGCGGTCGTTGCCCTCGTCGTCCCACTGGAGCAGCACGTGCAGCGGAATGGTGACCCGCCGGGCCTCCTCGAACATGCTGGCGGGAATCAGGCTCCCGGCGAAGAATCCGGCGGCCACGATGCGCGGCTCGACGGCCGCGAGCCGGACGCCGATGGAGATGACTCCCCCCTCGTACCCGACCGGACCGCCGATCTCGGGAAGCAGCAGGAGCGCGTCCAGGGCGGCCTGCCATTCCGGCACCGACTTCTCGACCAGCGGGAGGATGAGGGCGTCGATGATCTCGCCCCCGACCGGCTCGCCGGCCGCCATGGCCCGCCGCAGGTCGGCCCGCGCCTGCTCGGCGACGTCCCAACGGGGCCGGTCACCGCTGCCGGGGAGCTCGATGGTGGCCGCGGCGAAGCCGTACTCCGTCGCGTAGTGCCGGGCCCGGCCCACCAGCCGGGGGTACATCCTGCGCAGTCCGAGCGGGGGGTGGCCGATCAGGATCAGCGGCGCCGGTGCGGAGGCGGGCGAGGGTGCGGGCGTGGGGGAGGGAGTCCAGAGGATGCCGGGGATGTCGCCGAGGGTGAACTCGCGTTCGAGAACGCCGTCGTCGAGGAGCTGTTCAGAAGTGAATCGCATGGTCGTGCCTTTCGGGAATGCGCGTGAACGGCGCTCCCGGACGACCTATCGCCCGACCATGACCCCGCGAGGGAGCACCCATGTCGTTACTGGTTCCACGGGTACCACCTCCTCGTCCATCGGCACGGTCACCGGAAACATAACAGCGCCCGCCGCGCGCGCCAACCCATTTTCTCGGGACGGCGATGGAGGTGGCGTGGCGATGAGTTTTTCCGGTCCGGACGGTCTTACCTGTGGTGACGACACAGGAGGAACGCATGGCGCAGTTGCTGAGGGTCCAGAACTTCAACGTCTCCCGGGACGGGATCGGTGCGGGGGAGGACCAGACCCTGGAGCGGCCGTTCGGGCACGTCGACCCCGGGCGGTTGTTCGCCTGGGCCGGTGCCACGGCGAGCTGGCCCATGCGCACCGATCCCGGGGGCAGCAGGGGTCTGGACGACTACTTCACGCGGGACTACGCCCGCGACATCGGTGCGGAGATCATGGGCCGCAACAAGTTCGGCCCCCAGCGCGGGCCCTGGCTCGACCACGACTGGCAGGGCTGGTGGGGTCAGGAGCCGCCCTTCCACACCCCCGTGTTCGTGATGACCCACCACGCGCGCCCCTCTCTGACCCTGTCCGACACCACGTTCCACTTCGTCGACGGCGCCCCCGCCGCCGTCCTGGAACGGGCTCGGGAGGCCGCGCGGGGCAAGGACGTACGGCTCGGTGGCGGCGCGAGCACCATCCGCCAGTTCCTGGACGCCGACCTCGTCGACACCCTGCACGTGGTGGTCTCCCCGTGTGAACTCGGGACCGGCGTACGGCTGTGGGAGTCCCCCGACGAGCTGCTCGACCGCTTCCACCTCGAAGTGGTTCCCAGCCCGAGCGGGGTGAGCCACCACCTGTTCTGGCGCAAGTAGCCGGTTCCGTTCGGACGGGGGGTCCGGCCGTATCGGGTGGGGCCGGGCCGAAGGCGATGGCCGGTCTGTGGTCTGGACCAATTCATCGGGCCCGTCGCAGACTGGCCCGATGAATCCGTTACGGACCACCTCGTGAGCACGCCCCGGACCGGCGAGCTGCCGCTGCACCGGCTGGAGGTCCCGCTCCCGCACCTCCTGCCCTTCGCCATCGGATCGTTCGACTCCATCGGGCCGCTCTCCCGCGCGAACTTCCCCCACCGGCACGCGTTCTACGAGATCGTGCACGTCACCGGCGGCACCGGCGCACACGTCCTCGACCTCGTCCACCGGCCGTTGGAGCCGCCGCACCTGTGCGTGATCACGCCCGGGCAGGTCCACCACTGGGAGGCCGCCGACGGACTCACCGGCCGCGTCATGCTGTTCAACGAGGACTTCCTCCTCTCCCACCCCGACGACGCCACCGCGCTGGACCAGCTGGCCGACCGGCCCTGGCTGCGCCTGCGCGACCGCCAGGACGGGATCGCGGACCTGCTCGCGGAGATGGAACGCGAGTACCGGGCCCTGCGCGAGGGGTACGCCGGGGTGCTGCGCGCCTACCTCCACATCCTGATCGTCCGGGCCCTGCGCAACTGCGAGCCGGGCCGGGAGCGGGGGCCCGCGGCAGCCGGCCGGGCCGTCGAACTCGCCGCCGCCTTCACCCGCCTGATCGCCGCCCAGGGCGGGGCGGAGTCCTCCGTGGCTTCCTGCGCGAAGGAGCTGGGAGTCTCGGCCGGCCATCTGCACGCGCTGGTCAAGGCCGCCACCGGCCAGACACCGGGCCGGTTGATCCGCCGCCGGCAGACGCTGGAGGCCAAGCGGCTGCTCGCCCGTACCGACCTCACGGTCAGGCAGGTGGCCCGGGACACGGGCTTCGCCGACCCCGCGTACTTCTGCCGGTTCTTCCGGCGGGAGACCGGCCTGAGCCCCGGGGACTACCGGGCGGCCTTCGACCGGGGGTCCGGGCCGACGGGCGGAGGAATTCACCACGATCCCCGGATCCCGTCCATCGCTGCCGCCGCGACGGGAACCGTAGGTTGACGCCGACGGGGCCGGGTGCCGACCGGGTGCGTGTCCCCCGCCCCGGGCAGCGCCCCACCGCAGCCCGGCGTCCGGCCCCGCACCCGTCGTACCACCGCCCGTCGTTCCCCCGCCCGTCCTCCCGCCCCACGCGTGTGAAGGAGCCGACCCATGCCCAGCCCCGGAGAACAGGACACCGCCGATCCGTCCCGGTCCGCATCACCGGACGCACCCGTCCCCGCCCCCGCCGGCAGCCCGAGCCGACCGAGCCGGCTGAGCCGCAAGAACTTCCTCAAGGCCGCCGCCCTCGCCACCACCCCGCTGCTCATAGGTGGCGGCGTGGCCCTGGCCCGCGACCAGGCAGGAGCGGGCGCCGCACTCGAACTGACCCCGACCTGCGACGACGGCGACCACCCCACCGTGCCCCAGACCGAAGGCCCCTACTTCAAGCCGAACTCCCCGCTGCGCACCTCCCTGGTCACCGCCTCCACCCCGGGCACCCGGCTCACCGTCAGCGGCTACGTCTTCGGCCGGGCCTGCCGGCCGATCGAGGGCGTCCTGCTGGACTTCTGGCAGGCCGATGTGAACGGCGCCTACGACAACACCGGATTCGGCTTCCGCGGGCACCAGTTCAGCGACGCCCAGGGCGGGTTCCGGTTGGCCACCATCGTGCCGGGGCTGTACCCGGGGCGCACCCGGCACATCCACGTCAAGGTCCAGGCCCCGGGGCGGCCGGTGTTGACCACCCAGCTGTACTTCCCGGGGGAGCCGCGCAACTCCACGGACTCGATCTTCGACGCCCGGCTGCTGATGAACGTGCGCCAGGCCGGACCGGGCAAGGAGGGCACCTTCGACTTCGTCCTGGACGTCGCGCAGACTCCCTCGCCCTCGCCCTCGCCCACGCCCACCGCGACCCCGCCCGGCCCGAGCACCCCGCCCTCCGGCACCTGGGCACCGGGAACCACCTACCGGGCCGGCGACCGGGTCACCTACGGCTCGGCGGCGTACACCTGCATCCAGGCGCACACCGCCGTGTCCGGTTGGGAGCCGCCGAACGTCCCGGCCCTGTGGCGCCGCGACTGACCGGCCTGCCCGGGCGGGCCGCCGCCGATCGGCCCGCTCCGAGCGATCAGCCCCGAGCGATCAGCGCAAGCCGGCGAAGAGGTCGGTCTCGGGCACGGGGGTGCCGGTGGTGTCCTGAACGCGCAGGAAGGTCTCGACGCCCATCAATTCGGCGAACCTCTCCTTGCCCATCCTGAGGAAGAAGATGTTCTCGCCCTGGCTGGCGTGCGCGGCCAGGGCGTCGAACTTCTGGCCGCTGTACGCGGTGGTGTCCACCCAGGTGGTGATCTCGTCGTCGGCGAGGCCGATCTCGGCCAGCGCGGCGGTCTCGGCCGGGTCCGGCGCCGGCCTGTCCCCGTGGAGCTCGCGCATGATCTCGCCGAACCGCTGCATCCCCGAGCGGGGCATCGTCGTCCAGTAGACCTTCGGGCTCAGGTCGGTGAGCTCCAGCGCGGCCATCGTGATGCGGTGGGCCTGGATGTGGTCGGGGTGTCCGTAGAAGCCGTTCTCGTCGTAGGTGACGACCACGTCGGGCCGGTAGTGCCGCATGAGGTCGGCGAGCCGGGCGGCGCCCTGCTCCACCGGCGTCTGCCAGAAGGAACCGGGGGCGTCGTTGCTCGACCACCCCATCATCCCGGAGTCGGCGTAGTCCAGCGTCTCCAGGTCGCTGATCTTCAGGACTTCGCAGCTCGCTTCGAGTTCCTTGCGGCGCAGCGCGGCGACGGCGGCCGGATCGTGCTGGGCATCACCGGGCTTGGCCCCGTCGATCCCGTCGCCGCAACCGCCGTCGGTACACGTCACCAGGACCGTGCGGATGCCTTCCGCCGCGTACCGCGCGAGGACCCCTCCCGTTCCGGTGGCCTCGTCATCGGGATGGGCGTGCACTGCCATGAGGGTCAAGGGCCGGTCAGTCATGGGGAAGTCCTCCTGCGGAAATACGTCGTGTTCCGAACATGGTGGCTCAACCCGGTCGAGGGACGCACACGCGGGGTGGGTGAGGGGTGTCGGCCGACCCGGCCCGGTAAGCGGGGTTCGAGACTCCTTCTAGAAGCGGCTGCCAGATTGGCGGTCGGACGCACACCGCTCCCCACAGAGGAGAACCAGATGCCCACGCTCGCCCCCGAACTCGATGCCGAGCTCGCCGCGCCGCTGACCGACCTGACCGACCTGGCCGACGACCTCTTCGACATCGACGTGCGGATCGAGGTCGACACGACGCGACCCGAGGCCGGCTTCACCAGCATCAGCTGCAGCTCCTGCCTCCAGAGCATGTGTTGGTGCTGAGGTAGGCGGCCGGCGGCCCCGGGCCGCCGGCCCCCTCGCCCGTCCCCTCATGTCGCTTCCTCCCGCACCCGCTCGTCCGATCCGCCGCCAACGTCAGGGGACCGCTCCCGATGCCGCCGAAGGCCGCGCACCGCCCGTACTTCCGCGCCGCACCCGTCGCCCTGCTGCGGGCACCGGCACGCGGCGCCCTCGAAGGTTCCGTCCGTACGTCCCCCGACGGCGCGCCCGACAGCCGCTCGGCCTGCGAGCGGCTCCTGCGCACGGCGGCGGGCGACGCTCCGTTCATGGAGGCCCTGTACGTCGCCAGCGCCTCGCTGGCACGGCTCGTCGAGTCGAGCACCGAGCCCGGGGGACTGGCTCCGCGCACCGACGGCCAACTGCGCAAGGCCGCGCTGTCCGTGGTCCGTTACGAGGCCAGGATGCGCTCCCGCTGCACCCCCTTCGGGCTGTTCGCCGGGGTCGCCCCCGTGCGCATCGGCACCTCGGCGAAAGTGTCCTGGCCGGAGCCCGCTTCCAGTCGCACCCGGGTGGATCTGGACTGGCTCTCCCGACTGATCCGCCAACTGGAACTGGACGGCGCTCTCTTGCCGCACCTCACCGTGCACGCACACACCGGGGTGTTCCCGCGCGGCGGCCGGCTCGTGATGGCCACGCCCTCCAACCCCGGCACCGGCGCGGGCGACGCCGCCCGCAGCGAGGTGTCCGTGCGGGTCACTCCCGTGGTCACCGCCGCCCTCGAACTGGCCTCGTCCCCGGACGGCATCCGCGCGGGCGAGGCGATCACCTCGCTCGAACGACGCTTCCCCACGGCCCGGGCCGGCGCCGTCGCCGGACTCCTCACCACACTGGTCCGGCAGGAATTCCTCGTCACGGGCCTGCGGCCGGTGCTCGACGGCGGCGATCCGCTGACCCACCTCATCGGGGTGCTCGCCGGCGCCCAGGAGTCGGCCGGCGCACCGCTCCCGGTTCTGACCGGGCTCCGGGAGGCGGCCGCGGCCCGGGACCGGGTCGACGCGGCCGCGCCCGGCGGGCGCCGCGCTGCGCTCGCCGACCTCGAAGCCGCACTGCGCGGGCTCGGAGGGGCGCGGGAGGACGACCGGCTCGTCCACGTGGACCTGGCCCTGGGCGCCGACGTGCGGCTGCCGCAGCCCGTGGCCGACGAGGCCGCCCGCGCGGTGGACGTCCTGTGGCGCCTGTCGCCGCCGGGCCCCGGAATGCCGGCGCTCCGCTCGTACCACCGCGACTTCATCGAGCGCTACGGCACCGACCGGGTCGTCCCGGTCCTCGAACTGCTCGACGACACGGTCGGATTGGGTGCGCCCGCGGGCTACGAGTGGCCCGCCTCCTCGCGCACCGAGGAGGCGCACACCGCGCCGGAGCGCGCCCGCGACCTGCTGCTCGGCCGACTGGCCGCGGCGGCGGTCCGGGCCGGTGCCCGTGAGCGGGCCCGTGAGGGAGCCGGCGACGGGGCGGCCCCCGAAGTGGTCCTGGACGACGAGCTCGTGGCGCGGCTCGTGCGCGGCGAGCCGGATCCCGCACGGCTGCCGAGGTCCTGCGAGATGTTCTGCACGCTGGTCGCGGACTCCGAAGAGGCGCTCGACCGCGGGGACTTCCTGCTCGTCGCCGGGCCGGGCCCCGCGCCCGCCGAGGCCGGGGCGACGTTCGGACGGTTCGCGGGGCTCACCGGCGGCATCACCGAGGAACTGGCCGCCGCCGTGCACCGGGACGTACCCGGCGCCGCACACCTCACCGTCGCGTTCCAACCGCGCACCGCACGGGCGCTCAACATCGCGAACAGCCCGCGCACCGCCGGACGCCAGGTGGCCGTCGGGCTGCCGCCGGATCCGAGCGCGCACGCCGTACGGCTCGACGAGATCGGTGTCGCCGGGAACGCCGACCACCTCTACCCGGTCCACCTGCCCACCGGTCTGAGGTTGCTCCCGCACACCTCGCACGCCCTCGACCTGCGCGGCCAGGCGCCCAACGCCGCCCGGTTCCTGCTGGAACTCGGCCGGGACGGCACCCGGATGTGCACCCCCTGGGACTGGGGCCCGGTCAGGACCGCTCCCTTCATGCCGCGCGTCCGCTACGGCCGCACGATCCTCTTCGCCGCGACCTGGCGCCTCGACGAACTGGCGGAGCACACGGCCCACGGACCGGCCGCGTGGTCCGCCGCGGTGGCCCGGTGGCGCGAGCAGTGGGGCGTCCCGCAGCGGATCGTACTGAGCCGGCTCGACCACCGGCTGCGCCTCGACCTGTCCGACGCCTGGCACCTGGAGGTGCTCCGGGACGCGCTGGCCAAGGACGGCGACCTCCTCGCCACGGAGGTCCCCGGAGGCGGGGAACGCACCGGCGGCTGGCTCCGCGACCCGGACGGCGCGTCCCGGCCGGCCGAACTGGCGCTGGCCTTCACGGGCGCCGACGAACCGGTGGCGCCGCGCGCGGCACGGCCCGCGGGTCCGGCGCGCACCGCCGATCCGGCGCGGACCGCGGGAACGCGGTCGTCGGAGGTGGGCGGCGAATGGCTCTACGCCAAGCTCTACCTCCCCGAACGGCACGTCCCCGCCTTCCTCCTCGAACGGCTCACCCCGTTCCTGGCCGGCCTGCCGGCCGAGTGCCGGGAGCTCGTCGACCGGTGGTTCTTCATCCGCTACCGGGACCAGGAGGACCACCTCCGGCTGCGTTTCCACGGCCCCGCCGGACCGCTGTGGGAGCGATTGTTGCCCGCCCTGCGCGCGGCGGTCCGGGAGTGGACCGCCGCGGGCCTGATCGGGCGGTGCGTCCTCGACGCCTACGAGCCCGAGTGGGAGCGTTACGGCGGACCGCGGGCCCAGGAGGCCGCCGAACGCTTCTTCGCCGCCGACAGCCGCGTGGCCCTGGCCCTGCCGCGCGCGGCCCGCGGCCAGGCGGCCGGTGGGCTCCGGTGGGCACCGGAGACCCTCGCCGCGATGTCGATGGCCTCGATCGCCCAGGCCTTCGGCCCGCCGCCCGACCCCGCGCCCCTTCCCGCTCCCGGTCCCACTCGCGCCGCCGGCGGCCCGTCCGCGCGGGAACGGTACGGGCCCCAGGAGCCGGGGGCCGCCTGGCTCGCCGCCGACACGGCGGGCCACGACCTCCCGCAGGGGTTCCGGGTCGACCGGGCGCAGTGGCTGCGCCTGGTCGACCCGGTCGGCGGGTGGCCCGTGCTCGGGGGAGACCCGGCCGGGCGGGAGGTGCTCGCCGCGCTGAACGACCAGGCCGCCCGGCTGCGCGCGTACCGGGAGGTCCTCGACGCCCTCGCCGACGCCGGCGAGAGCTGGTCGCCGCTGCCCCGCGTGCTCGCCGGCCTCCTGCACATGACCTGCAACCGCCTGCTCGGCCCCGACCGGGACGCCGAACGGCGGGCCTACGCCGCCGCCCGCTCCTGCCTGACGGGCAACGCCGACCGAAGGAGGCACCAGCGGTGACCACGGCCACCACCCTGATCGAGTCGGCCGTCGCACGGGTGGCGGACGCACTCGCCGACCCCGAGGCACTCGTCCGGCATCGCGGCGAGCGCGGCGACCCGGTGTCGCTCGAAGGCAACGCCGGCGCGGCGCTGTTCCTCGCGGAGCTCGCCGGTCGCGATCCGGGCCGGCTCCCGGCCGCCCACGCCCAGCTCTCGGTAGCCGCGCGGGCCCTGAACGGGACGGCTTCGGCGGGGCTCTACCACGGGCCCGCCGCGGTACTGGCGGCCGCGCAGGCCTGTGCACGACGCGGCGGGCACTACCCGCGGCTGCGCCACCAGTTGACCGAGCACCTGGCGACGCGGCAGCTGGCCGGGATCGCCGCCCCGCCGTCCCGCACCGGGGTGGACTGGTCGACGTACGACGTGATCTCCGGCGCCGCCGGCACCGGGCGGCTGCTGCTCGGCGCGGTGGCCGAGGGGGATCCCCAGGAGCGGGCCGCGGCCGAACCGGCCCTGCGGGCCACCCTCACCCGACTCGCCGCCCTGTCCCGGCCGGTGACGGTCGACGGCCACCCGGTCCCCGGCTGGTGGGTGCCCGGCCCGCTCCAGGCCACCCCCGCGGACCAGGAGCTGTTCCCCCGCGGGGACTTCAACCTCGGTCTCGCCCACGGCATCGCGGGCCCGCTGGCGCTGCTCGTCCGCTGCGCCGAAGCCGGGGTCACGGTGGACGGGCACCTCGACGCCGTCCAGCGGATGGGCCGCTGGCTCGCGGACCGGGCCGACCGCGATGCGGCCGGTCCCTACTGGGAGCCGCGGCTGGCCTTCGAGGACGAAGTCGTGCGGAGTGCGGGCGGCAGTACGCCCCCCTCCGCCCACGCCGCCGCCGCCTCGGGCGGGGCATGGTGCTACGGAGCGGTGGGCATCGCGAACGCGCTCGCCGGGGCCGCCCGGCTCACCGGAGAGAGGGGCTGGCAGCGGCTCGCCCTCGACGCCGCCCGCGCGCTGCTGCGCCGTCCCGACACCGAGCACCACCTCAAGGGCCCCACGCTGTGCCACGGCCGGGCCGGGTTCCTCCAGGGCCTGTGGCGGCTGGGCCGGCTCACCGGGGACCGGGAACTGCTCGATCGGACCGCACCGCTGGCCGAGGAGCTGGCCGCCCTGGCGCGGCCGGAGGCACCCTTCGGATTCCGTCACCTGTCACCCGTACGGTCCGACCGGGGCTGGGACCGTGCGCAGCCGCTGCGGGCCGTGGACAACGGCGGGCTCCTGGAAGGGGCGGCCGGGGTCGCGGCGACCCTCCTGTCGATGCTGCCCGGGGGAGCCGAGGAGGGCCCGCACTGGGACCGGGTGCTGCTCCTGTCCTGACGCACACCCCGACCGCCCGCACCTCACCCCGCGCCGCCCCTCCGAGGAGACCCACCATGAGTTCTGGCACCGCCACGGCACGCGACCTCGTCCCGCTGCCCCGGGGGCAGGTCCTGATGGTGGGCACGGGCGCCTTCGACGTGGTGAAGATGCCGACCTGGGTGATGTGGCTGAGGGTGACCTGCGGCTGGTCGGTACGGGTCTGCCTGACGGCGTCCGCCGATCTCCTGGTCTCCCGGCGGGCCCTGGCGGCCGCGGCCCAGGCGCCGGTCAGCGGCCCCGCGTGGGACACCGAGCAGGGCCGGGTGCCGCACCAGGAGCTGGCGGAGTGGGCCGACCTGGTCCTGGTGCTGCCGGCCACCGTCAACTTCATCGGGAAGTGCGCGGCGGGCATCGCCGACGACCTCGCGCTGACCATGGTCATGAACACCCTGGCCCCCGTGGTCATCGGCCCGTCGATCCCGGCCACCGCGCTGCGCCGCCCCGCGGTCCGACGGAACCTGCGCACCCTGGCGGAGGACGGCTTCCACGTGGTGCCCCCCGGCGCGGGCACCTCCGTGCACGAGGGCAGGAGCACCGACGGGTGGGGGAGCGAGCTGGGGTCCGCGCTGGAGTGCGCGGCGAAGGCGTTCGCCGAGGTCCGGGAGGCCTGACGCGCGCCGCCGCACGCGAGGGAACGGCCCCGGTCCCGGCGGGCCACACCGCGCGTCAGGCGGTGTCGGTGTCGGTGTCGGTCTCCGCGGTCATGCGGGCCACGTGGAGCGCGAGGTAGGACACCTCGTCCTCGCTCAGCTGCTGCCCCAGGCGCAGCTCGACGATCGTCGCCAGCTGCTGCGCGGTGTGGGTCGCCTCCGGGTAGTGCTGGCGGATGCCCTTGCCGATCGTGGACTCGTGCCCCTTCAGCTGCCGGTGCTGCTGGACGCGGACGAAGAGGTAGCGCACGTGGGTGATGAACCGCGCCGCGCTCATGGACTCCTGGGGGACCTCCAGCCCGTACCGCTCCCGTACGACGGCGAGCATCTGCTGGATGACCCCGGTCATCGTGTACGTGAAGGACAGGTCGCCCGAGGCGAAGCCGGCGTTGACCAGGTGCAACGTGAGCGCGGTCGCCTCGGAGGGGGCCAGCTGCGGGTCCACGCGCTCGTTGATGGCCGCCAGCAGGCGCCGCGCCTGGGCGTACTCGGCGGCGTACAGGGTCTGGGCCTCGGCCTGCAGCGGGTACTCGACGACGATGCCCCGTGCGGCCCGGTCCAGCGCGCCGGCGACGTGGTCGGCGACGGCGATCGCGAGGGTGGGGCGGGTGGACTCGCGTCCCTCGATGCCGACCTCGCTGAGGGCGATCACGACGGCCCGCAGGACCTCCTCGCCGATCAGCGTGAGGACCTCGGCCAGATGGTCCGGGTCACGGCCGTCGGCCGGCACGAAGACGCGCACGATCAGCGCGGGGTCGACGATCTGGCCCTGGCGGCAGTTGAAGCCGATGCCGCGCCCGGTGAGGATGACCTCCTGGCCCTGCTCGTCGCGTGCCAGGACCACGTTGTTGTTGAGGACACGCAGCGCCTTCACCGCCTGCTCGCCTTCCTGTCCCGAGTCCGATGTCTGCCCATGATCTCGCACTGTCCGACGGCTCCGCCCCATCCGGCCCGGTCGTACCCGGCCGTACCCGGCTCCGCCCGGCCCCGTGCGGGCCGGGCGGGAGCGGATCGGGCGGGAGCGGAGCGAGTGCTGTGACCGGAAAGGTTCACCGTGTCGCGGCGCCCGGCACGGCACCTCTCCCCCAGCTACCGCTGGGAGGTGCCCCCTGCGTTGTCGGACCACGACGGTACGTCCAGTACGAGTCGAGGTCCTCCGTCTTGCGATGCACCGCACCGGACACCGCGACCCGGCAAACCTTTCCGGCCACAGCACTAGTGGATCAGCGCCGTACGGTCACCACGGGGGCGCCGGCGGCGACGTCCTTGCCGGTGTGCGGTTCGACCGAGGCGAGCTCCGCGGTGTTGGTGACCGTCATCAGCGTGACGGTCGGGTGCTCGGCGGCGCGCACCGCGTCGAGGTCGACCTCGACGAGGAGGTCGCCGGCGGACACCTGCTGGCCGGACTCGACGCGCACGTCGAAGCCCTCCCCGTTCATCTGCACCGTGTCGATGCCGACGTGGACGAGCACTTCGATGCCGTCCGCGGTACGGATGCCGAAGGCGTGGCCGGTCTTCACGACCGTGACCAGCTCACCGTCGACCGGGGCGACGATCCGGCCGTCGGTCGGCTCGATGCCCACGCCTTCGCCGAGCGCGCGGGAGGCGAAGACCGGGTCCCCGACCTCGTCGAGGCCGACCACGCGACCCGCGACCGGCGCCGCGAGTTCGACGCCCTTGCCCGCGGGGGAGCCCGCGGAGGTGCCGGCGCCGCCCGCGGTCGCGGGGGCCGCGGGGGTCGCGGCAGCCGCGACGGAGGTGGCACCGACGGAGGCCGCGCCGACGGTGACGAGCTCGCGGTCGTCCGCCGCTTCGGCGCCACCCCGCGCGGCGGCCTCGGCGGCCTCGGCGACGTCGCGCTCGGCGTTGGCCGCGGCGCGCTCCTGCGGGGTGCGGAAGTCGGAGAAGTACACGAGGGCCATAGAGACGAAGAAGGAGGCCGTGATCGCGATGGCGTAGGTGGCCATCGGGGAGAAGACCGGGATGGTCAGCAGGGAGGTGAAGGCGAAGGCCTTGGTGTCCACGCCGCCCAGGACGCCCACGATCACACCGCCGACGAGGCAACCGATGAGCATGCGCGGGTAGATCCGCTTGAAGCGCAGGTGGATGCCGTACAGCGAGGGCTCGGAGATGCCGCCGAACAGGCCCGCGGCCAGTGCGCCGGTCGCGGTCTGGCGCATCTCCTTCTCACGGTGGCGCAGCGAGAGCAGCAGCACACCGGCGGTCGCGCCGAAGCAGGCGAAGTTCCATGCGCCCATCGGGCCCTGGATGAAGTCGAAGCCGATGGTGTTGATGTTCTGCAGCATGAGCGCGTTCAGCGGCCAGTGCAGGCCCAGCGGCACCAGGAACGGGTAGAGCAGCGGAATGATGATCGCGAAGACGATCGGGGCGTTGCCGTTCAGCCAGGACAGGCCCGAGCCGAGACCGTTGCCGGCCCAGATGCCCAGGGGGCCGATGAGGAAGGCGGTCACCGGGATCATGATCAGCATGCTGAAGAACGGTACGAAGACCAGGTGCACCGCTTCGGGGAAGAGGCGCTGCAGACCCTTGTAGACGAGGGCGAGGACGGCGACCATCAGCAGCGGCACGAAGACCTGGCCGCCGTAGTCGTTCAGCTGCATCGGCAGTCCGAAGACCCGCGCGACGCACTCCTGCGTACCGAGCGTCGCGTTGGTGGTGCAGCTGATGCCGGGGATCCCGGACTTCTCGTTCAGCATGCCGGTGAAGTTCGGGGTCATCACCGCGGCCATGACCGCGGCGCCCACCCAGGGGTCGATCTTCAGCTTCTTCGCCGCGTTGTAGGCGACCATGATCGGCAGGAAGTACAGCACCGAACGCCACATCGCGTCGACGAAGACCCAGCTGGCGGACTTGTCCGCGGCCCGGAAGTCCACCAGGCCCAGGGCGTCGAGGACGGAGGCGATCGCGATGATCAGCGAGGAGCCCAGGAGCACGCCCATCAGCGGGCGGAACGAGTCGGAGAGGTACTCGAAGAAGTTGTCGACCCAGGCGTAGCGGCCACGGCCCTTGGACCGGACGGCGGCCTTGACGTCCGCGTCGGACTGCGGGCGGGGAGTGCCGCCACCGCTCATGGACGGCAGGTTCATGAGCTTCGAGTAGACGTTCGCGACGGCCCCGCCGATCACGATCTGGAAGCGGTCACCGGACTGCGCCACCGTGCCCATCACCCCGTCGAGGGCGTCGAGAGCGGCCTTGTCGACCTTCGACCCGTCGTGGAGCTGGAAACGGAGCCGGGTCGCGCAGTGCGTGAGGCTCTCGACGTTCCCGGCCCCGCCGATGCCGCGAAGGATCCTCTCCGCCAGCTCACCGGGCCCTGCTGTGGGTGTGTTCATGATGCGTCCTTGCATCTCTGGGCTCTCGCCGTCCTGCCATCGGTCCGCGATCTCTCCCACCCGGGTCAGGGCAACAAAAAAGGCCCGGGTCGCGCCAAAGGCGCTACCCAGGCCTTGCCTCCCAGCGAACGGACCACCGCCGTGGCATCGCGCTGGGCGATGACGGTGACGCGCTCGGGGAGTAACAACCCTGTGATCGAGATCGATCTAACGGAACCTTAACACCGACCGCGGTGACCAGCGGTTCCTCGGGGCGAATGACAGAACGAGACCTCCATCACGGCCGCCCCTCACCCCCTTCGCCCCTCACCCCTTACCTTGGTGGCATGGGGGAGAAGAGCACAGGGGCCCGGGCCGACGTCACGCATGGGGACGGGTCGGCCGAGGACGACTGCGGCCGCGAGCGGTGCCTTCCGGAACCGTGGATGTGCAACGTCTTCCACATCGACGGCAGCCTGCGGGACATCCGGGTCCTCGACGTGACGGGCGACGAGTGGATCGCGGTCCTCGAACGCCTGCGTGTCGCGGCCGACGAGGTCGAGATCGATCACCCCTACCCCCAGCTCGATCCGACGAGCCCGGCCACCGCCGACCTCTTCCGCGCGTGGGCGGACGAGCCGGAGGGCCGGGGCACGACCTTCGCCTTCCGGGCCCGCTTCGGCGACGTGTGGTTCTTCGCCCTCCCCCTCGACGACGAGGAGATCGAGTTCTCCCTGTGGCCCGACGGCGTCGTCGACGGTACGGGCGTGGCCGCCGTACAACGGTTCCTGACCGAGGTCGCGACGGCCGGCCGACGCCCGTCCGTACTGACCGCCGAATGCGTCACCTACGCCCCGGGAATGCCGACGCTGATGTCCCACGACCCCGCCACCGGCCTCGACTTCCACATCTGAACGGTGCGGTGACGCTCGCGCGCACCGGCGACGTGTCGTCGGCGCGGCGTACCGTGGGCCGGGTGCGGAGCGTAGATCACGTGGGCTGGGACCGGGACCTCCCGGTGAAATACCTGCTGGTGCAGAAGGACGAGGAAGGCGTTGAGCAGCTCTGGGGGAGGTGCGTGGGAGTCGAAGGGCTGTTCGTCGAACCGGTGCCGCTGCCGCGGGAGGTCCTCACCCTCCGCGGATGCAGCCCCGACGGAGCGCTGAGCGACATCCTCGCCGCCCCCGGCGCCGAGGTCGGCGGTTCGCCCCGAGGGCTGGGCGACGTGTGCGTCGAGGTCTGGGACGGCGAGGACCCGGTGCAGTGGTGGACCCTCGTCGACGCGGTCGTGTCGGCCCGGCCCGTTCCGCTGGACCCGGCGGACCCGGCGGACCCGGCAGATCCGGCCGAGCCGGTGCGGTACGACGTCGTGCTGGGCGCCGGTGTCAGGGTGGACGAGCTGCTGCGCGCGCGGCTGACTGCGCCCCGCTTCGAGCTCTTCGAGGCAACGGCGGGCGCGCGGAGCGTCGGCAGGTGCATCGATGTCGAGGGATTGGCGGGACCGCGCGAGGACCCCGACCCCGTCCCCCTCCGGCTGATCGGCTGCGAGGCGGTGGAACCGCTGCTCCAGGGGACGCAGCGACCGCGCCGCTGGACCGGGAGCGGTGCCGATCTCCTGGTGCTGGACCGGCACGGTGCGGTGATGGCCTCCCACGCGGTCGGTCTGGGCGTCTCCGCCGTGCGCCCGTCCGCGCTCGGCGACGATCTGGAGGACATCACCCTCACGGACGGCGGCGGCGACAGGCCGCTGCCGGCCGTCCGGGGGGTCTGGGAAGCGTGGTACCAGGGCCCGCCGACCGAGCCCAACGGGTGGGCGCCGTACGACGGGCCGGGCCGGGCCGCGTGGCTCGGCCTCACCACGCGGGCCTGGCGCGTGCGCGCGGTGCGGCCGGACCGGACCGGCGACGAGCACCACCTCGACGGACGGTTCGTCACCGACGTCCCCGGGCTGCACTGCGCGATGGCCGAGGCCCTGGTCGGTCCGGGCCGCTACTTCGGCCGGGAGTGGGACAGTTTCAAGGACTGCCTGTTCGGGGGATTCGGACTTCTCCCGCCCTTCACCCTGATCTGGCACGACTGCGAGATCGCACGCCGAGCACTGGCGGCCGTGACCGACGGACCGGACGGCCGGCTCTCCTACTTCGAGGAGATCGTCCAGCTCCTCGAAGCGCGAGGTGTCACGGTCGTGCTCCGGTGAGCCGCATCCCGGAACGCCGGCACTCGGGCCGCGGGCGGTCACTCGTACCGGAAGCCGGACACGAGTGACCGCCGACGCCGCCCGCACGGGGCGCGCCCGGCGGGCGGAGCGTCAGTCGATGGGGTGGAGGGGGAGGTCGAGGTAGGACTCGGCGCCCTGCGGGGAGGTGAGGTCGATGGTGAACACCGGGGTGATGGTGTTCTCGTAGGCGAACAACGGGTCGTGGGTGTCGATGACCAGCTGGAGCCGGTGCCCCTTCGCCACGACGTAGTCGGCGGGCTGGAGCGGGAAGGTCACGGTGGTGGCCTTGCCCGCCTGCTCGGCGGTGAAGGTGTAGGGGGCGTGGGTGACGATGTGGGCCCGGCCGGTGGCGGGGTTGTGGTCCAGCAGGTAGGCGACGATCGTGGCGTCCGCCCGCTGCGGCTTCACGGTCACCCGCAGCTCCAGTTCACCCCGTACGCGCGAGGGGCGGTCCAGCGGCGCGGTGGCGAAGACGGCGGCCAGGCCCCGGTCGATGTCGGCGGTCCGGTAGACGTGGGGCAGGCCCAGGCGCTCGGCCAGGCCGGTCTGTACGAGCTTGGGGGCGACGACGATGTCGGTGCCCTTGCCGGTGGCCTTGACCGAACGGGTCCACCCCGCCGCCGGGGCGCCCTCGACCAACTGCCCGTCGCCCTGACCGTCGTTCTGCCCGCCTGCCGCGTCGGCGAGGTGCAGCCGCTTCTTCGGCAGGACGTACTCGGCCCAGGAGGGGTGGCGCAGGTCGGAGAGGGGGTTGAACATGTACTCCGACCGGACGTCGAACCGCGGCGTCGCCCCGTCGCCGGCGCTGCCGCCGAGGTGGTGGTCCATCCACCGGTAGGCCATGTCGGTGGGCTTGGCGGACAGTCCGGCCAGGCCCGGGAGCTCGGGGTTGCCGTGGTCGCCGACCTGGACGAGAAGCGTCTTGGGCCCGGTCAGGTTGTTGTGGAAGTCGATGACGGCGGGCACGGAGAAGATGGTCTCGTGCCAGCTCGTGGTCAACAGAACTGCCGTCGCGGCGTCGTTGTACGTCTTCAGGTGGATCCTGGGCGAGCGGACCCGGGCGAACTCCCTGACCTCGTCGTCGATGGTGTTGGCGCGGATCTTCTGGATGACCCCGCGGAACTCGGGCGAGCACCGGTCCTCGCCGAAGAGCTGCACGAGCGTCTCGAACGCCTTGAGGTGGCGGGTGCCGTTCTCGTACAGCGAGGCGAGCAGGTCGGCCCAGACGCTGGTGCCCGCGACGGCCTTGATCCGCTGGTCGTTCGCGGCCGCCAGCAGGCTCGTGCCGGCGCCGTAGGAGGATCCGAATAAGCCGATCCGTTCGGGGTCGACCTCGCTGTTCGTGAGCAGCCAGTCGATGACCTCACCGGCGTCGGTGACGTCCTGCGGACCGGCGACGTGGATCTCGCCCGTGGACCTGGCGAGGCCGCGCTGGCTGTAGGCGAGGACGGCGTAGCCGCCCACCGCCCAGCGGGCGATCATGCCGAGGTAGGCCCGGTGCCCGATGTTGATCAGCGGGGCGGGCAGGACGACCGCCGGGCAGGTCTGTCCGGGGGCGAGGTTGCGCGGGACGCTCAGCGACGCGTCCAGGACCGTCCCGTCCGACATCGTGAGCGCGACCTCGGAGTACTGGGCGATCTCCGCGTACACCTCGTACTCGTCGGCCAGCCCCCACTGGTCCAGGCGGCCGATCCGGCGCGGCGAGGGATCCAGCAGCGCCTCCTGGATCGCGTCCAGCCTCATGAGGTCGTCGGCGCCGAGCGCGAACGGGGTTTCCGGGTTTCCGTCGACAGACATGGCTGTGCCCACCTTCTGCAAGAGGGATGAGGGACGGCGACTAGGTGCCGGACATATGCTCACCCCGCCGAGGCGGCGCAGCGCGACGTTCCCCGCCGACCACTCGAACGAATGAACTGCGCCGCGCAAACCCCGATCCGGGCAAGGGTCGAAGGATGACCGAGAACGACCGGCCGCCCGCTGAGGCGGTGCTCTAGCGGAGACGGGCCAGCAAGTGGGCGTCGAGGAAGCCCCGTTCGGAGCGCGGGTCGTGGAGCAGTCGGGCGAACACATCGAGTCCTGCCCGGTCCATCAGCTCGGCGAACCGGTCCGCCGGCCAGCTGTAGGCGGGCGTCACCTTGTGGTCGAAGCGGACCGGATCGGGCCCGTCGGTCGCGAAGAACGAGACGAGGAGCAGGCCCCCCGGTGCCAGGACGCGCACCAACTCGGCCAGCAGGCACGGAAGTTCCGCAGGAGGGGTGTGGATCATCGAGTAGTGGGCCAGCACACCGCCCAGCGCGCCGTCCTCGACGGGGAGGGCCTCCATCCGGGCCTCGTCGAAGCGCAGCGCCGGATGGGCCCGCCGGGCGTGGTCGACCATGCCCGGGGAGAGATCGAGCCCGAAGGCGTCCAGTCCCAGGTCGTCCAGCATGGCCGTGAGATGGCCGGGCCCGCAGCCGACGTCGGCCGCCCGCGGGTTCCCCGTCCCGCGCACCAGCTCGGCGAAGGTGCCGATCATGTTCCGCGAGAACGGCTGCGCCTCCAGCCCGCCGGCGAACATCGACGCGTACAGCTCGACGACGCCGTCGTAGGCCGTCCTGGTCTCTTCCTGGTGCTCCGCCATGGGAAAGAAGTCAACCACCCGCCCGTCGCAGCCGGTCCCCGTCACTCGTACCGGTACGTCAGCGAGTCCGCCTCCGCCTGCTCGATGGCGGCGATGGTCAGCCCCGGCATCCGCAACTGGGCCAGCGTCACCTCGGCCGAGGCCGGCTGGGCGTCCGCCGCCAGCCACTCCTGTGGCTTCCAGGCCGAGCTGCGCAGCAGCGACTTGGGGCAGTGGGGGTAGACCTCCTCGATCCCCACCACCAGCGCACTGGCCGGCGGCTTGCCCACGGCGGTCAGCTGCGACAGCAGCTCCGGGCGGGTGGAGACGCAGGCCCGGCCGTTCACCCTGAGCGTCGTGGTACGCCCCGGGACGATGAACAGCAGCCCGGCCCGTCCGGTGGCGATGACGTTCTGCAGGGTGTCCAGCCGCTTGTTGCCGGTCGCGTCCGGTATCGCCACCGTCCGTGAGTCCAAGACGGCGACGAACCCGGCGGGGCCGCCGCGCGGAGAGACGTCGCAGTTGCCCTCGGCGTCCGCGCTGGCCACCAGGACCAGCGATGAGCAACCGATCAACCGTGCCGTCTGTGGGGTGAGTTCGGTCATCTGCTTGCGTACGGCCGCCTCGCCCGGGAGGTCGTAGGTGCGGCGCAGCGTCTCCTGGTCGGATACGGCGTCGAGACGGAGCGAGTCGAAGGCGCTGCTGGTCAGGGGTGTCGTCATGGCTCCGAGCCTAAGGGGCCGATGCGATCGATCGCCTTCCCGGCCCGGTGGGGGCGCCCACGTCCAGTGCCCCCTTAGGGGGTGTCTGGCGGATCAGGGCCGGGGTCGCGGGGTCTGGCACGGCGCCTCGCCGCGTTGCCGAAACGCCCCGATAGCTCCGCTATCAAGACGCTCCGACGCCTTGCGATCCACCGCACCAGACCCCGCGCCCTATCCGACCCTGACCCACCAGACACCCCCTAGTCCTCCAGCAGCCGCCAGGCGGTGAGGGCGAGTCTGGCCCGTACCAGGCCGGTGGGTTCGGTGAGTCGGATGTCCAGGGCCTTCGCGAGCTGTTCGAGGCGGCGGGCGACGCTGCTGTGGTGCAGGTGGAGGAGGTCCGCGGCCCGGCGTAGGGAGCCGGTGGCGCAGTACGCGTCCAGGGTCTCCATGTCCTCCGGATGGCCGGAGAGCCGGATGACGGCGGCCACGTCGGGGTTCTCGCGCGCGGCGTCCCGCGGGATCTCGGCCAGGAGCGCCAGCGAGCCCAGATCGGCGTAGCGCACGACCGGTTCGCGCGGGCCGGCGAAGCGGAGGGCGGTGCGGGCCTGCCGCCAGGAGCGGTCGGGGCTCTCCGCGCAGCCGATGCCCGCCCGCGCGTCGGCCGGGAACCGGGCCGGGTCGAGCGCGGTGGCCAGGATGACGCCCACGCCGGCGAGGGGCGCCGCCTTCACGGGGCCGGCCGTGGCCACCGCGGCGCCGAGCCGGTCGAGCGGGACGCGGGAGCGCACGGCGACGACGCGGACCGTCGGCCCGGCGGCGAAGCCGAGCAACCGCAGTGCCCGCGCCCTGGCCGCCTCGTCGGCGTCGGCGCTGATCGCGAGTTCGACGAGGGCGGGGTCGGCCATGGTGGTGCGGGCGGGGCCGTACTGCTCGGCGACGGCGGCGGTCGCGATCGCGAGCCGGTCCAGGAGCACCTCGTCGAGGGGGTTCGGCGGGCCGGGGCGTTCCAGCCACACCGTGCCGATCTCCTCCTCGTCGAGCGTGATCGCCACCGTGGTGGACGCGGGTGCGGGCGCGCACGCGGGCGACTCGGCGGGCGCCTGTCTGCCGCCGGGGGAGACGCGGGTCACCCGCCCGGTGCCGTGCAGGCGTATCCCGGCGACGCACTCGGCCAGCCCCGCCGAGGCCCGGGCCAGCGCCGGGAGGTCCACGCGTCGGCGCATCAACGTGTCGTAGAACGCGACGATGCGCATCGCGCCGTCGACGTACGGATCCAGTCCTGACAGCCGAACGGCCAGTGCCTCCATGGCAGAAGGATAGGAGGGCGGGGGTGCGCCGAACGGCGGGCGATCGGGCCGCGATGCGCGACGGATGGCGGGTGACCCCGTCGCACCACGTCGTGAGGATGGTCGTCATGGATCCCGAACTCGAAGCCTTCGTCCCGTTCCTTCCCGAACTCGACCTCGACGACCCGGTCACCTCGCGCCGGCAGTTCGCCGAGCGCGCCGCCGCGGCGCCGGCACCCGACACCTCCCACATGGAGGTCGAGGACCGGACGGTGGCCGCCGACCCGGACGTCCCGGTGCGGGTCTATCGACCGCACCAACCGCCTCAGGAGCAACCGCAGCAACCGCACCGGGCGCCGGGCGCCATCATCTGGCTGCACGGCGGCGGCGGAGTCTTCGGCGACCTGGACACCGAGCACCCCTGGGCCGCGCGGGTCGCGGGCCTCTCCGGCGCCGTGGTGATCTCGGTCGGATACCGGCTGGCACCCGAGAACCCCTTCCCGGCCGCCCTGGACGACGCGTACGCCGTACTGACCTGGGCGTCCGAGAACGCCTCCGGGCTCGGCATCGACCCGGCGCGGATCGCGGTCGGAGGACACAGCGCCGGCGGGAACATCGCGGCCGGACTGGCCCTGCGGGCACGCGACGAACGGGGTCCGGCGATCCACTTCCAACTGCTCAACCAGCCCGGACTCGACGACCGGCAGGAGACGTGGTCGGCGCGGAACTTCACGGACACGCCCTGGTTCAACCGCGCCAAGCTCACCGCGGCGTGGCGGCACTACCTGGGTTCCCGGCCCGCGACCCCGTACGCCGCCCCCGCACGGGCCGGCGACCTGTCCGGGCTGCCGCCCGCCTACCTCGCCACCGCCGAGTTCTGCCCGAACCGCGACGAGGGGATCGCGTACGCACTGCGCTTGATGCAGGCGGGCGTGTCGGTCGAACTCCACCAGTGGCCCGGTGCGTTCCACGGATCGCAGGCGCTGCTGTCCGCCGACGTCTCGCAGCGGCAGAACGCCGAGCTGGGCGCGGTCCTGCGCCGCGCGCTGGCGCGGCCGACCGCCCCGGTGACCGGCGCCGCCCCCATCCCCGCCCCCATCCCCGCCCCCATCCCCGCACCCGATTCCTTCGCGCTGCGGGAGGCCCTCGACGGTGTCCGGCGCGCCGGCGTGCCGGGGGTGTACGCCGAAGTGCGCGACGCCGGCCGCACATGGCGCGGGGCCTGCGGGGTCGCGGACCTCACGACCGGTCGCCCCGTCACTCCTGACATGCGCCAGCGCGTCGCCAGCGTCACCAAGACCTTCACCGCCGCCGCGGTCATGCGGCAGGTCGAACAGGGCCGGATCCGACTCGACGCCTCGATCGGCGGCTACCTGCCGCAGCTGGTGCCGGGCGAGCGCGGTACGAAGATCACGGTGCGGATGCTGCTCAACCACACCAGCGGGATCCCCGACTACATCCGTACCGCGTTCCCCTCCCTCGCGCAGATGTCGCCCCAGAGCCTGGACGACAACAGGTTCCGGCGGTTCCGTCCGGTCGAGCTGATCGAGATGGGCCTCGCGGCGCCGCCCGCGGGCGAACCCGGAGCCACGCCGGGGGCGTACTCCAACACCAACTACCAGATCCTCGGCCAACTCCTGGAGCAGGTGACCGGTACCCCGGCGCAGGAGCACATCACCCGGGACGTCATCGACCGCGCCGGACTCCGCAACACCGGCTTTCCGACCGGGACGCGCATCGAGGGGCCGCACGCGCGGATGTACGAGTCCCTGTGGGGCCTGCTCGACCCGCCGCGCGACTACAGCGAGTACGACATGTCCTGGACCGGCACGGGCGCCGCTCTGGTATCGACCATGGAGGACCTCAACCGTTTCTACGGCATGCTGCTCGACGGCCGGATCGTCGAGCGGGCGTCACTCGCGCAGATGCAGCGCACGGTCCCGGTAGTGGCCCTCGACGGATCGACGATCGCGTACGGTCTCGGCCTGCACAGGGTCGACATCCAGGGGTGCGGCACCTTCTGGGGCCACGACGGCTCGGTCTGGGGGGCCGGAACGATGTCCCTGACCAGGGCCGACGGCAAGCGTCAGATGTCCGTCGCGGTCAACCTCCAGCGCTGGGGCCGCCCGGACGCCTCTGGGAAGCCGGAGCACCACCCCATCGACGAAGCGCTGAAGACGCTGTACGGGCAGGCGCTGTGCGGTGACGCGAGCGCGCGGGTCGAGCCCACCTCCCGAGCCCACGGGCTCGTACCGTAGCCGGATGGTCGGTTCCGGAGCCCGTGAGCCCGGATGTGGGGGCTGATCGTGACAAAGGAGCGGGTCGTTCCTCTGGGCGACCGGGATGGCGCCGCCTACGCTGCCGTCGAGCGTTGCTCAAGGAGTTCGGACGGGCGAAGCAGAGGGGTGGAGATCATGCGCGTTTCGCGAGGAACGGTGGTGGCCGCGGTGGTGGTCCTCTCGACGATGGGGCTGGCCGGCTCGGCGGAGGCCGCCCCCGTGCCGGCCGCCCCGGCAGGGGGTGCCACGTTGGCGGACAACTGCGACTGGCTGTCGGACAACGACGTGGTGGGCGACTCCGGACACGCGACGTCCGGCGACCGCCAGGTCACGATCTACACGGCCAAGGCCACCGACGCGTACGCCAAGGCCGCGATCGAGGGCTACGTGGCGCGGTACGACAAGGTCTGGATCGACCGGAGCATCAACACGTTCACCATGGGTTCCAGCCCCGGGCACCCCTCCACCTCGACGGTTCAGTCCAACGGGGGTTGGAAGCAGTGCGGGCCGTTCGAGGCCACCTGGTGGAACGCCTCGTGGAACTACCTCGAAACCCCCACCGTCCGGTTGCAGCAGTCCGGCAGGTCGTACGCCGTGCGCGCCTGCATGATGCCCAAGGACTCCAACACCAGTACCTGCACGGCATGGTTCGTCGATCACACGTAGCCGCAGCGGAGCCGGAGGCCGTTCAGCCGCCGGCGGCCTGCTGATCCGCCTGGTGATCCACCTGCTGGTCCAACTGCGCGACCACGTCGGTCAGCGCCTCGGCCATCTCGTGCGCCCACCGGAAGCGGTCGTCGGGGGACTTGCCGAGGGCGCGCAGCACCAGCGCGTCCACCTCCGCCGGGATTCCGGGAGCGTGGGCTGAGGGTGGCTCCGGCTGGTCCCGCACGTGTGCCTTGGCGATGTCGATCGGAGACGGCCCCGTGAACGGGGGGCGTCCGGCCAGCATTTCGTACAGGACGCAGCCGGTGGAGTACAGGTCCGCGCGGCCATCCACGGGGTTGCCCAGCGTCGCCTCCGGTGGGAGGTACTGAGCCGTACCGATCACGGAGGCACTCTGCGTCAGGCGCGGTGCTTCACCCAGGAGTTGGGCGATGCCGAAGTCCATCACCTTGATCTGGCCGGTGAGCGTGACCATGATGTTGGCGGGCTTGATGTCCCGGTGAACGATCCCGCACGCGTGTGCGTAGTCCAAGGCGTGGAGGATCCCGGCGCCGGCGAGCAGAATGTCCCGGAGCGGGAAGTGGACTCCGGAGTCGAGCCAGCGCCGGAGGGTCTTCCCGGCCACCTTTTCCATGACGATGTACGGGACGAGGACCCCGTCGATGTCCTCTTCGCCGCTGTCGTGCACGGCCGCGATGGCGGGGTGGTTGAGCGAGGCGGTGGACCTCGCCTCCCGACGGAAACGGCCTTGGAAGCCCGCATCGCGAGCGAGGTCCTGACGGAGCAGCTTGACGGCCACGGGCCGGTCGAGCCGGTCGTCGTGAGCCTCCAGGACCTCGGCCATACCGCCTCTCCCCAGCAGGGCCCCGATCCGGTACCGCGAGGCGAGGACGAGCGAACCGTCCCGGGTCTGGCGCTGCGCCGGCCCGAACCCGAACCCGGCCCCGGGGTCATGGCCAGGACCTGAACCGGGGTAGGGGAACGGCGGGACGTGGCAGGGGTTGCGCGCCAGCACCAGAGCGCCGATCGATTCCCGCACCTGTCGCCGGGGAACGGGCCGCTTCCGCGCGGTGAGCTGCCCCCTGACGTGGCTGAACGCCCCGTCCAGCGTGACGAACTCGGGGCCGTCCTCGATCCCGGACTCCAATACGGCGATGAGCTGTTCGGTGAAGGCCGTGAACGGTTCGCCGGGTGTGGCGAGGGCCGCGGCCGTGGCCGCGGCGGAACACATCAGGTACACGCCCTCGATCGCGGCCTGGCCGGCGAGAGCCTGCGCCGGGTCGGACATGGCCCCCATCGCCAGACCGCTGTAGCAGCTGTCAAGTATGACGATCCGGCGTCTGGCCCGGGTCCTCAGCACGGCCTTGCGGACGGCCGAGTACGCCAACGAGTCCTCGGGCGAGTCCACGTGGGAGTGGACCAGGCCGAGGTGGAGGTCGAGGTCGTCCTCGTCCTGGAGACCGTGTCCGGCGTAGTACAGGAGCAGGGTGTCGGTGGCCTCCTCCGCAGCCCGGCGAAGTGGTTTGAGCACCTCGCTCGGGGTCCGGGGATCCAGGATGACCGTGGAGTTCTCTGTGGGCAGCCCGAGGTGTGCCGCTCCGGTGACAAGCGCGTTCAGGCCCCGCAGGTTGTTCGCCACCGCGGGCAGGGCGGGGAGGTGGGTGTACTGCGCGGTACCCACCAGCACGGCCCGCGACTGCTTGCCCACCAGCGGGTCGGGCACTCCCGGCATCAGGCTCCGTCCTCGCCCAGTACCGCCAGGATCCTCGCGATCTCCTGCGGATCGGCCGTGTCGAGGGTGACCCGACGCCCGCGGTGCTCGACGGTCACGACGGCTGACCGGGGGCGGGTGCCGCGCCAAGCGGCATAGGCGAGGGCGAGGTTGCCCAGCTGGAAGCCGCTGTCCACCACCAGTTGGACGACGTCGAAGGCGGTGCCCATCTCGCCGGGCCGTGGCGGCGCCTGGGTCAGTTTGACCAGGGCCGTGCTCCGGATCGCGTCGTCGTCGCGCAGCCACCGAGCCAGGCTCCTCAACTCCCGCTCGACGGACTCCGCTTCCCCGTTCAGCTCGACGCGGTATTGCTCCACAACGCCCCCTGCACTCATCGCGTTCCGACGGCCTGCAGCATAGGTCCACGACCGCCCGCGGGTCCGCCGACCCACACAAAACGTGCGTGACCTGCGAGCTTCCTGGACGTCGTCGGGTCCATTCGTGGTTCCGGGCGGTGGATCCGCTCAGCCCGCACCGCCGGACAGGGCGCGCGTGCCGGGAGCGCAGTGCTCCCGCAGCGTGGCGAGTTCGGCCTGCGGTAGCCGCAGGGAGGCGCCCCGGCGGCTGCCGTCGAGCTGGGCGCTGCCGGTGTCGAGCCATTGCGGGAGCGGCTCGACGCCGATGAAGCGGGCCAGCCGGGTCAGTTCCTCGCGGGGCGCGTCGAGCAGGTCCTCGTAGGCGAGCGTGGTCCGCAGGGCTGCGGGTACCGCGCCGAGATGGCGCACGCCCCGCTCGACGAGCTCGGACCACAGCGCGCCGAATCGGGTCGATCGCAGGTCGCTGTCCAGCACGAGCGCCGGGTCGAACCGGTCGGCCAGCAGTGCCGAGAGCTCGGGTGGCAGCGATCGGATCTGGTCCGGGGTGAGGTCGGCGGGCCGTGAGGCACCGGTCCGCGCGAGGATCTCCCGTACGAGGAGGATCAGCCGGTAGCCCGTGTGCCGGCTCATCGACAGGGCGCAGTCGGGCCCGTCCCTGAACAGGTGGACGAAACGGGCCTGGGGGAAGACCCCGCGCAGGAGCGGTACCCGGTCCGACGAATAGCCGGACCGCTCGACGACCGCGGTGCGCCCGAACCGCACGCACAGCAGGTCGAACAGGGCCTCGTAGTGGCCCGCCGCCGTACGGACCGGCCAGTGGCGCACCTGTTCCTCCAGCTCGTCGAACAGCCCGTCGGGGTCGTCGGTGAGGTGGGGGAGCACCATCAGGGAGAGGGCGGGGATTCCGGTGGTCCCGGTCGCGAAGCGACCCGGGCGGCGGGTGTAGACGAATTCCGGCATCGGTACGCCGCTGCGGATCATGGACTCGAAGGTGGCATTGGGTTCGGCGAGCAGTCGCCAGAACTCACCGCCTCCGAGAGGTCCCTCGGGGAAGCCGCGGCTCTGCACCGACGACAACAGTTCATTGAGACTGAGCACGTCCGGATGCGCGTTGAGGATGCCGGACAACGCGGTCGACCCGCTGCGGCCCGTGCCGACGATGAACGTCAGGGTGCGCATGCGGCCACTCTCCTTCGATCCGACACCTGGTCTTCGCGAGCAGGTACAGCATTAGCGGGTCGCGATCCGCTCCGGCAAGCAGGCGCTCCGCGCCACCGACCCGCCGGGACGACACACCTATGGCGTCCGGGTGGAGGTCCAGCCCTCGCGGCGGAGGGTTTCGAAGCCGTTCAGGAGGAGGTCCAGGGCGAATTCGAACTCGAACTGGTCGTCGCAGCCGCCGACCGTGGAGTCCCCGTCGTGTGCGGCCGTCGACGCCAGTTCCGCGATGTGGGGGTAGGCCGCGGCCAGGGCGGGGTCGGGAGGCCCGGAGGAGGCAGAGGTGTCGAACAGCTCCTGGCTGAAGCCGAGCAGGCGGCTGCCCATCGCGTGCATGACGTGGTGCGTGAGGTCGGCGGAGAGGCCGCCGCCCCGGAAGCTCCCGGCCATCGAGTCCAGGTACGCCAGCACGGCCGGGGTGGGGCCGGTCCGCGACTCGATGACCCGGGCCGCCCAGGGGTGGCGCAGCAGGACCCGGCGGGCCGAGAGGATCCGGTCGCGGACGACGCGCTGCCAGTCGGGGCCCACGGCCGGAGGGTCGACCTCGCCGACGACCGCGTCGGCCATGCCGTCGAGCAGCTCCTCCTTGTTCGCCACGTGCTTGTAGAGGGCCATCGGTACGACGTCCAGCTCCTGCGCGAGCCTGCGCATGCTGAGCGCCTCGATGCCGATGGTGTCGGCGAGCGCGATGGCGGCGCGCAGGACGCGGTCCCGGTTCAGCGGGATCCGGTGCGTGTGCGTGGCTTCCTGCCGGGTCACTTCGGCTGGGCCCCTTCCCTCTCGACGGCCGCGTGGGCGTCCGCAGCTCCTTCTCCTTGACGAGTGTACGCCGTACACCTATGGTCGCTGCGAGGTGTACGGCGTACACCGGCATCGAGCGAGGGGTAGCGAGAAGATGAGTCCGGACCGGAGAACCGCGGTGGCCGCCGGGTCGCTGTTCCTGCTGACGGAAGTCGCCGCCATCGCAGGGGCGGTCCTGTACCGCCCCCTGCTCGGCGCGGCGGACGGCCGCCTCCCTCAGGGCGCCGACACGCGGGCACTGCTCGGGGTGGTCTGCGAGGTGGTGCTGGTGGTGGCGGTGGCGGGCACCGGGGCGGCGCTGTTCCCCGTACTGCGGCGCCACGGCGAGGGGCTCGCGCTCGGGTACGCCTTCGGGCGGCTGCTGGAGGCGGCCGTCATCGCCCTCGGGATCGTCTCCGTCCTGGCCCTCGTCACCCTGCGGCGGGACGCGGGGGCGGCGGACGGTCCGGCCGGCGCCGATGCCGCTCTGGTGGCCGTGCACGACTGGACGTTCCTGCTCGGACCCAACATCGCCCTCGGTCTGAACACCGTCCTCCTCGCGTACCCGGCCTACCGCGCGCGTCTCGTACCGCGCTCCATCGCCGTGCTCGGGCTGGTCGGCGGTCCGCTGATCTGCGCCTCGGCCGTCGCCGTGATGTTCGGGGCCTACGCGCAGCTCTCCGTGGCGGGGTCGGTGGCCGCGCTCCCGGTGTTCGCCTGGGAGTTGGGGCTGGCCGGACGGCTGATCGTCAAGGGGTTCGGGCCCGGCCCGGGCGTCGTGCAGGTCGGGACATAGACCCAGCGCCCGCGTCGACGGGCGGGTTCCGGACCGCCCCGCCGGGTGTGCCGTCGCTGGACGCCCGAGTTCCGTTAAATACCTTCCCACGAGGTGAAACATTCCCCTCCTCCCGACGCGTCTATGGGGTGAGTCGGAAGTGAGGGGGACGGGGATGCGGCAAGTGCGCAGGGAGGGGTTCCGCGAGTTCGCGGAGGGCCGGGCGGGGAGTCTTTACCGGTCGGCCTGTCTGCTGGCGAGTGGGGACACCCATCTCGCCGAGGACCTCGTGCAGGAAACCCTGGGTCGGATGTACCTGATCTGGGGGAGGACCTCCAGTATCGACAATCCGGCGGCGTACGCGCAGACGGTGCTGGTGCGGGAGTTCCTCAAACACAAGCGCCGGCGCTCCGCGGGGGAGCGGCCCTTCGCCGTTCCGACCGACTCGGGCGGGGCGACGCCGCTCCCGGTCGCCGGGGCCGATCCGGCCCTGCGGCTGACCTTGCTGGAGGCCCTGGGTCACCTGGCCCCCAAGGACCGGGCGGTGCTCGTGCTGCGGTACTGGGAGGACCGCAGCGTCGAGGAGACCGCCGAGGCCATGAACGTCACCTCGGCGGCGGTGCGCACGCGCAGCTCCCGCGCGCTCGCCCGTCTCCGGGCGGAGTTGGGCGGCAGCCTCAGTGTGTTCGTGGCCACCTGAGCGCGGGGGAACCACCCGCGCGATGTCCCACCCGTCCTTCCCGTCACGTCCGTTGCCGGACCACACCGGCGCGTTTGCCCACTACCACCCGGAAGGTGATTCGGCATGCCCTTTGAAGATGAGCTCGGCGCGGCCCTGCGGAGCGCCGGAGACGGATTCGTCCCCGGCCGCCCGGACTTGGTGGCCGCCGGCGAGCGGCGCGGCCGCCGACTGCTGGCGCGTCGCCGGGCCTCCGTCGTCGGCGGTTCGGCGCTGGCCCTGGCCGTCGTCGGATCCGTCGGCGCCTACGGGAGCGGCCTGATCGCCGTCGGCACCGCGAGCGACAACAGGGCGAACGTCGCCACCGCTCCCCTCCCCAACACCCAGACGGCCGCCGCCTCCTCCCCGACCGCCGGGCAGCAGGGCGGCGGGGTGACCGCGGCCCGACTGATCGAGATCTACCGGCAGTTGCTGACGGACGGGCGGGTGAGCGACACCGCGGCGACCGTGCCGAGCGGCGCCGACCAGTCGCCGAACGCGGCGGTGGCCGGCGTGTACGACGACGGCAAGGGCCGCGCGGCCATCGCCGTCGGCCTCTCCCGCACCGACCCGCACGGGCAGTCGGCCGAGGACATGCTCAAGTGCCCCGACCGCAAGGTGGTCCCGTACGACGCCTGCACCGTCGAGACGCTGCCGGACGGCGGCAAGCTGAACATCTTCCAGGGCTACGAATACCCGGACAAGCGCGAGCCCACCAAGCTCTGGCGGGCGATCCTGGTCACCCGCGAGGGCTACCAGGTCGACGTGTCCGAGTGGAACGCCCCCGCGGAGAAGGGGCAGCCCGTCTCCCGGACCAACCCGCCGCTGACCAAGGCCCAGTTGAAGGCCTTCACCACCTCGGCCCTGTGGCGCCAGGTCGCGAGCCGGCTGCCCGCGCCCCAGCAGGCGCCGTCGGGCACGGCATCCGCCGCCGACACGGGAACCTCGGCCGCCGCGGGCGCCCCCGCGGGTACGAGCACCGGCACCAACGCCGCCGCGACCCCCGACCGGGCCAAGGGCGCGGGCGGCTCCACCGCCGGCGACCCGCAGCCGTCCGGCGGAACGGCCCAGACGCCCGACCCGGGCGACGCGGGCCGGGGCGACTCGGACGCGGAGAGCGCCCACTACGGCCCCACGGTCGCGGTCCTGGAATCCCTGGTGCCGAAGTCCGGCATCAAGGTCCTGCGCAGGGCCGGACAGCCCGGCTTCGGCTCGCTCGTCCTCGATGACGGCAAGGGCGCCTCGCTGGTCCAGGTCAACGTCCAAGAGGACATGGGCGAAGCCCTCAAGGACCGCTTCAACGGCGCGGGCGTCGTCGTCCTGCCCGACGGCACCCGAGTGCTGGCGGAGCAGAAGTCGGGCGAGAAGGGCGGCTCGGGCGTGCTCTGGTGGAGCGTCGACACGCTGCGCCCGGACGGGCGCCGCGTGGTCGTGTCGGCCTTCAACACCGGCGACCAGGCGAAGGCGGCCACCCGCGCCAAGCCCATCCTGACGATGGCGCAGATCAGGGCCATAGCCCTCGACCCGAAGTGGTTCGCCTGATCGCCCACCGGTAGTCCCGCCCGGTAGTCCCGCCCGGTAGTCCCGCCCGGTTCGGGATCTGCGCGCAGCAGATCCCGAACCGGGCGGGTGCCGCCGTTCCCGGTGGTCGCGGGCCCACCAGAGCGGCCTCGGATATCGCCCTGGACCAGGGCGTGGAGATGTTCGTCGTGCCACCCGTCGACGTGCAGCAACGCACTGCGCATGGTGCCTTCGAGGGAGTACCCGGCCCTGTCCGCCACGCGGCAGGAAGCCGTGTTGGCCACCGCGTGGCACAACCGCAGCCGATGCAGACCGAGTTCGTCGAGCGCCCACCGGCTGACGCGTTCCGTCGCCTCCACATCGACGCCCGCGCCGCGCGCCGCTCTCCTCAGGCGCCGGCGCCCGTCGGCCGCCGCAGCCCCCGCAGGAGCAGCTCGATCAGTCGACGGGGTGCGTATCGGGGATCGCCGTCCTGCCCGATGCACAGGTTCCCGATGCCGCGCATGAGCTCGTACGGCTGGATGCCGGGCTCGATCTCGCCGGCGTCGGCCGCAGCGTCGAGCAGGTGGCCGCAGACGGGCATCAAGCGGTCGAGGAAGAGCGTGTGCAGAGCGGTGAAGCGGTCGCTGTCGGACTGGAGGGCGTCCGCGAGTCCGTGCTTGGTGACCAGGAAGTCGACGAAGAGGTCGATCCACCGGCGCAGCGCCTCGAACGGGGACGCGACCTCGCCCAGGAGGCGCGGGCCCGCCTCGGCGCACGCCTCGATCTGGTGGCGGTACACGGCGGTGACGAGGTCCGCCCGGGTCGGGAAGTGGCGGTAGAGCGTGCCCAGCCCGACGCCCGCCCGCGCCGCGATCTGCCGGATCGGCGCATCGATCCCCGAGGTCACGAACACCTCCGCGGCGGCATCGAGCAGCGTCTGCTGGTTGCGCACCGCGTCCGCCCTCTTGCTGCGAGCGGACGCCCCTTTGGGTTGATCCGACTGATCCGACTGATCCGACTGATCCGCAGTCGCCATCACATGCTCCGTTCGACGGCCATTGACGAAACGGAACAGTGATCCGTATCGTAAGTGGAACAACGATCCGCTTTCAGCTTAGCTGAGGGCGGGCGCTCCGCCCCACCCATCGCTGGTCAGGTACGACGACCGGCGGTAGTGGCCCATCGAAAGGCACCCTCGCCATGAGTACTCCCGCAGCTCCCGCCCGCACGACCGACGCCCTCGGCCCGGTCGTGGCCGCGCCCGCACCCGTGCTCTCGGTCGGCCCGGTGGTGCTGCCGGCCCCCGGCCGCGCCGTCGACCTCCAGGTCCGGGTCTCCGCCCCGATGACCGGGAGCGAACTGCCGGTCATCCTCCTCTCCCACGGGCTCGGCCACTCGAACAACCTCTCCTCCCTGAACGGCTACGCCCCGCTCGCGCACTTCTGGGCGGCGCACGGCTTCGTCGTGATCCAGCCGACGCACCTGGACTCCCGGACGCTGACCCCCGCTCCCGGCGCGCCCGTGGCCGTGGCGCACTGGCGCACCCGGGCCGAGGACATGCGGCGCATCCTGGACGGACTCGACGCGATCGAGGCCGCCGTCCCGCAGCTGCTCGGGCGGCTCGACCGGAGCCGGATCGCCGTGGCCGGGCACTCGATGGGCGGGCACACCGCGAGCCTGCTGCTGGGCGCCCGGCTCACCGATCCGCACGACGCAACCGTGGTGGACCTGGCCGATCCGCGGATCAAGGCGGGCGTGCTGCTCGCCGCACCCGGTCGAGGTGGGGACGCCCTCACCGAGTTCACCGCCGAGAACTACTCGTTCTTCCTCACCACGGACTTCTCCACGATGACGACGCCCGCGCTCGTGGTCGCCGGCGACCAGGACGCGTCCGCCTTCCTCACGGTCGCCGGCCCCGCCTGGCACACCGATCCGTACGAGCTCTCCCCGGGCCCCGCCTCGCTGCTCACCCTGTTCGGCGCGGAGCACGGGCTCGGCGGGATCTCCGGATACGACGTCGCCGAGACCACGGACGAGAACCCCGAGCGGGTCGCCGCGGTCGCGCGGCTCACCTGGGCCTACTTGCGCAGCACGCTCTACCCCGGGGAACGCGCGTGGCAGACTGCGCAGGACGAGCTGACCGCCGGCTCTGAGCCGCTCGGGCAGGTCGCCTCGAAGTAGGCGGGGAGCGGAGAGGAACGCATCGCATGGGAATCGACTACAGCTACGAGATCATCACGCCCGCCCGGAACGTGCCCCGGGCGCTGGCCGCGCTCGTCGAGCTGGCCCGCGAACCCGTCGGAAACCGCCGCTCACCCTCACCCTGCCCGGCGGCCACCGGCTGGACGTCCCGTTCACGTCCGAGTTCAAGAGCGATCCCGTCGATCGCTCGACGGGCGGCGTGCTCGAACTCGACACGTCCCTCATGGTCGGGGTCGACGACGCGGTGCGCGCGTACATCGAGGGCCGCGACCTCGAACCCGACGCACTCGGACGGGTGCAGATCGGGTACGTCTACCTCACCGTCCGGTTCGCGCCCGCGGCGCACCCCCACCACGCCTCGCTCGAGTTCACCGCGGCCACATCGAGGATGAGCCGGCTGTTCGAGCACTCCGCGAGCATCAGAGCGGTGTTCACCGGCCTCACCGCCGCGAGCGGCGGAGTGTGCTGCCTGCTCGACACCGAGAGCGACACCTCCAGGATGTGCTGGCTGAACGGCGAGGCGATCGACGAAACGGTCCCCGGCCCCCGTTTCGCGGACTTCCACGACCTCGTGGCCGCTTGGCCCGACCCTGGCCGGGAGATCCGTCCCACTCTCGTCCCTCACGCCGTGGGCCAAGCCGCCCGGGAACGGTAGCGGCCGGAGCATCCGCAACGCGAAGGGCTGCCGCGCCGGGTGTCCGAGGGCCCGGCGCACGGCCTCGCGCGCGAAGGCACGCGCGGGAGCGCCGGCGTCGAGCGGCGGCAGGGCCCACTTGTGCGGCAGGGCCGTCTGTAGTCGGCTGTGCGGATGAAGCCCCCGCAGGCACCCACGTCCTTACGGACCTCGCACACCACCTCACCCCGCCGTCGGAGGGCGGGCGGCCGCCGCGGCGGCGCGGCCGCGCTGGTGGCCGCCGCGCTCGCCGGTTCCCTCTGGGCTGGAGCCCCCACCCAGGCCGCGCGTGCGGCCACCGCCGAAGGCGGCGGCGCCACCGGGACCGCGGGTACGGCGCCAGGACGGGACGCCGCCCGACTCGACCTCGACACCGTCACCATCGTGCAGCTCCAGGCCCGGATGGCCGCCGGATCGTTGACGTCGTCGGAGTTGACCCGCGCCTACCTGGAGCGGATCAGGAGGATCGATCCCACGATCCACGCCGTGCTCCGTACCGACCCCACCGCCCTCTCCCGGGCCGCCGCCAGCGACGCACGGCACCGCAAAGGCACGGCCCTCGGCCCGCTCGACGGGATTCCGGTACTGATCAAGGACAACGTGGAGACCAAGGGCCAGTCGTCGACGGCGGGCTCGCTCGCCCTCGCGGGGAGTCCTCCGGCCTCGGACGCCGTTCTCGTGACCCGCCTGCTACGGGCGGGCGCCGTGATCCTGGGCAAGACCAACCTGTCCGAATGGGCCAACTTCCGCGCACAGAAACCCACCTCGGGATGGTCGGCGGTCGGCGGGCAGACCCGCAACCCCTACGTGCTCGACCGCAACCCCTGCGGCTCGTCCGCGGGATCGGGCGCCGCGCTCGCCGCGTCACTGGCCCAGGTGGCGATCGGTACCGAGACCGACGGCTCGATCGTCTGCCCGGCGGGCATGAACGGCGTGGTCGGCCTCAAACCGACCCTCGGCCTGGTCAGCGGCCAGGGGGTGGTGCCCATTTCGGCCGAACAGGACACGGCCGGTCCCATGGCGCGCAACGTCGCCGACGTCGCCCTCACCCTGGCGGCGATGTCCGAACGCGCGCCGCGCGAGGACGGTGGCGCCGCGGCCGCGGCCGGCGCATCCGTGGAGCAGAACGCCGGGCGGCCGGGCGGACCGGTCGACGGTGGCGACCTGCGGGGCAAGCGGATCGGACTGTGGCGGCTGCCCGTGCTGGGCGAGGAGGTGGACGCGGTCATGACCCGCACGGCCCGGCGACTGCGGGACGCGGGCGCCCAGGTCGTCGAGGTGACCCCGCCCTACCAGGATCGGCTCGCCGCTTTGGAATTCCCGGCGCTGCTCAGCGAGTTCCACCGTGACATCGACGCCTACCTCGCCACCCGCAACGGGCCGCACGACCTCGCCCAGCTCATCGCGTTCAACCGCGCCAATCCGGTGGAACAGAGCTGCTTCGCCGGCCAGGAACTCTTCGAGCAGGCCCTCTCGGCCCCGCCGACCACCGACCCCGGGTACCTCGCCGGGCGGGCGGAGCTGCGCGACCTGTCGCGGCGTTCGATCGACGAGACGATGGCCGCGCACCATCTGGACGCGATCGCCGCACCGACCAACCCGCCCGCTTGGACGACCGATTGCGCGCGCGGTGACAACGACGTGATCCCCTCGTCCACACCTGCGGCCGTCGCGGGCTACCCCTCGCTCAGCGTCCCCGCCGGATCCGTGGGCGAACTCCCCGTCGGCGTACTCCTGATGGCCGGAGCCCACCAGGACGCGGCGCTCCTCTCGTTGGGTGCGGCGGTCGAGCGCCGGCTCCACGCCTGGCGGGCACCGCGCTACCTGCCGACGACCGGCCCCGGAGCCGCCGGACGCTGACGCAGCTGCTGCTCCGGCGGACATTGCGCCGGAGCGGCAGGCAACCCCTCGGGCCGTGATCGCATCCTCAACCACGAGTCCACTTCGGGGGTTTCGAGCAGGTGAAGGATCACGTGGGTACGACGGGTGCAGCGGGTACGACGGGTGCGGCGGGTACGACAGATGCGGCGGGCAAGGACGCGGACATGGTCAGGCCGATCCCGGTGCTGCTGCGCGAGCACGCCCGGAGCACGGGGGAGAAGGTCGCCTTCGAGGACCGTCGTACCCGGCTGACCTACCGTGATCTGGAACGGAGGACCGGGCGCCTGGCGGGTCATCTGGTCGGGCTCGGTCTGGCGCGCGGAGAGCGGGCGGCGATCCTGCTCGGCAACCGGGTCGAGGCGGTCGAGAGCCTGCTGGCCATCACCCGGGCGAGCGCGGTCGGCGTGCCGCTGGACCCCGCCGGCTCCGCGCCGGAGCTGACCCACCTGCTGGACGACAGCGGCGCCCGCGTGATCATCACCGATCGCGCCCTGCTTACCCGGCTGCTTCCGCTGCTGGCGGCGCGCCCCGGTCTGACCGTGCTCGTCGCCGACCCGCCTGACGACGAGGCGGTCGCCCCGGAGCGCGGCCGCCCGGACCACGTCGAGCTGCGCTACGAAGACCTGGTGGACACCGAGCCGGCGACCGCGGCGCCGGACGACCTCGGCCTGGACGAGGTGGCCTGGCTGCTCTACACCTCCGGCTCCTCCGGGGCCCCCAAGGGCGTCCTGCTCACCCAGCGCAACCGGCTCGCCCCGGTGGCCGCCGGACTCGTCGGCGTCCTCGGCATGTCCCCGCAGGACCGGCTGCTGTGGCCACTGCCGCTGCACCACGCCATGAGCCACGTGGTCTGCGTGGTGGGAGTGACCGCGACCGGGGCGAGCGCCATGATCCAGCCCCGGTTCGCGGTCGCGGCGGTGCTCGCCGAACTGCGTCGTACGGACGCCCCGTACACCCTCCTCGGCGGGGTGCCGACCACGTACTCCGCCCTGCTCGACGAGGTGCGCGGCGGCGCCGCCCCGGGCACGAGCGCCGAGGTCACGAGCGCCCTGGGTACGAACTCCCTGCGCGGGTGCATCAGCGGCGGGGCCTCGGCGGGGGCCGCGTTCCGCCGCTCGTTCGAGGAGAGCTGCGGCGTCCCCTACCTGGAGCACTACGGAAGTACGGAGGCGGGCCCGGTCACCATGACGGCGCCGGGCGACCCGGTGTCGGCCGAGTCGTGCGGCCGGATCCTGCCCGGAACCCGGGTCCGGGTCGGTGGCGACGCGGACGGACAGCACGTCGGCGTGGGCGAGGGCGAGTTGTGGGTGTCCGGGCCCGGGGTGATGGCCGGATACCACGGCATGCCGGGCGCCACCGCCGAGGTGCTGCGCGACGGGTGGCTGCGCACCGGTGACCTCGCCCGGGTCGATGCCCGCGGGGAACTCGTGATCACCGGGCGGGCCGGTGACCTGATCATCCGGGGTGGGGTGAACGTCCACCCCTCGGAGGTGGAGGCGGTGCTGCGGCGACTGCCCGGGGTGGCGGACGCCGCCGTGGCCGGTCGCCCGCACCCCGTCTTCGGCGAGGTACCGGTCGGCTACGTCGTCCGCGAGCGGGGCCGGCGGTCCGACGAAGGGTTCGATCGCGCCGCCATCCTGACCGGGTGCCGCCGGGAGCTGTCCGCCGTCAAGGTGCCCGCCGAGCTGTACGAGGTGGCGGAGGTCCCCCGTACCGCTTCCGGGAAGGTGCGCAGGAACGCGCTCGCCGACCTGCCCGCGCGACTGCTGGACGGGACACCGACCGAACGCACGCCGGGGGCTGCGGAGTCGGACACCACGGACACGAGCGAAGCGCTGTATTCGCAGGACGTACTGGCCCTGGTGGTGCGCGCGGCGGCCGATGTCCTCGGCTGCGCGCCCGAGGCGGTGGAGCCGGTGACGGCGCTGCGGGACCTGGGCATGGACTCGTTGACCGCGACGGTGCTGAGGGAGCGACTGGCCGCGGCCACCGGGCTCAGGCTCTCGGCGGCCGTCGCCTTCGACTTCCCGACGGCCGCCGCACTCGCCGCCCACCTCGGAACGCTCGTCGACGCCGAGCGGGCCGCCACCGCACCGGCGCCGCGCCCCCGTCCGGGCCCGGGACGTCCCGGCAACGTCGGCGCCGACGAGGGCGTCGAGCGCGACGAGGGCGACGATCCGGTCGTCATCGTGGGCATGGCCTGCCGCTACCCCGGTGGGGTGAGCACTCCCGAGGAGCTGTGGCGGTTGGTGGCCGACAGCACGGACGCCATCGGCCCGTTCCCCGCCGACCGGGGCTGGGACACCGACGGGCTCTACGATCCCGATCCCGGCCGCCCCGGGCACACGTACGTGCGCGAGGGGGGTTTCCTCGCGGGCGCCGGCCGCTTCGACCCCGCGTTCTTCGGCATCTCGCCCCGCGAGGCCCTGGCGATGGACCCGCAGCACCGGCTGCTGCTGGAAGTGGCCTGGGAGGCCGTCGAACGTGCCGGGGTGGACCCCAAGACCCTGCGCGGATCGGCGACCGGGGTGTACGCCGGGCTGATGTACAGCGACTACGCGGGACGTTTCGCGGTGACGCCCGCGCAGGTGGAGGGCTACCTCGGCATCGGCAACGCCGGCAGCGTCGCCTCCGGCCGCATCGCGTACACACTCGGCCTGGAAGGGCCGGCCATCAGCGTGGACACCGCCTGCTCCTCGTCCTTGGTCGCCCTCCACCTGGCGGCCCGGGCACTGGGCCGGGGCGAATGCGACCTCGCCCTGGTCGGCGGGGTGACGGTCATGTCCACACCCGCGTCCTTCGTGGAGTTCAGCCGGCAGCGGGCACTGTCCCCGGACGGCCGATGCAAGGCCTTCGGGGCGGCCGCCGACGGTACCGGCTGGGGCGAGGGCGCCGGGATGCTGCTGCTGAGCCGCCTGTCCGAGGCACGCCGTAGGGGGCTCACGGCCTTGGCCGTGGTGCGCGGTTCGGCGGTGAACCAGGACGGGGCGAGCAACGGGCTGACCGCTCCGCACGGCCCGGCCCAGCAACGCGTGATCCGCCAGGCCCTGGCCGACGCCGGGCTGACACCCGCGGACGTCGACGCGGTCGAGGCGCACGGTACCGGTACCCGGCTCGGAGACGTCATCGAGGCGGAGGCGTTCCTGGCCGTCTACGGACGGGAACCGCGGCAACGCCCGCTCTGGCTCGGCTCGGTGAAGTCGAACATCGGCCACACCCAGGCCGCCGCCGGAGTGGCCGGCGTGATCAAGACGGTGCAGGCGATGGCGCACGGCGTGCTGCCGCGCACCCTGCACGCCGACGAGCCGAACCCCGCCGTGGACTGGCCGTCGGGGCGGGTGGCCCTGCTGACGACGGCCGTGCCGTGGCCCGCGACCGACCGCCCGCGCCGGGCGGGCGTCTCCTCCTTCGGCATCAGCGGGACCAACGCGCACGTCGTCCTCGAAGAGGCGCCGCCCGAGGACCGCCCGCAGAACGAACCTCCCGTACCCGAGCCTGTACCCGCCACCGCCACCGCCACCGCTCCCGCCCCGACCGGAGCGTCGCGAGCGCCCCTGCCGTTCGTACTGTCGGCCAGGAACGCGGCGGGGCTGCGCGACCAGGCCGGGCGTCTGCTCGACCACCTGGAGGCCTCGCCGGACGCGGCGCAGGCCGACGTCGGGTACTCCCTCGCCACCACCCGTTCGGCCTTCGAGCACCGGGCCGTGGTGGTGGCCCAGGACCGGGCGGAGCTGCTCACCTCGCTGCGGGCGCTGGCCGAGGGAAGGAGCCGGCCGGGCGTGCACACCGGCGGCGCCCGCACGCAGGGCTCCCTGGCCGTCCTCTTCACCGGGCAGGGGAGCCAGCGCCTCGGGATGGGTAGGGAGCTGTACGAACGACGTTCGACGCACCCCGCCTTCGCGCGGTCCTTCGACGAGTGCTGTGCGCTGTTCGACCCACTGCTGCCGACACCCCTGCGCGACGTGGTGTTCGCCGCCGCCGGCGCCCCGTCCCGCAAGGGCGACGGCGACCTCCTGCGGACGACCCGGTTCGCCCAACCGGCGCTCTTCGCCCTGGAGACGGCCCTGTTCCGGCTGCTGGAATCCTGGGGCGTGCGCCCCGACCTGGTGGCCGGGCACTCGATCGGCGAGGTGGCCGCGGCGCACGCCGCCGGTGTGCTGTCCCTCGCCGACGCCTGCGCCCTGGTGGCGGCCCGGGGCCGGCTGATGGACGCGCTGCCGGGCGGCGCCATGGCCGCCGTGGCGGCCGGTGAGGAGGAGGTCGCCGCCCAGCTGGCCCAGGTGGCGGGGGCAGTGGAGATCGCCGCCGTGAACGGGCCCGCCTCGGTGGTCGTTTCCGGGGACGAGGACGCGGTGGGCGAGACCGTCGCGCGTTTCCGTGCCCTCGGCCGGTCCGCGACGCCGCTGCGCGTGAGCCACGCCTTCCACTCGGCCCATATGACGCCCATGCTCGCGGAGTTCGCCGAGGTCGTGGGTCGACTGTCCTTCGCCGCACCCGAACTCCCCCTGGTGAGTGCGGTATCGGGTCGCGTGGCCACCGACGAGGAGCTGCGCGCACCGGAGTTCTGGGTGAAACACGTGCGCCGACCGGTCCGGTTCGCCGACTCCCTGGCGCACCTCCGCGAGCGCGGGGCGTCCCGGTTCGTGGAGCTCGGCCCGGACGGCGTACTCACCGCCCTGGCGCGCACCTGCCTCACCGCACCGCAGCCCGGTCCGCAGCCCGGTCCGGAGCCCGATGCGCAGCGGCCCCGCACCCCGGCCCCGCTGGTCCTCCCCACACTGCGCGGCAACCGACCGGAAGCGGGCGCGCTGCTCGACACCGTGGCCGCGCTCCACGCGGACGGCGTTCCGGTCGACTGGCGAGCCGCCTTCACCGGGCGCGGCGCACGACGCACCGCGCTGCCCACGTACGCGTTCCAGCGCCGCCGCTTCTGGCTGGACGCCGATCCGCCGCACCGCCCGGCCCCCGAGCAGGGCGGCCCGGCCAGGTCGTTCCTCCGCTCCCTGACGGCCACGGCGGACGACGACGGCCTGCTGCTGGAGGGGCTCGTCTCCCTCCGCGACCACCCCTGGCTGGCCGACCACGTCGTGGCCGGCGCCGTCCTGCTGCCCGGGGCCGCCTTCGTGGAGATGGCCCTGTACGCGGGCGCGCGGGCCGGCGCGGCGGTCCTCGACGAACTCACCCTGACCGCGCCCCTGCCGCTGCCCGCGGACGGCGGCGTCGCGCTCCAGGTGAAGGTGGCGGGCGCGGACGCCGAGGGCCGACGGGCCGTCACCGTCCACGCCCGCCCGCACGGCGCCACGGCGGACACGGGCCCCTGGTGCCGGCACGCCACGGGGACGCTCGTACCGCAAAGGGACCCGGACCCGGACCCGGAAGGGTCCACCACGCCGGCGGGGGACCGTCCCTGGCCTCCGCCGGGCGCGGTCCCGATCGACCTCGACGGTGCGTCGGGGACGCGGCTGGCCGCAGGGGTGTACGCGCGACTGTCCCGCTCCGGACTCCACTACGGGCCCGCCTTCCAGGGGCTGCGCGCCGCGTGGAGGATCGGTGCGCAGGTGTACGCGGAGGTGGCCCTGCCCGAGACCGCCGACGTCCCCCCGTCGGGCGCGACCGCGCCCGCGACGGAATTCGCGCTGCATCCCGCACTGCTCGACGCCGCGCTGCACACGGTCGCGCTCGCCGCCCTCCTCCCGGCGCAGGACCGGGGACCGGGGGAGGACGAGGAGCCTCCCCGACCCGAGGCGCGCGCGGAATCGATCGCCTTGCCGTTCTCCTTCACCGGGGTGCGCCTGCACGCCACGGGTGCCCAGCGGCTGCGGGTGCGCCTGGTGTCGCCCGCGGCGCCGGACCCGGCCCGACCCGAAGGGCCGGCGGCGGACGGTCCGATCGGGCTGGAGCTGACCGACGGGACGGGCGCGCCCGTCGCGACGATCCACCGACTCGACCTGCGGCCCTCGCCCCTCTCGTCCCCGTCGCCCACCGGTCCCGCCACGATCGAACCGCCCGCCGCGGCGCTCTTCCGGACGAGCTGGGCACCCGGGCCGCCTGGGCCACAGCCTCCCGCGGACGCTCCGGTGCCCACGTGGGGCCTGCTGGCCGACTCCGGGCCGCGGCGCGCCCTGGCCCCCGTGGGCTCCGGCGTCCCCGTGTACCCCGACCTGGCGGCGGCGGTCGCCGACGGAGCGACGGTCGTCGTCGCCGCCTGCCCCGCGCCCGGCGTCGCCACCCACGGGGACGGTGACCTCAGCCCGGCCGGGCAGGTGCACCGAACGGCCCGATGGGCCCTGGCGCTGGTGCAGGCCTGGCTGTTGGAGCCCCGCCTGGCCGACTCCCGCCTGGTCCTCGTCACCACCGGCGCCGTCGACACGGGCGCCGTCGACACGGGCACCGCGCAGCCGGATCCGGCTCCGGAAACCGACACCGAAGCGGGCGCACGAGGCCTCGCCCAGGCCGCGGTGTGGGGACTCGTCCGCTCGGCGCAGCGCGAGAACCCGGGCCGTTTCACCCTGGTCGACCTGGACGACGACCCCCGCTCCACGGCCGCGCTGCCCGCGCTGTTGTCGGGCGCGGAGCCCGAGACCGTCGTGCGCCGGGGGGTGCCCCACCTACCGCGGCTCGTCCGCGCGCCCGCGGCGCCGGCCGAAGCGGAACCCGGACGGCGCCTCGACCCGCGGGGCACCGTCCTGGTCACCGGCGCGAGCGGCTCGCTCGGGATGTTGACGGCGCGTCACCTGGTCGCCGCGCACGGCGTCCGCCACCTGCTGCTCGCCGCCCGGCGCGGCGCCGAGGCACCCGGGATGGCGGAGCTGTGTGACGAACTGGCCGCACGGGGAGCTCGGGTGACGGTCCGGGCGTGTGACGTCGCCGACCGGCGGGCACTGGCCGCCCTGCTCGTCGACGTACCGGCGGCGCACCCGCTGACCGGGGTGGTGCACACCGCGGGCGTCCTGGACGACGGCATCGTCGTGGCGTTCGACGGCGAACGGCTCGACCGCGTGCTGCGGCCCAAAGCGGACGCCGCCCTCGCGCTGCACGAGTTGACCGCGGACCACGACCTCGCGCTGTTCGTCCTCTTCTCCTCGGTGGCCGGCGCCTTCGGTTCCGCCGGGCAGTCCGGCTACGCGGCGGCCAACTGCGTCCTGGACGCCCTGGCCCGGCATCGGAGCGGGCTCGCCCTGGCGGGCACCTCGATCGCCTGGGGCCCCTGGCGGCAGAGCGGCGGCATGATGGCGCACCTGACGGAACGGGACCTGTCGCGGATGGCCCGTGCCGGATTCGCCCCGCTCGCACCGCAGGAGGGCCTCGCCCTCTTCGACGAGGCCGTTCGCGGCGCCGACCCGGCCCCGGTGGCGGCCCGCCTCCATCCGGCACGCGTGGCCGCCGCCCGCCCGGGTACGCCCGATGCCCCGGGCACCCCCCGTACCCCACCCGCCACCACGGCCGTCCGGAACGGCCGGGTCGAGCGGTCCACCGCGCCGCACCCCGCACTGATCCGCCGTCTCGCCGACGCGCCGCCGCAGCAGCGCGTCGACCTGATGCTCGGCGAGGTCCAGGTCCTGGCGGCCGAGGTGCTCGGTCACTCGGAGGAGGACGGGGCGATCGACCCGGACGACCTGTTGGCGGACCGGGGGCTCGATTCCCTGGCCGCGGTCGAGCTGCGCAATCGCCTCGCGACCGCGACCGGTACCGCGCTCCCGGCCACGCTGCTGTTCGACTTCCCGAGCCCCCGGGCGGTCGCCACCCATCTGGCGCAGCGGTACGCCCCACCGCCCCCCGAGCAGACCCGGACCACGGAGCCGCACCCCGCCGCTGCCCCCGCGGACGGCGGGCCGGCGTCCGAGGAGCAGCTACCGGATTCCCTGGGCGGCCTCTTCCGCGCCGCCTGCGCACGGGGACGGACCATGGACGCGATGGGTCTGCTGACGATCACCGCGCGGCTGCGCCCGACCTTCGACCGCGCCGAGGCACCGACGGCCGCGCCACCGGCCGTCGCGCTCGCCCTCGGCGGCACGGGACTGCCGGTGCTCTGCTTCCCGGCGCTGAGCGCGCTCTCCGGACCGCAGGAGTACGCCCGGCTGGCCCGGGGGCTGCACGGACTGCGACCGGTCACGGCCCTGCCGCACCCCGGTTTCCAGCGACCGGAGCGACTACCGGCCGCGCTGGACGCCTTCGTCACGGCCCAGGCCGCCGCCGTCCGGGCCGCCGCGGACGGCGGGCCGTTCGCCCTCCTCGGGCGTTCCGCGGGTGGCTGGGCCGCCCAGGCGGTGGCGGAACGGTTGGCGACGGAGGGGGCGGCCCCGGCCGCCGTCGTCCTGCTGGACACCTATCCCGCCGCCCGCGCCGACGCCGACGAAGCCCTCTCCGCGATGACGACCGACATGCTCCGCCGGGCCGCCGAGCTCGCCTCCACCGACCCCGACCGCCTCACGGCCATGGCCGCGTACTTCGCCCTGTTCTCCGGCTGGCGCCCCGCCCGGCCAGCGGCCCCGACCCTCTTCGTCCGTGCCGGGGAACCGCTCCCCGGCACGGCACCGGCCCCCGCATGGCCGCTGTCACACGCCGAAACCACCGTCCCGGGCGACCACTTCACGCTCCTGGAGGGCCACGCGCGCTCCACCGCCCGCACCGTCCACCAATGGCTGGCCGCCCTACCCCACCGGTGACCGCGACCCACCGCCGCTTCCGGGGCCGCGCCGGCCCTCCCGGAACCATCACCCGGTTGCCCGCCCGCCCGTGACGGCGGTCGTGCACAGGGGCAGGGATCTCATGGATTTCGTACTCGATCCGAATCCGTCCCCTGCCCCTGAGGACCCCCATGTCGAACGCTCCGCCCGAACTCAGGACCGAACCCCCACCGCCCACGCGCAGCGCCGCGTGGACGGGAACGGTCCTGCTGATCGCCTGTTCGGCCCAGTTCATGGTCGTGCTGGACGTCGCGATCGTGAACATGGCACTCCCCGACATGAAGGCGTCCCTCGGCCTGAGCGCGGCCGGGCAACAGTGGATCGTCAACGCCTACACCCTGGCCTTCGCCGGGCTGCTGCTCCTGGGCGGCCGGGCCGCCGACCTGGTCGGCGCCCGCCGCACCTTCCTGGCGGGCCTCTCCACCTTCACCGCCGCGTCGCTCGCCTGCGGGCTGGCCGACAACGGTGCGACGCTGATCGCGGCCCGAGCGGTCCAGGGCATCGGTGGCGCGGTCCTCGCCCCCGCCACCCTGACGCTGATCATGACCACCTTCACCGAACCCCGCGCCAGGGCCCGCGCGATGGGCGCCTGGAGCACGGTCAACGGCGTCGGCGGCGCGGCCGGTTCGGTGATCGGCGGGCTGCTGACCGAGTACAGCAGCTGGCGCTGGGTCTTCTACGTCAACATCCCCATCGGGATCGCGATCCTGACCGCGGCGCTCCTCCACGCGCCCGCCACGCCCGCCAAGGCCTCCGCATCAGCCGGACCCGCCGGACCCGCCGCGCCCGCCGGGCACGGAGGCCGTGGCGGCCTGGGCCGCTTGGACCTGCCCGGCGCGCTGTCGGTCACGGTCGGTCTGACCGCGCTGGTCTACGGGATCATCTCCACGGCGAGCTCGTCCTGGACCTCCCCCCACGTCTGGGCCGCCCTCGCCGTCGGCATCGCGCTCCTGGCCGCGTTCGTGGTCATCGAGTCGAAGGTCGCCGCCCCGCTGGTGCCCCTCGCCGTGCTGCGCCGCCGTACCTTGGCCATCGCCAACCTGGTCATGATCGGTCTGGGCTCCGCGATGTTCGCGATGTGGTTCCTGCTCTCCCTCTACATGCAGCAGGTGCTCGGCTGCAGCGCCCTGAGGACGGGCCTGTACTTCCTGCCCAGCTGCCTCGCGGTCGTCATCGGCGCCCGCATCGCCACCCACCTCGTCCGGCGCACCGGCCCGCGGCCCCTGCTGGTCACCGGCATGGGCCTGAGCACCTTGGGCTTCCTGTGGCTGTCGGGCATCACCGTGGGCGGGTCCTTCGCCACCGGCGTGGCCGCGCCCTTCGTGCTCTGCGCCCTCGGTCTGGGACTGTCGATGCTGCCGGTCACCGCCGCGGCCACCGCCGGCGTGGACCGGCGCGAAGCCGGACTGGCCTCCGGTCTGGTCAACACATCCCGCCAGTTCGGCGGCGCGCTCGGCCTCGCGATCCTCGCCACCATCGCCTCACGCACCGCGGGGGGCAGCTCCAGCCCGGGGGTGCAGGCCCTCACCGCAGGCTACGGGCACGCCTTCCTCTGCGCGGCCCTCTTCACCGCCTGCGCGGCCCTCGGCTCCCTCCTCCTCCCCGGTCGCCCCGATCAGGCGGGCCCCGGCCCGGCCGGCCCCGGCCCCGCGCAGGGCGGGCCGCGCTGACCGGTCCGTCGACGTCGCCCGTACATGCCGGACCCCGCGCCCGTTCGAGGCGCGGGGTCCGGTTCGGTGCCTGGCGGTCAGCGCGCCGACCGCCAGCCGGTCAGACCGTTGCCAACTGAGGCATCAGACGCAGGGCGTTCTCGCGGTAGATCCCGCCCAGTTGCTCGGGAGTGAAGGCCGGGTCCGCCTCCAGAGCGGGGAGCGCCAGCTCCATGACCGTGTCCTGCGGCGCGGCCGGCCAGTCGGTGCCGAAGAGGACGTGGTCGACGGGCACGTGGGTGAGGAGGGTCGCGGCCGGAGCCATGGGCCCCGCCGTGTCGTAGTAGAAGCGGCGCAGGTGATGGCGCACGGACGCCGGGTCGACCGGGGGATCGCAGAACCGTCCGAGTGCCTCCAGCCGAGGGGCGATGTACGGGAGGAACCCTCCGGCGTGCGGCAGGATCACGGAGAGGTCGGGGAAACGGTCCAGGGTCTTCTTGCTGATCATGTTGACGGCGGCGCGCGTGGTGTCCAACAGGAAGTCGCACAGGAAGTCGGGGATGCCCGGAACCGTCATCCGGCCGGGCCGGCCGCCCGGCAGATGGTGCGGATGGGTGTCCACCACCGCCGAGAACTCGTTCAGCTCGGCGAAGATCGGGTCGTAGACGGGATCACCGAGGTACACGCCCCCGTAGTTGGCCGTCACGTTCACACCGACGGCGCCGAGTTGGCCGAGTCCGCGGCGCACGGCCCACGAGGAGGCTTCGAGGTCGTCCAGGAACAGCGGGACGTAGAAGGCGAACCTGGCGGGGTGCGCCCGCACCACCTCCATCACCGAACGCAAGGTGATGGTGATGGCCTCGCGCAACTGCGCCGACGAGCGGTAGCGCGCCGGCAGCATGGGCTTGAGCACGGCCGTCCCGATCCCCGCGCGGTCCATGAAGTCGATCGCGTCCTCGGCACCGAGGTACGCCCACCGGGGCAGCTGCCCCGGCTCGATCAGCTCGTGCTGTTCGGCCCACTCGCGCCATTCCGGCGCGCAGAAGTGGTGGTGCATGTCGATCTTCGGCTGGATCCCGTGTTCCCGCACCGGGCCGTGGGGCGCCGCGCCCACGGCTGCGCGCACCGGTGTACCGGTGCCCTCGACGGGCACCACTGGGTGTTCGGTCACGTGCGGCCCCGATGGGTTCCCGTTCTTGTGCATGGCAGTCCAACGCCCTTCGGGTTGCGGGTTCGGCTACTTGAAGGTGGCCGTCGGCGCCATCGCGAGATCTCCGGCCGGCCGCTCCGGCTCCAGGACGACCTGGAGCCGTTCGAGCCCCCGGAAAGCCGCGACGGGGCCCTTGAGCCATGCGCCCCCGCTCTCCTCACCCTCCGCCAGCTCCATCTCCGGGAACTCCCGGAGCAGGCAGGCGAGCGCGATTTCGAGTTCGAGCCGCGCCAACGGGGCGCCCAGGCAGTAGTGCGTTCCGTGTCCGAAGCCGAGCTGCGTTCCCCGGATCCCCACGCGCGTCACGTCCAGGACGTCGGCCGACTCGAACCTCTCGTGGTCGCGGTTGGCCGAGTTCAGGGCGATCTGGACGAGGGCGCCCCGGGGGATCACGGTTCCCGAGATGTCCGCGTCCTCGGTGGCGTACCGGAACGTCGAGGTCTCCACCGATCCGTCGAACCGTACGAGCTCCTCGACGGCGTCGGGGATCAGTGACGGATCCCGACGGAGCAGGTCCAGCTGATCCGGGTGGGCCAGCAGCCCCAGGATGGAGTTGCCGATCTGGAACGCCGTGGTCTTGTGACCCGCGAAGAACAGGACCCACATCGACGCGACCAGTTCCGCGTCGTCGAGCCCGTCCTCCGCGGTGATGAGGTCGCTGAGGAAGCCATCCGACGGATGGAGCCGCGCGTGGGACACGAGCTCGCCCAAGCGCCTTTGCAGCCACTCCTCGGCCGCCTTGAGTTCTGCCTTCAACGCGGGGTTGAACCGGGACCGCGTCACCACACCGAACTGCTCCAGGATGTCCGGACGGTCGACCTCCCGGATGCCCATCAGCTCGCACAGCACCGCGACGGGAAGGGGGAACGCCAGGGCGGTCATGAGGTTCACCCGGTTGCTCTTGCGGCATTCCCGCAGGAGTTCCTCGGTGATCTCCGTGATCCTCGGCCGCATGGCCTCCACCCGTCCGGGGGTGAAGGCGCGCCGCAGGACGCGGCGCAGCCGCGTGTGCTCCGGCGGGTCCGCGAAGAGGATGTTGTCGTCCAGCGCGTCGAAGAAGCTGCCGAACACCGCGTGGTAGGTGTCGATGGCCCCCCTCATGTTCTTGCTGAAGCGGGGGTCCGACAGGGCGTCACGGGCATCGTCGTAACGGGTGATGAGATAGGTCTCCACCCCGTGCGCGGGCGTCAGCCGGCACACCGGATCCTGCGCGCGCAGAGCGGCGTAGACCGGATACGGGCACTCGCGGAATCCCGGAGCTCCCTCGGACACGGCCGACACGAGGTCCTGCAACGCTCGATCGCCGTTCGGTACGACATTCCCCTGCGTCATCTTCCGCGTCCTCCGTGGCAGCGCGTAGGTGTCCTGTGGACGGGGGCGTCCTGTGGACTGGGTACACCGGTTCCCCGCGCGCACTGTTCGCGAAACGGTCCTTGGTTCGTTCGTGGCAGGGCCGGCCGCCGGCTCCGCGTCCCGGACGGCCGCGATCGGGGACCACGACCCGGTGTCACCGAAACCTTTCGGGGAAGGCGCGTCACAGAAGGCGTTCGCCCGTGTCCATCCCTGTGCACGCACATCGCCCGCGCTGCCCTCGCAGCGCCATGAGAGGAGAGCCGTTTCCATGACCACCCAGCAGTTGGTTCCCTCGGCGACGAGCCCCGCGACCCCGAAGGCCGACCCCGACACCGCCACGGGCGCGACGGCGGTCGTCCTCGGCAGGACCGGCGCCGACGCGCCGGCCGGGACCCGGGGCAGGACCTCGATCGCCGACGTCGTCGTGGTGAAGGTCGCGGGCCTCGCGGCCCGGGAGATCCCGGGAGTGCACGACATGGGCGGCGGCCTGTCCCGCACCTTCGGTGCGGTCCGCGACCGGGTGCCGGGCGGCCGCCCGAACGTGGGACGCGGAGTCAAGGTCGAGGTGGGCGAACGGCAGACCGCCATCGACCTCGACCTTGTGGTCGAGTACGGCGTCGCCATCGCCGAAGTCGCCGCCGACGTCCGTGAGAACGTGATCGCGGCCGTCGAGCGGATCACCGGTCTCGAGGTCGTCGAGGTCAACATCGCCATCAACGACGTCCACCTCCCCGAGGACGAGGACGTCGAGGCATCCGCCGGGTCCCGCGTGGCGTAGGCCGTCCCTTTCGGATCGTGCCGGAGCGACGGGCCGGTCCGCACCATCGGAGGAGAGCGAGGAAAGATGAGCAGAGCCTTCATCGGAATGATCGCGGGGATGGCGTTGGCGTTCGCCGGCTACTTCGGGGGCTTCGTCGCCTTCGTCCTCGTCGCGGTGCTCGGCGCGGCCGGATACCTGGCCGGCGCCTGGCTGGACGGTGGTGGAAGCCCGCACGAGCTGCGGGCGATGTACGAACGCAACCGCCGATGACCGCGCCCGCCGCGCGCGGAACGACCACGATCGCGGACAAGGCCGTACGCAAGATCGCCGAGCGGGCCGCGCGGGAAGCGCTGCCCGCCCCACCGGCCGTCACCCCGCAGGGCGCCGCCACGGTCCACCGGCGCGGTGCCACGGTCGCCCTGCGCCTGTCCCTGCCCTACCCCGCGCCGCTGGCGCACACGGCGCGCCGGGTCCAGCAGCACGTCGCCGAGCGCACCCGGCACATGACGGGACTCGACGTCGCCCCACCCCGGTTGGCCGTGACCCGGCTCTCGACCCCGACGGACGCCCCCGCCCCGATCGCCCCGCGGGTACCGGCCACGGCGCCCAAGGGTGCGCGCACGGGCCGCCGTTGGTGGTCGCCGCGCCGCGCCCCGCTCACCGCCGTCCTCCTCCTGGGCGCCGCGGCCTGCGCGGCCGTCACCGTGGACGTCGTCCGCGTCCGGGCCACCCACCACCCCGCCGCCTGGCGCGCGGACGCGGTGGAGTGGCTCGTCACCCGGCACGGCGCGGGCGACGCGAAGGTCACCGTCGGCGCCCTGACCGCGGTCGCCCTCGGGGCGTGGCTGCTCGCGCTGGCGCTCACCCCCGGCCGCCGGCGGCTGCTCACCCTCGCACCCCCCGGCCCGCGCGTGGCCCTCGCGATGGACCGGTCCACCCTGGCCGCGCTCGTCACGGACGCCGTCAGCGCACTGGACGGCATCGACTCGGTGCGGGTCCGCTCCGGACGTCGACGCCTCACCGTCCGTGCCCGGCTGGCCTTCGGGGACCGGGGCGACGCGCTCCAGCGTGTCACCGCGGCGACCGAACGGACCGTCGCACGCTGCGGGCTGCGCCGGCCTCCGCGCCGCAGGGTGGCCGTCGTCCCGGAACCCACCTGGGAGCGGCCGCCGGCACCGGCCACGGTCGACGCCCCCGACCGGCAGGAGGACCCGAGCGCATGAGGGCCTTCCAGACCCTTGCCCAGCGGACCGTCCTCGCCGCCATCGGGTTGTCCCTGCTGCTGGGCGGTGCATGGCTCGTCACCACCCGCACGTCGGTCGCCGGCCGGCTTCCCGCCGGATGGCCGGCGCCGACCACCGGCGCCCCCTTCCTGGACCGTACCGCCCTGGCGGACCTGCGCGCCCACACCTGGTGGCCCCCCGCCGTCATCGCGGTCGGGGTCCTCGCCACCACCGTGCTCGTGGCCCTGGCACTGACCCTGCCCCGGATCAACGGGCGCCGCAGCCCCCGCCTGTCCCTGGCCGCCGCCACAGTGGTGCTGCGCACGCGCGCGCTGGAAGAGGCGCTCGATGACCGGGCCACCGCCATCGCCGGCATCGACCGCTGCCGCACCCGGATCCACGTACGACGTCGGCACCGGAGCCGGCGCCTAAGCTTGCACCTGCACGTGTGGCTTGATCCCCACACCGCCCCCGACATCGTCATCGCGCCGCTCACCGCCCTCGCGGCCGAGGCGGAAGCGGCGACGGCCCCGTACGAGATCGAAACCCGAGTGCACATGAGCCACCGCAGCCACCGGATACCGCGTGTCCGCTGACGTCAGCCCCCTCACCCCCGACCGCGCCGCCACCGCTACCGCCGGCACCACCCGGACCTGGTGGGCCGCCCTGCGCCGTACCCTGCTCACCATGTGGCGCGACGACATCAGCGACTACGCGGCAGCCCTCACCTACTACGCCATCCTGGCGATCCTGCCGACCCTGCTCGTCACCGTCCTCGCCTTCGGTCTCATCGACCCCGGTACGGCGGAACAACTGATCGCGCGCGTCACCCACTACGCCCCTGGACAGTCCGGGACCGAACTGCACGACCTCCTCACCCGCACGCTCGACGGGCGATCGGCCGCGTGGACCCTGCTCGTCGGTGGGGCCGTCAGCGCGGTCTGGTCCTCCTGCAGCTATCTGGCCGTCTTCCGCCGGGCGCTGCACCGCATGCACCGTGTTCCCGACCGTCGTTCACCCTGGCGCAAGGCCCACCGCATCGTCGCCACAGCACTGTCCCTGCTCCTGCTGCTCGGCGTGTGCGCCCTCATCCTGATCGTCAGCGGTCCCGTCGCCAAGGCCCTGGGCCACCTGCTCCACCTCGACGGCAGCGTTCCGTTCGTCTGGGGCCTCGCCCGCTGGCCCCTCCTGCTGACCCTGGTCACCCTCCTGGTGGTGGTCGTCTTCCACACCGGGCCGCCGTCGTCCCGCACCCGCCACCACAGCCTGCCCGGCGGGGCGTTGGCCGCGACCCTGTGGCTGGTCGTCTCCGCTGGTTTCGCCCTCTACACCTCCCTGGTGTCCACCTACAACCACCTGTACGGATCCCTGGCCGGGATCGTCGTCTTCCTGATCTGGCTCTGGCTGTCCAACCTCGCCCTCCTGGCCGGTGCCCAGTTCACCGCCCAACTCCACCGGGACTCCGGCGAGCACGTCTGAAGGACCGTCCGGGCCGTGCTCGCGCGGGTGCCTGCCGGACGGGCTTCGGCGGTTTCGGGTGGGTCCGGTCCTGGTCCTCGCTACGGTGGACGGCATGACGATCTCGGCCCGTCGGCCGCCGGCCCGTCCTGCGTCGTCGCCCCCGCCGGGGCGTCCTCCGAGCGGCCCCGCACCGGACAAGAACCCGCCGTTCCCGCCGAATCCGCCGGGGCGGTGCCGTGCCGGGGCCGAAGGCGAGGGCCCTTCCGCCCGATGCGGTCGCCGCTGATCCCGACCCCGACCAGCGCGAAGGAGAGTCTGCAATGCCGATGCCCGGGGCCTTCACACCTGTGGTCCAGGACGGTTCGCACCCCCCGTACCTGCTGGCCCGCGACAGCCTGGCACGGGCCATCGCGTCCGGCCGCCTGGCCCCCGGCCGGCGCCTGCCGTCCGAACGGTTCCTGGCCGACGAGCTCGGGGTGAGCCGGGTGACCCTCCGGCGCGCCCTGGGGGTGTTGCAGGAACAGGGACTGATCGAGTCCTCGGCCCGACGGGGCTGGAGCGTGCGCCCGGTCGCCTTCGCGCACGCCGCCGATACCGAGGTCACCGCCGGGTTCGGCGAGCTCAACCGCGCCCTCGGATTCACGGTGACCGCCGACACGCTCCTCCAGCGGATCCGCGCCGCCGACTCCGAGGAGGCCGAACGGCTCGGCGTCGACACCGGGGCGCCCCTCTTCGAACTGCGCAGGCTGCGCCACCTCGACGCCACGCCCGTCTGCCTGTCCCACGACCTGCTGCCGCACGCACTGGCCCCGGGGATCGAGGACGAGGACTTCGGGACCGCATCGCTCTTCGGCGTGCTCGCCGGGCGGGGCCTGCCCGTGGCCATGGCGCGCTACACCGCACGCGCCGCCCTCGCGCGGCCCGAGGAGTCGGGCCCGCTCGGCCTGGCGCCGCCGGCGGCCGTGCTCCACACCACCCGGCTGTCCCACCTCGACGGGGGCGTCCCCCTCGCCTGGAGCCGGGAGGTCTACCACCCCGACCGGTACGAGGTGCGGTTCCGCCTGGGCTGAACCGCTGAACCGCGCAACCGCCCGTCCGCTGCGGCGCGGCGGGCCTTTCGCCGTCGTTCCGGGGGCCCAAAGCCACGGTTCCCATCTGGTCTGCATCTGGTAAACCTGTAGGGGGAGGCAGGCACGCCGGGGGGCGCACACCAGAGACGGACCCCCGACGGGGGCCGCGACGAAGGGAACCCGATGACCCAGCGCATCCTCGACCTCGAAAGCCACCAACTCGCCCACCTGCGCGGCCGCGCGCTGACCGCCTCCGTGGCCGCGTCCGAGGGCCGCGCCCTGGTCGCGGAGGTCTGGCCCAACACGGCGATGCTCGCCTCCGCCCACGAGACCGGTGGCGTCTCGAACATGGAGCTGGTCTCCGCCTTCGGCGCGGACATCGTCATCCTCAACATGATCGAGAAGGTCTTCGACGGCGCGGCGTGGGACTTCCCCGTCATGGGGCGCTACCCCGACCTGGCCGCCCTCGCCGACTTCCTGGGCCGCCCGATCGGCGTGAACCTCGAACCCGGCAACGTCCCCGCGCTGCGCGCCTCCACCGTCGAGAACGCCAAGCGCCTCGTCGACCAGGGCGCCGCCCTGCTGTGCGTCACCGCCAACCCCGCCACCGGCGCGACCCTCGCCGACATCGCCCGTACCAGCGAGGAACTGCGCAGCGCGCTCGGCGACGACGTGGCCATCTGGTCCGGCAAGATGCACATGGCCGGCAGGCTCGAACCGTTGGACGTCGCCGGCATGAGCGGGATCGCCGAGGCCGGCGCCGACGGCGTACTGGTACCGCTGCCGGGCACGGTGCCCGGGGTCACCCGCGAGATCGCCGCGGAGGCCGTGCGCCGCATCCATGCCGCCGGCGCGATCGCGATGGGAACGATCGGCACCAGCCAGGAGGGCTCGCACCGCAACCTGGTGCCCCAGCTCGCCCTCAACGCCAAGGAGATCGGCGTCGACGCCCACCACATCGGGGACGCCTACGTCGCCGGAGCGATGGACCCCGAGTTCCTCTACGCGTACTCCGTCGCGATCCGGGGCCGCCGGCACACCTGGCACCGCATGGCCCGCAACACCCGCAAGCGCGCCTGACGCCCGAGACGGACGGGGTCGGGGAACTGCCAGCGTTTCACCGTAAATGCCACAAAAGGCGCCCTTACAGTGACCGCCATGGCACCCACCTCACGCACGACGGCGCAGCGGTACCCGGAGCGGGTCACCTACGACCGGGACGACGCATACGCGATCCTGGACGAGGCCCTCTACGTCCACATCGGCTTCGCCACGGACGAGGGCCCGGTCGTCATCCCGACCTTGCACACGCGCGTCGACGACCGACTGCTGCTGCACGGTTCGGCCCACGGCCGGTACATCAAGGCCACCTCCTCCGGCGCCCCGGTCTGCGTCACCGCCACGATCATCGACGGCGTCATCCTGGGCCGCGCCTCCTCGCACCACTCGGCCGCCTACCGCTCGGTGATGGTCTTCGGGCGGGCCACCCCCGTCGAGGACCCGGCCGAGCGTGCGGACGCGCTCGCGCAGGTGGTGGAGAGCGTCGTGCCGGGGCGGCTCACCGGCCCGAACCCCGCGCGTCGTCCCAGCGTGGAGGAGTCCGAGTACACGGCGGTGTTGACCCTGCCGATCGAGGAGTTCTCCCTCAAGGTCCGGGCCGGCTTCGCCCGTGACGAGCCCAAGGACGACCAGGTCGAAGCCTGGGCCGGGTGGATCCCGCTGACCACCGCACCGGGCACTCCCGTGCCGGACGCGATCACCGGGGGGCGCTTCACGGCTCCCCGCTACGACACGGCCATCCACCGCTTCCGCCAGGACACCTGACCGCCTGACCACTCGTTTGCCCGACCGCCTGCCAAAGGCACCGGCCGGGTCGGCGCTCGTGCGCCGGCCCGGCCGGATGGCATCAGGCCTTGGTCTGGTGCCATTCCTCCGCGTACTGCTCGAAGATCGCGCGCAGGTGATGGCCGATCTTCAGGTAGTCGAGGTCGTCGAGGTTGGCGAGGGAGACGCGCACGGACCACTGGGGTCCGTCGAAACCACCGCCGTTGAGGAGGACCACCGAGGTCTGTTCGGCCAGGCGGAACAGGGCGTCGACCGGTTCGTAGTTCTTCTCCAGGAAGTCCGCGAAGTCCTTGCCGTGGACGCGTTCGGCCTCGGCCAGGAGGTCGAGTTCGATGTAGTAACCGGCCCGCTTGTCGTCATCCGAGATCTTCATCTGGGCGCCTTCGAGGAGGAGATCGAGGCGCCGGTGGACGATCTGGCGGATCTTCTCCTTGTAGGCCTGCCCCTCCTCCTGCATGTCGAAGAGCGAGAACAGGCCCATCATCACCTGCTGGGGCAGGGAGAGGCCGGCGGTGTGGTTGAGCGCCACGGAGCGGGAGTCGGCGACGAGGCGGTCGATGAAGCGGATCTCCTCCGGATGCAGGCTCAGGGTGCCGTACCGCTTGGCGAGCCGGTCCTTCTGCTCGGCCGGGAAGTTCGCGATCATCTCGTCGATGACGTTGTCGTCGTGCAGGCCGATGACACCGAGCCGCCAGCCCGTGCAGCCGTAGTGCTTGGAGTACGAGTACACCAGCAGGGTGTTGCGGGGCAGCTCGGCGGCGATCGAGCGGAAGCCCGGCACGAAGGTGCCGTACACGTCGTCCGTGACGATCAGCAGGTTCGGGTTGGAGGTGGCGACGATGTCCTTGATCTGGTTCGCGACCCGGTCGCTCAGTGCCAGCGACGGCGGGTTGGACGGGTTGACCAGGCACACCATCTTCACCGAGGGGTCGGCGAGCTTGGCGATCTCCTCCGTGGGGTAGCGCCATTCGCGCACCCCGGTCTCCGCGAAGTTGCTCGCCTGGACGTTGACGACGTCGAACTCGAAGGTGTCGAGCTCGGGGATCTCGATGTACGGGGTGAAGACGGGGGTCATCAGGGCGATCCTGTCGCCCTTGTGGAGGATTCCGTTCTTCATCAGGGAGTCGAAGATGTAGCACATGGCCGCGGTGCCGCCCTCGGTCGCGAAGAGCGAGTAGCCGCCGGCCGGGGGGTTCTTGTCGAACATCTCGTCGGCGACGTAACCGCGGACGACCTGCTCGATGTGGACGAGCATCCGGTCCGGCACGGGGTAGTTGTCACCGGTGATGGCGTCGGTCATCTCGTGGACGAAACCGTCGCGGTCGAAGCCGAAGCGGTCGACGGCGTAGTTGACGCACTTCTCCAGCAGCTCGACACCGGGGAGTTCGGGGTGGCGCCGGGCCCAGGAGTCGAAGCGGGCGCCGATGTCCTTCTTCTCGGGCATGCCACCGAGGTTGTCGGCCGTCCACACCCGCCGGGACTCGTCGAGAGCGAAGTAGCCGAGTGCGTAGAAGGCCTCGCGCGGTCCGGTGGCGATCCAGTTCGGGTTGCCGCGGCCCGCGTTGAGCATCGCCCGGGCGGTGGTGTCCTTCTGGCCGGGCTCGTCGGCCTGCACGGCGGTGGCGATCTGGATGAACTTGTCCTTCAGCTCGAAAGGCGAGAGCTGGGCGAAGGACTGGATCTCCTCGCGGGTGAAGCTGGTCTTCGGCACGGAAGGGCCTCTCGGGCTGGGGGCCACGGGCAGGTGGCCCCGGTGTGGTGGGACATCGCCCCGGGCGGGGCGGCGGCCTCAGTGGTGCAGCAGGACGATGACCGCACCCCAGATGGTGAGGAGGACGTTGGCCATGGCGTAGGGGATGGTGTAGCCGAGGGTGGGCACCTGGGAGCGGGCCTCCTCGTTGATCGCGCCGATCGCGGCGGTGGTGGTCTGCCCGCCCGCGAGGACGCCGAGGAGGATGGGGAAGCGGATCTTCTGGATGTGGTGCCCGACGAGGAAGCCGACGATCAGCGGGATCAGGGTGGCGACGGCGCCCCACAGCAACAGGCCCCAGCCGGCGCTGGAGAGACCGGAGGTGAAGGTCGGACCGGCGTTCAGTCCGACGATCGCGACGAACATGCACAGGCCCAGGGTGTCCATGAACCACTGGGCGCCGGGCGGCACGTTGCCGAAGGTGGGGTATTTGCCGCGGATCCACCCGAAGACCAGCCCCATGATCAGCGCGCCACCGGAGGTGGACAGGGAGATCGGGATGCCGCCGGCCTTCAGGGCGGGGATGCCGATGCAGCCGCCGAGGAAGATGCCGAGGCCGACCCAGATCATGTCGGTGGCGAACGAGGACGGCACCGGCTTGCCGATCTCCTTGCCCGCGGGTCCCACGAGCCTCTTCGGGCCGGTCAGGACGAGGGTGTCACCGCGCTCGACCGGAGTGGTGAGCCGGTAGGGGAACTCCGCACCGGAGCGGTAGATCTTGTCGATGTACACGCCGACCATGAACGGTTCGGCGCGCAGTTCGGCGACGGTCCTGCCGAGCTGCGCCTTCTCGGAGGCGATGACGTGCAGGCTCTCGGTCTGGTAGCCCAGGAGTTCGGCGTCATCGGCCTCGCCGCCGACGTGGGTACGGGCGTCGTAGTCCACCAGGTCGCCGCGGAGCGCGCTGACCGCGACCACGTCGCCCTGCTGGAGAACCCGCTGCTGGTCGTGCTCCAGGACCCGGCCGTCCCGGCGGATCCCGGTGATGTAGACCCGCCGGCCCTGCACCTTCTGCTGGTTCTCGAAGTCCTCGACCGTACGGCCCACGATGTCGGGCCGCTCGACGCGGTAGGCGCGGAGCACGATCTCGTAGTAGCCCTTGCCGAGGTCGGGATTGTCGGCGGGCACGTCCATCTCCGCGGCGAGCTGCGCGGATTCCGCCGCGAGGTCACGGCGGTAGAGCTTGGGCAGCACGTTGGCCAGCAGGAGCGCGCACAGGATGGTGCCCAGCGGGTAGCAGACCGCGTAGCCGACGGCGACGAGGTTCTGCTCGCTCTTGATCTGGTCGGCCGAGAGGCCGGGCAGGTTGCCGATCGCGTCCTGGGCGACACCGATCACCGCGGACTGGGTGAGGGCCCCGCCGAGGAACCCGGCGGAGAGCCCGGGCCCGTAGCCGAGCATGGACACGAAGCCCCACGAGACGAGGAGGCCGGTGACGCAGACGACGACGGCGTTGATGACCTGGGGCAGGCCGTCCTTCTTCAGGCCGCGGAAGAACTGCGGCCCGACCCGGTAGCCGAGGGCGAAGAGGAACATGGTGAAGAAGAGGCTCTTGACCGTGCCCTCGATGGTCACCTTGAACTGGGCGCCGAGGACCAGCCCGACGATCAGGCAGCCGGTGACGGCGCCGAGCGCGATGGCCTTGTAGCGGAGCTTCCCGAACAGGAAGCCGATCGCCACGGTGATGAAGACGAGGAGCTCCGGATGGGGCTGGAAGATGTTCCGGTTGAGGAAATCGATCATGTGAGCACCTGTGGGCCGGGGGAAGGGGCGCGGCAGCGGGGGTCAGGCGCCGAGGATTCCGACGAGGATCGGGCCGGTGAGGGGGAGGAGGAAGTTGGAGAGGGCGTAGGTGATCGTGTAGCCGAGCATCGGGACCGAACTCTGCGCGCTCTGGGTGATCGCGGTGATGGCCGGGGTGGAGCACTGCTGGCCCGCGATCGCGCCGAGCAACAGGGGCTTCTCGATCCGCAGGAGCTTGTGCCCGACGATCAGGGAGAGGGTGGCGGGGACCAGCACCATGGCGATGCCGGCGAGGGGGAGCAGGGCCCCGTACTGCTTGAGCAGGGGCCAGGCCTGCGGGCCGGAGACCAGACCGGTGCAGGCGATGAACACCGCGAGGCCCATGTCCTTGATCGTGGTCGCCGCCTGCGGTGGGAAGGCGCCGAAGGTCTGACTGCGGGAGCGGAACCAGCCGAACAGCAGCCCGGAGACCAGGCAGCCGCCACCGGTGCCCAGGGACAGCGGTGCGCCGCCGATCCGGACGGAGAGCTGGCCGATGAGGGAGCCCAGCGCGATGCCGATGCCGAGGTAGACGAAGTCGGTGGCGTCGTTCTTGGCCACCGTCCCGATCCGGGCGACGACCTTCGCCAAGCCCGACCGCGCGCCGACGAGGGTCAGGACGTCACCGCGGGCGAGGACGGTGTCGGAGGTGGCGGGCAGGTGGAGGTCACCGCGTACGACTTCGGTGACGTACACCCCGTTGTCCATGAACATCGGCTGCGCGCCCTGGACATCGCCGATGCTGCGGCCGACGACGTCGGACCGGGTCACCGCGATCTCGGCCGAGGCCAACGGCGTGTCCACACCGGGGATCCCGGCCGTCTCGGGGCCGATCACACGGCCGGCCCCGATCATGTTCTGCCTGCGGCCGACGACCAGCACCAGGTCGGACAGGAGCAGCTCCAGATCCGGTGCGGGGTGCACGTCACGGGAGCCCCGCCGGACGGCCTCCACGGTGATCCGTTCGTCGAACGAGGCCTCCAGCTCCCCGATGGTGCGCCCGTCGGCGGTGGTCACGAGGTAGGTGCGGCCCACCAGTCCGGGCAGTGCCTCGCGCTCGTCCTCGCCCAGACCGCCGCCGTCCGCACCGCGCATGCGCTCCCACAGCGCGCGGGACGCGTCGCGCAGGTCGATGCGCAGCAGCATCGGCATGATCTGGCTGGTGTAGAGCACGACGGTGATCAGACCGAAGAGGTAGCAGACGGTGTAGGCGGTCGCCACGTGACCCTGGTAGTCGGCGATCTGGTCCGCGGTCAGGCCGGGCAGCTTGCCGATCGCCTCCGTGGCGGTACCGACGACGGCCGATTCGGTGGCCGCCCCCGCCAGGATTCCGGCGGCCGTGCCGACATCGAGGTCGAAGGCACGGGCGAGGCCGATCGCGATGGCCAGAACGCAGACCAACTCGATGGCGCACAGGGCGAAGAAGCGCAGGCTGCGCCGATTGAGGTGGGCGAAGAACTGCGGGCCGGCCATGTAGCCGAGCGAGAAGATGAAGAGGGCGAAGAAGACCGTCTTCACATCCGCGTCGATCTCGACGCCGCTCCACGCCCCCAGCAGCAGGGACACGATCAGCGTGCCGCAGATCCCGCCGAGGGTGATGGGCCCCACCCGCAGTTTGCCGACCAGGTAGCCCAGGGCCAGGCAGAGGAACAGCACGAGCTCGGGATGGTCCCGGATGATCCCCATCGAAGAGGCCCCCCATTCCGGTCGACGGGTGGTGTGAGAGCTTGTGTCGACACCCGTTCATCGGACCGTAGAGACCTTCCCGCTGCCACTCGGATTCGTCCGAATGTGCTACTCGCCCGGCCGCGGTCAGCGGTGCCGGAGGCGTTGGGCGCGTTCGCGCAGCTGGGTGGCGAGCGCCGTGGTGTCGCCGGTGGGGCGGCCGGCGCCGGAACCGGGACCGGTCGCGGCGTCGGCGGCGAGGTCTTCGGCGACGCCGTGGGCGTGGTCTAGGACGTGCCGCCAGTCCCGCAGGGCGCGGGCGTGGCGCGGGTCGGTGCGCAGGCGGTCCAGTTCGGAGCGGGTGGCGGCGAGGTCACGGTGGATGCGGCGGCGCAGCTCGTGGCCCGTGGTCGCGCAGGGCGCTTCGGAGGCGGTGTGTTCGGCGTAGGCGGCGAGGTCGTCGTAGACCCGTGCGAGGCGGTGCGGCACGCGGCCCCGGACGTCCTCGGGCCACAGGAGGTACCCCAGGGCGAAGGCGGTCGCGCAGCCGAGGAGGGTGGCCCACAGACGGGCTTCGGGTACACCGGTGCCGCCGAGGCCGAGCGGGTCGGCGAGCAGGACCATGATCGGGGTCAGGAGCAGGGTCTGGATCGCGTAGGAGCGGCGCGCGTACGCCTGGAGCAGTGCGGTGAGCGCGACGAGTACGGCGATGCGCCCCCACCCGTTCGGTACCCATGCCAGGACGCCCAGCCCGACGAGTACGCCGGCGACGGTGCCGCCGGCGCGCAGGACGAGGCGCGCGGGGACGGTGCCGAGGTCGGGCCGGATGACGAGGGCGACGGTGAGGACCAGCCATCCGGCGTGCGGCAGGTCGGTGAGCGAAGCCACGGCCTGGGCGGCGCCCATGCACACGGCAAGGCGTGCTGCGAAGACGAGGGCCCGGTCGTCGCGGACGAGCCGCAACCATGCACCGGTGAACCGGGACCCCGGGCCTTGCCGGCGGGGCAGGTGCGCGCAGGCCGCGCCGTCATCGAAGTCGCGGAGGCGATCGACGGCGGCGTGGACCGCACTCGGCTCGTGGCCGGCGGCGTCGGTCCCGTCGGTCCGGTCCGTTCCGGCCCGGGGGAGCACGGCGGTGTGCGCGGGCTTCCTCGCGGCCACGGCCCGGGCGGCGGCGCGGAGGGCGGCCGGGTAGCGGGCGGGCCCGGGGGTGCGGCTGCGACGGATGGTGGGCGCGGCGGCGATGACGTCGACGAGGACGTCGAGGCGCGCGGCGAGTCGGCCCGCGGTGCTGCCGGGGCGGGGCGGCCGCAGCCGGTGCACGAGCAGGGTCAGGTGGGCGTGGTCCATCGCCTCGGTGACGCGGTGGCGGGCCGAGGTCCACGTGGCGGGGCCGGCTTCGAGGAGGTCGGCCACCGCGTCGTAGGCGGCGGCGACGGCGGCGCGTTCTCCTCGGTACGGGTCGTGCAGCGCGCCGGCGAGGGACAGGAACATCAGCGGCAGCCCGCCGAGCAGGAAGAGCAGGGGGTTCTGCCACCAGGGTGTGGTGGTGGGCAGCCCGAGCCCCATGACGGTGGCCAGGAGCCAGACCAGGGTGGTCATCGAGGTGATCCGGCCGATGGTGGAGAGCAGCCCGGAGCAGGCGGCGACGAGCGCGACCGCGAGGACCTCCAGCCAGGCGGAGCCGCCCGCGGCCCGTCCCAGCGCCAGGCCGATCGCGCCGCCGAGCTGGGGCAGGACGAGGGCGAGCGCCCGCGTGCGCACGGGGGCGGAGCTGTCGTCGACGGCGGCTCCGTACGCGCCGAGCCCGGCCGCGGCTCCGATCAGCGGCTGGCCGACGAGCTGGCCGACGACGAGGGGAACGGCCATGCCGATCGCTCCGCGGATCACCAGGGCGCGGTCGACCGGCACCGGTTTGACGCGGGTGACGGCGTGCAGCCAGCCCGTGCGCGACGTCATCCTGCTTCCGGTGCGGGTCCTCATCGGCCGAGCATTCCTCCCTGCGCGCGCCCGGGCACTGTGGGCCAGGCGGACCGGATGGTCACCTTCCCTGGCCACCACCTCCTTCCATGAGTACCAGACATGTACCAGTTCGTGCAGAGTCCATGGTCGGTACACCCCCGGCGAGCCGCTCGGGCGCGCATATCCTGACCTCCCGACACCCGACCCCTTTGGACTCGACACCCATGCCGGATCCCGCCTTCGCCCCCGTCGAGGCCGACGGGGCGCACCCCCCGTACGTCCTGGTCCGCGACGCCCTGGCCCACGCGATCGCGGCCGGGACCCTGCCCGGGGGCTCCCGCCTCCCCTCCGAGCGGCACCTGTGCACCCAGCTCGCGGTCAGCCGGGGGACGCTGCGCCGGGCCCTGGGAGCACTGCGGGAACTCGGCGTGATCGAGGCCTCGGAGCGCCGCGGCTGGCAGGTGCGCACCGCGGCCTTCAGCCACGCGGCCGGCGGGGCCGCGCTCGAAGGGTTCACCGCCCTCAACCACGACCTGGGCCGGGCCGTCACGGCCGAGGTCCTCCGGAGCGGGACGCGCCGCGCCTCGTCCGCCGAAGCGGACCTGCTGGACGTCGCACCCGGAGCCGCGGTCTTCGAACTGCGCCGACTGCGCTACCTCGACGGACTGCCCGTCTGCCTCACCCACGACCTCGTGCCCCGCGCTGTCGCGGCGGGCATCGGCGCGGTGGACTTCACGACCGGATCGCTCTTCGCCCACCTGGCCTCCACCGGGCACGCCCCCGCCACGGCCCGCTTCAGCGTCCGCGCGGCCCCCGCCACCGCGGACCAGGCCCCCGCGCTCGACCTGGCGGTGCGCGAGCCCGTACTGCTCACCGTGCGCACGTCCCTCGACGCGGCCGGAGCGGTCGTGGCCCACACCCGCGAGGCCTACCGCGCCGACCGCTACGAACTCCGGCTGACCCTCGGCTGACCCGCGGCCGACCCGCGACGGCGGCCGCGCCGTGCCCGCAGCCGCGGGCAGCCCTCGTCCTTTCGGCCGAAGGAATCCAGGGGGAGTTCAGGCCGAACGGCCAGCGACCAGCCCGGTCCCCATTGGGTACAACTGTGGTTGAGGGCCACCCGGCGGCGGACCCGAGCACCCGACCGCGAGGAAGCCGCCGCCGAGTCCCTCGACGCCGCGGTCTCCCTGCCACCGGGGCTCCGCCGCCCGCTCTGCGCATCGTTCGCACCGTGTCGGAACCCCGATCCGCACCGGGCAGATCCGGACCAGGACCCGGACCCGGATCCGTGGATCTCGGACCACCCGTCACGGCTGCGCGCCCGCCCGGCGCGGACGGCCCTCGGCGTCGGACGGCGCGGCCCCCGCGAACCGATGCCCTGCCGGTGCCGGCGCCGCACGAACCAGGACGACGCCAGCAACCCCCCGTGGCAGCCAAGAGGAGATCCGCACATGCCCACCGCCGCACCTCCCACCCTCCCGGGCCCGGAAGCGACCACCCGGACAACGGCGCCGGTACGGGGACTGCTCCCGCTGTGCCTGAGCGAGGCGGCGGAGCGGTTCTCCTTCTACGGCATGCGGGCCGTCCTCGCGCTCTTCCTCGTCGACACGGCCCACGGCCTCGGCATGTCCCCGGCCGTGGCCACCGCGCTCGTCGGCAGCTACCTGTCCGCCTGCTACTTCACGGCCCTGCCCGGCGGCTGGATCGCCGACCGGATGCTCGGCGCCCGCCGGGCCGCGATCGCGGGCGGGGTCGTCATCCTCGTCGGCCACGTGGTCCTCGCCCTCGACCTCGGCGCCGCCGGCCTGTACACCGGCCTGATCCTCGTCGCCGTCGGCACCGGCCTGCAGAAGCCCAACATGACGGCCCTGGTCGGCACCCTGTTCACCCACCACGGTGACAGCCGGCGCGACGCCGCCTACAGCAAGTTCTACGCCAGCATCAACATCGGCGGACTCCTGGCCACCCTGCTCGTGGGCTGGCTCGGAGTGGAATTCGGCTGGCCCGTCGCCTTCGCGGCCGCCGCCGTCGCCATGGCCGCGAGCCTCGTCGTGTTCGTCGGCTCCAGCGGCCTGCGCGCCACCGACGACCGGCCGGCGCACCCCCTCACCACCGCCGAACGGCGCCGCGTCGTACGGACCACCGCCCTCGTCCTGCTCTGCGCGGCGGCCGTTGCCGCGGCCCTCGCCGGGACCGACCACCTCACCCTCACCGGGTGCCTCAGCGCCTTCGCCGTCCTCGCCGTCCTGGTACCGGCCGGATACTTCGTCAAACTCCTGCGCACGCCCGACCTCGACGAGCGGGGCCGCGACGGGATCCGCGCCTACCTCTGCCTGTTCATCGGCGCCGTGGTCTTCTGGGCGATCTTCGACCTCGCCGCATCCAGCGTCCAACTCTTCGCCGACCGGCACGTCGACATGCTCGGCATGCCCACCACCTGGCAGGCGGCCCTCAACCCGATCATGATCGTGCTGTTCGCAGGCGTCCTGGCCGCCGTGTGGAAGCGCGTGAACGTATCGGCCCCCGCGAAGTTCGCCACCGGCCTGATCCTCGGAGGAGCGTCCTTCCTCCTCCTGGCCGTCGCCGTCACGCGGACCGGCGGGGGCGTCCGGATCAGTCTGCTGTGGCTCGTCGGCCTCTACTTCCTCCAGACCGTCGGCGAACTCTTCCTCAGCCCCACCGGTCTGTCCATCAGCCACAAACTCGCCCCCGCCGGCATGGGATCCCAGCTGGCCGGCCTCTTCTTCCTCTCCGCCTCCTCCGGCGACGCCATCGGCGCCCAGGTGGCTTCCCACCTCACCGGAACCCCCCTCTACCTCACCCTGGGCACCCTCGCCGTCCTCGCCGGCTGCGCCATGGTCCTCGCAACCCCCCGCATCCGAGCCCTCATCGGGGAGTAGCGCGAGCACACGCGCGGCGGGGTCGCCTCCTACCGGACCTTCCGCACGTGAGCGGTGTCGACGTCGAGGAGGGTGCCGTCGGCGCCGATCGGCGCGACCTCCGGCACGGGGGTCCCTCGCTCGTCGACGAGGACGGAACGGGCCTCGCCGGGGGCGAAGGCGTGGCGCTCTCCCCACTGCCGCAGGGTGACGATGACCGGGAAGAGAGCGCGGCCGGCGTCCGTGAGCACGTACTCCTGGCGACGGCCCGATGCCGCGGTGCGCTGGGCGATGACCCCGTGAGCGGTGAGCTTGCGGAGGCGGTCGGTGAGGATGTTGCGGGCGATACCGGTGCTTCGCTGGAACTCGGTGAACGACCGGGCCCCGTCCATCGCGTCGCGAACGACGAGAAGGCTCCACCGGTCACCGACGACGTCGAGCGTACGGGCGACGGGGCAGTCGGGGTCGGTCCAGCCGGAATCCGGGACGCGCATGGGGTCAGTGGGGGCAACGGGGTCAGTGGGGATGACGGAGTCAGTGGGGACGACGGGGTGCAGCGGCATGACACCTCCAATGAGTTGCGGATTGCAACCAGTGTGCCGTAACGTCAAAATGGTTGCAATCTGCTACTGATTTGGGGTTGGGGTGCGATGGACATGTGGCGGCGGCTCTTGCTCGCGTTGGTCTGTGGTGTGGCTGTGGCCGGCGTGTACGCCGCGCAGCCGGTTCTGGAGCCGATGGGACGTGACCTGGGCGTGCCGGCCGGACTCGCGGGGTGGATCGTCGCCACCGGCCAGGTCGGCTATCTGGCCGGGCTGTTGCTGCTGGTGCCACTGGGAGACGTGGTCGACAGGCGCCGGCTCATCGCCGTCCACCTGTCGGTCACCGCGGTGGGCCTGATCCTGACGGCCTCGGCCACGGAGTCGACGGCGTGGGTGGCGTTCGTGGGGCTGGCGGTAACGGGGATGTTCGCGGTCGTGGTGCAGATCGCGGTGGCCCACGCCGCCTCGGTATCGCCGCCCGCCGAACGCGGTCGCACCATCGGGGTCGTGACCTCGGGCGTCGTGGTCGGCATCCTGGGCGCACGGGTCGTCGCCGGCACGCTCGCGCAGGCGTGGGGCTGGCGCAGCGTCTACGCCGTGCTCGCCGTGCTGTCGCTCGGGCTCGCGGCCCTCGTCCTCGTGGCGCTGCCGTCGCGGGAACGTCCCGCCGTCCGATCCGGGTACGGACAGGCCCTCGTGTCACTCGGCGGGATGTTCCGGCAGCGCCTCGTGCTGACGCGCGGACTCATCGCGTTCTTCTTGTTCGCATCGTTCGGAACCCTGTGGAGCGGGCTGTCCCTGCCCCTCGCGGGAACGCCGTGGCGGCTGGGTGAGAGCCAGATCGGGCTGTTCGGCATCGCCGGCCTCGCCGGTGCACTCGGCGCGGCGCGTGCGGGACGGTGGGCCGACGCGGGACGGGCGGCCCCGGTCACCGGCCTCGCGCTCTCCCTGCTCGTCCTTTCGTGGGCGGCCATCGCCCAACTGCCCGGCTCCCTGTGGCTCCTGGCCATCGGGATCGTGCTCCTCGACCTCGCGGTACAGGCCGTTCACGTGAGCAACCAGCACCTGCTCACCACCGCCCACCCGGACCGCACCAGCAGCGCCGTCGGCAGCTACATGGTCTTCTACTCGCTCGGATCCGCCCTCGGCGCCGCCACGACCACCGCCGTCTTCGCAGCTCACGGCTGGGTCGGTTGCAGCCTCCTCGGCGCCGGATTCGCGGCCTGCGCGTCGGCCGTCTGGGCGGCCGACCGGGCCCTGTCCCGCGGCGGCCCGGCACCCCGAGTCGATTCGGGCGAGGCGCTCCAGAAGGAGCGGGCAGCGCTCGCGCGGCGCCCGTCCCTGCGATCCGACGCGTGTCGGTAGCCCACCCGCGTCAGAGCCGCATGACGCAGGTGACCTCGGCGCCGACGTCTCGTCCGGCGATCTCCATGCCGTCGGTGATCTCGCGTACCAGCCAGAGACCGCGTCCGCCCTCGGCGGTGCCCGGGTCGGGCAGTACGTGGGGGACGCTGTCCGGCGTGAAACCCGGACCCTCGTCGGTGACTTGGCAGCGCAGGGAGTCCGGGCCCTGGTAGAGCCTGAGCGTGCCGGACCCGCCGCCGTGCCGCACCGCGTTGCAGGTCACCTCGTGCACGGCCAGGACGAACGCGTCCCGGCGCGGCGGCGGAAGACCGGCGTCCAGGGCGAGCCCGTCGATCCGCAGGCGAAGTTTGCCCAGGTCGGCGGCGTGGAAGTGGGTCTCCCACACCAGTTCTTCGCCCGCCGAGGCCGACGCCGACGCCGACGCCGAAGCCGGCGACCGGGTCATCCCAGAGCTCCTTCGCCCTCGACCAGGCGGAGGCCGCCCACCGCCGGCGCGCCGAGCCGGCGGAGCAGACCCGCGTGGAACGTCGAACAGCGCACCTCCACCCGCGACTCCGGATCGGCGTGCCGCACCTGACGCAGGAGGTCCGCGGCGCACGTCACCGACAGGAAGGGGACCGCAGTGAGGTCCAGGAGCAGCGGACGGCCCGCTCCGGCCCCCTCCAGCGCGGTGCGCAGGGCCGAACTCCACGGCGCGCGCGTCGACCAGTCCGCGTCGCCCACCATCCGCACCCCGTGGCCGAAGTGGAAGGCGCCCAGATCCCCGGGACGCTCCAGGAGCGCCACCGGATGGCCCACCCGCATGGCCTCCACTGTCCCGGCGGAGAACCGGCGGCGGTCGTAGGTACAGATCTCCGCGTACGAGCGGTCGGCGAACAGGGCCTGCGCGTGCGTCTCCCGGTGCATGACGCCCTCGATGTCCATGCCGAGGTCCTCCACCCACGCCATGTCGATGACCGACCGCAGGCCCGCGTAGCCCTCGTCCCGGGCCCGTAAGGTCTCTTCGCGCAGCCGGCCCAGCTGCCGCCCGGCGGTGAATCTCCGGTGCGGACCGATCAGTTCCCGCATGCTCGTGAGCCGCAGTTGGCCGCGCTCCAGCGCCTGAACGGGCCGCTCGTCCGGGAACATCTGCCGGACCACCTCATCGTGCGGCACGGCCGGGTCGGCCATGACGACGACCTTCTCGTTGCGGGCCAGCCCGAGCGTCGCGAAGACCCCCAGCACCCCCCAGCGCACCTCGTCGTCCGCGTAGTGCGCGAAAGCGTGATCCCCCAGGCCCATCTGCTCCACCGACAAGGTGTGAGCGCCCACAGGAACGGCCATGGTCCCCCTCCCTCCGTGCCATCCGCCCCGCCGTCCCCGTGCCGGAACGACGTGGGCGCGATGAAGGCAGCGACGGTACGGGTCGCGGCGGCAGCGGGGGCCATCAGTCCAGTTTTGGATGAAGGTTGAACCTCTGTGGCGCTTCCTGTTCGCACGTGCTTTCCGCTCCGCGGTCCGTACGTTCGCCGGCGAGGGCGCGGTTCCGGGGTGCTCAGCGGCACCCGTACTGGGCGAGGATCGCCCGGGTGCGGGCGTCGGCGGGGGTGGGGGCGTCGGACTTGGTGGGCGCGCTCAGGACGAGCTGCGCGCTGCGGGGTTCGCCGTCCGGCCGGACGGCGAACCGGCCCCGGATCTCGGGCTGCGCCGGCTGCGTGGCGGTGGCCTTCTTGGACTCGATGTCGGAAAGGGCCGCGATGGTGACGTGCGGACCGGCGTACGGGGTGCCGGCGAGGCAGCGGCCCGCGCCGCCGAGGGAACGGTTGTAGCGGCCCTGGACGTCACCGCTGGCCCAGGTGAACAGCGATGCCACGGTCAGGCCGCAGGCCAGGGCCCAGACGAGGCCGGCCCCCAGGAACCGGAGCGTTCGATTCGAGGTGCGACGCCGGATCCACAGGAGAGCCGCCACGGCGCCGCCCGCGAAGACGGCCGTGCACACGACGCCGAGGGCGGCGTAGTCCGCGAGGGCCGAGGAACCCGCGATCAGGGACCACCGGGCCACGGCGACGGCCAGGCCCGCGACCGTGAGCAGCAGGGCGAGCAGGTAGGCGCCCGTCAACCGAACCGACATGACCGTGCACCTTTTCGTGAGGACTTCATGGGTCCCTTCTGGAATAGCGCAGTCAAGGGCCGTCGTACATCGGTCGGCCGGCCGGATCCGGCCGCCGAACGGCCGATGCGTCCCGTCGTCCGACCTCTCCATGAGGTGGTGGGTTCCCGGCGTTCGGCCGGGGCGCTGGAATTCTTCCCGGCCCCTCGCCCCGTCAGCGGGTGCGCAGGCCGTCGACGGCGATGCGCGCGGCGGTTCCGATGACGGCATCGACGGCGGGGAGCGTGGCCGCGGGGTTGGCGGCGCGGGTGAAGACGGCGAGGGCGTAGCGGCCGCCGTCCGGGTATTCGACGACTCCCACCTCGTTGCGGAGCGTGGGCAGGGTGCCGGTCTTTCCCGCGACGTGTACGTCGTCGAAGGGGAATCCGGAGGCCATGCGGTGGGGCCAGACCTGGAGGCCGAGGAGGCGGCGGACGGCGGCGCAGTGCTCGGGAGCGGCGGCTTCGTCGCGCCAGACGGCCCGCAGGAGGGTGGTCATGTCGCGGGGGGTGCTGTGGTTGGTGCGGGCGGGGTCGAGCGCGCGCAGCCGAGCGATGACGTGAGGGTCGCTCAGGGCCTGAACGCCGGTGGGGCCCGCGTCCTCGCGGAGGGTGGCGAGGGCCCCGGCGAAGGAGCGGACGGCGCGGGTGCGAGTGAGGCCGAGGCTCGCGGTGGTGGCATTGACGGCGTCGAGGCCGACGCGTTCCAGGATGAGCTCGGCGGCGGCATTGTCGCTGAGGGCGGTCATGAGGTAGGCGGCGTCGCGCAGCGAGATCCGGACGGGGTCGAGCATGGCGGACAGGCCGGTGGGACCGCCGGCGCGGTGCGCGGGCACGCAGTGCACCTGCTCGGTCAGGTCCACCAGGCCTTGTGCGGCCTGCCGGTGGAGGGCGAGGAGGAGGGGGAGCTTGTGGACGCTGGCGGTCACGACCGGTTGGTCGGCGCCTGCGCTGATCTCGGCGCCGCTGTCGATGTCGACGGCATGGAGCCAGCCGGTGGCTCCCGCTTCGCCGAAGGCGCTGTGGATGCGCTGGAGGGGGTTCACAGCCAGTACTCCGATGCCGGACGCAGGTGGAGGGGGCGCGGGGGCGGGGTGTCGGACAGGACGGTGGTGTGCCGCAGCGCTCCGGGGGCGGCGTCGGCGAAGGCGGTCACGGAGGCGCTGCCCCGGCCGCGCGGCCAGGCGACGGAATAGCGCCAGGCCAGCGGGGCGCCGACCAAGGGCCGCCACAGGACGTCGGATCCGGACGGACCGGACGGACCGGACGGACCGGACGGGCCGGATGGGCCGGTCGGGCCCGTCGGCGGGCGTGGCGGCGCCGGGCTGAAGGCCACGGCGTTCACCGAGAGGATCAACCCCTCGACGAAGCTGTCGCCCTGGCCGTGACGGATCGCCTCGGGCGTGTAGCCGTCCCGGGCGCAGGTGGTGAGCATGTCGTCGTAGAGGGCGGGGGCGTCCGCACGCGGGAAGAGGACCAGGCCGTGTCCGGTGAGGGCGGCCAGGGGCACCTCGGCGCGTTCGGCCAGGGGCGAGGACGGTGGCAGGAGCACGCCGAGTTCGCACCGCAGGAGGGGACCGAGCTCAAGTCCGGTGACGTCGCACGGGTGATGGATCAGCCCGACATCGAGGTCGTGGGAGACCAGGCGGGCGAGCTGGTCGGCGGTGGGGAGTTCGTGCAGCTCGACGTCCAGTCCGGGATGACGCTCGTGCAGCTCCGTCAGGATCGCGGCCACGGTCCCGGCACCGACGCCCGGCGGAAGGGCGGCGCGCAGGAGGCCCCGGTGGCCGTCCCTGATGCGGGCGGCGCTGCCCAGGAGCGCGTCGCAGCCGGTGATCAGGTCGCGGGCCTCGGGGAGGAGGAGGGCGCCCGCCTGGGTCAGGGCGACCTGGCGGCTGGTGCGTTCGAAGAGCCGGAGGCCGAGCTCCTTCTCCAGCCGCTGGATGCGCTGTGACAGCGGTGGCTGAGCCATCCCCAGGCGAGCTGCGGCCCGGCCGAAATGTCTTTCTTCCGCAACAGCGACGAAACTCCGCACGTGCCCTACGAGGTCCATGAGCAGCAACGATATCAAATCACAATTGATCGCCCATCGATCCAGATATTGGACATAGCGGGGCGTGGGCTGCTGATGTCGGGACATGACCGCATTCCTCTTCCTGTGTGCTCTCGCCGTCCTCGGGGCGGGACTGGCGGCCTGCGCCGTCGCGGCTGCCGCCCCGAAGGCCGCGTGTACGAGCCGGTCACCCCCCGGCCGCCGCGGGCCCCGGCCCGCCCCGGTTCCCCGCTGCCGCAACACGCGCGCCGTGACCATTCGAAAGAGAACATGAACAAGACACTGCGGCACACGGCCCTCTTCCTCGGGGCACTGCTGTTCGCCCTGCTCGCCCGGGTGACCTGGATCCAGTTCGTCGACGCCGAGACGCTGGCCAAGGACCCGAACAACCGCAGGAACCTCATCGAGGCGTTCGGCGGCCCCCGCGGCGACATCATCGTCGGCGGGCGCCCGATCACCGGCTCCGTACCGGTCCCCGGCTCCGACCTCGCCTACAAACGCACCTACGCCCAGGGGGCGATGTACGCGCCGATCACCGGCTACCTCTCCCAGGCCCAGGGCGCCACCATGCTGGAGGGCGTCCACCGCGACGTCCTCAGCGGAACGGACCCGCGGCTGCGGGCCGGCGCCCTCGACGCTCTGACCGGCGTCCGACCCCGGGGTGGTGACGTCGTCACCACCATCGACCCCGCCGCCCAGAAGGCGGCCTACGAGGGCCTCACCGCGATCGGCGCGAAGGGCGCCGTCGTGGCCCTCGACCCCCGGACCGGGAGGATCCTCGCCATGGCCAGCACCCCGTCCTACGACCCCGGCGCCTTCGCCGGCCAATCCCGGGCGGAGGGGGAGGCGTTCACCCGGCTCGGCCAGGACAAGGACAAGCCGCTGAGCAACCGCGCGATCCGGGAGGCCTATCCGCCGGGATCCACTTTCAAGATCCTCACCGCCGCTGCCGCACTCGAACACGGCACGGTCACCGACATCGACACCGCCTCCGGGATACCCGCCCCCTACCCACTGCCCGACAGCACCACGAAGATCGGCAACGTCGTCCCCGACGCCCAGTGCGACAAGGCCTCGATGAAGACGGCCATGCAGTGGTCCTGCAACAACGTCTTCCTGGACGCGGCGCTGAAGACCGGCGTGGACAAGATGCGCGAGACGGCCGAGAAGTTCGGCTTCAACCAGGAACAGTTCATGCCCGTGCGCACCTCGGCCAGCGTCTACCCCGAGCAGCTCGACCGGCCGCAGACCGCCTTGACCGGCATGGGCCAGGGAAGCCTCACCAGTACCCCCCTGCAGATGGCCATGGTCGCGGCCGGCATCGCCAACGGCGGCACCGTCATGAAGCCCCACCTCGTCGACCGGATCAACGGTCCCGACCTGGCCACCATCGAGAAGGCGGAACCCCGGCCGCACGGGCGGGCCGTCTCCGAACGCACGGCGAAGAAGGTGCAGGAGATGATGGAGCACACCGCCCGCGAAGGCACCGCGGAGGGTGCCCGGATCCCCGGCGTCGTCGTCGGCGCCAAGCCCGGCACCGCCCAGCACGGCGCCGATGTCCGCGACGAACGCCCGTACGCCTGGTTCGTCTCCTACGCCAAGCAGGGCGACGGCGCCTCACCCGTCGCGGTCGCCGTCTTCATCGACCCGAAGGACATGGACATCTCCCGCTCCGACATCGGCGGCGGCCGCCTCGGCGCACCCATCGCCAAGGCCGTCATGAACGCCGTCCTCAAGCAAGGGGCGTAGCCGCCCCGTCCGGCTGCCGGCCGCCCGCGCAGCGGCCCGGTGTCTAAGCTCGCGTGCCATGACGAGGACCACGCCGCCGCGCCCGCTCGATGTCGAGGCGCTCTTCCCGGAACTGGCGGCCCACCGAGGCACGACGACGAGGCTCCACCCGCGGCCGGGCAGCCCGCAGCTGTCCGCCAGCTCGGTGGGCGGTCCGATGCTGTGGCCGGTGGGGGAGCAGTGGCCGATGTGCGGTGAGGCCCACGGCCGCGGGCGGGGTCGGCGCCCGGCCGACATCCACGACCAGCGGCGGATCCTGGCCGCCGCCTGGGCTCGGGAACAGAGCCGGGGCCCGACGGACGCGGAACGCGCGCTCTTGACCGAGCTGGAGGTGGAGCACCGGCTTCCCGAGGCGGCGCAAACGGATCGACTGCCGATGACCGGCCTGGCGCAGCTGTACCGGCGAGATGTCCCGGACTTGCCGGAGGGACCGGCGGACTGCGACCTGCTCCAGGTGTTCTGGTGCCCCTTCGACGCGCACGGCCCGGGTCGCTACGACCTGAACCTGCTTCTGCGCTGGCGGCGGTCGTGGGAGGTGGGGGACGTGTTGGCCGTTCCCCCGCAGCCGTTGGTCGTCGGGTCCGCCGGGTTCGTGCCCGAGCCGTGTGTGCTGTACCCGGAGCGGGTGGTCAGCTACCCGTTCGCCGGCCTCCTGCCCGAGGGGCTGTGCGACCGGCTCGACGTCTGGGACGAGGCCCAGGCCGAGGAGGCCGAGGCGGCCGAGCGGGCGTCCGACGAGATCGCGGCCGATCCGGTCGGCTACCAGTACGACCTGTCCATCCCACCCGGCTGGCGCGTCGGCGGCTTCGCCTCCTGGCACGCCACCGACCCGTATCCCATGGACTGTCAGATCTGCCGGACGCCGATGCACCTCCTGCTGACCATCGACAGCTCGGAATGGGACGGCGGTAGCGACAGCTGGAAGCCGCTGGAGGATCGCGGCCTGCCCGCCCATCGCTCCGCCACCCCGACGAAAGTCATCGTGGGCCGATCCGGCGAGCTGAACGTCTTCTCCTGCGCCACCGACCCCGACCATCCGCACCGCTGGAGCATCCAGTAGTACGGGCGGCGGCCTCGTCCGGTTCGCCACTGCGATCATCGGCGAACGCGGATGCCGTCGCTCCTGGCCCGTCCCGAGCTGACGGTCGGGTCCTGGTGGCCGGGGACCGCCGAGGCCGTGGCCGCGCCCGCGGGCTACCGGCCGCCGAGGTCGTTGGCGGCGGCTTCGATCAGGTCCGTCACCGGGCCCGGCTGGGAGGCCAGGGAGGCGTGGGAGGCGTCCAGCTCGACCGTCTTGCGGGGATCCATCCGGGCGGCCATCTTGCGTTCGTTGTCCGGGTGGATCATGCGGTCCTGGCTGGACACCTGGTACCAGCAGGGCTTGGTCCGCCACGCCGGATCGGTGACCTCGTCGCCGAAGGTGGAGGCCAGCGGGGCCTTCTGGGTGACGGCCATGATCCGCGCCTCCTCCTGCGACAGGTCCTGCGCGAAGCTCTCGCGGAACTTGTCCTGGACGATCCACAGGTAGCCGTCCGAGTCCGGCGCGAGGTTCGGGAACGCCTCGGGCGGGAGCTCCTGGCTGATCCCGCCCGGGCTCTCGCCCGCGTCGGGCGCGAAGGCCGCGATGTAGACCAGCCCGGCCACGTTCGGCAGGGTCCCGGCCTCGGTGATGACCGCGCCGCCGTACGAATGGCCCACCAGCACCACCGGGCCCTTGATCTGGCGGACCATCTTGCGGGTGCGCTCGGCGTCGTCGGCGAGCGAGGTCAGCGGGTTCTCCACGGCGTGGAGGTCCTCGTAGCCGCGGCGGTGGAGTTCGGTGATGACCTTGGCCCAGTGGGCGGCGCCGCCCCAGAATCCGTGGACCAGGACGATGGCGGGCTTGTCGGGCATGGCAGGCCTTTCGCGGGGGAGCGGCGGGGCAGGGGCAACGCCCTGCCCACGCTAGGCAGCCTCCCCGGCCCCCGCCACTGCGGAACCGGCCACCGCGGCGGCAGCGGCCACTGCCCGGCGACCCTGCCGTGCAGCTCGGCGGAGCCTCCGGCCGGCGTGCCGGCCGCCCACGACCACGCCGTCGTCGCCGGCCGGCTCGAACGCGAAAGATGCCGCCCGATAGCCATCGACGGAACTCGCGCGGTGCGGCAACTAGGGTGTGGCGCATGAGCCAGACTCCTGTTGACCCCGTTGACCCTGTCGACCCCGTCGCGCACAACCGCCTCGCCTGGGACCGTGAGGCTGAGGAGGGCAACGAGTGGTCGCGCCCGGTCGGCCCCGAGGTGATCGCGAAGGCGAGGGGCGGCCAGTGGTCCGTGGTCCTGATCGGGCACGAGCCGGTCGACCCGACCTGGTTCCCGCCGGACATATCCGGTCGCGATGTGCTCTGCCTCGCCTCCGGCGGCGGGCAGCAGGGTCCGGTGCTGGCCGCGGCGGGCGCGCGGGTGACCGTTTTCGACAACTCGCCCCGCCAGCTGGCGCAGGACGAGATGGTCGCGGAGCGTGAAGGGCTCGACCTGCGCACCGTGCTCGGTGACGCGCGCGACCTGAGCGCGTTCCCGGACGCCTCGTTCGACCTGGTCTTCCACCCGGTCTCCAACCTGTTCATGCCGGAACCGGCGCCGGTCTGGCGCGAGTGCCACCGCGTGCTGCGCCCGGGCGGAACGCTGTTGTCCGGCTTCCTCAACCCGGACGTCTACCTCTTCGACGCCGAACCCCTGGAGGCGCGCGGCGAGCTGGTGGTGCGCCACCGCCTGCCCTACAGCGACCTCACCCACCTGGAGCCCGCCGAGCGGGAACGGCTGTGGGGCCTCGACGCGCCGGTGGAGTACAGCCACACGCTCACCGAGCAGCTCGGCGGCCAGACCGCGGCCGGCTTCGCCATCACCGGCTTCGCGGAGGCGCCGCACCACTCGGACGCCACCGCCGGCTGGCTCTCCGGCTACTTCGCCACGCGAGCGGTCAAGGCCGGCACCGGTCACTGACCCCTCCACGGGCCGGGCCGGGGTGAGCAGCGCGGGGTCGCCGGGTATCGGGCGAGCGCTGTCAGTGGTGGCTGGAAGGCTGTTCGTATGAACGCTGATGACGAGCAGCTGATGCGAGGCCGGGTGTACGGCCGTGACCACGACGACCCCGACCCCGGCCCGCTGCCGCACGCGAGGTACGCGGTCCTCGTCGGCGGGCCCCTGGACGGACTGCTGCTCGACATCACGGGCTGGCGGCCGGAGGAGATCGACGACGGCATCGCCCTGCCCACCGAGCTGTCGCGGTGGCCCGGCGGCCGCGCGTTCTACGACCCGCGCCCCGGCGAGCCGCGTCCGGCGGGTGGCCCGGGGGTGGTGTGCCGCTTGCACTACTCCGGCGACACGCCCTGACCACCGCGTACGACCTGTGCCCGGTGGTGGGGCAGTTGAACGGACCGGGCGCCCGGGCCGCTTGCACTTTGGCAACGCTGTTGCCAAAGTAGGCGCATGACTGCCCAGGAGACCCCCGTACCCCTGCCCGCGCCCACCCCGGCCGCGCCGGTCGTCCTTCCCGCCGGCGCCGCCGACGTGGCCGCCCTGGAGGCGCAGGAGGCGCGCCTCGTCCTGCCCCGCTTCACCCATGACGACGCCTGGGCGCTCGGCAACCTCCTCGTATCGCTGGCCCGTGACAGGTCGGCGCCCGTGGTGATCGACATCCGGCGCGGCGCGCAGCAGATGTTCCACTGCGCGCTGCCCGGGGCCAGCGCCGACAACGACGCCTGGGCCGACCGCAAGCGCCGTACCGTGGAGCGATTCGGCGTCTCCTCGCTGTTGACCGGTACCCGGTTCCGTTCGCGCGGCCGGAACTTCGACACCGACGCACGGCTCGATCCCGCCGAATACGCCGCGCACGGCGGCTCGTTCCCGATCGCCGTCGAGGGCGCGGGCGTCATCGGGTCCGTGACGGTGTCGGGGCTCCCGCAGCTCGACGATCACGCACTGATCGTGGAGGCCCTGGAGCGGTTCCGGGGCTGACGGTCGACGAGACCCGTCGGGCTCGCGGAGGAGGCGTCGATCGTCCGTGCCATGATCGGCGCATGACCGAACAGGCCTGGCCCCGAGACGGAGTCGCGGTCGCGTCCTTGGCCCGGGCGGCATGGGCAGCGACGTGCCACGCCCTGCCAGTGGGCACCGACCGCGCGGACCACGACTGCCAGGTGCGCATCAAGCTCGTCGGGCGCGGGGGAGGGGCGTGACGTCCGGGCCCCGGCGGAACTGGAGGGACCACCTCGGCCGGCCCACGATAGTGGTGTTGTTCCGCACCCCCCGCCCCCCGCTCCAATGGCGATACGCGGTCTACTTCACCGAGCCCGACGGCTTCGTGGACGGTGCCTTGGCCGAGCAACCGGCCGACAGCTCCCCCGAATCCGCCCAGACCGCGGCGTGCCGCCGGATCGAGGAGATCTTCGGCATGCCCACACCCATGCCCGTGACCTGGACGCCTGCCGACCAGCCGGACTGGTGGACCGGTACCGCCTCGTAGAGCCGAACCGTGGCCCGAGCGGCCTCAGCCGCCGCTCGTCCCGCCAGCGCGTCCCGGCCTCGACCGCTTTCCCTCCTGCCCGTTTCAAGGTCGATCCGGGGTAGAACTCCTGGTGGCCGTCGACGCCCGTACGGTGAGGCTCCAGGATCTGGGAGAGCACGTGCAACCTCTTCGCCCCGCGCACTCGTTACGTGCGGAGAGAGCCTTTCGAGAGCGCCTCGCGGAAGCCGGCGCGCAGCTCCTCGAAGACACCTGGCTGGGCAACGGCGCCCCGCACACGATCCGCTGTCCCGCCGGGCACGTGGTCGCCCCGCGGCCGGCCAACCTCCAACAGGGACAGGGAATCTGCCGTATCTGCGCCCGACGCTGTCGGGAGGCCGCGGGGGCAGCCTTCCGAGAGCGTCTCGCAGCGGCAGGAGCCACCCTGCTGGAAGCGTCCTGGCTCGGGGTCCACACCCCGCACCGCATCAGATGCGCCCAAGGGCACGAATCCCGGCGGCGGCCTTCAGCGGTCCGCCGATCCGGCTGGGTGTGCCGATCGTGTCCCCGCTCGCCGCCTGTCTGACCCCGCTGTCCGCCACCGACGCGCTCGTGCCACCAGGGGGAGCGGGCGCAGGGCATAGGCGCGACCTGCTCGGCGCTGTGGCGGCGTGACCTCCCCCGCACCGTGCTGGCGATCACCACCGGGTGCGGGGCCGCGGTCGGCATCCTCGGCTACCTGCCCACGATCCTGCTGCTGGCCCCGCTCCTGGCCGCCTGCTGCACGATCGCCCAGCGCCTCCCGCCCCGCACCGCGTACCTCTGCGTGGGCCTGAGCGGCGCCGCGGTGATCACCGCGGCCCTGGCGGGCGGGCCGGCGAGTGAACCCCTGGTCCTCAAGACCGCGGCCCCCGCTGCCTGGCTCCTCCTGCCGGCAGCCTCAGCCGGCTCCACCACCCCGTGAGCCGCACGACGTCGTCGCGCACCACCTGGCCCTCGCCAATGCCCAAGCCAAGACGGCCGCCCGCGTGCTGCACGGCAACCCCGCGCAGGCGCAGCAGCTCGTGGACCAGCTCACCGTCACCACGGGGGAGGCGCTGCGCGAGATGAAGGCCACCGTCGGCCCCATGCGCCAGCACGACGACGCGACACCGATGGAGCCGGCACCGGGCCTGGCCCAACTCCCACGCTTGCTGGACGCCTTCGCCACGGGAGGTCTCGGCGTGGCGGTCACGGTCGACGGGGAGGCCCGGCCGCTGCCCCCCGGCACCGACCTCACGGGCTACCCAGGCGGAGGCTTCACGGTCATCGCCGAGCTGCCGGCGCAATGAGCGGGATCCCAGAGCGCCCGCCGGGTGTTGGGCCCGACGGCGAACCCGTTGATCCACCGGGGGTCGTCGGAGATCATGTGCCCGGCGAAGGAGGCGGGGGTTGAGTCTCCCGTAGGGGGAGACGCGAGGGTGTGGCTATGGACGGCGACGCGCTTTACTCGATCGGTGATCTGGCCCGGCGGACCGGGCTGACGGTCAAGACCGTTCGGTTCTACTCCGACTCGGGGATCGTGCCGCCGACCGACCGCAGCCCGGCTGGCTACCGCCTGTACGACATCGACGCCCTCGCACGCCTGGACCTCGTGCGGACGCTGCGAGACCTGGGACTCGACCTTGCCGCGATCCAGCAGGTCCTGGACCGGGAGATCTCGCTGCCCGAGGTCGCCGCGGCACACGCCGAGGCACTGGAGGTGCAGATCCGCACCCTGCGACTGCGGCGTGCGGTGCTGCGAGCGGTGGCCAAGCGCGGCTCCACCCCTGAGGAGATGGACCTGATGCACAAGCTCGCCAAGCTCTCCGATGACGAACGCCGGCGCCTCATCAGGAATTTCATCGACGACACGTTCGGTGGTCTCGACGCGAACCCCGGTCTGGTGGCCATGATGCGCTCGGCCATGCCCGAGCTGCCCGACGACCCCGCGCCGGAACAGGTCGACGCCTGGGTCGAACTGGCCGAACTCGCCCAGGACCCGGACTTCCGCGCGTCGGTGCGCCGCATGGCCGAGTACCAGGCGGCCGAACGCGCCCAAGGCGACACCACGGGCCTGCACCAGGAGCTCACGGACGCCGTCCGCGACCAGGTCGGCCAGGCGCTGGCAGCCGGTGTCGGTCCGGCCTCGCCCCGAGCCACCCCTGTGATCACGGCGCTCACGGCCCGCTACGCGCACGTCTTCGGCCGACCCGACGATCCCGACACGCGGCGTTGGCTGCTGACTCGTCTGGAGACCGCCAACGATCCCCGTGCGGAGCGGTACTGGCAGCTGCTGGCCGTGATCAACGGCTGGCCGGTGCCCGAGAGCCTGGCCCCGGTGTTCGACTGGTTCGTCCAGGCGCTGCGTGCCCGCGTGGAGCGCTAGCGGGAGGCCCGTCCTGACGCGGGATGGCCCGATCATCCAGGTCATGCCGCGTTGGCCCGGCGCCCGACCAAGGTCTTCGCCGTCACCCGGCCCATCGGACCGCCTCCGGGTTCACCGCTCGTGGGCGTCGCCGCCGTCCTTGGCGCTCTCGTCGGCGGTGGCGGTGTCGAGGGCTTCCGTGAGGCGGCTGAGCCGCGTCTGGAGATCACGGATCTCCTCCAGCTCGAATCCCGTCGCCCGTGCGATCCGGCGGGGCACCTCCACCGCGCGGGCCCGCAGTGCGGCGCCCTCCGCGGTGAGGACGGCGTGCACCGAGCGCTCGTCCTCGGTGCTGCGCTCGCGGCGGATCAGGCCGGCCGCTTCGAGGCGCTTGAGCAGCGGGGACAGGGTGCCCGAGTCGAGGCGCAGGTGCTGCCCGAGCTGTTTCACCGGCATCTCGCCGCGCTCCCAGAGCACCAGCATCACCAGGTACTGCGGGTAGGTCAGGCCCAGGTCCTTGAGGACGATCCGGTACAGCCCGCCGAAGGCGCGGCTCGCGGCGTTGAGCGCGAAGCAGATCTGCCCGTCCAGGCGGAGGAAGTCCTGGTCGGGGAGGGGGTCGCGCTGCTGCTGCTCGGTCATGGGACCCAGTGTACCCCGAGATGGTTGTCAGCGATTGAGTTGTGCACAGCTTAGTTGCGCTCAATCGAACTGTGTGCTTCATTGGTGGAGCGACCGGACCCCGGCCGCAACGGTTCACCCCTCCGAGAGGAACCCCGATGGACGCGCTGTACACCGCTGTCGCCACCGCCAACGGCCGCGAAGGCCGCGCCGTCAGCTCCGACGGCCAGATCGACCTGGCGCTCGCCATGCCTCCGGCGCTGGGCGGGAACGGTCAGGGCACCAACCCCGAGCAGCTCTTCGCCGCCGGTTACGCCGCCTGCTTCGCCAGCGCGCTCGGCCTGGTCGGCCGCCAGGCCAAGGTCGACACCAGTGACGTGTCGGTCACCGCGGAGACCTCCATCGGCCAGGACGCCACGGGCTTCGCCCTCGCCGTGACCCTGCGCATCGAGCTGCCGGAGGCCCTGGCGGGCGAGACGGGCGCCCTGCTCGTCAAGCAGGCCCACGAGGTCTGCCCCTACTCGAAGGCAACCCGCGGCAACATCCCCGTGGAACTCGTGATCGAATAACCCGCCCCGGGGGTACCCCGTATCTCGGGGTACCCCCGTACCTTCCGGTACCGCTGCCGGCGGTTTCGGAACCCGGCTTCTCACTCCTCCGCCACCACCTGGAAGGCCCGCTCGGGGCAGTTCGCCGCCGCCTGCCGGAGAGCGTCGGTCATCTCGGCACGGCAGCTCTTCTCCTCGGGGACGTAGGCGTAGCCCTCGTCGTCGAAGTCGACGGTGTCCGGGAGGAAGGCGAGACAGCGCGCGTGCCCCTGGCAGCGCCGGGAGTCGATCCGGATCCGGTAGATCGCGCTCACCGTCCGATCCGAAGGGTGAGCGGCCCCAGACCGTGCCAGGGCTCGGCCGGGTCGGTGCGGGAGAATTCCGGCACGGCGGCGAGGAACTCCTGCAGGGCGACGACCAGTTCCCGCCGCCCGAGGTTGGAAGCGGCGCACCGGTGGATGCCGACGCCGAAGGCGAGGTGCCGGTTGTCCCGGCGGTCCAGGACGATGTCGTCGGGGTCGTCGTAGGCCTCCGGGTCACGGTTGCCGGCGCCGAAGACGAGCGCGACCCGGTCACCGGCTTTGATCTTCCGGCCGGCCACCTCGGTGTCCCGCAGGCAGGTGCGCGCCATCGCCTGTACGGGAGACAAGGTGCGCAGGAACTCCTCCGCCGCCGCCGGTGTCTCATCGGGGTGCTCCCGCAGCCGGGCCTGGGCCTCCGGGTGCTGCGCGAGGTACCACAGGCTGGACCGAACGGCCCAGGCCGTGGTGTCCAGGCCGGCGAGGAACAGCAGGTAGCAGAGGGACAGCAGCTCGTCGTGCGTCAGCTTGCGGCCGTCGATCTCGGCGACCGAGAGGTGATGGATCAGATCGTCCCCGCCCGGCGCGTCACGACGGGAGCCGAGCAACGCGTCGAAGTACTCCATCACTTCGTGACCCGCGGCGCGGGCGCGCCGCGGGTCGGCCGAGCGCGAGTAGACGATGTCGTCGATCCATCGGTCGAACAGGGGCCAGTCCTGCTCGGGGAACCCGGCCAGACGGCTGAAGACGGTCGTCGACAGCGGCCTGGCGAACTCGCGCGAGACGTCCGCCACCTCCTGCTCGGCGACCTTCGCCGCAAGGTGCCGTGCGCTTCGGCGCATGTCCTCGTCCAGGCGCGCGACCGCCTTCGGCGTGAACAGGGGCAGGAGGATCCTGCGGTAGCCGGCGTGATCCGGCGGATCGATGTCGACCGGGATCAGCGGCACGTCGGTGCCGAACGCGGGGAGCAGCATCGACGGTGCGACGGAGAAGGTCAGCGGGTCGTGCTCGGCGGCGAAGATGTCCTTGGCCCGTGTGAGGAACCAGAACCCCCCGTGCCGGTCACTGCGTCCTACGGGGCACTGTTCGCGCAGCTCCCTGTAGGTGTCGAAGACGGTGTCCAGCGCGGGGCCGTGGAAGTCGAAGTCCTGCTCGGCGGTGCGGTGTCGTGGCACGGGACGGTCCTTCCGGTGGTCAGCGGGCGGCGGCGGCCTGTACCAGGCCGCCGCCGCGCCTGTCAGAGGTCCTCGTCGCTGAAGTCGGCGTCGACCTCGACACCTCGCAGGTCGTCCAGGGTGAGGTGGTGGGCGGGCGGGTCGAAGGGGTACTGGGAGACGGCCTTGCCATCGGCGATGATCAGCAGTTCCCCGGGATCGAGCAGGCGCCAGTCGGGGTCGGCGTCCAGCCGCTCGCTCGCGACGACCCACGCGGGGACCTCCTCTTCCCCGTCGGCGACCCAGCTGTCATCCGCGCGGTGGTAGAGCGGGCGGGCGCCCCGTCGGCGGCTGCCGAAGCCCCCGCCGTCGGGGCCCAGCACCCAGAGCTCGCAGTTGTCCGGGTAGCGCAGCGCCCACAGGCGGCGCGGCTCGGCGACCACGAGGTTGAGCGAGAAGACCGGAATCTCGGCTCCCATCCGCCGTACCGCCGAGATGATGCCCTCGGTGGTGTCGCCCAGCCGCCGGATCTCCGCGGCGATGAAGGCGAACGCCGTCTCGGAGTCGGTCGTGCCCTCGACCTGTGCGCGGTCCACGTCCGTCAGCCAGGAGTTGATGGTGTCCACACCGCGGATGCACCCGTTGTGTGCGAACAGCCGGTCTTGGATGTCGAACGGGTGGCAGTTGTGTACGTCCACCTCGCCGGTCGTGCCGTAGCGGACATGGCTGACGAGGGTGTGCGACACGATGTGGTCGGCGGCGTCGGAGAAGTCCTCGTTCTCGAAAGCGCCGATCGGGGAACGGTCCCGGACGGGTTCGTCACCGAGCGAGAACCAGCCGAACCCGGTCCCGTCCGGCTGCTTCCGGCTCTGCTCGCGGAAGCTGGACAGCGAGTCGAGCAGCCAGTGGGACGCCTGGACGCGCGGGCCGCAGGTGGTCAGGGCGAAGAGTCTGCACATGAGATGTCCTCCTTGAGCGGAACAGCGGAACAGCGGAACAGTGGAGTGGGGGAGCGAGGGACGGAGCGGTGGGTGGGGGCTTTCCGGGGTGCCGGGGTACCGGGACGCCGGGGTGCCGCCGGCCGATCAGTAGCGGTCGCGGACGGCAGCCACGACGGCGTCCGGGTCGGCGTCCTCGAAGAGTTCGACCTCCGCCCGGCGAACGGCCGCGATCGCCTCGAACAACGGGTCGCCCATGGCCTCGCGGAGCACGGCCGAGTCCTGGAAGTGCTTCACGGACTCCTGGAGCGACTGCGGCAGCCGCGGCTGACCGTCGCCGAGCGCGGGATCGCCCGACACCGGGGCCGGCAGCTCCAGACCGGCGCGGATCCCGGCCAGCCCGGCGGCGATCACCGCGCCGGTCACCAGATAGGGATTGGCCGCCTGGTCGAAGCACTTGAGCTCGGCGTTCGCACCGTGGGGCTCGTTCGGCGGACCGGGGATGAAGCGCAGCGCCGCCTCCCGGTTCTCCACCCCCCAACACTGGAACGCCCCGGCCCAGCGGCCCGGCTGCAGCCGGAGGTAGCTGGCCACCGATGGTGCTCCGACGGCCATCAGCGCGGGCAGCTCGCGCAGTACGCCGGCCAGGAAGGCGGAGCTCTGCCCGGTCATCCCGGCGCAGGCGTCACCGCCCTGGCACAGGTTCCGGCCCCGCTCCCACAGACTGAGGTGGAGGTGGCCGCCGTTTCCGACCCCGCCGGCCGCGACCACCGGGGCGAAGACGGGAGTGAGCCCGCCCCGCCGGGAGACCCCGCGAACGGTCTCGCGCACCAGCACGGACAGATCGGCGGCGCCGATCGGGTCGCTCGGGGCGACGGACACCTCGAACTGGCCGGGCGCGTACTCCGGATGGAGCTGCAGCACCTCCACGTCCTGTGCGGCGAAGGCCGCGAGCAGCTCGGCCAGATATCCCGACAGGTCGACCAGCCGGCTCATCCCGTAGGCGGGTCCCCGGGTCGCGTACGCCGGCTCCGGGCCGGCCGGTTGACCGTCGCGCAGCGCCACCCACTCCGTCTCGAACCCCATCCGCAGCTCCAGGCCCGCCGCTGCCGCCCGCTCCGTCATCCGGCGGGTGAACCGGCGCTGGCAGGCGGGGTGCGGCCCGCCCTGCTGGTCGTACCGGTCCGCCGGGGCCCAGGCCCAGCCCGGTTGTGCGGCCAGCACGGTCAGCCGGTCCAGGTCGGGGAAGAGCCGGAGGTCTCCGTCGGGTCCGCCGATGTGCGCGCTGGTGGTGATCGAGTCGTCCAGCAGGAACACGTCGAAGACGGGGGACATCCCGACGCCCCGCTCTGCGGCCTGCCCGAGGCGACCGGCGGGCACTGCCTTGACCCGGGTGATGCCGCTGTTGTCGACGAAGGTCAGCGCGACACCGCGGACGTCCTGAGCCGTGAGCCGGGCGGCCTCGCGGCGGGCCCTGCTGGCGTCCCGCGGCACGGTCGTCCGCGTCACCGCGGAGCTTTCTTCCCTGGCGTTCGTGGTCATCGCGCCTTCCTCCCCTTCGCTCCCGTCGCGAAGTCCCCTACCGCCAGCGCGACTTCCTCCACCTCGGCGTCACTGAGTTCCGCATAGGCCGGCAGGCACAGGCGGCGACCGGCGCCCGCCGACCGGCTGGTGACCCTGCTGCGGTACTCGATGTGCCGGAAGGCGGGCTGGTCCGGGAGCAGATAGGGGTACACCTGCTCGGTCTCGATGCCGCGACCCGCCAGAAAGGCGCCGAGCCCGACCGGGTCCGGGCAGTCCACCGCGAACTTGTAGTAGGCGTGCCGGTGCCCGGGCAGCACCTGTGGCGGCCCCACGGGCAGGTCGGCGAAGGCCTCGGAGTAGTGCGAGGCGATGGCGGAGCGGCGGGCCAGCCAGGCGGGTTGGCGCTCCAGCTCCAGGGCGATCAGGCCGGCGTCGAGCTCCCCGAGCCGGGCCCGGGCGCCCCGGTCACGGTGGACGTGCCGCTGCCCCCGTTCGCGTCCCATGTCGGTGAGCCGGCGCAACCGGGCGGCGCGCTCGGCGGAGTCGGTGACGACGGCGCCGCCGTCGGCGAGGCCGCCGACGCACTTGCCGACCCAGAACGAGAAACAGCCGAAGTCGCCCCAGGTGCCGGCCGCTCGACCGTCGAGCGCCGCACCGGCGGCCTGGGCGCAGTCCTCCACGACGGCCAGGCCGTGTTCCCGGCCGACGGCCAGGATCTCGGGCATGTCGGCCATGTGGCCGTGCAGATGGACGGCGATCACGGCCCGGGTCCGAGGGGTGATGGCAGCGCGCAGCGCCTGTGGGCACAGGGTGAGCGACGGTTCGGCCACGTCCACGATCACGGGTACGGCACCGGTCTCGCAGACCGCGAACGCCGTGGCGGCGAACGTGGCGGCAGGCAGCACGACTTCGTCCCCCGGCCGCACCCCGGCCACGCGCAGGGCGAGCGTCAACGCCTGCGTGCAGGAGGTGGTGGCCACGGCCGCCCCGCCCCAGTGCGCGGCGATCCGCTGCTCCAGGCGCGCGGTCTGCGGTCCGAAGTGGAATGTCCCGGCGTCGATCACCTCGTCGGCTATGCGATGCACTTCCCGCCGGAGGGCGCGTACCCGGCGAGCATGGCCCTCGGCGGGGATGCTCCAGTTCCGGGACGGCACCGGGGGTACGGCAAGGGTGGGTTGAAGGAGCGTCATTGATGACTCCTCATGGCGTCGGTTCGTTGCCGACAGGTCGGATTCCCCGAGCAAACACGGGCCGCGGCTACGTTCTTCGTCGGCCTCCGCCAGCATCAACTGGCTTGCAAGCATGCGCAACCGGGAGGATTCGACCGACCTGACGATCGACTGTCCTGGGTGGTGGCGTGCCCCGGCGATGTCCGGCCCGTCCGGCCGGACGGCCACTCGCGGGCACGGCGCGTTCGGGTGAACCTGGCGGGCTCGGCGCTCCGTTCCACGCTCGCGGACAGGAGAAGGGCGGGAGCGAGGCCGTCAACAGCCGTACGGCTCCCGCCATCAGGCCGCGGCGACGATGAACGGCGAACGTGGCGAGGCGTGATGGGAGCTCCCGAGTGGCCCGATCACCGGACCGCGTCCACGATGAACGGGAAGCACGGCCAGGGCTCGTGCCCGCCCGAGGGCGGGCCGTTCCGCAACTCGTCTCCAGGAGGCCGCTCGTGGCGCTGTGGCTGCTCAACCACCTGAGCACGTGCGCGCTGACGCTGCTCACGGTCGGTGGGATCGTGCTCGTCGCCGTGGCGGGCAGCGCGCTCGCCCGCCGCCGCTCTCCCCGCCTGGCCGAGGGCGAGCACAACGAAATGGTCGGCGTCGTACTGGGCATGTTCGGCGCGATCTACGGGATCATCCTCGCCTTCGTCGTCGTCACCCTGTGGACCCAGCTGGACCACACCCGGACCGTGGTCGCGCAGGAAGCCACCGACATCTCCCTGGTCGTCCGCGACACCCGGTCCTTCCCGCCCGTGGCACGGGCGCGGATCGACAGGGCGGTGAGCGACTACGTACACGCCGTGGTCGAGGTGCAGTGGCCGGAGATGCGAGCCGGCCGGCTGAGTTTCGAGGCCACTTCCCAGCAGGTCGGAGGGATGTACGACGCACTGCAGGCCTACGATCCGAAGACGGCGCGCGACGAGGCCTTCTACGAGGAAGCCGTCACGCGGCTCAACGACGCGACCGCCATGCGGCGGGAGCGGACCAACATCGCCACGATGGAGCTGCCGGTCCTGCTCCAGGTCCTGGTCCACGGGGGTGCGCTGGTCATCATCCTGCTGACCTCCCTCTACGGCCTGCGCAGCCTGAAGATGCAATTCCTCTTCGTGGCGAGCGTCGCCGGACTGATCGGCTTCAGCCTGCTCCTGGTCCTGGTCCTCGACCGGCCCTTCGCAGGCGATCTCACCGTGAGTCCCGAGCCGTTCATGGAGTCCTCCTTGTCCCCGTTCTGGTCGCAGCACGGGGCCGGCCCACCATGACGCCGCGGTCACCCGCCCCCGAGCCCGGAGGCGCGGCGGAGGCCGAGCGGATCAGCGGGACACCCACGCGGCGGGGGACCGGCCCCGGCCCGAACCGTTGGTGATCGACGGCCGGGACTCCCAGGTAGCTTCAGCGGGTCACCCGTACCGAAGGAGAGGAACCACACGTGGACCTGGGCATCATCGGGCAGGCCGCTGGGCTGTTCGCCGTCACGAACATCGACGACATCCTGATCCTGGCACTGTTCTTCGCCCAGGGAGCCGACCGCCCGGGATCCGTCCGGCGCATCGTCCTCGGGCAGTACCTGGGCTTCGCGGCGATCCTCGCCGTGGCCGTGGCCGCCGCGTTCGGCGCCACCTTCCTCCCCGCGTCGGCCATCCCCTACCTCGGCCTCTTGCCTCTCGCGCTCGGCCTCAAAGCCGCCTGGCAGGCGTGGAAGGCCCACCGTGGCGGCGACGAGGATGCGGGAGAGGAGCAGGCGAAGGAGGGCGGCCCCAGCCCGCTGGAGGTCGCCGCGGTCACCTTCGCCAACGGCGGCGACAACATCGGCGTCTACGTTCCGGTGTTCGCCACCGCCGGCGTCACGGGGATGACCGTGTACGCCGCGGTGTTCCTGGTCCTCGTCGTGGTGTGGTGCTTCGCCGGCCGGTTCTTCGCCACCCGCCCTGTCGTCGCCAAGGCCCTGGCCCGCTGGGGCCACGTCCTGCTGCCGCTGGTCCTCGTCACCATCGGACTGCTCATCCTCATCGAAGGCGGCGCCTTCGGCCTGTGACACCGCTGGCCGTTCGCATTCCGACGGCATCCGGACGGCTCCCGATCTTCTTCCGATCTGCCGCACAAAGGCTGTCCGTCGTCGAGGTCATGACCGGCCGGGCCCGGCCAGGCGTTCCGTGGGACCGGCGAAGGAGAGGAAGAGGGTCCGCGTGGTGAGCAGCCAGGTGTCGTCCACCTTGCGGAACGTGTCTTCGTAGTGCCCCACTTGGACCGGCGGCCGCGGCGGTACGAGGCCCTCTCGGTAGCCGTCGACACGGTACGTGGTGAAGTAGGTGGTGGCGCGGGCGGTTTCCGCGGAGGTCACGGTGACCAGGATGTTGGTGCACACGCGGCGCGACAGCCGGTCTGCGGGCCGGTCGCCGAAGTAGCTGCGCAGGGCCTCGTGCCCCGCGATGCGGCGGTCCCCGGCGGGCCATTCCCACGTGCCGGCCCGCGTGAACAGATCCGCCACCGACCCCGGGTCCCCGAGGTCGAGTCGGTGGACGAACTCGATGACCAGCCGCTCACAAGCCCGTTCCGCGAGCAGGCGTGCCATCGGGTCAAGAGCTTCGGCATTCATGATGAACTCATATCAGGTCACCCCCCGGCCGCGTGAGCCGCACCCGAGCCGGGCCCCGGTTCCGGGCTCATGGTCCGCGCGCCGAAGGGGTCGCGCCGCTCGGGCGGGCGTGCCGCGCGGCCTCGCCCGGAGCCGCCCCCCTGAATGGGCGGGTACCGGGCGTCCGGCCGGTCTCGTTAGCTTCGTCGGGTCAAGGACGTACTCGGAACAGGAGAGAACGCGTGACCCGACAGTCGAACCGCACCGGCCGGCACGCCCTCGCGGCCGCCCTGATGGCGCTGCTGGCCCTGCTACTGCCGACGTCTCCGGCGCAGGCGGCGGAGAACCCCGGAATCACCTACACGACGAACTTCCACAACGCGGCGATCTACGAGCTACGGGCCGCCGTCAGCTGGAAGTGCCTGGACATCCGCGGCGGCGGGGCGCCCCAGGAGGGCGCGGTCATCCAGACCTTCGACTGCAAGAACGCGCTCCACCAGCGTTTCACCTTCCAACGCGCGGGCGGCGGCACCTTCACCGTCGGCGCCTTCGGAACCTACTGCCTGGGCACCCAGGGCGGCACCGCGCCCGGCACCCCGCTGGTCCTGAGCAACGGCTGGGGCTGCGCCGCCTTCACCTGGAACTACCGCGGTACGGAGGCCTATCCGAACCGCTGGGAGCTCGTCGAGGCGAGCACCGGCCAGTGCATTCGCGACACCGGCCGGCGCTCTCCCGTGGTCCTGGGCGCGTGCGGGAGCACCACCACTCCCTGGCCCGAGGTCTGGGCGCCGCTCTACGACCGCCAGTTCGACTACGACCAGCTGGGCTGAGGCCCGGCGCCCACCACGGCCCGTCCACCCGACGGGCCGTGGTGGTCCGCTAGCGCGTGTCTCCGTGACGGTCGTGGGTCGAGGCCGGTGCGGGCTGCTCCGCTAGGGCGTCCCGTGCCGCTGCGACCCTGCAGGCCGCGCGCACGAAGGCGGCTACGGCGGGGGAGCGCGCGTCCTGCGGCCAGGCGACGGCCAGGACGGAGTCGGGAACGTCGGTGACCGGACGGTAGGCGATCTCGGGACGCGGGTAGCGCTGGGCCACCGAGACGGGGCGAAGAGGACGATGCTGCCGGTCTCGACGAGACTGAAGATCGCCGACAGGTTCGAGGCCGGCCGCGGCGCGTCGCGTCGCGTCGAGCGCGGTCTTCGACGGACCGCCCCCTGCCGACCGTCGCCACCCGGGACGTCGCGCGAGCCGCTGCCACCCTCCTCCTCGACCCCTCCCGGACCGGCCGGGCCCGGACATCCTCAAGCCCGCCCTCACGGCCTGACGGCCCCTCACCAGGAGCTACTCCGCAGCTGCTTGAGGGCCGTCGAGTGGGCTCGTCGAGGCACCCGCTCATGCCGCGCCCCGTCGCCCACGGCTGAGGCTTCGTGGTGGCGATCGGCGTGTGCGGCGGTTTCGGGGGTAGGTTCGAGGCAGCCGTTGGTGACACCCGTGCTGTCGCGTCATCTTTTTGGTGGCGCTTTTGGTCCGGACCTCCTCAATCGTGTGACCGCCGTAGTGGTCGCGCACTTTCTTCCCGTTTCGCGGAAGGGGAGGGCTCCGACCGAGAAGGACGGCAGCCGTGCAGCAGCGCGCCCGATACCCCCATCACGTTTCGATCGGCCCCCCGCGTCCGGCTACGCCGCCGTGCCCGGGCGTTCCCGTCGCGGACATCGAGTGCGTCAGCGAACCCGATCGCACGGTCGTGATCCGGATGTCCGGCCAGTTCGACATGGAGACCATCCACGTCATCAACGACGCCCTGGCCGCGTTCGCGACGTACCGCACCATCCTGGACGTCAGCGGCACCGCCTTCGCCGACAGCTCCTTCCTCAACGCCCTGCTGGCGGCCCGCACCCGCCACCAGCTGATCCTGGCCGGCCCCGTACCCGATCAGCTGCACCGGTTGCTGGAGGTGACTGGCGCGCTCACCTTGTTCCGGTGCACTCCCGATGTGGCGGCGGCGCACGGGATCGACCCATCCGAGGCAACCACGGCGTGGTCCGCCTGAGCCCGGCCGGCGCGGCGCCCACGGCGCCCCTGGGTTCGGCGAACCGTGATGTTCCGTCCCCGCGAGGACCGAGGCCCCATGAACGCAGAACCAGCGCCAACCCCTGCCGCCGACACCAGCTCGGGCGAGCTCCCTGAGGCCGTTGCTGCTCTGCACGGTGATGTCGGCTGGGAGAGCGCGATGGGGATCCTGATGGCATGGGTGCCCCGCACCGCCGCCGAAGAACGAGTGGCCCTGCACCGGCTCGGCCCAGCGACGAACCCCACGCCCACCTCGTAGCGCCCGCCCGCCGGCGCCCCTGGTGCCGGCGTCCGTCCGTTCGAGGGACGGCGGGGTCTCGTGGGCGGCGCCGGTCGGGCCGCACCGGCGGGTGGCGCTCATGCTGGGGTGGGAGCGAGAGGCGGAGTGGAGGGGGCCATCCCGAGTGGCCCGCACCCCCGCCCCTCGCCTCGCTCTCTCCGGCGCTCCTGGTCCACTCCCGCACCTCAAGGGCAGTATCCGGGCGGCAGCGGATGCAGCCGGGAACAATCCGTCCTGGTTGACCGTTCATCTATCTGTGGGGGCGGGTAGGGCTGATGTCCCCGGGCCCAACCATCCGCCTGCGTGGAAGATCGTTCGGCTGAAGCCGCGCAGCGCTTTCCGCCGTGAGGCGACCACCCGCCCGCCCCCACCCTCGAACGCCCGCGGCCGGCCACCCCCCCGGCTGGCCCGGGCGCCCGCCCCGATCGGCCACCCCCCCCGGCCGGTCGGGGCCCCTCCCACCGACCCCGGCCCGCACCCCGGCCCGCACCCGGCCGGGTTGGTGGGCGGGCTTTCAAGCCGTCGGTGACCAGGGAGTACGAAGACCTCGGCTTCACCGGCTTCGACTTGACCGTCACCCGTTCTCGGGGAACCTTCGTCCTGATCCGGTTCGTGGTCGCGGTCGTTCGGTTCCTTCCCGCCAGCGACAAGGCGGGTGGCAGCGAGCAGGCCATCCACAACGGCGTTCAGCCCCCGGCCGTCGGCGGCTGGCAGTCCAAGGGCGTCATCCACCTCGGCGGCGGCTGGACCGCCAGCGTCGACGTCGACCCCTCCGCGCGTACCGCCCGCGCCGACATCGCCGGCCACGGCCACATCATGAACAACCTTCAGGCGTACGGGAAGAACACGAGCATCACGATCGACGGCCGCACCTTCACCCTCACCCCCGCCGGCACGATCTCGAAGGCCGCGGGCTCCGGCCCGGACACCACCGTCCCCGCCCCGAGCGGCACCCCGGCCGGCTGACGCCGCCACACCGCCCGTAGCCGCCGCTGGTACCGGATCCGCCGCATCGGGCGTGGCCGGGCCGCGCGGCGGCCAACGGCGCGGCGGTACGCACGATGCGTGCTGGGCGCTGCGCCGGATCTCAGGGTGACGGCCCACGGCGCGAGGGCGCCGTGCCGGCGGTGCGTCCGCCGCGGCAGGTCACCGGTCGTTCTCCCCGGACCCTCCCTCCTCCGGTGTGGTCCAGAACGGCGCGAGGGTGTCCAGCACGAGTCGGCAGACCGTGTCCGGGTCCGCTCCGGCGAGGGGCTCGCTCGCGGCGACCGTCCGCATGAGGCCGATTCCCAGGAGCCAGGCCATCGCCAGATCGGCGCGCAGGGCGCCGTCTTCGGACGGGGCCAGGCCGGCCAGCACCTTCTGGTACTCCCCGCCCAGCTCCCGCAGGGTCGCGCTGGCCTCGTCCCCCCGACCGACGGACCTCAGGTACACCTCCAGGGAGCGGTCGGCCCCCGGAGCGCTGCGGGTCAACATCGAGCGCAGGGCGGTCTCGAACAGCTCCTCCGGAGGGGTGGCGCGCAGCTGTTCCAGGCTGCCACGGGCGACGACCTCGGTGAGCAGCCCCTCCTTGGACCCGAAGTAGCGGAAGAGGAGCGCTTGGTTGGCCCCCGAGCGCTCGGCGATCGCCCGGACCGTGGTGCGCTCGTAGCCCCGCTCCGCGAAGAGGTCGGCGGCCGCTTCGAGCAGCCTGAGGCGAGTGGCCGCGGCGTTGCGCGGTCGCTCTTGTCGTTCCGTCGGTCGTTCCGTCGGTCGTTCCGTCGGTCGTTCCGTTGGTCGTGGCCGAAGGGGTTCGTTCACTCACCTGGTCCTCTCGGAAGGCCCGTCAGGATAACGGCTGTAAAGCGTCGTTGACCGGCCGGGTGGCCGGTCCTAGCGTGTAAGCAGCTGCTTACATCAAGGAGGTCAACGTGACGAGTGTCGAGACCACCCCCTTCGCCTACCCCTTCAACACCGCCGAGGGGCTCGGGCTGGCCGAGGAGTACGAGCGGGTGCGCGAGCGGCCCGGACTGTTACGCGTACGGATGCCGTACGGGGAGCCCGCCTGGCTGGTGACCCGCTACGCCGACGCCCGGCTCGTGTTGGGCGACGTACGGTTCAGTCGCGCGATGGCGAGCCAACACGACGAGCCCCGCCAGTCCGAGGGCCGCGTAGACGCCGGGATCCTGGGCCTGGACCCGCCCGACCACACCCGGCTGCGGTCCCTGGTCGCCAAGGCGTTCACCGTCCGGCAGGTCGAGAAGCTCAGGCCACGGGTACGCGCGCTCACCGCCGGGCTGCTCGACGAACTGGAGGCGGCCGGGCCGCCCGCCGACCTCGTCGACCGGTACGCGCTTCCGGTCCCGGTCGCCGTCATCTGCCACCTGCTCGGCGTTCCGGTGGAGGACCGGCCGCGGTTCAGGGTGTGGAGCGACGCGGCCCTGTCGACGAGCTCGCTGACCGCGAAGGAGTTCCACGCCAACCTCGAAGAACTGCGCGCCTACATGGCGGATCTCATCGACGCGCACCGCCGCAGCCCGCAGGACGATCTGATGACGGCCCTCATCGACGCCCGCGAGGCCGACGACGACCGCCTCTCCGAACGGGAACTCATCGACCTGTGCGTGGCCGTCCTCGTGGCCGGCCACGAGACGACGGCCTCGCAGATTCCCAACTTCGTCCTCACCCTCCTCGATCACCCGGACCAGCTCGCGCTGCTGCGGGCGAACCCGGCCCTCATCGCGAACGCCGTGGAGGAACTGCTGCGCTTCGTCCCGCTGGGCAGCGGAGCGAGCCAGGCCCGGTACGCCACCGAGGACATCGAGGTCGGCGGCACCCTGGTCGCCGCCGGGGAGCCGGTCGTGGTCGCGACGGGCGCCGCCAACCGCGACGCGCTGCGCTTCACGGCGCCCGGGGTCCTGGACATCGCGCGTCCCGCGGGCCAGCACCTGGGTTTCGGCCACGGTGTCCACCACTGCCTCGGAGCCCCGCTGGCCCGGATGGAACTCCAGGAGGCCATGAACGCACTCCTCCAGCGTTTCCCCGGACTTCGGCTCGCGGGCGACATCACCTGGAAGACCGAGATGCTGGTGCGCGGTCCGCGTGTCATGCCGGTGGCCTGGTGAGCGCCGACGTGACGTGGACGGTCCGGGTCGACCGGCAGCTGTGCCAGGGCTCGGGCATCTGCGCGGGCACGGCCCCCGCGGTGTTCGTGCTGGACGAGGAGCGGGCGCGCCCCCGCGCGGACGGGGTCCCGCCCGGGGAAGGCGTCCTGGACGCGGCCGACATGTGCCCCGCCCAGGCCATCACGGTTGAGGAGGGCACCCGGGTCATCGGCCCGCGGCCGGACTGACGGGCACCTCCGCCCCCGCTCCTCCTCCCTTGAACCCTCCCTTGAATCCTCCCTTGAACGGGTGACGGCCTTCGGTCGTTCGGTGTGGATCGACGTGCACACCGAACGGCCGAAGGCCGTCACCGTGTCCAGCCCGCGCGAGAGGGCGCCACTCCGTCTGCGTGCCCCCCGTCATCCCTGCCGGCGGGGGCGGGTGAGGGTCGCGAACAGGTCGGCGAAGTGGTCCAGGCCGGCCCGGGCGCTCGCATTGTCGCGGTGCGCGAGCCAGGCGGAGATGACGCCGCCGAAGGCCTCGATGAGCATCTGCGCGAGTGCCTCGGTGGCGATGGTGAACTCCAGGTCGGCCTCCTGCGCGAGCCGTTCGAGGTAGGTCACGGTCTTGTCCCGGTACGCCCGGTGCTCCCAGGCCGGCAGGTCGTGCAGCTCGGGCTCGCGCAACGCCAGGTTGATCAGCTCCCGGAGGACGAGCTGCGCCTCCGGGTCGGCCTCCACGGCGGCCCAGTAGGTGCGCAGCAGGGCCCGCAGCGTGGAGGCGGGATCGGCGTCCGGGGTGACGGCGCCCCAGGCGGCGTCCAGGTCGATGTTGATGTCCGTGGCCAGCAGGGCCGCGTAGAGCTCCTGCTTGGAGCGGAAGCAGTAGTGGAACGCGCCGTGGGGCATCTCCGCCTCGGCGCAGATCGCGCGGGTGGACGCCGCGGCGATCCCGTCGCGCTTCATCACCCGCAGCGCGGCTGCGACCAGGAGTTCTCGCCGCACGTCCGCGCTGAGGTGCTTCTTCGTCGTCTTGCCGGTCGGTGCCGTCGTCATGCCGCGAAGCGTAGCAAGAGTTTGGCCGTATGGCCGAGTCAAGTGACCAAGTCAGCCGGCCGAGTCAAATGACTTGGTCACTTGACTTGGCCACCTAGCCAACTCTACGGTCGCTCCATCGGCAAGCCGCACAAGGGGGCGACTGAGAGTGCATTCCGTAGGGTCCGCAGCACCCACACCCACGCCCACATCGGCATCGGCACCTGGCCGCGTCCAGCGGGCCGGGCCCCGTCAGTGGTGGGCCCTGGTCGCGCTGACCGTTCCGGTGCTGCTGATGAGCATCGACCTGACCGTGCTGTCCATGGCGGTTCCCGCACTCAGCGCGGACCTGGAACCGACCTCGGCCCAGCTGTTGTGGATCATCGACGTGTACGGGGTGTTCCTGGCGGGCCTGCTGATCCTGATGGGGTCCCTGGGGGACCGGATAGGCCGCCGCCGCTTGCTCCTCACGGGTGCGGTGGCGTTCGGGGCGGCCTCGCTGCTCGCCGCGTTCGCCTGGAACGCGGAGGCGCTGATCCTGGCGCGCGCCCTGCTGGGACTCGGCGGCGCCACCCTGATGCCGTCGACCCTGTCCCTGATCCGCAACATCTTCGAGGACCCCGCCCAGCGGCGGCGGGCCATCTCGGTCTGGGCCGCCGCCTTCGCGGGCGGCGCCGGCCTGGGACCGGTCGTGGGCGGGCTGCTGCTGGAGCACTTCTGGTGGGGTTCGGTCTTCCTGATCAACCTGCCCGTGATGGTCCTGCTGCTGGCCGTCGGTCCGTTCCTCCTGCCCGAGTCCCGGGACCCACGGCCGGGCCCCTTCGATCCGCTCTCCGCGGTCCTGCTGATCGCGGCGGTCCTCGCCGTGGTCTTCGGGTTCAAGGAGGCGGGACGGCTGGGCTGGGGCCCGCAGGCCGCGGCCTGGCTGGCGGCGGGGGCCCTGGTGGCCGCCCTGTTCGGGATGCGGCAGCGGCGGCTGGTGCGCCCCCTGCTCGACCTCACGCTGTTGCGCTCGCTGCCCTTCTGCGTCGCGGTGTTCACCAACATCGCCGGCGTGTTCGCGATGACCGGAATGCTCTATTTCTTCCCTCAATACGTACAGATCGTCCTGGGCCGCTCGGCCCTTGAGGCCGGACTGTGGGCGCTGCCCCTGGCCGTCGGCGCGATCCTCGGATCGCTGACGGTGCCCGCCCTCGCCCGACGGTTCCCGGCGGGCCTGGTGATCGGCCTCGGGCTGGCCCTCGCCGCGACCGGGTACCTGCTGCTGAGCCTGTTGGACGCGAGCGGCGTACCGGCCCTCGCCTTCGGCGGAGGGGCCCTGTTGGGCGGCGGCGTCGGCCTGGCCAACACCCTCACCAACGACGTCATCGTCAGCGCCGCGCCGCCCGACCGGGCCGGGGCCGCCGCGGGCATCAGCGAAACCGCCTACGAACTGGGCGGGGCGATGGGCACGGCTGTCCTCGGCAGCATCGGTGCTCAGATCTACGCCTCCCGGGTACTGGCGGAGCTGCCCGCACAGATCCCTCCCGCGGCTGCCGAGGCCGCCACGCGGACCCTGGCCACCGCGGAGCGCGTGGCGGCAGCACTGCCCGCCGCCCAGGGCCGTGAACTCCTCACCACCGCCCACAGCGCCTTCGTGGACGCCATGTCCCGGACCTTCCTGACCGGGGCCCTCATCGTGGCCGCCGCAGCCGTCACCGCGGCCCTGGCCCTGCGCAAGCACCACGTCGCCGCAGCCGCCGGCCACTGAGCCGGCGCACGACCGGCCGGGTGCCGGCCCCGAACCAGGGCCGGACCGGCAACCACCGGGGCACCGCCCGGCCGTCCGGTGTGCCCGCCCCGTACCGACGTACCGCCCGGCCCGCAACGCGCGGGTGCCCGCCCACCGAATCAGTCCGGCGGCCCTCACCGGCCCCGCCCCGAAGGAGTCCCCGTGTCCGCTCTTCCCACCTCCAGCACCGAGCCCACCTCCGTCACCCGGCCCGCCCCGACGACCCAAGCCGCCCCGACCAGCGACCGCACGGACATCGCCCCCGGGCTGCCGCTTCCCGGACCCCGGCCGCTGCCCCTCCTGGGCAACCTGCCGGAGGTGTTGACCGCGCCGGACGGGAGCAGCGCCGAGTTCCTCGACTCCTTCCACCGTGAGTACGGCGGCATCTTCGCGCTCACCGTGGGCGGCGAACGCCAGGTCTTCGTCTCCCGCCACGAACTCGTCGCCGAGATGTGCGCCGACCCGCGGTGGAGCAAGTCCGTGCACGCCGCCCTGGAAGAGGTCCGCGACTTCGCGGGGGACGGGCTGTTCACCGCCTACGGTGACGAGCCGAACTGGGCCGTCGCCCACCGGCTGCTGATGCCCGCCTTCGGGCCGGGCGCGATGCGCGACTGCTTCCCCGCGATGCTCGACATCGCCGACCAGATGCTGACCCGCTGGGAACGGTTCGGCCCCGGCGCGCGGATCGACGTCGCCGACGACATGACCCGCCTCACCCTCGACACCATCGCCCTGTGCGCCTTCGGCGTCCGTCTCAACTCCTTCTACTCCGAAGAGATGCACCCCTTCGTCGGCGCCATGGTCCGCAGCCTCACCGAGGCGGGGGCGCGCAGCGAGCGCCTCCCGGGCCTCCAGCCCTTCCTGCTGCGGACCAACAGCCGTTACCGCGAGGACCTGGAGACCATGCGGCGCGTCACCGGGGAGATCATCGCGGCGCGCCGGGCGCAGCCCGCCGGAGACCGCCCCGACGACCTGCTCGAACGCATGCTGACGGCGGTGGACCCGGTCACCGGGGCGCGGCTCCCGGAGGAGAACGTCCGCTATCAGCTGGCCACTTTCCTGATCGCCGGGCACGAGACCACGTCCGGGTTGCTGTCCTTCGCCGTGCACGCCCTGCTCACCCGCCCCGAGGTGCTGCGGCGGGCCCGAAAGACCGTGGACGAGGTGCTGGGCGGGCGCACCCCGCGCTTCGAGGACCTGGCCGGGCTGGGCTACCTGGGGCAGGTGCTGCGCGAGACCCTGCGGCTGCACCCGACCGCCCCGGCGTTCGCGCTGACTCCCGACGAGGACACCACCCTGGGCGGGTACGCCGTCCCGGCCGGCGAGTCCGTGCTGGTCAACCTGCCCGCCCTGCACCGCGATCCGCAGGTGTGGCCGGACCCGGAGGAGTTCGACCCCGACCGGTTCGCGCCGGAGCGGATGGCGCAGGTCCCGGCGTACGCCTGGATGCCCTTCGGGCACGGGGCGAGGGCCTGCATCGGACGGCCCTTCGCGCTCCAAGAGGCCGTGCTCGTGCTGGCGATGGTCCTCCAGCGCTTCGACCTGGAACTCGCCGATCCGGGCTACGAGCTGGCCGTGCACGAGACCCTGACCGTCAAGCCGGCCGGACTGGCCGTCCGGGCCCGGCCGCGTCGCACCCCCGCGACCGCCGCCCCGGCGCCCTCGACCGCGCCGGCGCCCCCGGCCCCGGCCCCGCCCGCGACGATCCCCACGCCCGGTCACGGCACCCCGCTGCTCGTGCTGTACGGGTCCAACGCGGGCGGTGGCGAGGGCCTGGCCCGCACGATCGCCGGGGACGGGGCGGCCCGTGGCTGGCGGACCACCGCGGCCCCGCTGGACGAGTACGCCGGCCGGCTGCCCACCGAAGGCGCCGTATTGATCGTCACCTCCACCTACAACGGCTCCCCGCCGGACAACGCCCGCCGGTTCGTGTCCTGGCTGGTGCAGCGGCCCGACCTCGACGGTGTGGACTACCTGGTGCTGGGCTGCGGCAGCCTGGACTGGGCGGCCACCTACCAGCGGGTCCCCACCCTCGTGGACGAAGCGATGGCCGCGGCGGGCGCGCGCCGGATCCGCGAGCGCGGCGCCACCGACGCCCGCACCGACTTCCACGGGGACTGGCAGCGCTGGTACGAACCGCTGTGGCCGCTGCTCGCCGAGACGTACGCGGTCGCGGAGACCGTGACGGCCGGGCCCCGGTTCCGTGTGGTCGAGGCAACCGATGACGACCGCGACGGCGACGCGGCGACCGCCGTGGTGCTGGAGAACCGCGAGCTCGTACGGCACCCCGAGGCGGGCTCCAAGCGGCACCTGGAGGTCCGGCTGCCCGCCGGCACCTCCTACCGCACCGGCGACTACCTCTCCGTACTGCCCGAGAACCATCCGGAACTCGTGGCCCGGCTGCTGGAGCGGCTGGGCCTGCGGGCCGGGCAGGTCTGCACGGTCGAGTCGCACGCGCCCGCGGGGCGGCTGCCGATCGGCCGCCCCCTCCGGCTGGACGACCTGCTCACCCGGTACGTGGACCTGTCGGGCCCCGCCTCCGCGGCCACCGTCGCCCGGCTGGCACGGCACACCCCCTGCCCGCCCGAACGCGCCGCCCTCGAACGCCTCGCGGGCGAGGAGCACGCCGACGGGGTGCTCCGTCCCCGGCTCAGCGTCCTTGACCTGCTGGAGCGCTTCGCCTCCTGCCAGGCGGACCTCGCCCTGCTGCTCGAACTGCTGCCCCCGCCCCGGCCCCGCGCCTACTCGATCAGCTCGGCCGCCGAGGAGCAGGACACGGCGGCGCTGACCGTGTCCGTCCTCGAAGGCCCGGCCCGCTCCGGACGGGGCGTCTTCCGCGGCGCCGGCTCCGACCTGCTGCGCCGGGCCCGGCCCGGCGACCGGTTCACCGCCACCGTCACCTCGCCCTCCGAGGCGTTCCGGCCCCCGGCGGACCCGGCCGTCCCGGCCGTCATGATCGCCTCCGGATCGGGCATCGCCCCCTTCCGCGGCTTCGTCCGGGCACGGATGGCGGCGGCGGCCGCGGGGCGGGTCACCGGCCCGACGGTGCTGTTCTTCGGCTGCCGGCACCCCGAGTGGGACGACCTCTACGCGGAGGAATTCGCCGCGCACGTGGCCGCCGGCCGCCTGGAGGTCCACCGGGCCTACTCGCGGCTGCCCGACGACGGCGCCCGCTACGTCCAGGACCGCCTGTGGGAGCGGCGCGCACGGGTCCGGGAACTGCTCGGTGCGGGCGCGCACCTGTACGTGTGCGGGGACGCCGGGGGCATGGGCCCCGCGGTCGAGGAGGTCCTGGGACGGATCGGCGCCGGTCCGGACGCGCACGATGCCGGCGGCCCCGGCCCCGAAGGCGTGCACAGCACGGGTGGCAGGGAGGGTTCCCGCGGTTCTGCCGGGGCTCGGTGGCTTGAGGGCATGCGCGCGGCGGGCCGGTACGCCACCGACGTGTTCTGAGCCGTCCACCAGGGCGGGCATCCGGGAGCCCTCAGGGCCGTGCGACCTGAGAGGTACGCGGATCCCGCCCGTCGGACGGACGGATCCGAGCACTCCGGCCGGAAGGATGGAACTACGCAATCAGCCAGCAACAGGAGCAAACCCCCCATGAGCCGCAAGAACATCGTCCTGGCCGTCTCCGGAGCCGTCGTCGTCCTCGGCGTGGCAGCGGCGGTCGCCGTGCCCGCCGCCGCCGACTGGGTGGCGAACCGGCACCAGGAGACGAGCTCCTACGCGACGGGTGCCGAGGCGAAGGCCGGGCGCGCCTCCGTCCCGCGCTGGCTGGCGGATGGGTCGAGTTCGGTCGAGTACGCGATGAAGACGACGGGCGGCGAGCGGCTCCTGAAGGCGGTGCTCCCGGCGGGCGAGCTCCCGGCCCAGTGCACGGCCGAGCCCGCGGCGAACGCCAAGGACGTCCCGATGCGGGCGGACTGGTTCCCGGGCGACGCACGGGGCAAGGCCACCCTGCGTTGTGGCACGTACTACGGGTACAAGGAGGGCGACACCCTCTACGCCTGGCAGCACGGCGACGACCTGGCGGAAGGCGAACGCGTCAACGCGGCCGGCTGAAGGGCGAGCACGGACCGGCGCCCCCGGACGCTCGGACATGCCTTGCGGACGATCACCCATGTCAGCCGGTGCCCCGCCCTGTGAGGCTCGACGCATGACACAGACCGACAGCCCCCGCACCGACACCACGAACACCCCGGCCACCGTCCTGGTCCTCGGCGGCACCGGCAAGACCGGTCGCAGGGTCGTCGCCCTCCTGCGCGCGTCGGGCGTGGAGACCCGCGCGGCTTCCCGATCCGGCGACACGCGCTTCGACTGGTCGGACCCCGACACCTGGCAGCCGGCCCTCGACGGAGCCGACGCCGTCTACGTCGTCGGGCCCGAGGGATCCCCGTCCCCGACGCCCGCCTTCGTCGAGCGTGCCGTCGCGAGCGGCGTGCGCCGGCTGGTGCTGCTCTCGGCCCGCGGCGTCGACACTCCGGGCCACCTCTCCGCAGCGGTCGGCGCCCCGCACCGGCAGAGCGAGGCGGCCGTCCGGTCCTCCGGGGTCGCCTGGACGATCCTGCGTCCCGGGTGGTTCGCCCAGAACTTCAGCGAAGGCGTCTTCCGCGACGGCGTGCGAGCCGGTGAACTGGCCCTGCCCACCGGGGACGGGACCGCCGCGTTCATCGACGCCGACGACATCGCGGCGGTCGCCGTCGCGGCCCTCACCGAGGATGGTCACCACGGTGAGGTGTACGAACTGTCCGGCCCCCGCGCGCTGGGCGTCGCCGACGTGTTGGGCGAGATCGCGGAGGTCACCGCGGTGCGCGCCGCCTACGTTCCGGTCGAGCCGTCGGCCTACCGGGCCGGGCTCGTGGCGCAGGGAGTGCCCGAGGAGGAGGCCGTGGTCTGGACGGAGGCGATGGAGCCGATCCGTACGAGCCGGGAGGCTCCGCTCACGGACGGCGTCCGCCGGGCGCTCGGGCGCCCGCCGCGCGACATCGCCGAGTTCGCCCGTGACGCGGCGGCCGCGGGCGCCTGGGGCTGAGACACACGGGGGACGGGCGGACGTACGGACCCGTGCGCGAGACGCCCGCCCCCGCCCCCGGGTCCGGCCCCGGCTCCTGGCTGCGCCGGGGCGCACCCGGTTCAGCCCGCCGGAGCGGCCCGGTCCGGCTCCGGGGCGGCCTCGCGGCGGTAGGCGCCGGGGCTCACGCCCCGCAGGCGTTTGAACGCGGCGCCGAAGCCGAAGGCGTCGGCGTAACCGACCCGCCGGGCCACCGCCGCCACCGTGAGCTCGGTACTGCTCAGCAGGTCGGCGGCGAGCGTCATCCGCCACTCGGTGAGATAGGCCACCGGCCCGTCGCCGACCAGCTCGGTGAACCGCTTCGCCAAGGTCGTCCTCGACACTCCCGCCCGCGCCGCCAGCTCCGCCGTCGACCAGGAGTGCGCCGGATCCGCGTGGATCGCGCGCAGCGCCGGGCCGGCCACCTCGTCACCGGCGCCTCCTCCGCGCGGAGGAGTGGACGCGCCCCGGGGCGACCCGCGCCCACCCGTGGGATCGTCCCCCGGCAGGGCGCCCCGCACCCCCGGCGGCGGAACCCTGGTGGTGACCCCGTATCCGCACCGCCCGAGGAGCCCGCCCATGCCGCCCACCCGCCGGGCCCTGCTCGGCACGCTCGGCGCCGCCGCGCTCGCCACCGTGGCCGCCGCCCCCGCCCCGGAAAGCCGCCCCGCCGCCCCGGCCGGGGGACACGGCCGCGCGCACGCCCCCGGGACCCCCGTCCCGCTGCGCCTGCCCGCGCCCACCGGGCCCTGGCCCGTGGGCACCGTCGCCCTGCACCTGGTCGACGACAGCCGCCCCGACCCCCTCCTCCCCACCAAGCCCTACCGGGAGCTCATGGCCGGCCTCTGGTACCCGGCGGAACCCGGCGCCGGGCACCCGACGGCCCCCTGGCTGCCCCCGGCCGCGGCGGCCGATTGGGACGCGCACTCCGCACCGGCCCTCGGTGTCTCCGCCGGCGCCGCCGACTGGCGGGGGATCAGGACCCACGCCCGCACCGGCGCGCCCGTCGCCCGCCGCGCCGGCCGGCTGCCCGTGGTGCTGTTCTCCTCCGGCGACGGCGGCTCGCGCGCCCTCGGCACCACCCTGGTCGAGGAGTTGGCGAGCCGCGGCCACCTCGTCGTCGCCCTCGACTCCACCTACGAGGCCGAGCAGGTCGAGTTCCCCGGCGGCCGGGTCGAACGCGCCCTCCCGCTTCCCGACGACCTCACCCCAGAGGTCATCGCCGCCCTCCTCGACGGGCACGCCCGGGCCCGCCTCGCCGACGCCCGCTTCGTCCTCGGCGCACTCGACCGGCTCGCCCGCGGGGACCGCCCCGACACCGGTACCGGCCCGCTCCCGGACGGGCTCGCCGAAGCCGCCGACCCGGCCAGGACCGGCGTGCTCGGGCAGTCCCTCGGCGGCTCCGTCGCCGCCCAGCTCGCCCACGACGAGCCCCGCGTTTGTGCGGCGGCCGACCTCGACGGCGCCCTCCTCGGACCCGTCGCCGACAGCGGCCTCGCCAAGCCCTTCCTGCTGATGGCCTCCGGTACGAAGACCCTGCGCACCGAACCGAGCTGGGCCTCCTGCTGGGCGGCGTCCACCGGCCCCCGGCACGCCCTGCGGCTACGGAACGCCGCCCACGGCTCGTACACCGACCTCCAGGTCCTGCTGCCCCAGCTCGCCCGCCGGCTCCCGGTCCCCGACGCGGCCGGACTCATCGGCACTGTCGATCCCCGGCGCTCCCTGGCCGCCCAGCGCACCGCCGTCGCCGCCTTCTTCGCGCGGTACCTGACGGGGCGGCCCACCGGCTTCCTCGCCCGGCCCGGCGACGACTGGCCGGAGCTGGAGGTGCTGCGCTGAACCGGCCCGCCCGGCGAGCCTTGTGGCGCCGGCCGGTAGCGTGGCGCGCGCGGAGTGGGCCGAGACACGGAGCCGCCGCGATCGGTGGTTGTGGTGGAGTCAGGGGTGGCCGCGCTGCGGGTCACTTGCGGAGCGCAGGAGCGCTGTGCCTGGTCCGGTCGGATTGTCCGCGGCTCGTAGACGGCCCGTTGCCACCATCAGTAGCGAGAGAGCGGGGCCTCGCACATCGGGGCCGGTCCCGACGGCCAGGTCGATGTCGTCGGCTGTGAGACGGACCCTCGTCACCAGTTCCTTGGCGCCGCCGAAGAGCGCTGGCGTACGTGCCTGCAGCCGGAGGGCCCTGGCGAGCCCCTCCGGCGGGTACGCGCGCCTGAGGCCGAGAGGGCGGCGAATGTCCTCACCCTGGACGAACTCTTCGACCAGGCGGCTGTCCAACGGAGCCGGTGGGGTCGAGGTCCGGGCGGCCACGTCACGCAGGCGCTGCAGTGTCTGCTGCGGCGTGGCCGCCCGCTCACGCTCCACCCCGCGTGCGTTCTGCCGGTCGAAGTCGAACCGTGCTCGCACCATGTCGACCAGGAACCCGATGCGACTCGTGCGTGCTGTGTCGACCAGATGGGCCACCACGTCGTGTACGGTCCATCCGTCACAGAGCGAGGGCACGTCCCACTGATCCGGCTGCAGCTCCTCCAAGTCCCTGATCAGCGATCTGCGTTCTACCTGAACCAGCTCCCAGACCCTCAACATGGCTTCCCCTTCTCGGGCCGAGCAGCCGCGGAGGGCCAGCTCCCAGGATGGCGAGCGCATCGGCCAGTTCGAGGGCACGAGGACTGTTTGGCGCACAGGTGGCGGTGACGATCGCGGCAGGCCCGCCAGAGGCGTGGTGCTGCGCGAGCACGCCGCCGACGAGCAGCGACTCGTCGTCCGGGTGGGCGAGTTCCCCCATCGACGAGGGGAACCATGACTTCACGGGAGTCACCTTCCCCTGAGGTGGGGCACGGTGGCGATGCCCTGCCTGGTGTCGCTGCCAGGCATGCAACGGGACGGCCGCGCGGTACGCGGCACGGCTCGAACGCCTTGGCTTCGATCGGGTCGAGAGAGCGGGTCGGGCCCGGAAGTGCAAGATCCGCAGGGCCTACCGATTCCGTCCCGGGGTGCGGTATCCCTGAAAGGCGGCCCCGATCGGGGTCATCGCCCCTTGGAAGGACATCTGCCGTGGACGGCTGGTACGTGGACGATCGTTGCTTCAACTGCGATGTCGCACGGCAGCTCGCGCCCGATCTCGTCGGCGAGGTCGACGGAAGGTCCCGGATCCTGAACCCGCCGCGGGATGAGGCGGAGAGGCGGCGCTTACACGCGGCCGCCTTCGCCTGCCCCACCCGCTCGATCCACCCTCCCTCGGGGAGGTTGGACCAGGAGCTCGATCCCTTTCCGATGGCCTTGGACAGCGGCGTACTGTTGTCCGGGCACAACTCGCAGCACACGGCCGGGGCCAATTCCTACTTGCTCCTGCGGCCTTCGAGCACGGTCATGATGATCGACACCCCGCGATGGAGTCCTGAACTCGCCGACCGCTACGCGGCATCGGGCCCGATCACCGATGTGCTCCTCACCCACCGCGACCACGCCGCACACGGCCGCCGGTACGCGGACCATTTCGGTGCCCGGCTGTGGGTCCACGAGGGTGACCTCGATGCGGCGCCGGACGCGGACCAGGTGATCCGGGGCCTGGAACCCCAGGAGATCGGTGAGGGGGTCACCGCCCACCCGCTGCCCGGCCACACGCCGGGCAGTGTCCTCTACCTCGCGGATGACCGGTACTGCTTCAGCGGGGACAGCTTCTACTGGTCACGCGCCACCGGAGATCTGGAAGTCGCGGACAGTGTGACCTGGTACTCCATCGAGGAGTTGGCCACCTCACTGATCCGGACGGCCGGCCGGCTCCGCTTCGAATGGGTCCTGCCCGGCCACGGCGATCGCCGCCGGCTACCCGTCGAGGAGATGTCCCGGCGGTTGGGGACGCTGACGGAGCGCGTTCGGCTGTTGAAGCCCCGGCCGGTCGACTTCACCGCCATTCGATGGTGAAGAACACCCCGAACCCGACCCGAGCCGCGCCCCCCGGCACCGGCCAGCACTCTGCCTGATGGGTTCGCTTCGCGGCGGGTGAGAAGACCGCAGTGATCGCGAAGGATGTGCGGGTGAGTGTGCGGTCGGTGGAACGCTGGCGCCGTGCCCGTCGTGGATCCTCGGGCCCTCCGCCGTGGTCGCCGGGGCTGTGGGGGTAGGGGTGCCTGCCGGGGCCAAGGAAAGCCGGACGGAGGGCGTGCGCGAGGTGGGATGGGGAACCCGATGCCCGTCCGCCTGCTGCCGACTGGGGGCGTTGTCGTTCCGGACAGCGGCCGACGGTCTCCTTGACTCGCTCACCAACTCGAACACCGTCCGGACTACGGGCTCGCGGTCGGGAAGACCACCGAGCGGATCGGGGAGACTCGGCCGCTGGCTGGTGCGCCGAGCGCGGCTATGACGGCCCGGCGGTGCCGGCCTGGGCGAAGCGGATGCCGCCGCCGGACTCCGACACAACGGGGTGCGCTCGACGATGGCGCTCGACCGGCTGATCGACCGCCGCGACACCCACCTGCGCGAGAAGACCCAGTGGCGGATGCTCTACGAGACCTGCGCCCGCTCCGCCGAGATCCTGGACGTCAACATCGAGGACTCGGACCTCGCGGGTCGCCGCTGTCCGCCAAAGGCCAAGGGCGCCCATGGGCGCAGCACATGGGCTGCTGGACCTCGGTAACCCGGCTGCTGCTCACCTACGAACAAGTCGCGCGTACCGGCTCCCGGCGCCCGCGGACAAGAGCGGCGACCCGTGTGCTGGCCGTCCTTCGCCCGCCGCTACGGCTCCGCCCCCCCGCCGCCGCCCCGGGTGCCCCCGGGCGGCGCCGGCCACGGTCTCGGCGGTGCGTCACCGCCCGCACAGCGTCGTGTCGAGCAGGGCGTCGGTACGGTTCAAGGATTCCGGTGCGGAAGGCCTGTTGACGGTGACTACGACGGTGGCGGCGCGGCCGTCGTCGGTGGCTCCGGGGAATGAGTGGTAGCCGGGGACGTTCCCGCCGTGCCCCCATTGGAGGCCCCCGCAGCTCAGGGGCGCGCTCGTCAGGCCGAGTCCGTAACGGGTGCCCGGCAGCCAGCCGGGACCGTCGACCTTGACGGTGGTCCGCATCTGGGCCAGCTGGGCGGGCGCCAGGAGCCTGCCGCCGATCAGGGCGGAGAAGAAGCGGTTCAGGTCGCTGGGAGTGGATACCAGCTGCCCGGCGGACCAGCCCCAGGAGGGGTCGATCTCCGTGATGTCCTCCAGGGGCGCGCCGGGCTTGGGTACCTGGTAGCCCCGGGGGTGCGCCTCGCGGATGCGTTCCTCGCCCACCGCAGGGAAGTAGGTGTGGCGCAGGCCGATCCGGTCGATGACGCGCTGCGTGACCTGCTCGGCGAACGGCCTGCCGGTGACCTTTTCGATGAGCAGCCCGGCGACGACGTAGTTGGTGTTGCTGTACTCCCAGCCGGCTCCGGGGGCGAAGCGCGCCTTGCGGGCCAGGGCCAGATCGATCAGTTCGCGGGGCTGGTAGTAGGTGTGGCGGCCCTTGCCGAACACGGCTTCCACCAACTGGTCGGTGTAGTTGGGCAGACCGCTGGTGTGCTTGAGCAGCTGGCGCACCGTGATGGCGCGGCCGTCCATGCCGTCGCCCCGCAGCAGGTTCGGCAGGTACCGGTCGACGGGTGCGTCGAGTTCCACCTTGCCTTCCCCGACGAGTTGCAGGACGACCGTTGCGGTGAAGGTCTTGGTGTTGCTGCCCACTCGCACCTGGCCGTCGGCCGGCACCTTCGCCCCGGTCCGCAGGTCCCCGACCCCGGCCGTATGGGTACGGGTGCGCCCCTCACGGTCGAGGGTGGACGCCAGGGCGCCGGGCAGCCGGTCCTCGGCCACCACCCGCTCGAGCGCCTTGCGCAGGCCATCGGGGGAGTGTCGGGCCTCCGCCGTGGACGCCGAAGGGGTCGAGGACGCGGATGCGGGCAGTATGCCGGCCACGGCAAGAGCCGCCGCTGCGGCGGCCACCGCGGTGACTCCCCGCCGTCGGCCGGAAGGCGCCTGGCCGCGGGCGGTCCGGAGCGGGCGGGGGGAGGGGTGGCAGGTCATGGGGACACTCCTTGGTGCGTGGCGGGGCGGGGGCCGCGGACACGGGTTCGCGCATCGCGCTGATCCGCCGTGTCCGCCTGCCCAGAGCCTAGGAAGCGGCCCCGCCCCGGAGCGTCGCCCGCAGGCAGGAGGACCCGGGTACGGTCCCGAGCCCCGCCCGGTACCACGCTCCCCCCTGCGCGTCCCTCCCGGGAGGAGAGGCGATGACGAGCCAGCGGCCGCCGCGGGAGACCGACCACGTCCTCCCGCCCAGCCAGCCGACACAGCTGCGCCCCGTGGAAACCGACTGTCGCTTACGGCACACCCACCACGGGGGTTCGGGCCCGGCGGCCAGGATTCCCGACACGCTCACCATCAAGACACGTCCATGCGGCGAGATCAGGGCGCGAAGTACCAGCAGTACAGGTTGAGACGCCTCTCCGTGCGGCTGCTAGCCAGGGCTGCCACACGTTCGAGGAGGTCTACCGCGTTGTCCAGTGGGATCTCATCGTCCGGTTCGGAGGCGGCCTCGGCCCACGCACGAGCCGTAGCTCGGAGCCGGTCTACTCCCGCCGCGGCTATGGCCGCGCACAGCGGCTCCGGGACGGCGAAGACGGTGAACCCGTCACATGCCATGGGCACCACGTGTCGGAGTGTGCTCTCAGCGCCCGTCAGCTGAGCTTCCCACCTCCACACCGCGTCATCCGGGTAGATGCCGTCGCACGGTACGGCTGGGAACTCGTGATTACGGCGAGGACCCACCCGCAGGGCGGACTCATCGTCGCTTGCAAGGAAGAACTCGCCTGTGCGCACCATCCGCCGATCTTTGCAGCCCCCAGGGCCACTCATTCGAGCGGCCGGTCTGTACGACCATCAGGTGGGGCAGGCGTCCCGGTCCTCCGCATCGGTCAAGATCTGACCTCGGAGGACAGCAGCAGTCAGACGGACAACGGCGGCCACACAAGCCGGGGTCCTGGATCGCTCGGTGGTGTACGGGCCTTGGGCCCCGGCGCCTACGAGACGGCCCAGCGCATGGCCGAAGCCGGCGAGCGCGGCCAGCCCCGCGGGGTCGAGCCGGGTCCGGCGCTGCCTCTGGCCGACGGTCCAGATACCGGTGCGGTGCGCGGTGCCAGCACGCAGCTCCTCGACGCGACCGCAACCAGGCGGGCCGCCGCCCTCCGGCCCCGGGCGCTGCGCGAGGGCCTGGGTGCTGGTCTCGAATGCCGGCGGCGGCCCGCCCGGCCATGGTGCCGGCGTCTGCGAGCGGCTCCGTCGGCGTGCGTCGGGCCGATGTCCGGACGGCCTTGGTGGCATCGAGCTCGTCGAGCCGGCGCTACGGGCTGGTCAGGGCGGCTTGGGCGGGGCCTCGAGTCCGTGAGCCTATTCCAACTTGACTGCGGTGGTGAGGTGTTGGATGTTGCTGGCTGTACGGGACGACAAACCTCCTGGTAGACGAGTTCTCGACCAAGATCGCCCGTATCCGCCAAGAGCTTCGCCTGCTTGTCCGCCCCTCGTCGATCGATCTGTAAGGGTGTGCGGCAACCGGTCCTGGCTCGCTAGGCGGCAACGAATTCGAACTCGGTTCCTACCGAGAGCAGCTCCATTTCTGCCCCAATTGTTCCGGCAGCGCGACCGTGCACGCCGATGGACATCGGCTTTCCGGTCATCCCGGTCAGTTCACTGGTGCGGATCTGTCCCTGGTGCTGGTCGCCTGCCAGGGTGACGGTGGCGGTCCGGTCATCGTCCAGGGCGCCCTCTGTGAACAGGCACGCTCATGACAGCCTGCCATCCTCGCGCTTGGCTCCTGATGGCAGCAACTGATTCCGAGCTGCTCCAGCTCGGCGGCCCGCTCCCCGTTCATCTGCCCGGCGCGGAAGGCGCGGCAATGGTCGGACAGCCACCAGCCGAGCGGGTACGGGCCCTCGGAGTGCTCGTAAGGCACCTGGAGGCGGGGCGGGCCACGCATTGCTTCGTCGCGTGCGCTGGAATCAGGGCGAGGCCCAGTAGTCGGCCCATGCTCGCGCGGCCTTGATCGTCTCCTCCAGCTCCGTCATCCCGTGCTCTTGCATGTGCTCCCAGGCGCGCGCTTCGGCCTCGGTCAGGACCACTACCGCTTCCCGGTCGGCTTGCGCGAACGCTGGAATCGACCGCGCCCAAGTGGCGGCCTGCTCCGGGTTCTGCCAGCCGTCCAGGATCAGCCGGAACCCCCATAGCGCGGCATCCGCCCAGGCCGGGCCGCGCAGCGCCCAGGACCAGTCGGTCAGCCAGGCTCGCCCGCTCGGCTCCATCATGAAGTTCGAGGCCGCAGGGTCGGAGTGTACGAGCCGGTCACCGCGCAGGAGCGGTTCGTCGGCCGGGTCGCAGTAGTCGCTCCACCGGTCCCACGCTGTCGGCAAGCCGATGTCGGGCGCGGGGTACGCGCTCAGCTCGCGCAGGACGGTGGCGATCGGCTCCAAGTGCTGGCTCTGGGAGGCGTACCACGCCCAAGGGGTTGCGGTCGTTCCGTAGAACCCGAGGATGAGCCACCCCGCTGCCTCCGCCCGCCACAGCAACTTGGGGGCGCAGTCGGGCAGGAACGGGTTCACGGCCTCCTCCGCTTTCAGCTCGTCCACCCGCTCGTGATCCAGCGGCAATCCCTTGACGAACACCTTTTCCGCGCCTGACGGGAAGAAGAGAGTGGACAGCGCGGAGGCAGTTCCGACGTCGATGTCGGTCCTGGGGCAGTCCGCACCGACGCGGTCGTCGATGGCCTGACGGACCCCTTCGGGAAGCATCGCGTACGGGTGCTTCCCCACGCGGTCGGCCGGCACGTTCAGGTCCGGGGCTGCGGCGGGTTCGGAGGGAAGGGCGGGTTCTTGTCCGGCCTGGTGGGGGCGGTGTCCGGACGCGGCTTGGGCGGAGCGGACGTGGGGTGGGTGTTGGGGCGGCGGTCAAGGAGAGGGATCGTCATGGCGGGCACCGTAGCGACCACACACCGACCGCCGCAGGGCGTTCACCGGATTGACGTGATCCGCATAACGCGCGCAATGCGTAACACCGAGCGCCTCGCCGAATCTACCGCCCACAGGCGCGCGCGGGAGCGTCGTCGACGTCGACCTGGACGGTGTCGCTGCCAGCGCCATGGTGCTGGGCGATGCCGAGAAGCCGTACCCGGAGAACCTCGCGGAGGGGTGCAGGGCTCTCCCGCCGGGCCTGGGCAAGCTGCGAGGACAGCCGCCGGTATCTCGGCGGCGTGTGCGGGAGGACGCCCTCGGCGGCGAGGCGGTACATCACCTCGACCGTAGGCCCCGGGCAGGCGCGCGCCGCCCGGTCGATCCGGCGGTGCCCGCCGCGCCGTCGGCGAGCCGCAGGGGCCGCACGGAAGTCGGGACGGAGCAAGTAGCGGTTCCCTACAGGGCTCGTGCTCCGTACCGAGAGTATTCATCGTTGCAGCCCGCACGGCGTGCGATCTGCGAGTCGATGTGTCGATGTGTCGATGGACTGGATGGTCTCCCCAGGCTCCGGTCGCCAACTGTGTCCGTCTGCGCTGCTGTCGGACTGGCGGTACGAGAGCGTCAGTGGCCGGCGACATGTGGTGGCTCGGTGCCTGCGGCCCCGTCGTAGGCGATAGAGGTGGAGTGGCCGGCGCCGCGATGCCGGACGACGACGGCGACCGCCTCCTGAGCGTCGTGGTGTGGCGGGGCGTTCGCGAGCCTGGGTCTGACGTACCTAGGCAGACCTCGGCCTGGTTGTCGTCGCTCGTCGGTTCGAAGCTGAGGTCACAGCTCACTCCGCGAGGGCCCGTTGCCCTGGCTTGACGAACAGGATCTCTCCTTGATCGCCTCTGGCACCACCAGTCCTGCTGTGCTCGAACAGCTTCAGCGCCGATCCGCCGACCCGAAGCGGCGCATCCTGTTCACCGGCGCGACCGTCGTCACCATAGACCCCGACTCCGGTGTCCTGTACGGCGCGGACCTGCTCGTCGAAGGCGACACGATCCTCGGCGTCGGCCCCGGCTTGAGCCGGGAGGGCGCGGTGGTCGTCGACGCGACCGGCACGATCCTGGCCCCCGGCTTCGTCGACACCCACCGGCACGCCTGGGAGACGCAGCTGCGCCGGATCATGCCGGACGTCGACGACCTCGGCGCCTACGTGCGGTCGACTCTTGCCGGTTACGCCACGGTCTACCGGCCCCACGACATGTACGTCGGCACCAGGCTTGCCGCTCTGACGGCGATCGACAGCGGCATCACGACCATGCTCGACTTCTCCCACAACTCCCGCACCCCCGAGCACTCCGACGCTGCCGTCGAGGCCCTCGTCGACAGTCGCATCCGCGGTGTGCACGCTTCCATGGGCCCGCATTTCGGCGGCTGGGACGAGCATTGGCCAGGCGACCTGGCCCGGCTCAAGGAGAAGTACTTCGCCAGTGACGACCAATTGCTGACCCTGCGGCTGGCCGCGCTGGCCACCGACGAGATCGCCGGACCCGCCCTCGCCTACGGCCCCGAACTCGCCCGCGCGGCGAAGGAACTGGCCATCGGGGTGAGTGTGGACGCCGTGTTCGGCGCCTCCTCCTCTCAGGCCGTTCTGGAATGGGAGAGGGCCGGCATCCTGGGTGCGGACCTCACCCTGATCCACGCCACCGGTCTGCCCCCCCCAGGCGTGGAAGGCGATCGGGAGTAGCGGAACGACCATTGCCCTGGCCCCGACCTCGGACGCCCAGATCGGGCTGGAGAACGCGATCCCCGCAGTCGACGAGGCACTGTCGGCGGGAGTGCGGCCCGGTCTGAGCATCGACGTCGAAGTAGCGCTGGCCAGCGACATGTTCACGCAGATGCGGGCCCTGCACGCCATCCAGCGGATGCGCGCGGTCAACGCCGTCCACGGCACCGACAGGCAGCCGGCCCGCATCACCACCTACGACGTCCTGGACTTCGCGACCCTCCAGGGCGCCCGCACCAACGGCCTGGCCGGCGTCACCGGTTCGCTCACCCCGGGCAAGAAGGCCGACCTCCTGGTCATCCAGGCGGAAGACCTCAACAACATGCCGCTCAACGATGCGGTCGGCACCCTCGTCCTGGGCTCGGACGCGCGCAACACCAGCGCCGTCCTCATCAACGGCGAACCCCGCAAATGGAACGGCCAGGTCCTCGACGTAGACCTACGCGCCCTGCGCGACGAGGTCCACGCCTCCCGCGAGTACGTGCTCAACACCCCCGCAGCCTGAGCACCGTCCCTTCGCTTCGAAGACCCGAGCAGCACCATCTCCAGGCTCAGGGAGGCGGTGCGCCGCCTCACCCGGCCTGGAGAGTGGGCACGCACCCGCCATCTCACGGGAGGGAACGCGACTGCGGCTGAGCCTGCGCGCCCGGCATCAGGGCCTCGCCCAGCACCACCGACGACACCGAAAGCGGATACCGACATGCCCAGCACATCCTGGACGGCGCCGCGCCGCGACGACGAAGTCCTTCGCGCCGGCGTCTCCCGATCTCATCCTGTTGAGCTGGCGAAAACCCGTACTCACGCACCTGTGCCTCCACGATCACATGCTCATCCGTGGGTGGTGTGTTGATCACTTGAGGGTGCCATCGTTTGCCGACAGGTATCGCGGATGAAGGCGTCGCGGTCTTCGGCATCGCGCGGCAGTGTGGAGATTCCGGCTTCGGGTCAGGCCGGCGGGTCGGGGGTGTATCTGGCGAGCATGGTCTGTACGGCCTCTTCGACGGCGTTGTGGATGTCGGAGGCTGCGGGGTTCCAGCCGGTCAGCAGCATGCGGGGCCACAGGACGTAGTTGGCGATCATGCCGAGGAACTGGTTGGCGGCGCTCTCGGTGTCGGGCACATCGGCGTTGCCCGCCTCGTGCTCGGATTCCAAGTAGTGCTGGACGGAAGCGAAGTAGGGCAGTTTGCCGAGCTGGAACTGCATCCGTCCCAGCTCGGGGAACCGAGGCAGTTCGGCGATGACGATCCGGAACAGACCTGCCATGCGGGGCTGGCCGATCAGGTCGGCGTAGCGGTGGCCGATGGCCGTCAGCCCGGAGCGCAGATCTCCCGCCTGTGGCCGCGCGGCGGTATCGCCGGCGTCGCGCTGCCAGGACTCGGTGACGATGGCCTCGAAGAGGGCCGCTTTGGTGGGGAACTGCTTGAACAGGGTGGACTTCGAGACCCCGGCCACTTCGGCGATCCGCGCGAGGGAGGTGCCGTCGTAGCCACGGTCCAAGAACAGTTCCGTGGCCGCGGAGGTGATCGCCTCGCGCTTCTGCTGGGCGAGCCTGCGGTGATGCGCGGTGAGTTCTGCTGCCATGCGGAGAGTATGCCCCAGTCCCGAGGCGAGTCACTTGACTCGCCTCGGGGGTCCGCCTACGGTGCAGCAGTAAGGCGAGTCGAGTGACTCGCCTCGGGACTGCGGCGCCTGGGCGCATCCTGATTGACGCACGGTGGAGGAAGTCCATGACAGTCGACAAGATCGCTTTGGTGACCGGCGCGAATCGCGGCCTCGGCCGCAGCGCGGCCATCGCCCTGGCCACACGCGGGGTGCGGGTCGTGGTCACCCACCGCGGTGATGCGGCCGGGGCTGAGAAGACGGTGGAACAGGTGCGGGCCGTGGGTGGGACGGCCGCTGTTCTGCGGCTCGACATCAGCGACGTCTCCTCCTTCGCGTCCTTCACCTGCGAACTGGGCGCGCAGCTGAAGCGCTGGGGTGCTTCGCGGCTCGACATCCTGGTCAACAACGCGGGAGTGGGAGTCTTCGGGCCGCTGGAGACGGTCACGATGGACGACTTCGACACGGTGATGGGCACCAACGTCCGGGGCACGTTCTTCCTCATCCAGTCGCTCGTGCCGCTGCTGGCCCAGGGCGGCCAGGTCATCAACGTCTCGACGTCACTGACCCGCCACACCAGCCCCGCCACCTCGGTCTACTCCGCCTCGAAAGCCGCCGTCGAAGCTCTGAGCCGCACCCTCGCCGCAGAACTCGGACCTCGCGGCATCCGGGTCAACTCCATCGCCCCGGGGCCGACCGCCACCGACTTCAACGGCGGAGCGATGCGGGACGACGCCGCAATGCGCCAGGTCCTGGCCGGACAGACCGCGCTCGGCCGCGTCGGCGAACCTGAGGAGATCGGCGACGCGATCGCCACGCTGGCCTCCGAGGGACTGCGTTGGGTCACCGCCCAGCGCATCGAGGTCTCCGGCGGCGCCCTCCTGTGACGCCGGGCGACGGCCGGTAGGGAAGCGGGCAGTGGCGGCCCCGACCCACTCCGAGCCGACCGACGCGTCCTCATCCTCGTCCTCATCCTCATCCAGCCCTCGCGTACCAGGGTCCCGAAGCGGGCGCAGGGCGCCGGCGGCCGGAACGCTGGCGGCGAAGCGAGGGCCCGCTGTCGTACTGGGTGTGGAGGCTGACCTTCGAGGACGGCGCCCGCTTCGAGAGCCTCACCCAGCTGCGAGCCCTCGCGCGCGCCGTCCAGCCGGAAGCGCTGCATCTTCAGGGTCAGCGGCCCCGGCTTCAGGGGCTCGCGGACTGGTCGGCCGTGGAGCTGGGCGAGAGCGACTGCCGACTGCGCCAGGCCCAGGTCTTGGAGGGCATGGCGGGGAGCCGGCCGACCAAGTCCCCGGTGCCTTGCACAGTGATGGGTTTCGGCCGTCCTGGTAGCTATTTTCGGCCGCTATGACGGGCCATTGATGTAGTGCCTGGGCTGGTCTTGTGACCTGGGTGTGTGCAGGTTGGTTGGCTGGTGTGGGGCGTGGGAGTGCCTGGCCGGGAGTGATGGCGGCTGGTGGGATGAGGTGTCGGGACTGTCTTACGTGCTGCTGACGTGGGGTTTTCTCGGTTTGGTGGGTTTCTCTGGTGTGCCTGGTTGTACTGATTTTTTGTGCAGGTGTTATGGCCCGTCTATAAGCAGTGGTGTCGGGGGCGTTCCTGCTTGGTGTGGATCCAGGTCTGGAGCAGGTCGTCGGGTGGGAGGACGAGTCGGTCTAGGCCGAGGGTGTGGGCGGCCTGATCGAGGAAGCCGTGGCTGGTTTGGCCGCGGGGTGTGAGGGTGAGGTGTCGGGCGAGTGCGATGGTTTCGGGGTAGGTGACCGGGTAGCGGCCGGTGCGGGCCCAGGATGTGCCGCCAGTGTGCGGCGGGTTGGTGGCCGCGAGGCGGGTCAGGCGGGCTTGCCAGCGTGGGGTGAGGTGTTGCTGGTGGTCGTACCAGCGGGTGGTGATCATGCTCGCCCATGGGTAGGCGGTGGTGTCGGGCCGGCGTACGAGGCGCTGGTGGGTGTGGTGGGCTTGGGCGAGCTCCGGTAGTGCACGGGTGTCTAGGGATGCCCGGTCGCCGGGTGGGGTGGCCCATCGATGGTGGCGTGGGCACAGCCGCCGGTGTTCGGCCTGGTAGGCCCATGCCTGGATGGTGGTTCCGTGGGTGTGGCGGAGTGTGCACTGGGGGCAGGTGCGGGTGGGCAGAGCGGCGGGGTCGGGAAGCTGCCAGTGGGCGGTGGGATCGCCGGCATCCGGATCTCTTGCTCCGTTGATGGTCTTGCGGAGGGCGAGCTGGAGGTCGGGGACGCGGGCGAATGCAGCGACGTGGTGGAGTGCTGTGGGGGAGAGGGCGATCTCGCTGCTGCCCGGCGTGCTGCCCGGGCGGCCGTGGACGGTGATCCCGATGCCTTCGAGGAGCTGGCGTGAGTCCAGACGGTAAGTGCCGGCGAGGCGGTGTAGGTAGGAGGCGGCCGCCTCGTGCGGCAGAGGCCTGATGCGTAGCGCACCGGGCGCCGTGGGCTGCGCCATGTCGGTGGCGGGCCCTGCGGGAGTGCTCACGGCAGCTCTGCTCTGGCCGGTGGGCTGTCGCTGTTGCCGCTTCGGCGGCGGTTGGTGTGGTTGGCCTGGTGTCGGGGGCGGTGGTTGTCTTCGGCGAGGTGGTCGAGGGTGATGGTTTCCAGGGTGGCTTTGGTGATGCGTTCGGTGTTGTCGAGGATCGCGGTGATGGCGGCCTGGCGCAGGAGGCGGGCAAGGTTCCCGATGCGTCCGCCGGTCCGGCCGTGGAGGTAGGCGGCTTGGCGGGGCAGGGTCCCGGCTCGATGCTGGTCGAGGTCGAGGCAGGCCTCCAGTGAGGCGACCAGGTCGCGGAAGGGCTGGCTGGTACCCCGGCGGGCGGGGATCGTGTCGCAGTCGATGAGAGTGGCCCGTCCGGCGAGCTGCGCGCCGCGCGTGCCGGTGAACAAGGGGGTCGCGGTGACGTCGATGCCGGCGTAGACGAACGTCGCCCCGATGCGTTCGGTGAGGTCTTTCAATAGGTCGGTGGCTTCGGCGCCCGTGCTGGTACGGGGGTTGAGCCGGTGGATCTCGTCGATCATCACCAACCGGACGCCTGCCCGGGTGTAGGTATCGCAGACCGACGTCATGATCTGGGCTTGTGTCATGCGGTGGGTAAGGGGGATGCCGAGGAAGCGGGCGAACTCCGCGGCCAGGGTCTTCGCGCTTGCCCCGGGAGGGACCAAGACGTACGCGACGGGCATCTGGTCGTGGATGCCGGTGCGGGCGGTTTCGGCATGGTGGCAGGTCCGGCCGACTTGCAGGAGCGCGGTGGTTTTTCCGGTGGTCGGTGGCCCGGTGACGATCAGGCTGGGGCGGGCGGTGGCCCGTTGATGGCGGCCCAGGACCATGAGGGTGCGCACGGTGGTCGAGATGGTGTCGATGGCCGGGGTGCGGACGGTGACGAAGTCGGAGTGGTAGGCGAGCCTCTCCTCGACGCTGCGCGGTGGTGCGCCTGGGTCGGGCGGCGTCGGGGGAGGTGTGTCGACGAATTGCTGCCAGCCCTGCCACGTCGTCGGTGGCAGGGCGTCCCCTGGACTCGGTTCCGGCGCCGGCTCCTGTTTCACCACTGCTCTGCCTCCCGCCGGGCGTCGTAGATACCGAACCCGCCGGCCGCTGCTGCCGCAGCCCAGTCCTGGTCGTCGTCCTCGTCGATGTCCTCGAGGTCATCCAGGCTTTCCACGCCGTCGGAGCCGGGGTCGTCTCCGCCTGCCTGGTCGGGCAGGCGCACGCTGCTCCCGGACGTCTCACGGAGAACTTGAGCTGCGCCACCGCCACCGCCATCACTGCCACCGCTGGCGCCGGTGATGGCGGGTGTGTGGGGCCACGCGGGGACGCCGGCCCGTGCGCGTTCTGTCCCTGCCGTCTCACTTGCGGATGGGCGGGCGTTTGTCCCGGTGCGGGCACGGGTGAGGATTGCCTGGAGTACGTCGGCGAGGTCGGCCTCGTACTGCTCGGCGCTACCACGGTGCTCGACTTCGGTTTTGAGGTGCTGCCAGAGATGGTCGTTGAAGGGCTCGTGGACGTGGTCGCGGTGGATCCAGCCGATCTCGGCCAGGTGTCCGTCGGGCAGGCGGATCCAGACTTGTCGTGCGTCGTGGGGGTTGTGGTGGATTTCCCATTTCCCGCTGCGGGCGTGGATAGCGGAGGGCTGTCCGCGGAGCGGGTTGAGGATGCGGTTGTCGTAGGTGCGGTGGCTGATGCGGATCCCGCGGTCGGTGATCTTGTGCCAGCGGGTGGGGAGCAGCTCGATGTAGTCGCGTCCGGTCAGCGGTACCGGCGTGTAGCCGAACGCGGCGATGAGGGCTGCCCACATTTCGTTCGGCGACAGGACGGCCTGGGCCATGGCAGGGTGCCGCAGGCCCTCGTGGGGCCGGGGCTGCCAGCCCGCGGCGATCCATTCGTCGAGGAGGTCCTGGAGCTGCGCCACGCTCCAGCAGGCTTCCTTCTCGACGTCGCGGCCGCGCTGGACGGTGTTGGAACCGGTGTAGCCGGCGACGTACTGGCAGAACAGGGTGTTGATCGAGGCGAAGGTCCGCTCCACGGGCCCCTTCGCCGCGGGCTGGCGCGGGGGCGCGGGTTGGAGGCTGACGCCGAGGGTTTCGCAGGCGGCGCGAAAGGCTGCGGAGAGGTAAATGTTTCCGCGGTCGACGATGACGGTCTCGGGGACGATGACCGGCCGGGCTGCCGCGTGTTCCAGCCTGGTGTCGATGTCCAGGAGCCGCTCGTAGGGGACGCGTGCGTGCGCGAGGTGCAGGCAGGCGGGCCAGTGGGGGCGGACCGGGTGTGGGACGGCCATCTCGGCGAGGAGCAGCGCGGCGTCGACGGCTTTGGTCCCGCCCGGCCGCAGTACTGCGGCAAGGATGCTGCGGGTGGCGACGTCCAGCGCGATGGTCAGCTCGGGACGGCCGGCCACGCCGTGGTCGGAGACGGCCATGATGTCCAGGCGCGTCGTATCCAGCATGACCTGCTCCCCAGGCCGTAACGCCATGGTCGGTGTGAAGGGCGGTGCCGGGCTGGAGGCGGTCCGGGCCGGGCGGCCCGGCAGCTCCTTCGGGTCGGCCAGTGCGCGCACGAGCCGGTTGAACGAGGACACCGGTGGCAGCAGTAGCTGTCCGGCCTCGGGGCCGTGGGTCTCGGCGAGGACCTGCCGGGTGAGCTCCCGCAGCCCGGCGAGCGTGCCCTTCGAGCGGCCGCGCTGGCGCCGTAGCGCCTCCAGCACCGCCACGACGACCTGTTCGTCGGCGCGCCCCGTCCGGCTCGATGGTTTGGTCGTGCGGTGATCTACGAGCCCCCACAGGCCCTGGCGGCGGTAGCGGGCCCGCATCCGGCGGATCGTCGGCGGGCTTACTCCCGTCCAGCCCAAGGCCGCGAGCTCTGCGGCCTTGGTCTCAACCCGCTCGCTGATCGGCCGCTCGAGCGCGTACGCGGGCCGCGGCACCCCCGCACTGCCTGGCCCGCCGGGCAGGCCGCACTCGATCTCCTGGAGGTGACGCTGCCAGGCCAGGGCACGTTCCTGTTCCCGCAACGGCACGGTCTCGAACAGCCCCCACTGAGGCACTCCCGCTGCGGGCCGCGCGCCGACCACGGCGAAGTCGGCGGCCGCACACAGGTAGCTTGTCAGCAGCGAGATGACGGTCCCGTCCTCGGCGACCAGCCGTACGGTGATGCCGTCCATGGCTGCCACCTGCCAAGTACGCCCCTCGAACACCACGTGCCCGCCCACCGCGACCACCGGACGCCTCGCACCACTGCTGCTCATCACGCCTCCCCGCCCGTGAAACCGGCAGGCGTGCCCGGCCGGGCGACGACCCGTTCGTGCAGGGGCCGGGACAACGACACGGCCAGACGCCCGGACCACAGCGCGTGGAACACCGCCGGCCACACGGCTATGGGATCACCGACCGCCCGCACGCCCTCGATCAGCGGCCGCGGCTCCCGGAAAGCCTCGGCGACTGCTGCGATGCGTTCCGGGCTGCCGGCGTGGCGAGGGTGCCGGTAGCCCGCAAGCCATCGGACATTGGCCGCCATCACCTGGTCGAGGGGCTCCAGACGCCGGTAGACCCACCCCGCCTCCAGACATGCCGCACGCACGTACTGCGCGGCCAGGCGCGCCCGCTCCCCACCACCCCCAGGGACCGCGGGGCAGTCGGCCAGCAGGGCCGTTCCGTCGGTGTACCGGGCGAAGAGCTGCGGCACCCAGGACCGCACCCGGCCCTGCCCGTCACGCCACACGACCCGTACCGGCCGCCCGGCCAGGCCAATGACGCGGGGATCGCTGTCGAGGATCATCAGCTGGGAACGCATGGCCACCGACCCGTGCACCACATGCCGGCCGGTCGTCGCCGACCACCACCACCCAGGCGCCCACCGCTTCCCCGGGATCACAGGAAAGGCCGCAACCGGCAGCAGCTCCTCGAACCGTACGGACGCGGCAGCCTTATGCCACGGAAGCTGCCGCACGCATCCCAACAGGTCCTTGAACTCTGCCTCACAGCCGGTCCCGGCCCGGCCGCCGTCTCCTTGTGCGTGACTGCTCATAGCCGCTAGCCAAGTACGTGAACCATGCGCACAAACACCGGTCGCGAAGGAGCATCACGCGATCGAACGGACCACACCCCAAGCCCGGGACACCGCACGCACCCGCCTGCTACGGCATCGCGGGCCTGAACGCCGGCACAGAACCACGGCCGCAACATCGCCTTGAGAACCTGCAGGCAGAAGCCTGGTCAGTCGTCCGCGACCAGCCCGCGCCGGGCAAGCTCTTCGACGAGATCAGCGGGGATCTTGCCCCATTCGCCGACGAACTGCGCCGGCACGCCCGCCTCGAGTGCAGCACGGGCAGCCTCCAGGAGCGCACGGTCCAGGAGCTCGCTTCCCTTAGCCAGGAACCGAAGCATGTTCCGGCTGGCCTCGGCGACAGGTCGCCCGCTGTGGACATGGACGTCGCCCAACACCTGCACGGCTTCATCCAGCAGGCGTTCCAGACGGGCTCGGTCCGTATCCGGGACGGCCTTGCGCCAGCTGATGGTGCCGTCCTCCCGCTCAGCCGGCCGACGCAGCTGCACCCCCGTGGACACCGGCTGCCGCTCACGGCTCACCCACCACGGATTCTGGTCCCAGCCGGCAGGATCCCTGACGCCGCGGCGCCGCCGGATCACCGCGCCCAGCCATCCGGCGACCAGCGGCCCGTCATAGTCGACCGCCACCACCGGCCCCAGCCACGGACGCCCCACCCGCACGCCCAGCTCCCGGCAGAACGCACCGTCCGCAGTCCGAGGACGGATCTGGTTCCGCCCACTGTCACCCCATGCCAACTCCTCCATGCCGGGGTCCAGCAGCGCGTCGGCCACCGCGACAACCTCGGGGAAAACCACCCCGTCCCGGGCCACAGCGTGCCACCACCAAAACCGGGGCCCAGCGTCCCCGCCCGCAAGCCGGTGCAGCCGGGCCGGCCAGATCCGCTCCTCACCCCACCCCAAAGCCTGCTCCCACCACCGGCACACCACCGCCCGCGCGAGACCGAACACCTCAGCTGGCTCCACCCCGGCCCGACGCGCACGGCGTTCTACACCCGCCCACCGCCGCTGCGCCTGGGCCACTTCCGGGCTCTCGCGCAGGTCGAGGTTCTCCAGGCCGTGGTCGACGTCAGCGTCGAGCTGCCACCGGCGATGCCGTACGCACACCCGCTGCCACTGCTCGGCGTAGCGGACTGCACTCACGGCCTGCCCGCTGCGCCGTGCGGTGCAGAGCCGGCAGCCGAACGCCACCGGTCCCGCCACCATGGCGCCAATCCGCCATGACCCTGACGCGGCTCCTGCCTGCTGCCGGGCGGTGAACTGCTCCTCGGCGTGGCTCCACGAGGGCAGGGACCGCTCGAAGACTTCCTCGTCAACCCGGCAGAGTCCTGCCAGCATGGCGCGGCCGTCCTGATCGAGAAGCACTTCTGCATCGGCGCGTGGTCTCCCGCCGGGCTGCCGGGGCTGGTGGTTCTTCCACTGCCAATGTCCCAGCAGCCAGCCGGGCTCTTGGCCGTAGCGTGCGGCGATCCGACAGATCAGAGACCAGGTTGTCTCTCCGGCCAGGGGAGGCACGCGGAAGACCGCGGCCTGCACTGGGCCGGCCTCATGAATGGCAGCCTGGGTGGTCATGTCTGCTGGCTGCCCAGCCCCCTCCCGTGCCACACCCTGCCGCGGTCGCTCACCGCAGCTGGCGGCGCCGTAAAATATGATGGGCGTCAGGCACTGATGCAGCCTCAGAACACCATCAACACACGTCGCTTCACAGCTCTGCGTAACGGGGGCCTGTGCGAACCGCGGGCCGGAATTCGACTGTGCAGATCGATTGAGCATTGCGCAGTTTCACTGGTCCACGACATCTGCGCCGGGGGAGAAGTTGAGGGTTTCTCGGGATCCTACACAGCTACACACACTGCACCTCATATGATGCACACTGACGACTGCACCATCCGGGTATACCTTCCAGCTGGGGATCTGTATGAACGGGGCTCCTGCCAACCTTTGGACTCCCGCGCACCAGGCGGTGGAGTCGAGTGATCACGCTGTCTTGACCCGTCTGCTTCATGAGGGAGCCGACGTCAATGAGGTCTGCTGCGGGATGACTCTCTTGATGCACGCTATCGACCTGGAAGGGGATTCGGCAGTCCAGTCGGGCAGGCCGATCGACAGTGCACTCACCGCGGTGCTCCTTGCCTACGGAGCTGACCCGAGCGTGGCCATCAACGGTGAAACGGCCCTTGACTGGGCTCACGAGTACGGGCACGACATGGCGGTACGCCTGCTGAACAAGTTCGCGCCTCAGGAGTCACCTGCTGCTGGAAGCCGCCCGCGTAGCGGGTTGTCCTGGAGGCGGAGCCGGAGGGACTGAGGTGGGGGAGCGAAGCGAACCCACTCAACGGGCCGAAGGCCCGGACCTCGTGAAGTGAGGTCACTCCTCGTGCACAGCATGGGAGATGGTAGACCTGCGATGCAGGCGTTGTCAGGGTGGAGCGCAGCGGAGCCCTGACTGCCCGAAGCCAAGCGTAGGACTCCCGGCCCGAAGGGCCGGCTCTGTCCTGGAGCGCAGCGCAAGGACACCCCGCCGAAGGCGGCTCAGACTCCAAGCGTGTGGTCCGAAGCGAAGCGCAGGACCCCGGCCGAAGGCCGGCCATGGCTCGGAGCGAAGCGGAGAGCCCAGGGCCCGAAGGGCCCGGCCGAGCGCAGCCAGGCCGTTCAGTCCTGAGCGCGCAGCGCTCAGGGACCCGCTCCGCGGG
>NZ_JBIWAJ010000013.1:0-275472 GCF_044759975.1 Streptomyces sp. NPDC098789
GGGACCCTGTGGGAGAGTAGGACGCCGCCGAACAATTTTTCCGGGAAAGCCCCGCACCTTATGGTGCGGGGCTTTTCTGCGTTCCGGACCAGAAAGGGGTGCACCGGAAATGGGTGGAACTCCTGGTGGGGTGCCGGTCTAGGATCTGGCGCATGAACCAGAGCACCCCGTACGTGATACGCGAGATCAAGGCCGACGAGTGGGAGAAGGTCAAGGAGCTCCGGCTGGTCGCGCTCGCCGACCCGGTGGCGCCGATCGCCTTCCTGGAGTCCGCGGAGCAGGCCGCGGCGCAGCCGGACGACTTCTGGCAGGGGCGGACCGAGCGGGGTGCCCAGGGGCGCGGGGCCCGGCAGTTCGTGGCCGAGGCGGCCGACGGGCGCTGGGTCGGGTCCGTGACGGTGCTCGTCGAGCAGGCCGGGACGAAGGGGTACTTCGGCGAGGAGATCCCGGTCGAGCAGGGTCACCTCGTGGGCGTGTTCGTACGGCCCGAGCAGCGCGGGACCGGGCTCACGGAGAAGTTGTTCCGGGCGGCGCTGGACTGGGCCTGGGCGCTGGAGGAGCCGGCGCTGGAGCGCGTACGGCTCTTCGTGCACGAGGACAACGCGCGGGCCGGGGCCTTCTACCGGCGGTTCGGGTTCGTGGCGAGCGGGACCCTGGTGCCGCTCGCCGGCGATTCGGGGTCCATGGAGTGGGAGTACCTGATCTCGCGTCCCTGATCCGGGCCGGGGACCCCCTAGTGGGCGGCGAGCGGGAGGTCGGCTTCGGGCCAGCGGGAGCGGGCCTGTTCGCGGCTGCGGCACAGGGCCAGGACCGGGAGGCCCGTGGCGTCGGCCAGGAGCGCGGGGAGCTGGGGGATCGGGGCGACGGCGGCGATGTCGTCCAGGACCAGCGACAGTGGTGGGTCGAGCCGACCGTGGGATGACCGTGCGGCCATGCGACGGCCGTGCTCGACCACGCTTGCGGTGAGTGCGGTCAGCAGGGGCATCGCACCCGGGTGGGTGCGCGGGTCCTCCAGGGGCTCGCCCACCACGTACAGGCTGCCCCCTTCGGTCAGGAACGATGCCAGCGTGAGCGAATCCGTTCGGTTCGGGTTGCAGGACTCGCGGACGTGGATGGAGGACAGGCAGCTCAGCGCACGCGCCGTCAGGTGCTGGGCCTGTTCACGGCGTTCCGGGTGGGCGGTGAGGGCGCTTTCGAGCTCGCCCGCCGCGCCGGGCGCCGCGTGGGGGTGGGTGCGCAGGATGCGGACCGGTTCCTGGGCGCCCGTGCCCTGGGCCCAGCGGTGGAGCTGTTTGAAGGGCCTGCTGTCGAGGGCCAGGGCGTGCAGCCAGCTGCGCAGGAGCGTTTCCGCCGTGTCGGCGACGGCGGCGTCGATGCGGGCCTGGGGGCGTACGGGCGCCAGCAGGGCGGCGGCGCGGGCGGCCGCGGTGTCGCGCTCGGCGCAGCCCTCGGCCGGGTTCCAGTGCATGCGGGCCGGGGTGTCGCAGAGGTGGGCGGGGTCGTAGAGGAGGACCGGGCCGAGTTTGGCGCGGGCGTCCTTCGTCTCGGCCCACAGGGCGGGGGACGAGGTCACGATGAGGGCGGCGCCCTCCGCCGCGCGGATGCGGTCGGCCGCGGCCCGGTGGCGCTCGGCCGGGGCGGCGTACCGCAGCGCGGTCGTGGGTGCGGGGGCCGGTAGCGGGATGCCGGCTGCCGCGGGCTGCGGCGGGGTGGCCGCAGGGGGGTAGCCGAAGCCGTAGCGGTAGGCCTCGTCGGTGGGGGCCGGCGCCCGGGCCGGGGCGTGGGCCCGGGCCGGGGCGTGGGCGATGGGCGCCGGGGTCGGTCGGGGTGCGGGGTGCGGGGGCTCGTACGGCGCTGCGGGCTGGAGCGGGACGGCGGTCGCTGCGGGCACCGACGCTTGGGCCGGTTCGGGGGCCGGTTCGGTGGCCGGGGCTCGGCGGGCCAGGGCGCGGCGGGACTTCGTGCGGGCGACGATGCCGATCACGAAGACGGTGGCGACGAAGAGCACGAGCAGCTGGCTGATGAAGGTGCCCCAGAACAGGCCCCAACCCGACAGGGCGGCCGGGTCGGTGGCCGGCCAGGCGCCCGCCACGTCGTGGGGTTGCGCTATCAGGGCGCGGATCGCCCCGGGGGTGTTGCCGAAGCTGACCGTGTCGGGCCAGGCGCCGCGGGTGAACCAGGCGGCGAGGCCGGTGGCGGACCACACCAGGAGGGCCAGGCCGAGGAGGAAGCCGAGGAGGGCGAGCAGCAGGCCGTCGGGGATGCCGCCGCGCTGTGCTCCGGTGGGTCCGTGTGCGTCCGTACGGCGGGCGTCGGCCATCCTCAGGCCACCGTGGTCGCCGAGCCGGGGCCGTGGCCGCCGTTGCGGTGCCGTTCGATGAGCAGGGCTCGTTCCTCCGCTTCGAGTTCGGCCGCGAGCAGCTCGTCGGGGAGCTGGTGCGCTGCCGAGGATTCCGTCATGGCGCGGTCGGTGTAGACGAGGGGGCGCTCGGACTCGGTGATCAGGTGTTTGACCACCTGGACGTTGCCGTTGACGTCCCAGACCGCGATGCCGGGGGTGAGGGTGGGGATGATCTCGACGGCCCAGCGCGGGAGGCCGAGGACGCGGCCGGTGGCGCGTGCCTCGTCGGCTTTCTGGGCGTAGATGGTGCGGGTGGAGGCCATTTTGAGGATGGCGGAGGCTTCGCGCGCGGCGGCGCCGTCGACGACGTCGGAGAGGTGGTGGACGACGGCGACGAAGGACAGGCCGAGGCGGCGGCCGAACTTCAGGAGGCGCTGGAAGAGCTGGGCGACGAAGGGCGAGTTGATGATGTGCCATGCCTCTTCGACCAGGAAGATCCGTTTCTTCCTGTCCGGGCGGATCCATGTGTGTTCGAGCCATACGCCCACGATGGCCATGAGGATGGGCATGGCGATGGAGTTGCGGTCGATGTGGGAGAGGTCGAAGACGATCAGGGGCGCGTCGAGGTCGATGCCGACGGAGGTGGGGCCGTCGAACATGCCGCGGAGGTCGCCGTCGACGAGGCGGTCCAGGACGAGGGCGACGTCCAGGCCCCAGGCGCGTACGTCGTCTATGCCGACGTTCATGGCCTCGGCGGATTCGGGTTCCGGGTGGCGCAGCTGCTCGACGATGTCCGTCAGTACGGGCTGCCGGTTGGTGATCGTCTCGTTGACGTAGGCGTGGGCGACCTTGAGGGCGAAGCCGGACCGTTCGTCCAGGCCGTGCCCCATGGCGACCTCGATGATCGTGCGCAGCAGTGCGAGCTGGCCGGTGGTGGTGATCGCCGGGTCGAGCGGGTTGAGCCGGACGCCGCCGTCGAGGGCGGCCACCGGGTCGAGCCGGATGGGCATTATTCCGAGCTGCTGGGCGATCAGGTTCCACTCGCCGACGCCGTCCTCGCCCTGGGCGTCGAGGACGACGACCTGCCGGTCGCGGAAGCGGAGCTGGCGCAGGACGTAGGTCTTCTCCAGGGCGGACTTGCCGTTGCCGGATTCGCCGAGGACCAGCCAGTGCGGGGCCGGGAGCTGTTGGCCGTACAGCTGGAAGGGGTCGTAGATGTAGCCCTTGCCGCTGTAGACCTCGCGGCCGATGATGACGCCGGAGTCGCCGAGGCCGGGGGCGGCGGTGGGCAGGTACACGGCCTGGGCCTGGCCGGTGGAGGTGCGTACGGGGAGTCGGGTCGTCTCGACCTTTCCGAAGAGGAAGCTGGTGAAGGCGTCCGACATCGCGGACAGCGGATCTCGCATGGCGGCTTCTTCCCTCCGGCTAGCGTCGGATGCCGGTCGCGAACGGCAGTGTGTTCACGAAGGCGCGGTGGTGCTCGCGGTCGCACCACTCCAGCTTGAGGTACGACTTGCCGGCGGAGGCGCGGATCGTGCGCTTGTCGCGGGCGAGGGCCTCTGGGGATCTGGAGGACACGGTGATGTAGCCGACGAGGTTGACTCCGGCGGCGCCGCTGGCGAGGTCTTCGCCGCGCTGGTCGAGGCGGCCGTGGGCGGCGATGTCGCGCGGGTCGACCGTGCGGTTCATCTTGGCGGCGCGGCTGGCGTCGGCCTCGTCGTTGGTCTTCTCCGTCAGCATCCGCTCGATGGCGATCTCGGTGGGTTCGAGGTCCATGGTGACGGCGACGGTGCGGATGACGTCCGGGGTGTGGACGAGGAGGGGGGCGAGGAAGTTGACGCCGACGGGGGTCATCGGCCATTCCTTCACCCACGCGGTGGCGTGGCACCAGGGGGCGCGGGTCGAGGACTCGCGGGTCTTGGCCTGGAGGTAGGTGGGTTCCATCGCGTCGAGTTCGGCGGGCCAGGCGTTGCGCTTGGTCATGGCCTGGATGTGGTCGATGGGGTGGTCCGGGTCGTACATGGAGTGCACGAGGGAGGCGAGGCGCCCCTGGCCGAGGGGCTGGCGCACGCGGATGTCGGCTTCGGCGAGGCGGGCGCAGATGTCGGTGAGCTCGCGGGCCATGACGATGGCGAGGCCGGCGTCGCGGTCGAGCTTGCGGCCCTTGTGGGGGGTCGAGGCGCGGGCGATGGTGACGGCTTCGGCGGCGAGCTCGCGGGTGAAGTGCATGCAGGCGACGAGGTACGCGCGGTGCTGCTCGGAGGAGGTCGACACCATCGACTGGAGCTGGTCGTAGGAGTCGCGGAGCCAGCCGGGGGCCGTCACGTCGCCGCGCTGGGCGACGTCCTTGGCGTGGGCGTCGGGGTCGGCCGGCAGGGTGCGGGCGAGCATCTGGAGGCGGGTGACGAAGCCGTCGCCGTTGGCTACGTGCTTGAGCAGGGTGCCGAAGCGGTCGACGAGGGCTTCCTGGTCCTCGCTGTCGCGCAGGCCGACGCCGGGGCCCTCGATCTCGATGGCGGCGGTGACGGTCCGGCGGTCGGCGTGCAGGAGCACGGCGATCTCGTCGGGGCCGAAGGGGGCGGCGAGCCAGTTGATCCGGCCGATGCCGGGGGGCGGGCCGACCTCGACCTCGCGGCCGTCGACGCCGCGGACGCCCGCTTCCATGGCGGCCGAGCGGTACGCCGTACCGCGGCGCAGGGTCCGCTTGAAGCTGCGGTTGATCTCGAACCACTTGTAGAAGGTGCGGCCCTTGTACGGGACGTACACGGCGGCGAGGGCGACCACGGGGAAGCCCGCGAGCATGGCGATGCGCGGGGCGATGCCGGGGACGAGCAGTCCGCTCATCATGCCGAGGAACGCACCGGCGATGATCAGCGCGATCTCGCCGGTCTCGCGGTTCTTGCCGACGATCGCGTTCGGCCGGGCCCGGCCGATGAGATACGTGCGGCGGGGCGCGACCGGGTGGATCTGGTGGGACTGGGTCGTCAACGCCCGTCACCTCCTGTGTTCTTCGTGCTGCTCGTGCCGGTGCTCGTGCGGGGCGGCGGGGTGGCGGATCCGCCACCGGATCCGCCGGAGGGGCGGCTGCTGTGGGCGGCCACGCCTCCGGAGAGGGGGTTGGCGGGGCGGGGGGCGGATTGTCCGCCTCCGCCGCCGTCGCCCGCGCGGTGGGAGCCGCGGCTGCTGTGGGTCTTGATGCCCTGGGAGACGAGCGAGGCCGGGGAGCTGATGACGGCGGCCGCCTGGGCGCCGTCGGTGGCCTTGCTGCGGTTGGAGCGGGCGGAGGCGATCTCGTCGCCGAAGCCGGGAACGAAACGGTAGATCATCGCGGAGGCGAAGATCGCCAGAATGATGATGGCGAGGCCGGACACGACGGCGGAGAAGGCATTCGGCCCCTTCTCGCCGGCGAGGGCCCCGGCGAGGCCGAGCACGATGACGATGACCGGCTTCACGAGGATGACGGCGATCATGATGCCCGCCCAGCGGCGGACGTGGCCCCACAGGTTCCGGTCGACGAGCCCGGCGTAGACGACGACGCCGAGGAGGGCGCCGACGTAGAGGAGGGCGGCCCGGATGACGAGTTCGAGCCAGAGGACGCCTGCGGCGAGGACGGTGACGAGGGCGACGACGATCAGCATGATCGGGCCGCCGCCGATGTCTTCGCCCTTCTTGAGGGCCTCGGAGAAGGAGCCGAAGAAGACGTCGCTCTGGCCGCCGGTGGCGGTGGCGATGACTTGGGTGACGCCGTCGGTGGCGGACACGACGGTGTAGAGGATCAGGGGGGTGAAGGCGGAGGCGAGGACGGTGAGCCAGAGGAAGCCGATGGCTTCGGACATGGCGGTGGTGAAGGGGACGCCGCGGATGGCTCGCTTGGCGACGGCGAAGAGCCACAGGACGAGGGTGAGGATGGTGGAGGCGGCGAAGACGACGGCGTACTGCTTGAGGAAGGCGGGGTTGGTGAAGTCGACCTTCGCGGTGCCGTTGACGGCTTGGCTGAGCTTGCCGACGATCCAGGCGGCGGCTTCGGCGCAGCCCTTGGCGAGGGAGCCGAGGGGGTTCAGGGCGTCGGCGGGGTCGGAGGGGGAGAGGCCCGTGCGGGGGGCTCCGCCGGGGTTGCCGTTGTCCCGTTCGCAGAATTCCTTGGCGGGGCCCCTGATCAGGTCGCACGGGTTGTTGCTCGGCGTCGGCGTCGGCGTCGGCGTGGGCGTCGGAGCGGGGGCGGCGAACGCTCGTGCGGAGAGCAGGACCATTGTGGTCTGAATGCCCCCGAGCACGGAGGTGATCGCCAGCAGGCGGCGGTCAGCGTGCATAGGTGAACCCTCCGAACTGCGACACGGCCTTGGCCATCTCGTCCGCGGTGGCGGCGTTCTGGTCTCGTCCCACGGGCGCTGGGCCGTCCTTCTGCGTGAAGGTCGAGACCTTCCAATCGCCGTTGACCCACTTGAGTTCGAAGGTGTTGGTGTACCAGCTCTCCGACACGGGGTTCGTGGAGCCCTCGCCCGCCAGGCCGAAGAGCGAGGAGTACCAGACGGACACGCTCGCGGTATCGGCGTCGAACTTCTCGACCTTGGTACCCACCGGACTCGTGCGGGAGACGAATGTCAGGCCCTTGGGCGCCTTACCCGTGGCGTCGAGACCGATCCGCGCGAGGAACTCCTGCCCCGAGTAGACCCGGTCCAGCTCGCCCTGCCGGGCTCCGGCCACGTCAGGCGGGTATACGGCTTCGATGATGGCCTTGCGGCGCACCGGATCGAACATCCCGTCAGAACTCAACGCCACGGCGAAGTTCGCCGCCGCTGATTGGGCGCCCTGTTCGTCGTGTGCGAAGCCGCGGGGGATCGTGCCGTTCTTGCCGTCGACCGGGCGGGTGCCTGTGGCTGAGGTCGAGGTGGAGGTGGGGGACTTGCTGGTCGGGGGGGTGGTGGGGGAGTCCTGGTTCTGGTTCGCGAACGCGATGGCGGCGATCAGGAGGACGACCACGCCGACGACCGTGACCAGGCCGCGGGAGGGGCGGGGGCCGCGGCGGGGGCCCGGGTAGGGGTCCGAGGGGGAGTCCGGGAGGCGCGTGCGGGTCTGGCCGGTGCCGCCGACCTCGCCGTGGCCTGGGCCGGTGCCGCCGTACTGGTCGTCGTGGCTCATTCCCTGTCCGCCCCCTCGGCGTCGTACGACGGTAGCGCTGGTGGCCGCGTGGACGCGGTGTGCTGAGTCCTCATCGGGTCGGGAGCCGGCGGCGTGGCTAGACGGCCATTCCGTAGACGATGGTGAACAGGGTGCCGAGGGAGCCGATGATGAACACCCCCGTCAGACCGGCCACGATCAGACCCTTGCCCTGTTCGGCGCTGAAGGTGTCGCGCAGGGCGGTCGCGCCGATGCGCTGCTTGGCCGCTCCCCAGATCGCGATGCCCAGGCAGAGCAGGATCGCGACGGCCATGACCACCTCGATCATGACCTTCGCTTCATTGCCGAGACTTCCGAACGGGCCCCAGTTCGGGGCGATTCCGCCGATGATGGTGGTGATGTCGCCCTTTTCGGCTGCCAGGATCATGTAACTCACCGCCCCTGTATGGGTAGTTCCGCATGCCCTTGCCCGATGGCAGGGGTCACGTCCTATCTTCGCTGATGAAATCGCCGTCGTATGTCGACTTGACGGCTCTCTTTGCCTGATCTCCCGGTCCGGGCCCCGCCCACGTCCACTGACCAGGTCACTCTGTGTATCACGGGGGGTGACCCCGGGCAATGATTGTCGTCTCGGCGTACGCGAGGCGGGGTGCGGGTCTGCCCGGGTGGCCGCCGTTCGGCGGATCGGGGCCGCGTGTCGTTGACCCAACCCGCTTACATATCGATCGACTGACGGAATGTCGGACCATCCCTCTGTCGGTCCGTGGGTCATGCTCCACCTGCTTCCGGCCGGAGCGCGAAACGTTCCACGATGAGAGACGACCCAAGGAGCTAACGGATGGGTTCCGCATCAAGGACTGGCCGGCGCGTGTGGTTGGCCGGTGGGCTGGTCGTGCCGCTGGCGCTCGCGTTCGCGGGGATCTCGGGTCCCGCGTCGGCCGCCGCGCAGGGGGCCGCCCCCACGTCGTCCGGTGCCACGTGCCAGGGCAAGCCCCGGATGGACGACGACATGAGGAAGGCGAAGGGTGCGAAGGCCGCGCCCGGCGCGAAGCGGGGGCCCGGCTGTCCGGGGCCGCGCGGGCCGGTCGGGCCCAAGGGTCCGAAGGGTGACCGGGGTCCCAAGGGCGACCGGGGGCCGAAGGGTGACCGGGGTCCGGTCGGTCCGCCCGGGCACTGCACCGACGTGGCCACGACGCGGGGCAACGGCGACCTGGAGTTCAGCGCGGCGCTGGTGAACGGCAAGACGTCCATCGGCGTGCGCAGGATGGCGCCGCCGCCGGTGGGTGCCTACTACTGGCGCGACCTGACGGGGCCGCAGAACCCGGGGCACCCGCGGAACGCGTGCAGCGTGTCCATCGCGGCCGAGGGCATGAACAGCGTGTACGTGAAGGTGCTGACGACCGCGGGCACCGTGTACGAGAACTCCTGCACGTACACGCCGATGGGGATGCTCAACTGCCCGTCCGGCTGGACGGCGCTGGTCAAGCCCTGACCCGTGGGGGGCCGTACGCCCGTCGCTGGCGCCGCGACCGGAAGCACGAGCCGGTGCGCGGGGCCAGCGGGGTGCGGGTCCGGGTCAGATGAGGATGCTGGACGACGGCGGGACGAGGGCGGAGTGGCCCGGGGGGATGACGCCGGCCGGGTAGCCGAAGTGGCAGAGCGGGCCGCGGGTGATGACGATCGGGTTGTCGGAGTGGTTCTCGACCCGTGCGATGCCGTCGTGGCGCAGGCAGCCGTGGTAGCCGTAGACGGCCTGACCGTTGATGACCACGGGGCCCTCGTCGCGGTGCGCCTGTGCCTGGACCTGGGCGTGGGCCGAGCCGCCGAGGGACAGGACGAGGGTGGCGGCGGCCGCGAGGGTGCCGAGGGTGGTGGACGGGCGTCGCATGATCGGGGACCTCCGTTGGGCGGGTAGCTGAGGATCAGCTTCCGGTTGCGTGGCTCAACGTAGGGGTGTGGATAGCCGACAGTCACGGCCGCGAGGGGGCGCGTGGTTGCGCGAAAGGCGCACGTGTGTGCGGTGTGCGCCGGCCCGGTGCGGACGAGGGGTGCACAAGCCTTGCGGGGCGGCGCGGGCGGGCGCGGGAGCCGGTACGAAGAACTCCGTCGGAGGGTCGGGCGGGCACCGGCGGGTGTGGCGAACGGGTGAAGCCGCCTTCGTTCCCGGCCGCGGACCCGGTGGCCAACGCCCCCGTGCACCCGCGCCGTTGTCAGTGGGGTGCGGCAGCCTGGGGGCATGACGACGACACCCTGGACGCTCGCGGACATCGAGGCGGCCCTGCGGGCCGGCTGGTCGGCCGACCTGGCCTGCCCCTCGGACATCACGGGCATCCCCTGGTCCGTCGACAATCCGGCCTGGGGGCACTGCGACATCACGGCGATGGTCGTCCAGGACCTCGTCGGCGGCGACCTGATGGTGGGCGAGGTCTTCCTCGACGGCCGCCAGGAGGGCTACCACTGCTGGAACCGGCTGGCCGGGGGCATGCGCGTCGACCTGACCCGGGAGCAGTTCCGGCGCGGCGAGAGCGTGACCCCGGGGCGGGTCGTACGGCGGCCCGTGGACCGTCGGCCGCGCCGCTGGGCGGAGTACCAGCTGCTGCGCGAGCGCGTCGGGGACGTGCTCGGGCCGCTGCCGGGGGTGGTGGAGGTGGCCGGGCGCGCGCTGCGGTACACGGACTTCGGCGGTCCGGGGGAGCCGCTGCTCGCGCTGCACGCGCACTTCATGGAGGGGCGGACCTTCGCGGGCCTGGCCCGGGAGCTGGCGCCGCGGTGGCGGGTCATCGCACCGGACCAGCGCGGGCACGGGGATTCGGACCGGGCGCCGGAGTACTCGCGGGAGGGCTACGTGGCGGACGCGGCGGCCGTGCTGGAGCACCTGATGCTGGGCCCGGCGGTGGTCCTGGGGCATTCGCTGGGCGGGGTCAACGCCTACCAGCTGGCCGCGCGGCGGCCCGAGCTGGTGCGGGCGGTGGTGGTCGAGGACGTCGGGGCGGTCGTGGACGACGACCTGTCCTTCGTGCTCGGGTGGCCGCGCCGGGCGGACGGCCGGGAGGAGCTGCTGGCGGGGCTGGGGAGCGCGGCGGGCTTCCTGGAGGACTCGGTGCGGGAGTACGAGGACGGCTGGGGCCTGGCCTTCGAGGCGCAGGACGTCGTGGCGTCCGGCGAGGCGATACGGGGGGACCACTGGGCGGACTGGCTGGCGGTGCGGCAGCCGACCCTGCTCGTCCGGGGGGACCGCAGCACGGTGTTGTCGGCGGGGCACGCGCGGGAGATGGCGGCCCGGCGGCCGGGGGTGCGGCTGGTGGAGCTGCCCGCCGGGCACGGGGTGCACACCGAGGACCCGAAGGGGTTCACCGCGGCGGTGGCGGAGTTCCTCGCCCGGCTCTGAGGCGCGCGGTACGCGGCTCCCGGTCCCGTTGCCCGGGGTCCGGCCCGGCACGGGGGTGCGGGCCGGGCCGCGGGGAGCGGGACCCGACCGCGGGCGCTGGGAGCCGGGGGCGGGCCTACCGGGCGTGGGGCGTCAGGACCAGTGGGAGGGGCGGGTCAGGGTGGGCGGGATGCGGGTGGCGGCGTCGCCGCGGGCCGCGTTCAGCTGGGCCTGGGTGAGGAAGATGCTGCCGGTGAGGTCGGCCCCGCTCAGGTCGGCGTCCCGCAGGTCCGCGCCGATCAGGTCGGCGGTGCGCAGGTCGGCCCGGCTGAGGTCGGCGGCGATCAGGTAGGCGCCGCGCAGGGTGGCGCCCCGCAGGTTCGCGCCGGACAGGCGGGCGCCCATCAGGTCCGCGCCGCGGTGGTTCTTCTTGCGGCCCGGCGCGGTGGCCCGTACCAGGTCGCTGGTCTTGAGCAGCAGCGTGTTGACGGCGGCGCGGCGGGCGTCGATGTCGATGCCGGCCAGGGTCTCGGCGTCGGCGCGGGTCAGCTCCTCGGTCTCGGCGAGGGCGCGCCGCAGCTCGGCGTGGATCGGGCGGGCGGCCGGGAGGGTGAGGGCTTCGGCGAGGTAGAAGAGCAGTTCGTGGAGCCGGCGCATCACCGGGAACACCTCGAACATCCGGCGGGAGGTGCCGGGGTGGGCGCGCCAGTCGCGGCCCTCGAAGGTGACCTGGGAGACCTGCTGGCCCGCGCCGAAGCAGTCGAAGACGGTGCAGCCCTGGAAGCCCTTGTCGCGCAGCCGGGTGTGGATGCCGCAGCGGAAGTCCTGCTGGAGGTTGCCGCAGGGGGTGCCGGCGGGCTTGTCCACGGCGAAGTCGGTGGACCGGGCGAAGGGCAGGGCCACGCAGCACAGGCCGAAGCAGTTCGCGCAGTCGGCCTGGAGCACGGGCAGGGCCGGGCCGGCGGCGGGTACCGGGCGGGGGCCGGGTGCGGGAACGGGTACGGGGGCGGGGCGGGAGCTGGACACGGCTCCATTGTCCCCCGCCGGTGCCCGACGCCCGGCCGGGCGTCCCGCGTCCCGTCAAGGGGGCTGGTGCCCCGCGGTTACCTCTCGGTAGCGTGCGGGTCATGGACGACGCTGACGACGTGACGGTCGAGGGGTTCTACGAGCGGGTCGACACCGGGCGGTTCCTCGCCTCCGCTTACACGCGCGGGCCGTGGGACCGGGGCTCGCAGCACGCGGGCCCGCCCGCCGCGCTGCTGGGGCGGGCCGTCGAGGAGCGCCCGGACGCCCGGGACGACATGCGGGTCGCGCGCATCACCTACGAGATCCTGCGGCCGGTGCCGATCGGGCCGCTGGAGATCACCACTTCGGTCCTGCGGGCCGGGCGCGGTACCGAGGTGATCGAGGCGGCGCTCGCGCCCGCCGGGGCGGCGCCGGTGATGTTCGCCCGGGCGCTGCGGATCCGTACGGCCGAGGACTCGGTGCCGGCGGTGCGGTCGGGTCCCGCCGTGCCGCCGCCCGACACGGTGGGGCGCACGCCGTTCTTCCCGGTGCCGTGGTCGACCGGCTACCACACGGCGATGGAGACCCGGTTCACCGAGGGCGCGTTCGTCGAGCCCGGCCCGGCCACCTGCTGGATGCGGATGCGGGTCCCGCTGATCGCGGGGGAGGAGGTCCGCCCGTTGGACCGGGTGCTGATCGCGGCCGATTCCGGCAACGGCATCAGCGCGGTGCTGGACTTCGCCAAGTACGTCTTCATCAACGGTGACCTGACGGTCCATCTGCACCGCCATCCGGTGGGCGAGTGGGCGTGCGTGGAGGCCCGAACCAGCGTGGATCCGGCCGGTATCGGCCTCGCCGACGCCCGTCTGCACGACGAGGACGGTCCCATCGGTCGCAGTGCGCAGAGCCTGTACGTCGCACCGCGCTGAGCCTGTGACAGGCTCTCGCGCATGGACGCGCTGAGGGAGACCGATCCGACGCGGATCGGGGTGCACGTGCTGGTGGCCCGACTGGGGGCCGGGGGGATGGGGCAGGTGTACCTCGGGCGGTCGCCCGGGGGGCGCCTGGTCGCCGTCAAGGTGGTCCGGGAGGAGATACTCGGGCACCCGCAGGCGTTGGCTCGCTTCCGGCGCGAGGCGAGCACCGTGCGGGAGGTGCGCTCCGCCTACACCGCGCGGCTGATCGACGCCTCGCTGGACCGGGCGCCGTACTGGCTGGCCACCGAGTACGTGGCCGGGCCCACGCTCGCGCACGCGGTGCGGGGCCGGGGCGCCCTGCCCGCGGACACCTGCCGGGCGCTGGGGGCGGCGCTGGCGGAGGGGCTGGCGGGCGTGCACGAGCAGGGGGTGACGCACCGGGACGTGAAGCCGCAGAACGTGATCCTGGGGGCGCAGGGGCCGCAGTTGATCGACTTCGGCATCGCGCGCGGGGTCGGGGTGACCATGCTGACGCAGGAGGGCCAGGCGCCGGGGACGCCGGGGTTCACGGCGCCCGAGGTGCTGCTGGGCGCCGCGGGCGAGGCCGCGGCGGACGTGTTCGCGCTGGGGGCGACGCTGGCGTACGCGGCGACCGGGCGGCCGCCGTTCGGCTCCGGGGAGGCGGCGAGCGTCTGGTACCGGACGGTGCACGAGCCGGTGGACGCGGCCGGCGTGGAGCCGGGGCTGGCGGCGCTGATCGAGGCGTGCGTCGCGAAGGATCCGGCGGCGCGGCCGTCACCGGCGGAGGTGATCCGGCGGTGCGCGGTGGCGCGGGCGGTGGTGGACGACCCGGTGTACGCGGAGCTGGCGGCCCTGCGCGAGGCGGTCCCGACGGCCCCGACCGCGGCGGCCCGGACCACTACGGCCCCGACCGCGGCGGCCCGGACCACTACGGCCCCGACCGCGTCGGCCCGGACCGGGGTGGCCCCCGCCGCCACCCGGGTGCTCCCGGACCACGGGCGGGAGCAGCCCCACCCCCTGCCTCCGGACGGCACCACGGAGTACGTCGCCCCCGCGCCCGCCCCCGCCCCCGCGCCCGGGAGGCGGGGACGGCGGGCCGGGGTCTGGCTGGGGGGCGTGCTCGCGCTGGCCGCGGCGGGGTCGCTGGCCTACTGGCAACTGCCCATGGGAGGGGGCGCCGCGGGCGCCGCGTCCGGCGGATCGGCCTCCGCGGGTCCGAGCACCGGTGCGCGGCCCTCCGGCGGGAAGGACGCGAAGGACGGCAAGGACACGAAGGACGCGAAGAAGAAGGGCGCCGGGCCGCCCGCCGACCACATCGAGCAGAGCCGGACCTCGCGGGAGCGCTGGGCGGTGGACCCGGATCCGGCGATGGCGAAGTACAACAGTGGGCTGTGCAACGAGCTCGTGGGCGAGGAGGACGCGCCCGGTACCGGGATGGAGAGCTCCACCGTCTCCTCGTCGACCAACGGCGTGCCGGGCAGGACGATGACGGTGAAGATGCGGCCCAAGGGCGCCGGAGATCCGGACCGGGGGCCGCGCCCGGCCCCCTATTACGTGTCGGTGGCCGTCAAACCGCCGTCGTCGCTGGCGTCCGGGAGCCTCGGCTACACGAGCGTGCCCGTCGACATCTACGCGAACTGGGACTCCGGCGAGTACCTGAGCCTGGGCTATCCGGCGCAGTTCCGCAGCTACGTGAACGGCAAGGGAACCGGTTCGCCGGAGCTGGCGTCCGACCGGGGGGACTGGACGGTGGTCTTCTACCACGTCGAGGATGACCCCAAGACGTACGCGCGTATCGCCTGTTCGGGGTTCCGGGTGGGGTAACGGGCCGCGACACGGGGGAAACAGAGGGCAATCCCCCCTTGAGGGGACGGGCATGGGGGAGGGTTGACGGGTGCGCAGATTCTGGATGGTGGGCGGGATCGGGGTCGGGGTGTGCCTGACCTTCGTCATGCTGCTCGTCGTGGGGACGTACTCCGCGGCCGCGGGGCTGGGCGGTCTCGGCGGTGGCGGGCGCGGTGTCGGCCTCGCGCAGGGGGCCGTGCCGGCGAAGTACCAGGCGCTGGTGCAGAAGTGGGGCAACCTGTGCGCGTCGATCAGCCCGCCGCTGCTGGCGGCCCAGCTGTACTCGGAGAGCGGCTGGAACCCGCAGGCGGTGAGCCCGGCGGACGCGCGGGGGATCGCGCAGTTCATTCCGGGGACCTGGGAGGGGCACGGGGTCGACGGGGACGGTGACGGGGACCGGGACATCTGGGACCCCAACGACGCGATCCCGTCCGCCGCTTCCTACGACTGCGAGCTGGCCAAGGACGTCGCCGGGGTGCCGGGCGACGCGGCGTCGAACATGCTCGCCGCCTACAACGCGGGTGCGTACGCGGTCATCAAGTACCAGGGCGTGCCGCCGTACAAGGAGACGCAGGGGTACGTGAAGACGATCACGACCCTGGCGCTGAGCTTCGCGAAGCCCGTCGGGCGGGTGGCGCCCTCGCAACAGGCCGCCGGGGCGATCTACTTCGCGCAGAAGCAGCTGGGGACGCCGTACCTGTGGGGCGGCAACGGTACGCCCGACCAGGACGGGCGGTTCGACTGCTCGGGGCTGACGGTGGCGGCGTACAAGACGGTGGGGATCGACCTGCCGCGCGTGGCGAACGACCAGTACAACGCGGGTCCGCACCCCTCGCGCGACGAACTGCTCCCCGGTGACCTGGTCTTCTTCTCCAACGACCTGTCGAATTCGCGGGAGATCCACCACGTCGGGCTGTACGTGGGCGGCGGGTACATGATCAACGCGCCCTACACCGGCGCCGTGATCCGCTTCGACAAGATCGACAGTCCGGACTACTTCGGGGCCACCCGGGTCACCAAGGACGGCGCGGCGGCCTCGCCCGTGCGGGACGCGGCCACGGGCGCGAAGACCCCGTAAGCGGGGGCGGCGGCGCCGGCCCGCCGCGCCGCTGACTCTCTGTTAAGTCCAGGCCCTGAGCTGCGACGATGAGTCACTCTTGGATAACGTTGGAGTGATCATTCGGTGGAGAGTGGAACGTAGCTGCCAGAACGGGCGTTCCATGGACACGGTGGTCGATCACCGGGGTCGAAGGGGCGCACGCAGGGGTGCGTTCTCAGGGGAACCAAGGCAAGGGGCCGCATCGCCATGGCTGGACTCACGACCGGTGGGCCGAACGTGGACGTCAGCCTGCTGTACGACATCAACGGCCTGGCCCGGCACGCTCCGGCGGCCGTGGACCGGACCATCGCGCTCGTCGGTGAGTACGGGCTGCCGCTCGCCATGGTGCTGCTCGTGCTCTGGTGCTGGCGCGGGGCCCGCAAGCAGGACGGGCCGGCCGCGATCGAGGCGTTCACCGCGCTGGTGTGGGCACCGCTCGCCGCCGGGATCGCGCTGCTCGTGAACGTGCCGCTGCGCGAATTCGTCGCCCGGCCGCGGCCGTTCCGCCAGCACGAGGGGCTGGAGGTGCTGGTGTCCGGCAAGGGGGGCGACTTCTCCTTCGTCAGCGACCACGCCACCCTCACGATGGCGCTCGCCGTCGGCATCTTCATCGCCCACCGCAGGCTCGGGCTGATCGGCATCGGGCTCGCCCTGGTGCAGGGCTTCTGCCGGGTGTACATGGGCGTCCACTACCCCACCGACGTCATCGGGGGCCTCGCGCTCGGCACGGCGGTGGTCCTGCTGCTCGCGCCCCTCGCGATGGCGCTGCTCGCCCCGGTGGTGCGGGCGGTGGCCGGGTCGGCGCGCGTGGGGTGGATCGTCCGGGCCAAGGGGCACGGCGTGCCCCGGCCGCTGGACCTCCCGCACGCCCAGACCCCGCCGGGCGGCCACCCCCGCGAGAACGACCTGGCCGCCTGAGCCGCGCGCGCCCGGGCGCTCAGCCCGTGGCGTACGCGTTCCAGAGCGCGAGCAGGACCGCCGAGAGCAGGCACAGCGCCGCCCCGGCGAAGCAGAGGCGGACCGCGGCGGGTCGGGCGCGCGGGCGGGACCGGGTCACGGGCCGCCGCCCTCGCGCCCGCGGCGGCCCTGGTGCCCCTCGGCGTCGGTGTCCCCGCGGCGGTGGCGCGAGCGCAGCCACAGGCCCGTCGCCGCGGCCGCCGCGGAGGTGACCCCGATGGCCAGGGCCACGTCGCCCGGGCCGTCGGCCGTGCCGACGGGCTTCGCCCCGGCCGGAGCGACGGGCCTGGCCCAGGCCGGAGCCGGTGCCAGGGCGAGCAGCAGAGCGCCCGCGAGGGCCGCGGCGCGGGCGGTCGTACGGCCGCGTGGTCGTCGTACCGGTCGTCGTCCGGGCACGGGGGCTCCGCTCTGGAGAGGGGGGTTCCCCTCCAGGGCATCCGGTCGCGGGCGGATCGGCCAGCGGGGCCGTCCGAACGGGCGACGCGCCGGCGGCGGCCGGGCCGGCCGGATCGGAGCCGGGCGGCTCCGGGCGGGTCACCCCGTCAGGTGGCCGCTCGCGTCCTTGCGGGCCAGGTCCCGGGAACGGCGGGCCGGACCGCGCCAGCCGCAGCTGCAGACGGCCAGGCAGAACGAGCCGCGTTCCGAGGTGGTGATGGTGTGCGCGCCCGGCGGCGTCGGCCCCGCGCAGTTGCGCGTGCGGGGTACGGCCGGAAGCGGAGGGGCGGAGGGCGCGAAGGGGTGCGGGTCCACGTCACCACGGTACCCGGGTCGGGTGCGGGTGCGGGAGTGCCCCGGGCCGTGACGGCGAACCCCAGGCCTCGTTAACCGGAGCGGGTGGGGGCCTCGGGCAAGCAGCGTTCATGCGTTGGGGGTTGGCAGGCGATGGTGGTGCACCAGCACAGGCGGCGGGGGGCGGCGGCCGTGGCCGTTGCGGCCATGGTGACGATCGGTGGGTGCGGCGGTCCGGACGGGGCCCCCGCGGGCGCCGACGCGCGACCACCCGGTGATCCGACGGCGGCCGTGCGCGGCGCCGCCGACGGGCTGACCCGCAGCGGCAGTGCCCAGGCCCGTACGGCGATGGAGATGGCCACCGGCGGCACCCGGGTCACCATCCGGGGCGAGGGCGGGGTCGATTTCAAGAAGCGGATGGGCCAGCTCCTGGTGATGCTCCCGGCCGACGTCACCGGCAAGCCGGGCCACCGGCCGATCACCGAGCTGCTCACCCCCGGCGCCCTGTTCATGAAGAACCGGGGTGCGGGCGTGCCCGCCGACAAGTGGGTCCGGGTGGACACGACGACCCTCGCGGACGGGAACCTCGTCACCGGCGGGGCCACCGATCCGATCACCGCCGCCGAGCTGCTGCGCGGGGCCGAGGGGGTGACCTACGTCGGCGAGAGCGACCTGTCGGGGACGAAGGTCCGGCACTACACGGGCACCACCGACATCGGGCGGGCCGCGAAGAGCGCGTCGCCGGACGTGCGGGCGGCGCTGGAGGCGGCGGCGAAAGGGTTCAGCAATGACGCCGTTCCCTTCGACGCGTATCTGGACCACGAGGGGCGGCTGCGCAAGGTCCGGCACCGCTTCAGCTACGTCAACAATGGCGTGATCGATGTCTCCTCGACCACGCTGCTCTACGGCTTCGGCACGCCGGTGACGGTCGTTCTCCCCGCAAGCGGGGACATTTTCGCAGGGAAGATCGCCGACTAGGCGGTGCGGTGGCGCGGGGCGGTGCGATCGGGCCATGACCCGGTATCCGGAAATGGTCCATCCGTGTCATGCGCGCAGCGAGTCGTGCTCCCTAGGCTGGGAGCGCAGCGATCCGATGCCCGATGGCGGCAGGAAGAGGTGACACGCGTGACTCCCGCAGGCGGTATGACGGTGCAGGACCACGTGGCGCTCGCCGAGATCGAGCTGTGCGGCGAGCTGATCATCGCGGCTTCGACCGCCGCCGAGGAGCGGCTCAGTCAGGACCGGATCGACGAGGTGCTCGGCGCGATCTGCTGCCCCTAGTCCCCGGTCCCGCTGCCCTTGGTCGCCGCCCTTGGTCGCGCGGCTCGGGGCTCAGGTCCGCAGCAGGCGGGCGATCGCCTTCGTCGCTTCCTCGACCTTCGCGTCGATCTCGGTGCCGCCCTTGACCGCCGCGTCGGCGACGCAGTGGCGCAGGTGCTCTTCGAGCAGTTGCAGCGCGAAGGACTGGAGCGCCTTCGTGCTGGCCGAGACCTGGGTGAGTATGTCGATGCAGTAGACGTCCTCGTCGACGAGTCGTTGCAGGCCGCGGATCTGGCCCTCGATCCGGCGCAGGCGCTTGAGGTGCTCGTCCTTCTGGTGGTGGTAGCCGTGCACGGCGGGGGCGCCGGGGCCGTCGCCCTGCGCGGGGCCGGCCGCCGCTGCTTCGGTGGTCGTCATGCGTCCTCCCGTGGTGCGTCCAGTGGGCATGGCTGGTGCATACCCCTCATGGGTATAGGGTACCGGCCGCCGCGCGCGGCGGCAGGGGTCCGTACCCGCTCACTCTGCCTGATGGAGGACACTGGGGAACTGCCGGTTAGCCGTGGCTGGAGGATGCGCCTAGCATCAGCCTGACCGAATCCAATGCACCCCGAGGACCTCACGTGCGATTTCGTCTGACCCCCAGGGAGACGAGCTTCTACGACATGTTCGCCGCGTCCGCGGACAACATCGTCACGGGCTCGAAGCTCCTGATGGAACTGCTCGGAGCGGACTCGTCCGCCCGGGTCGAGATCGCGGAACGGATGCGGGCGGCGGAACACGCGGGGGACGACGCGACGCACGCGATCTTCCACCAGCTGAATTCCTCCTTCATCACGCCGTTCGACCGCGAGGACATCTACAACCTGGCGTCCTGCCTCGACGACATCATGGACTTCATGGAAGAGGCGGTCGACCTGGTCGTCCTCTACCAGGTGGAGGAGCTCCCCAAGGGCGTCGAGCAGCAGATCGAGGTCCTGGCGCGGGCGGCCGAGCTGACCGCCGAGGCCATGCCCCACCTGCGGACCATGGAGAACCTCACCGAGTACTGGATCGAGGTCAACCGGCTGGAGAACCAGGCCGACCAGATCCACCGCAAGCTGCTCGCCCACCTCTTCAACGGCAAGTACGACGCCATGGAGGTGCTCAAGCTCAAGCAGATCGTCGACGTGCTTGAAGAGGCCGCCGACGCGTTCGAGCACGTCGCGAACACGGTGGAGACCATCGCGGTCAAGGAGTCCTGAACCTCGTGGACACCTTTGCGCTGATCGTGACCATCGGTGTCGCGCTCGGCTTCACCTACACCAACGGCTTCCACGACTCGGCGAACGCGATCGCGACCTCGGTCTCGACGCGGGCGCTGACGCCGCGGGCCGCGCTGGCGATGGCCGCGGTGATGAACCTCGCCGGTGCCTTCCTGGGCAGCGGGGTGGCCAAGACGGTCAGTGAGGGTCTGATCGAGACGCCCCACGGCAACCGGGGCATGTGGATCCTGTTCTCCGCGCTGGTCGGCGCGATCGTGTGGAACCTGGTGACCTGGTACTTCGGGCTGCCGTCCTCCTCCTCGCACGCCCTGTTCGGCGGCATGGTGGGCGCGGCGCTGGCCGGTGGCACCCAGGTCATCTGGAGCGGGGTCGTCGACAAGGTCGTCATCCCGATGTTCATCTCCCCGGTGGTCGGCCTCGTCGTCGGCTACCTGGTGATGGTCGCGATCCTGTGGATGTTCCGCCGGTCCAACCCGCACAAGGCCAAGCGTGGCTTCCGCATCGCCCAGACCGTCTCGGCGGCGGGCATGGCGCTCGGTCACGGTCTGCAGGACGCGCAGAAGACCATGGGCATCGTGATGATGGCCCTGGTCATCGCCGATGTGCAGGCCGCGGGCGACGCGATCCCGATCTGGGTCAAGATCGCGTGCGCCGTGATGCTGTCGCTGGGTACGTACGCGGGCGGCTGGCGCATCATGCGCACGCTCGGCCGCAAGATCATCGAGCTGGACCCGCCGCAGGGCTTCGCGGCGGAGACCACCGGTGCCTCGATCATGTTCGGCTCGGCGTTCCTCTTCCACGCGCCGATCTCCACCACCCACGTGATCACCTCGGCGATCATGGGTGTGGGCGCCACCAAGCGGGTGAACGCGGTCCGCTGGGGCGTCGCCAAGAACATCATCCTCGGCTGGTTCATCACGATGCCGGCCGCGGCGCTCGTCGCGGCGCTGAGCTTCTGGGTCGTCCACCTGGCCTTCGGCTGAGGCCGCCGTCCGCCCCCGCGGGGCGCGGACGGACGGGCGGAAAGACAGATGGGCCGGCTCCCCCCACCCAGGGGGAGCCGGCCCTTTCGCCTTGCGGTGGCACCGCCATGCAGCACCGCAGGACGTGTGTGGGGGCCCTGGCGGGCCCGCCCCTCGCGGGGCTTATCCGAAGCGGCCCGAGATGTAGTCCTCGGTGGCCTGGACGGACGGGTTGGAGAAGATCCGGTCCGTGTCGTCGAGCTCGACGAGCTTGCCGGGCTGGCCGACCGCCGAGAGGTTGAAGAACGCGGTGCGGTCCGAGACGCGGGCCGCCTGCTGCATGTTGTGCGTCACGATGACGATCGTGAAGCGCTCCTTCAGCTCGCCGACCAGGTCCTCGATGGCGAGGGTGGATATCGGGTCGAGGGCCGAGCAGGGCTCGTCCATCAGCAGGACCTGGGGCTCGACCGCGATGGCGCGGGCGATGCACAGACGCTGCTGCTGGCCGCCGGAGAGGCCGGAGCCGGGCTTGTTCAGGCGGTCCTTGACCTCGTTCCAGAGGTTGGCGCCCTGGAGGGACTTCTCGACGATGTCGGCCAGCTCGGACTTCTTGAAGCTGCCGTTCAGCCGCAGGCCCGCCGCCACGTTGTCGAAGATCGACATGGTGGGGAAGGGGTTCGGGCGCTGGAAGACCATGCCGACGGTGCGGCGGACCGCGACCGGGTCGACGCCGGGGCCGTACAGGTTCTCGTCGTCCAGCAGCACCTTGCCCTCGACGCGGCCGCCGGGGGTGACCTCGTGCATGCGGTTCAGGGTGCGCAGGAAGGTGGACTTGCCGCAGCCGGAGGGGCCGATGAAGGCGGTCACGGAGCGGGGCTCCACGGTCATCGAGATGTCGTCGATGGCCTTGTGGGTGCCGTAGAAGGCGGACAGTCCGCTGACGTCGATTCGCTTCGCCATGAGGGGTCACTTCGCTTTCAGGGGGTCGCGTCAGCGACCGGTCTTCGGGGCCTTCCAGCGGGCGATGCCGCGAGCCACCAGATTGAGGATCATGACGAAGGCGATCAGGACCAGGGCAGCGGCCCAGGCCCGGTCGTAGGAGGCGTCACTGCCGACCCGGTACTGCTCCCAGATGTACAGCGGGAGCGAGGACTGAGCGCCTTCGAAGGGGTTGCCGTTGATCAGCTGCGAACCGAAGACCAGCAGCATGATCGGGGCCGTCTCACCGGCGATGCGGGCGATGGCCAGCATGACACCGGTGGAGATGCCGCCGATGGCGGTCGGGAGGACCACCTTGAGGATCATGCGCCACTTCGGCACGCCGAGGGCCAGGGCGGCCTCGCGCAGCTCGTTCGGGACGAGCTTGAGCATCTCTTCGGTGGAGCGGACCACGACCGGCATCATCAGGATCGACAGGGCCAGCGCACCGGCGAAGCCGGAGGGACCGAAGCCGAGGATCAGGATCCAGGTCGTCAGGATGAACAGGCCCGCGACGATGGACGGGATGCCCGTCATGACGTCGACGAAGAAGGTCACGACCTTGGCGAGCCTGCCCCGGCCGTACTCGACCAGGTAGACCGCGGTCAGCAGACCGATGGGGGCCGAGATCGCGGTGGCCAGGCCGACCTGCTCGATGGTGCCGAGCAGCGCGTGGTAGACGCCGCCGCCCTGCTCGAAGCTGGTCACGCCCTTCATCGAGTGGTTCAGGAAGTACATGTCGAGGGTCTTGATGCCGCGGGCGATCGTGGTCCACAGCAGCGAGACCAGCGGGACGACCGCGAGCAGGAAGCAGACCCAGACGACGGAGGTCGCGACCCGGTCCTTGGCCTGGCGGCGGTTCTCGATGACCGCGCTGGCCGTGTACGTGATGACGACGAACAGTAGGGCGGCTATCAGACCCCACTGGGTCCTGCTGCTCAGGCTGAAGGCGGCGCCGATGCCGCAGCCGAGGGCGACCGAGGCCAGTGCGATGGCGGCCGAGGCCCAGCGGGGGAGACCACCGCGGGTGAGGCTGGCCGGGGCGACGGACTTGCGGGCCCGGGTGGGCCGCTGGTCCTGGAGTACGTGGCTCATCAGGCGTTCGCCCCCGAGAAGTCCTTGCGGCGGGCGATGATCAGCCGCGCCGTACCGTTGACCAGCAGGGTCAGGACGAACAGCACCAGCCCGGAGGCGATCAGCGCGTCCCGGCCGAATTCATTGGCCTCGCCGAACTTCGCGGCGATGTTCTGCGCGAAGGTTCCGCCGCCCGGGTCCAGCAGGTGGCCGGAGATCAGGAAGCTCGGGGAGAGCACGGTCGCCACGGCCATCGTCTCGCCGAGCGCGCGGCCGAGGCCCAGCATCGAGGCGGAGATGACGCCGGAGCGGCCGAAGGGCAGTACCGAGAGCCGGATGACTTCCCAGCGCGTCGCGCCGAGGGCCAGGGCGGCCTCCTCGTTCATGCGCGGGACCTGGAGGAAGACCTCGCGGCTGACGCTGGTCACGATCGGCAGGATCATGATCGCGAGCAGGATGCCGACGGTGAAGATCGAGCGGGCGACGCCGACCTGGGTCTTGTCGAAGAGGTAGGTCCAGCCGAAGTACTCGTCGAGCCAGAGGTTCAGCCCGCCGAGGTAGGGGACCAGCACGAGCGCGCCCCAGACGCCGTAGATGATCGACGGCACGGCGGCCAGCAGGTCGACCACGTAGGAGAGCGGACCGGCCAGCTTGCGCGGCGCGTAGTGCGAGATGAAGAGGGCGATGCCGACGGCGATCGGAACCGCGATGGCCATCGCGATGATCGAGCTGACGACGGTGCCGAAGAGCAGGACGGCTATGCCGAAGACGGGGGGCGTGGCCGACGGGTCCCAGTCGAACGTGGTGAGGAAGTTCCCCTTGTTGTCCGAGAGGGCGATCGACGCGCGGTAGCTGAGGAAGACGGCGATCGACGCCATGATCACCAGGAGCAGGATGCCGGAGCCCTGGGAGAGCCCCGAGAAGATCTTGTCACCGGCGCGGCCGGCGGACCTTCCGCTCTGGGAGACCGGCGGAGCCGTGTCTGTCTGGGTGGGTGTCGTGGAAGCCATGGTCTTTCCGGTCTGTGTGGGGGGCGGGCCCCCTGGCGGCGGTGCACCGGATTCCCCTGGGTGGAGGGGAGGGTCCCCGGGGCCGGGCCGCTCCTCCGGACGGGGAGGAGCGGCCCGGTGGTCCCGGGGGTCAGGATCAGGAGAGGGTCGCGATGACGGCGCGGACCTTGGCGTTGATCTCGGCCGGGATCGGGGCGTAACCGATCTCGGAGAGCGCCTTCTGGCCCGCGTCGGACGCGGTGTAGTTCAGGAAGGACTTCACGGTGCCGAGGGTCTCGGCCTTGTTGCCCTTGTCGCAGACGACCTCGTAGGTCACCAGGACGATCGGGTAGGCGCCCTCGGCCTTGGTGGTGTAGTCCAGCTTCAGCGCGAGGTCGGAGCCGGTGCCGACGACCTTGGCGGCGGCGATGGCCTTGGAGGCGTTCTCGCCGGTGGCCGCGACCGGGGCGCCGGCGCCGGTGTTGATGTCGACCGTCTTGATCTTCTGCGACGAGGCGTAGGAGAGCTCGAAGTAACCGATGGCGCCGTCGGCGGCCTTCACCTGGGCGGCGACGTCGGCGGAGCTACCGGCGGCCTGGCCACCGGGCGCCGGCCACTTCTTCGCGGCCTCGTAGGTCCAGGCGTCGGGCGCGGTGGCCTTGAGGTACTTGGTGAGGTTCTCGGTGGTGCCCGAGTCGTCGGACCGGTGGAAGGCCTGGATGGCGGTACCGGGGAGGGTGACGCCGGGGTTCAGCTTCTTGATCGCCTCGTCGTCCCACTTCTTGATCTTGTCGTTGAAGATCGCGGAGAGGGTGGGGGCGTCCAGCGTCAGCTTGTCGACGCCCGCGACGTTGAAGCCGATCGCGATCGGGCCGCCGGCCATCGGCAGGTTGATGCCCTGGCCGCCGGTGCAGATCTTCTTCGACTCCTCGACCTGCTCGGGCTTGAGCGCCGAGTCGGAGCCGGCGAAACCGACGGTGCCCTTGTTGAAGGAGACGACGCCTTCACCGGAGGAGCTGGCCTTGTAGTTGACCTCGACGCCCGAGCAGGCGGCCATGTAGTTCTTGACCCACTGGTCGACCGCGTTCTTCTGGGCGGAGGAGCCGGAGGCGAGCAGCTGGCCCTTGGCCCCGTCGCACTTCACGTCGCCCGCGGCGGGGGCGGACGGCTTCGTGCTGCCGGTGGCGTTGTCCTTGGTGGTGTTGTCGTCCGAGCCGCACGCCGTGAGGACCAGGGCACCGGACACGACGAGCGCGCCGAGCACGGAGGCACGAAGCCGGTTGTTGCGCTGAAGCTTCACTTTCGGGTGTTCCTTCCAGAAGCCGCCGGCCGCTTTCTGTATCGGGGCGGCGTGCGAAGAGGACTACGTCGGTTGCGCGGGGAGCCGTGCCGAGTGGCGTGCGGCTCGCACCGTGTGGTTCCGAAATTAGGCAGATCAGGTGAAGCGGCCGACGGGGGTGGGTGAACGGACGGTGAACCGTGGCGGACGGCATGGTGCGGAATGGGAGGGCGTCGCCGGGGGGTATCGGGCCGTTACCTTGCCGTTATTGTGCCGTGACGGTTTTGTGGGGGGGTGGGGGTGGGTGTCGGGGGTGGGGTGCGGTGGCGGTGGGCGGGGTGGCTGGATATCGCCGGTCGTTCCCGGGGGGTGGGGGGTGGGTGGGTGCGGGTGTGTTTGCCCTCCGGGGGGGGCGCCCAACCCCGCGGGGGGGGGGGGGGGGGGGGGGGGCCCCCCCGGGGGGGGGGGGGGGGGGGGGGCGTGTTCGGCGTCCCCCAGTGTGCGGGGCCCGGGGGGGGGGGGGCGCCGCGCCCCCCCCCCCCCGCCCCCCCCCCCCCCCCCGGGGGGGGGCGCGCGCGGGGGGGGGGGGGGGGGGGGGGGGGGGGGGGGGGGGGGGGAACGGGGGCGCCCCCGGCCGGGGGCCGGGGGCGGGGGGGTCAGACCGGGGTGGGGAGCCATAGGTGGTGGAAGGTGAAGCGGGAGGCTTCTACTTCGTGGCGTTGGTCGGCGTGCAGGACGCCGAGGGCGTAGGCCGTGGCCGGGGCGATGCGGGGGGTGCGGGCCGCCGTGGCGGAGGCGGCCGCGGCCTCGGCCGCGTCGCGGTGGCGGTCCAGGGCCTCGCACGCCGCGGCCAGGCGGGTGACGTCCTCGCCGAGCGCTTCCCGCGCGTAGCGGTGCACGCGCAGCAGGCGGCGCACCTCGTGCCAGGGCGCGTCCTGGTGGGAGTCGTCGATGAGCGCGTCGGCGTTGTACGGCCGGGCGGCCCGGGTCAGGGGGAGCGCGGTCACCGCCGCGGTGAGTCGGGACTCGGCCAGTGAGGCCAGCGGGACCAGGACGTCGGCCACGTGGCCCCGCGCGGCCACCGCGTTCAGCGGGACCTCGGAGGCGAGCACGGCCACGGCGTCGGCCACCGCGTGGAAGCGGGAGGACCCGAGGGCCTGGAGGGTCGCCGAGTGGGCCCTCGTACGGGCCAGGGTGAGCTGGCGTTCCAGCAGGGCGGCCGCGCGGGCCGAGCCCACGGTGAGGGCGCCCGCCCCGGCCGCGCCGCGCGGCGCGGGCACCTCGGGCACCCCCGAGAGCCGGTGCAGCGCGTCCCGCAGCCGGGTCAGCCGGGCCCCGTGGGCGTGCTCGTCGGCCAGGGTCGAGGACAGCCACACCAGCTCGGTGCGCAGGCCGTCCGCCCAGGCGGATTCGGTGACCGTCCGGAAGGTGGCCAGGGACCCCCCGATGCGCCGCGAGGCCCCCCGCAGGCCGCGTGCCGCCTCGCTCCCCCCGTCCGCGTCGGCGCCGCTCTCCTCGTGCAGGCGCAGCCCGCGCAGGAAGGCGGTGGCCTGGGAGCGCAGGTAGGCGCCGAGCACGTCGCCCGCCGTCTCCGCGCCCGCTGTCAGGTCATGGTTTCGCTGAGCCACGCCGGCGCCTCCGGGCGTCTATGAGCATCTCCTGTACGTGCCGCAGCGGCTGCCCCTCGGCATCCGTGCTGTGTCGGGTCCACTCCCCGTCCGGGCCCAGGTGCCAGGAGGAGGTGGCATCGGACATGCCCGTCTCCAGCAGCCGGTCCAGGGACGCGCGGTGGGCCGGGTCGATGACCCTGACCAGGGCCTCGATGCGGCGGTCGAGGTTGCGGTGCATCATGTCGGCGCTGCCGATCCACACCTCGGGCTCGCCGCCGTTGGCGAAGGCGAAGACCCGGGAGTGTTCCAGGAAGCGGCCGAGGATCGAGCGGACCCGGATGTTCTCCGAGAGCCCGGTGACGCCGGGGCGCACCGCGCAGATGCCGCGCACCCAGATGTCCACGGGTACGCCCGCCTGCGAGGCCCGGTAGAGCGAGTCGATCAGGGCCTCGTCGACGATCGAGTTGAGCTTGAGCCGTACGTACGCCGGGCGGCCCGCCTTCTGGTGGGCGGTCTCCTTGTCGATCCGGGAGACCAGGCCGTCGCGCAGCGACTTGGGCGCGGTCAGCAGGCGGCGGTAGGTCTCGCGGCGCGAGTAGCCGGAGAGCCGGTTGAAGAGGTCGGAGAGGTCCGCGCCGACCTGCGGGTCGGCGGTGAGCAGGCCGAGGTCCTCGTAGAGCCGGGCGGTCTTGGGGTGGTAGTTGCCGGTGCCGACGTGCGCGTAGCGGCGCAGCGTCTCGCCCTCCTGGCGGACCACGAGCGAGAGCTTGCTGTGCGTCTTGAGGCCGACCAGGCCGTAGACGACGTGGCAGCCGGACTCCTCCAGCTTGCGCGCCCACTTGATGTTGGCCTGCTCGTCGAAGCGGGCCTTGATCTCGACGAGCACCAGGACCTGCTTGCCGGATTCGGCGGCGTCTATGAGGGCGTCGACGATCGGCGAGTCGCCGGAGGTCCGGTAGAGCGTCTGCTTGATCGCGAGGACGTCCGGGTCGCTGGCGGCCTGTTCCAGGAAGGCCTGCACCGAGGTGGAGAAGGAGTCGTACGGGTGGTGCAGGAGCACGTCGCGTTCGCGCAGGGCCGCGAAGATGTCCGGGGCGGAGGCCGATTCGACCTCGGCGAGGTCGCGGTGGGTGCCGGCGATGAACTTGGGGTACTTCAGCTCGGGCCGGTCCAGCGAGGCCACGCCGAAGAGCCCGGTCAGGTCGAGCGGGCCGGGCAGCGGGTACACCTCGGCCGCGGAGATCTTCAGCTCCTGGACGAGCAGGTCCAGTACGCCCGCGTCGATGGACTCCTCGACCTCCAGGCGCACGGGCGGGCCGAAGCGGCGCCGCATGAGCTCCTTCTCCAGGGCCTGGAGCAGGTTCTCGGCGTCGTCCTCCTCCACTTCCAGGTCCTCGTTGCGGGTCACCCGGAACATGTGCTGCGCCAGCACCTCCATGCCGGGGAACAGCTCCTCCAGGTGCGCGGCGATGACGTCCTCCAACGGGACGTAGCGCTGCGGGGAAGCCTCCAGGAAGCGGGACAGCAGCGGCGGCACCTTGACGCGGGCGAAGTGGCGGTGGCCGCTGACGGGGTTGCGGACGACCACGGCGAGGTTGAGCGAGAGCCCGGAGATGTACGGGAAGGGGTGCGCGGGGTCCACGGCCAGTGGGGTCAGCACCGGGAAGATCTGGTTGCGGAACAGGGTGAAGAGGCGCGCCTGCTCCTTCTCGGTGAGGTCGCTCCAGCGGATGAGGTGGATGCCCTCTTCGGCCAGCTGGGGGGCGACGTCCTGCTGGTAGCAGGCGGCGTGGCGGGCCATGAGCTCGCGCGAGCGGGTCCAGATGAGGTCGAGGACCTCACGGGGCTGGAGGCCGGAGGCCGAACGGGTGGCGACGCCGGTGGCGATGCGCCGTTTGAGGCCGGCCACCCGGACCATGAAGAACTCGTCGAGGTTGCTCGCGAAGATGGCGAGGAAGTTGGCGCGTTCCAGGAGCGGGGTCGCCGGGTCCTCGGCGAGCTCCAGCACCCGTTCGTTGAAGGCGAGCCAGCTGCGCTCGCGGTCGAGGAAGCGCCCGGCGGGCAGCTCGCCGTCGTCCTTGAGCTCGTAGGCGTCGAGATCCGCGTCGAGGTCCGGTTCGAGGTCCACGTGCGGGCGGTGCGCGGCTATGGATCCCAGGCGCGCGTGCCGCTCGGCCTGGGAGTGCTGGACGGGGACCTCGGTGGGGCTGACGCCGGGCTTGTGGCTCATGACTCCATTCTTCCGCGCACGCGGAAGGACAGGCGCGTCGGAAGCGTCCGCGAGTGGTCGAAGTCCAGGCTGCATGAGCGGAGAGTCGCAAGCGTGTCTGAATGCCCGGTTAATGGCGTGTGGCATCCAGGGTGTGGCTCGTGTCAGTGGTGGTACACGGGGCCACATGGGTGCACGCGGGTGCGGGTGGGTGCATACCGGGTGCACGCGGGTTCGCGCGGAGTCCGGGGCGCGCGCGGGGCGCGCCCCGGTCCCGGGCCGGGAGGGTGCGGTCAGCTCTCGGTGCGGTACATCAGGTCCACCTCGTGGGTCACGAAGCCGAGGCCCTCGTAGACGGCGAGCGCCGCCGGGTTGTCGGCGTCCACGTAGAGCATGGCGGTCGGGAGGCCGGATGCCGCCAGATGGCGCAGTCCGACGGCGGTGAGCGCCTTGCCGAGGCCGCCGCCCTGGGCGCCGGGCAGGACGCCGACCACGTAGACCTCGCCGAGCTGCTGCTCGGCGTGGACCTTGGTCCAGTGGAAGCCGACGAGCGCTCCGTCGCGCTCGGCGAGGAAGAAGCCCTTCGGGTCGAACCAGGGCTGCGCGATCCGGTCGTCGAGGTCCCGCTGGTCGAGGGAGCCCTGCTCGGGGTGGTGGGCGAAGGCCGCCGCGTTCGCCGCGAGCCAGGCCGCGTCGTCCGCGCCGGGCACGAAGGTGCGTACGGTCACCCCCGCGGGCAGGGTCGGCTCGGGCAGCGGGGCCGCGTCCGGGCCGAGCGGGCGGCGCAGCTGGCGCAGCTCGCGGAAGAGGGTCAGGCCGAGGACCTGGGCGAGGTGGCGGGCGGCGGAGCGGCCGCCGTGGGCCCACATCCGGATCCGCTTGCCGGAGGCGGCGAGCAGGGCCTGGCCGAGCGCCCGCCCGTGGCCGCGGCCGCGCAGCGCGGGGTGCACGACGAGTTCGGCGGCGGGCGCCTCCACCGGATCGGTGTCTTCCAATTGTGCGTATCCGGCCAGCCGTCCGTCCGCGGTGAGCAGCAGGTGCCGGATCCCGTCGCGGCGGCCGCCGCGCAGCTGGAGCCGCCCCTGCTCGGACACCGCGGTGGTGCCGTCCGTACGGGCCGCGTCCTCGATCAGCGCGAGGACGGCGGTGGCCTGTTCCTCCGTCAGTTCGTCGAGGGTCTCAATCTGCCGTCCCGGCTCCTGGGCCGCTGCTGCGTCAGTCATGTGACGAGACTACGACCGCGACCGCCCGACCCGGTCCTGACGTGCCCTCCCGGCCGGGTTCGAGGGCCGGGGCCGGGGACCGGGCCGGGGCCGGCCCGGTGTTCCGGGTGAGCGACACCACAGGCGATATACCCGCGCGTAACCGGCTCGCAACCCGCTACCCCCTGTCGTGCTACGCGCGTTGACCATAGGCTGCGGCTCACCTCCCAGTTCACATCGCTGTCCAAAAGGGGACTACATGTCAGCGACGCCACAACGGCACCGCCGAGCCCGCCGGTTGACTTCCGCCGCCCTCGCCCTCACCGCAGGGGCGGGCGCCATGGTCGCCGCCGCCCTCCCGGCCGGGGCCGCCAGTGGCGGCGGTGCCGGCCCGAGCCGCACCGTCGACGTGCAGATGCTGTCCTTCAACGACTTCCACGGCACGCTGGAGCCCCCGCAGGGCTCTTCCGGCGCCGTGAGCGAGCGTCAGGCGGACGGCAGCACCAAGGCCATACCGGCGGGCGGTGTCGAGTACCTCGCCACCAGCCTGCGCGAGGCCCGCAAGGGGCACGAGTACTCCGTCACCGCCGCGGCCGGTGACATCATCGGCGCGAGCCCGCTCGTGTCGGGCCTGTTCCACGACGAGCCGACCGTCGAGGCGATGAACAAGCTCGGCCTGAACGTGACGAGCGTGGGCAACCACGAGTTCGACGAGGGCAAGACCGAGCTGCGCCGCATGCAGTACGGCGGCTGCCACCCGGTCGACGGCTGCGCCGAGATGGGCGGCAGCTACACGGGCGCGGAGTTCCAGTACCTCGCCGCGAACGTCACGGACGAGAAGACCAAGCGTCCGCTGATGTCGCCCACCTTCATCTGGAAGAAGGGGGACGTGAAGATCGGCTTCATCGGCGTCACCCTGGAGGGCACGCCGGACGTCGTGACCGCCGACGGGGTCAAGGGCCTCAAGTTCGGTGACGAGGTCGAGACGATCAACAAGTACGCCGACGAGCTGAACAAGCAGGGCGTCAAGTCGATCGTCGCGCTGATCCACGAGGGCGGCCTGCCCGCCAACGGGGCGTACAACTACGACTGCAACACCCCGGGCGCGGGCGCCGGCATCTCCGGTGCGATCGTGGACATCGCCAAGAACGTGGACCCGAAGGTCGACGCCCTGGTGACCGGCCACACGCACCAGGCGTACGCGTGCAACATCCCCGACCCCGCGGGCAACCCGCGCATGGTCACCTCGGCCGCCTCCTACGGCCGGGTGTTCACGGACACCACGCTGACCTACGACCGGCAGACCAAGGACATCGTCCGTACGCCGCTCAGCGCGCCCAAGCCGGTCAACAAGGTCGTCTCCCGCGACCAGCCCAAGGCCGCGGACATGACCGAGCTGATCCAGCGCTGGAACGCCCTGGCCGCGCCCATCGCGAACCGTCCGCAGGGCTTCATCTCGGCGGACATCCCGGGCCGCGGCTCGGACAAGTTCGAGAAGCCGCTCGGTGACGTGATCGCCGACGCGCAGCTGGAGGCGCTGGCGCCGGCCGACAAGGGCGGTGCGCAGCTGGCCATCATGAACCCGGGCGGCATCCGTGCCGACCTGGCCTACAAGGCCGCGGGCGCCGAGGGCGACGGCGTGGTGACCTACGCCGAGTCGTACACGGTGCAGCCGTTCACCAACATGATGAACGTCGTGGACCTGACCGGCGCGCAGCTCGTCACCGCGCTCCAGCAGCAGGTCAGCGGCCCGGTGAACGGGCCGAACCCGAAGATCCTGCAGATCTCCAAGGGCCTGACCTACACCCTCGACACGACGAAGGCCGGCGCCGACCGCATCGTCGTGGACTCGGTGAAGCTGAACGGCGTGGCCATCGACCCGGCCACGACCTACCGGGTCGCGATGAACGAGTTCCTCGCGGGCGGCGGTGACGGCTTCACCGTCCTGAAGGAGCACAAGAACAAGCTGGTGGGCGCCTCCGACCTGGACTGCTTCAACGCCTACCTGGCGAAGCACTCCTCGCAGGCCGCTCCGCTGGCTCCGCCGGTGGCCGACCGGATCACGGTCGTCCAGTAGTCGGGTGGTCAACTCGTGAGGGGCGGTGGGCCGTTGGCCCGCCGCCCCTTCTGCGCGTGTGGAGCCCCCGCGGGCTGCCTTTGCCCCCTACCCGTGGGTAGTAATGCGCGGCTCCGCGGGCCATAATCCGGGCCACCACTGGGTCGGCGAAGGGGCGGGCATGAGCATGGGCGACGTACGGGGCACGGGCGACGTACGGGGAATGGGCCGACGGGGCTTCCTGGCCGGGGCGGTGGCCGTGGGCGCGGCGGCGGCCGGACTCGCCGCCTCGGCGGTCCCGGCGGGGGCGAAGGCGCTCGGCACGCAGGACTGGATGGCCGGGGTCCCCGACTCCACCCCGCTCCAGCGGATGACGCTCCCCGGCACCCACGACTCCGGTGCCCGCCAGGGCGGGCTGTACGTGGCCTGCCAGAACACCTCGATAGCCGAGCAGCTCGACTCCGGGATCCGCTTCCTCGACGTGCGCTGCCGGGTCACCGGGGGCTCCTTCGCCATCCACCACGCCGCGTACTTCCAGAACCTGATGTTCGGCGACGTCCTGGTGGCCTGCTGGAACTTCCTGGCCGCGCACCCGAGCGAGACCGTGCTGATGCGGGTCAAGCAGGAGTACTCCGAGGAGAGCGACGCGACCTTCCGGGCCGTCTTCGACGACTACCTCGACCACCGCGGCTGGCGCCCGCTGTTCCGGATCGCCGACGCGCTGCCGGGCTCGCTCGGCCAGGCCCGCGGCAAGGTGGTCCTGCTCGCCGACAACGGTGGGCTGCCGGGCCTGCGCTACGGCGACGGTTCGGTCTTCGACATCCAGGACGACTACATGGCCGAGCCCTTCGGCAAGCGCACCAAGATCGAGGCCCAGTTCCGCCGCTCCGTCGCGCAGCCCGGCAAGTTCTTCATGAACTACACGAGCACCGCCGCGGCCCTGCCGCCGCGCTGGAACTCCGACCGGCTCAACCCGCAGGTGCACTCCTTCGTGGACGGCGGGGAGCTGGCCGGCCGGACCGGGCTGGGAATCGTCCCGATGGACTTCCCGAACACCCGCTCCGGCCTGGTCGCCTCACTGATCCGCCACAACCCCGCCTGATCCGCCCGATCCGTCCGTGCGGTCCGAGCGGTACGGGCCGTACGGGTCCTCGTCGTCCGCGGGCAGCCGCGGCGGCGGGGTCGGGGCGCCCGGGAAGCGCAGCACCGCCTCGGCGCCCGGCCCGCCGTCGGGCGCCGCCCGCAGCTCGGCGGTGCCGCCCGTGCGCTGGACCGTGCGTGCCACGATGGACAGGCCCAGCCCGCTGCCGGGCAGCGCGCGGGCGGAGGGGGAGCGCCAGAACCGGTCGAAGACGTGCGGCAGATCCTCGGCGGGGATGCCCGGCCCGTGGTCCCGCACGGTCAGGACGCCCGACCGCAGCGCGACCTCGACCGCGCCGCCGGACGGGCTGAACTTCACCGCGTTGTCCAGGATGTTGACCAGGGCCCGCTCCAGGGCGGGCGCCTCGCCGCGGACGTACCAGGGCCGCAGATCGGCGGTGAAGGTCAGCTCGGGGCCGCGCAGCCGGGCGCGCGACAGCGCGCTGCCCGCGATCTCGTGCAGGGCGACGACCTGGAGCGGGCCGGGGGCCGCGGCGTCCGGCCGGGACAGCTCCTGGAGGTCGCCGATGAGGGAGGCCAGCTCGGTCATCTGGGCCTTGACCGAGGCGAGCAGCTCCTTGCGGTCCTGCGGCGGGATGGGCCGGCCGATGTCCTCGCTGCGGGCGAGCAGCTCGATGTTCGTACGGAGCGAGGTGAGCGGCGTGCGCAGCTCGTGGCCCGCGTCCGCGATCAGTTGGGCCTGGCGGTCCCGGGAGGAGGCCAGGGCGCTGGTCATCGAGTTGAAGGAGCGCGAGAGCCGGGCGATCTCGTCGTCGCCGCTGTCGGGGATGCGGACGGTGAGGTCCTCGGTGCGCGCGATGTGCTCGACGGCGCCGGTGAGTTCGTCGACGGGCCGCAGTCCGGTACGGGCCACCCACAGGCCGGCCGCGCCGGCGCCGACCACGCCGACGCCGGCGACGAGCAGCAGCACCCAGGCGAGGGTGGAGAGCGGCTTGTCGATGTCGGAGAGCGGCTTGGCGATGGAGATCGCGAAGATCTGGCCGCTGGGCTGGCTGGTCACGCCGATCGTGTAGACGCGCATCTCGATGCCGTCGGTGGTGGTCACGTCGTGCAGGGCGGTGGTCCGCTCGCCCGCCGCGACCGACCGGTCGGTCGCGGTGACCGGCAGGGTGGTCCGGCCGCTGACCCAACAATGGCGGCCGTTGGCATCGATGAGCTGCACGGTCGCGTTCAGATTCCCGGCGATCTCCTGCTCGGGCCGCGACTGCTGGACCGGGCAACCCTCACGCAGGCTGCGGCCCGCCTGCGCGGTGGCGTTCGTGGTCATCAGCGAGCGGTTCAGTTGGTCGGTGAGCTGGCTGCGGACCATCACCCAGGACACGCCGGCGACCGCCGCCACGGCCACGGCCACGGCGACGGCGACGAGCAGGGCCAGCCGCGAACGCAGCGGCAGGCCGCGGAATCTGGCGGCCGGGCTCACTCGGGCCCGCCGCCGTCACCGGCGCCGGCGGCGCGCAGGACGTACCCGACCCCGCGGACGGTGTGCACGAGGCGCGGCTCGCCGCCCGCTTCGGTCTTGCGGCGCAGGTACATCACGTACACGTCCAGGGAGTTGGAGCTGGGTTCGAAGTCGAAGCCCCAGACGGCCTTGAGGATCTGCTCGCGGGTGAGGACCTGGCGCGGGTGCGCGAGGAACATCTCCAGCAGGGTGAACTCGGTCCGGGTCAGCTCGACGGCGCGCCCGGCCCGGGTCACCTCGCGGGTGGCCAGGTCCATGCGCAGGTCGCCGAAGGTCAGTACGTCCTCGCCGGCGCCGGAGGGGTCCGCGGGGGAGGCGTACGCGCTGCGGCGCAGCAGGGCGCGGACCCGGGCGAAGAGCTCGTCGAGCTCGAAGGGCTTGACGAGGTAGTCGTCGGCGCCCGCGTCGAGGCCGGTGACCCGGTCGCCGACGGTGTCGCGGGCGGTCAGCATCAGGATCGGGGTGACGGATCCGGCGGCGCGCAGCCGCCGGGCGGCCGTCAGACCGTCCATCCGGGGCATCTGGATGTCCAGGACGATCAGGTCCGGGGCGTACCCGGCGGCCTTCTCCAGGGCGTCGAGCCCGTCGACGGCGGTCTCGGTGCCGTATCCCTCGAAGGCGAGGCTGCGGCGCAGGGCCTCGCGGACGGCCGGTTCGTCGTCCACGACGAGTACGCGCGCTTCGCTTTCGGCGGGATTCATCGTTGGGTTCCCCAGTCTCGGTTCGGTCTGACGGCGTCTCCAGCGTGCCACGGCGCCCGGCGCGGGCCGCGGTCAGTAGGAGGTGCCGAAGCCGTTTCCGACGTCGTTGCTGCCCGAGCTGTTGCCGCTGTTGCCGCTACCCGTGCCGCCGGGGCCGCCCTTGCGCAGGGAGTCCAGGTCGGCCTTGATGGTGTTGACCGGGATGGCGAAGCCGAGGCCGACGCTGCCCGCGCCGGAGCTGTCGCTGGAGGGGGAGTAGATCGCGGAGGGCATGCCGACGATCTCGCCGTTCATGTTGACGAGCGCGCCGCCGGAGTTGCCGGGGTTGAGCGAGGCGTCCGTCTGGATGGCCTTGTACGAGGTGGTGTTCTGGCCGGTCTGGCCGTTGAACTGGCGGCCGTCGTAGGAGAAGGGCCAGCCGCCGCTGCCGCCGCCCTGCTGCTGGCGCTGCGGGGACTGCTGCTGCTCCGACTTGGGCACGTTCACCTCGCGGTTCAGGGCCGAGACGATGCCGCTGGTGACGGTGCCGGTGAGGCGGTCCGGGGAGCCGATCGCGACGACCTGGTCGCCGACCTTGACGTTGTCGGAGTTGCCGAGCTTGGCCGGCTTGAGCCCGCTCGCGCCCTCCAGCTTGATCAGGGCGAGGTCCTTGTCGGGGTCGGTGCCGACGACCTTGGCCTTGTACTTCTTGCCGTCGCTCATCGTCACCTGGACCTCGGTGGCCCCGTTGACGACGTGGTTGTTCGTGACGATCTCGCCGTCGGCGGTGACGACGACGCCGGAGCCGGTGCCCTGGCCCGCGGCGGTCGTCGTGTCGATGCGGACGACGGAGGGGCTGACCTGTTCGGCGACGCCGGAGACGGTGCCGATGTTGGACTGCGAGACGTTGGAGCCGTTCACCGCGCCGTCGCCGCCGGAGCGGTGGCTGAGGTACTGCTGGATTCCCGCAGAGGTGCCGCCGCCGATGATCGCCGCCGCGAGGGCGACCGCGGTGAGCAGGGCGAAGGGGCGCCGGGGGCGGGCGTGCCCGCCGGCCGGGGCCGGCGCGCCGTGGAAGCCGTCGACCACCGGGGGCTGGGGCTGCTGCTGGTGCGCCTCGAACCAGCCGGGGGCCGGGGCCGCGTGGGCGGTCGGCGCGGTCGGGGGGTGGAGCGGCGGCGGCGGGTAGGCGCCGCCGCCCTGGGCGTCGTGCGCCGATCGGTCGTGCCCCTGCTGCCAGGCCCCGCCGAAGGGCGCGTCCTGGTGGGGGCGGTTCTCCTGCGGGTCGCCTTCGCGGCGGAAGCTGTCGGTCATGGGTACGACTCTGGGCCGGGATCATGAGAGCTTCCTGAGTCCCCGCTGAGAAGCCCGACAGAACCGCGTATGCCCGATATAAGGCCCCCGGTGCGAGGCCTGCGTAGGGAGCCCGACGAGCTGGTCCCCGGGCGGGTGGATCAGCGGCAGCCGCAGGAGCGGCGGATCACCAGGGCCGAGGGGAACTGCTTGAGCCGCTCGCGCCGCGAGCCCGCGACGCGCAGCCCCTCGTCCAGGACGAGGTCGACCGCGGCGCGGGCCATCGCCGGGCGGTCCGAGGCGACGGTGGTCAGCGGCGGGTCCGTCAGCCCGGCTTCCTTCACGTCGTCGAAGCCGGCGACGGCCAGCTCCTCGGGCACGTCGATGCGCAGCTCGCGGGCGGCCCGCAGCACCCCGATGGCCTGGTCGTCGGTGGCGCAGAAGATCGCCGGGGGGCGCTGGGGTCCGGCGAGGACCTCCAGGGCGACCCGGTAGGCGTCGTAGCGGTTGTACGGGGCCTCGAAGAGCCTGCCCTCGACCGAGCGGCCCGCTTCCTGCATGGCGCGCCGCCAGCCCTCGACGTGGTCGGCGACCGGGTCGCCGACGGACGGGGTGTTCTCGACGCCGCCGATGCAGGCGACGTACTCGTGGCCGTGCTCCAACAGGTGGCGGGTGGCGAGCTGGGCGCCGCCGATGTCGTCGGTGACGACGGCGACGTCGTCGATCGCCTCGGGGCGCTCGTGCAGCAGCACGACCCGCGCGTCCCAGGCCTCGATCTCGGAGGCGGCGCGCTCGCTCATGCCCTGGCTGACCAGGATCAGCCCGGACACCCGCATGCCCAGGAACGCGCGCAGGTAGTGCACCTCGCGCTCGTCCCGGTAGTCGGAGTTGCCGACCAGGACCATCTTTCCGCGCTCGGCGGCGGCCTGCTCGACCGCGTGCGCCATCTCCGCGAAGAACGGCTGCCGGGCGTCCGGGACGATCATGCCTATGAGGTCGGTGCGCCGCGAGGCCATCGCCTGTGCGACCCGGTCCGGGCGGTAGCCCAGCTCCTTGATCGCGGCGAGGACACGCTCGCGCGTGGCCGGGGCGACCGGCCGGGGTCCGTTGTTGATGACGTAGCTCACGACCGCGGTAGACGTTCCCGCAAGTCGTGCCACATCGTCCCGCGTCACCTTGGCCACGCGGTGGAGTCTACGCGGGGTGACCTAGCTGTGGGCAGGGCGGCCGGGCGAGCGGGTGTGCGGGCCGGTGTCGGCCATCCGGGGGACGGCCCGGTCGGCTTCGGCGACCACTCCGGCGGCGGCCTGGGCGACCGCCTTCTGCCGGGCTTCCTCGGCGGCCCGTTCGTTCGCCCGCTCGACCTTCTCCGGGGTCACGAAGCGGTAGCCGACGTTGCGGACGGTGCCGATGAGCGACTCGTGCTCGGGGCCGAGCTTGGCCCGCAGGCGCCGGACGTGGACGTCGACCGTCCGGGTGCCGCCGAAGTAGTCGTAGCCCCAGACCTCCTGCAGCAGCTGGGCGCGGGTGAAGACCCGGCCCGGGTGCTGCGCGAGGTACTTGAGCAGCTCGAACTCCTTGAAGGTCAGGTCGAGGACCCGGCCCTTGAGCTTGGCGGAGTACGTCGCCTCGTCGACCGACAGGTCGCCGTTGCGGATCTCCATCGGGGAGTCGTCGGAGCCGAGCTGCTGGCGGCCGGTGGCGAGGCGCAGCCGGGCCTCGACCTCGGCGGGTCCCGCGGTGTCGAGCAGGACGTCGTCGATGCCCCAGTCGGCGGTGACGGCCGCGAGGCCGCCCTCGGTGACGACGAGGATCAGCGGGCAGCCCGGTCCGGTGGAGCGCAGCAACTGGCACAGGGAGCGCACCTGCGGCAGGTCGCGGCGGCCGTCGACGAGGATGACGTCGGCTCCCGGGGTGTCCACGAGGGCGGGGCCCTCCGCCGGGGCCACCCGGACGCTGTGCAGGAGCAGCCCGAGGGCGGGCAGCACCTCGGTGGACGGCTGCAGGGCGTTGGTCAGCAACAGCAGTGAACTCATCGTCGCCACCCCCGCGTCGGGGTCTGGCGGTTTCGCCGGTGGTGCACGGTTCGCTCGGCCATCACGTCGGTTCCTCCTCGGTCCCGTCGAGGACATGCGGCACTGCTTCGTACGACTGTCCCGGCGGCCCCGTCTCCCCGCGCCCTGAGGACCCGTGGCCGCCACTGTTCTCGCTCTGTTCAACGTGCTGAAAGCACAAAAGGACCCGGGGGCTACGTTGCCCGGATCCTCTGCGAAGCCAGAATAGCCCACCGGCGCCGTGCGGGCCGAGGCTTCGACGGACCCGGATTCTGTGGTCCCTGCCACCTTCCGGCGCAGGTTGCGCCCGGTTTCACCGGATCGGTGGACCCCCGTCGGGCCACCCGGGCGCATGCGGGGCGCGCGGAGGCACGCCGGGGTCGGGGCCGGTAGGGGCCATCATGGAGCCCGACGGTACGGAGCCGACGATAGGAGCTGCAGTGGCAACCGGAACCATCCGCTACTGGGCCGCGGCCAAGTCCGCGGCCAAGACGGCGGAGGAGGCGTACTCGGCGCGGACCCTGGCCGAGGCGCTCGACGCCGTGCGGGAACGCCACCCCGGGGAACTGAGCCGGGTGCTGCAGCGCTGCTCCTTCCTGGTGGACGAGCACCCCGTGGGCCTGCGCCCGCACGAGTCCGTCGAGCTGACCGAAGGCGGCACCGTAGAGGTGCTGCCGCCGTTCGCGGGCGGGTGATCCGATGACCACGCCCACGCCGGACGAGCAGCGGCCGCCCGAGCAGCCGCAGCAGCAGGATCCCTTCGCGGATCCGTACGGGACCCAGACCTGGCAGTCGGAGACCTGGGACACGAGTTACCAGCCGGTTCAGCCGCCCGCCCCGGCCCCCGCGCCGCTGGAAGGCATCCCGGGCCAGTCCTGGGGCCAGCCGCAGCAGCCGGTGGCTCCGGAGGGCTGGTTCCGCGACGAGGCGCAGCCCTCGTACCCGGACCCGGCCCAGCAGGCGTACCAGCAGCAGCCGCAGCAGCCCCAGCCGCAGCCGCAGCACCACCAGCACCAGCAGCCGCAGTCGTACCAAGAGCCGCAGCACCAGCAGCCCCAGCAGCAGCGCCTGGGGCAGCACCGCGCGCCCGACCCGGCCCCGGTGACGGACTGGTCCCACGGCGGCGCCCAGAGCGGCCTCCAGGGGGCCGCCCCGGCCGTCCCGTGGCCGGACGGCTCCGGTGCGCACGCGGCCGCGGAGACGGCGTACCTGCCGCCCTACCGCGAGGATCAGGCGGCGCCCGCGGCCCACGCGGCCGCGGAGACGGCGTACCTCCCGCCCTACCGCGAGGAGGACCACCTCGGCGGCCACCACCAGCAGCAGCCGTACGTCCCGGCCCCGGCGCCCACCGCCGAGCCGATGGCGCCGGACGCCTGGTTCCGCGACGGGGCGCAGTCCGCGCCGCCGTCCGTGGACCCCGGCATGCACCGGTCCCGGGGCGCCCACGCCGCCGGGGTCGAGGCGGCGGCGGAGCGCACCGCGTACCTGCCGCCCTATCCCGGTGACGCGCAGGAGCAGCCGGCCCCGGCCCCGGCCCACGCCGCGGCCGCTGCCGCCGCGGCCCCCGCGCCGCCGGCCGGTCCCGCCGCGGAGTACTCGCCGCCCACCCTGGGCGGCAGCACCCGCGTCGTGGATCCCGCGCAGGCCCGCGCCGAGGGGCGCTCGCCGATCATCGATCCGGGTCCGCAGTCGGCCGTGCTGACCGCCGTGCTCGGGCTGCTGCTGGCCGCCGCCGCCTTCGGCGGCAGCTTCGCCCTGGTGGCCCCGCTCATCGCGCTGCAGGCGCTCACCGCCGCGGGCTGGTTCCGGCTCAACGGCATGTGGCCGGCGCGTCAGGGCATCGCCCTGGCCTTCGCCGGAGCCGTGGCCGCGGACGTCGCCGTGCTCGCGCTGGGGCGTCCGTACGGGCCGGGCGCGATCATCGGGACGCTGGGCGCGTGGGTGCTGCTGACGCTGGTGCTCCAGCTGCGCAGCCACGCCGACCCGGACGAGCGGATGTACGGGCTGATGGCCTCGGTGGCCTCGGCCGCCCTCGCGATCGTCTGCGCCGGGTACCTGGCCGCCGACCCGGCCGCGGTCAGCGTCGGCGCGGCCGCCGTCGCGGTGGCCGTGTTCGCGCGGGCCCTGCCGCTGCCCACGACGCCCTCCGTGGTGGTCTCGCTGGCCGCTGCGGCCGGCGCCGGCATCGCGGTCGGCGGGCTGACCGACGTCGGTGTCGGCGGGGCGCTGCTCGGCCTGGCCGCCGGTGTCTGCGCGCTGGTCGGGCTGCGCGTGGCGGCCTACGACTACCCGTCCAAGTTCGTCCACATGACGGCCGGCGTCGCGCTGCCGCTGGCCGCCGCGGCGCCCGCGGTCTACCTGATCGGGCGGGTGGTCGGCTGACGCCCGGCGGATTGCGGGCATGGTCAACTAGAACGCACGTACCGAGAAGTAGGGGGAGTGGAACGTGCGTTTCCTGAAGGTGATCGTGATCCTCGGCGTGCTGCTGGGCGGGATCTTCGTGGGGGCCGACCGGCTCGCGGTCGGCTACGCGGAGGACGAGCTGGCCAAGAAGGTCCAGGCGGGGCGCGGCCTCGCCGGGGAGAGCAGCGTGGACATCCACGGCTTCCCGTTCCTGACCCAGGTGCTGGACTACCGGCTGGAGCAGGTCGACGTGACGATGCACGGGGTCCAGGCCCCGGGCCCCGACGGCCGCAAGGTCCGGATATCCCAGCTCGACGCGCGCTTCCACGACGTGAAGCTGGACAGCGGCTACACCAGCGGCAAGGCGGCGCGCGCCGACGGCTCCGCGCTGCTCACGTACGCCGACCTCACCGAGGCCTCGCAGAACGGGGTCACCGTGACCTACGGCGGCGCCCCGGGCAAGGTGAAGGTGACCGCGACGGTCGAGGCGCTGGGCAAGTCCTTCACGCGCAGCGTGGTCTCCACGATCAGCCTGGTCGACGGGACGACGGTGCGGGTGCGCGCCGACGAGGTGCCGGGCGAGGGCCTCCCCGGGGTCGAGACCCTCGTGCGCAAGCGGACCGACTTCGACCGGCGGCTCGACGGCGGTCTGCCGGCGGGGCTGAAACTGTCCGCGCTGACCTCCGACGAGAGCGGTGTGCACCTCACGGTGGACGGTTCGAACGTGGTGTTGGCCGGATCGTGAGACGGGAAGGTCCGATCCTTAGGCGGATCGGGCCTTCCGGGCTGCTCCGAGGGGGTTCCGGGCCCCTCCCCGAGGGGCTGCGGGGGACACGGATCCCACTATGCGGACGATCCTGTCTCGAAATATGACACGCCGGTGACAGGGCGGCCGATTCGTCCCTACGATCCATGGCTATGAAGCATCAGCAGGCGGACCTCACGAAGCGACGGGCAGTAGACCTGTGTCGCGTCGCCGCCATGCTCTGTCGCCCTTTCTGAGCGACCCGCTCCCCTTTCGGCCGCGCGACGGCCTCCCGAGCGTGACCCCACCGCCTCCCGCCCCCTCGCCTCCCCGCGCGGGACGTTCCGAGCGCACCCGGGTGCACGCCGAACGGTCATCGAACCGGCCGGAGCAGCGCCACCGCAGCAGCCCGCAGTACCCGCACCGCCCCGCCGCACACTGCCCCGGAGGAGAACACCATGAGCCGCAGCGACGTCCTCGTAGACGCCGACTGGGTCGAGGCCCACCTGAACGACGCGAACGTCGTCGTCGTCGAGGTGGACGAGGACACGTCCGCCTACGACAAGAACCACATCACGAACGCCGTCCGCATCGACTGGCAGCGCGACCTCCAGGACCCGGTGCGCCGCGACTTCGTGGACCAGGAGGGCTTCGAGAAGCTCCTCTCGGCCAAGGGCATCGCCAACGGCGACACGGTCGTCCTCTACGGCGGCAACAACAACTGGTTCGCGTCCTACGCCTACTGGTACTTCAAGCTCTACGGCCACCAGGACGTCCGCCTGCTCGACGGCGGCCGCAAGAAGTGGGAGCTGGACTCCCGCGACCTGGTCGACGGCTCCGACGTCCCGCAGCGTCCGGCCACCGCGTACAAGGCCAAGGCCCAGGACTCCTCCATCCGCGCCTTCCGCGACGACGTCGTGGCCGCGATCGGTGCGAAGAACCTGGTCGACGTGCGCTCGCCCGACGAGTTCAGCGGCAAGCTGCTCGCCCCGGCGCACCTCCCGCAGGAGCAGTCGCAGCGCCCCGGCCACGTGCCGAGCGCCCGCAACATCCCGTGGTCGAAGAACGCCAACGACGACGGCACCTTCAAGTCGGACGAAGAGCTGACGGCCCTCTACGAGGCCGAGCAGGTCGACCTGGCGAAGGACACCATCGCGTACTGCCGCATCGGTGAGCGCTCCGCGCTCACCTGGTTCGTGCTGCACGAGCTGCTGGGCCAGGAGAACGTCAAGAACTACGACGGCTCCTGGACCGAGTACGGCTCGCTGGTCGGCGTGCCGATCGAGCTGGGCGCCAACAAGTAATCCCGTACGGCCTGTAGCAGGACGCGCGTACTACCTCTCTAGGACAGGACAGAGAACATGTGTGGAGCACAGATCGGCGGGCCCTCCCTCGACACGCTCAAGCCGGGCGAGACGGCCATCCAGGGCCAGATCACCCAGGGCGGCGAGCCGGTGTCCGGCTACGTCCGCCTGCTGGACTCGACCGGTGAGTTCACGGCCGAGGTCCCGACCTCGGCGACCGGCCAGTTCCGCTTCTACGCCGCCGAAGGCACCTGGACCCTGCGGGCGCTGGTCCCGGGCGCCAAGGCGGACCGCACGGTCGTCGTCGCCGAGACCGGTGGCGTGACGGACGTGGCCATCGCGGTCTGATACACCGCGCACGGCGCGCGCCGAGCGCGCCGCATGACCGGCCGAAGGGCCGCACCCCCGGGGGTTGGACGCCACTGGAACGGGGTGCGGCCCTTCGCGCCGTCCGCGGCCTTCGCGCCGCCCGGATCCGGTTCTATCCTGGGGACATGTACGCCCGGCGTCGGCGCGGCTATTTCCTGCTCATGGGCGGGTGCCTGTTCCTCTTCGTCTCGGCCTGGTCGTGGGTGCGCCTCCTCTCGGTGCCGGCGGCCGTGGCGCTGTGCGTGGTCGCCATGCTGATCCCGCCGGTCGCGGCGATGGCGGCGAACCGGCGCGGCCCGGACGACCGCTGGTGGGACGACCCCTCCGGGGACCCGAAGTCCGACGAGTGGTGGGACGAGCTGGACGGCAAGCGGCGTCGCGAGGACCCGCGGGACGACTGACCCGCGGGACGACCGACCCGCGGGCGACCGACCCGCGGTACGGCCGGCCCGCGGCCGGTGGCCCGAAACGGTCGATCCATGGCGGAATGATTGATTCCTCGCTATCGAACCGTAATAACAGTGCGTACAACTTCACCCCTGAGATACAAGTCCTCCATGTGCACAGGTGATGCAACCTGTGGCTGCAGTCCTGTGGGGGGACCCTCTCTTGGAACACGAACAGACCATCCCCGAGCCGAGGAAAGAGGGCGAGAACGCCCCGGATCCGGACAGCTCGGAATTTCCGGTGGCAAACACCCCGACCGCTACGCTGAGTGACGTTCCTCGGCGTCGTCGCGGCCGGGCGGCGCTCCTGATCGCCGCCGCGTTGGTGCTCGGCGTCGGCGCCGGGACCGCCACGGGCTACGCCGTCCAGTACGAGCGCCCGCCGACGCCGCTGGGCCCGCTGGCCCAGCAGGGGCTGACCACCCCGAAGCCGATCAAGGCGGACGACTCGACCACGTACCGCTCGATCAACGCGAACCGCTGGGACCGGACGGACGACGACCTCACCAAGATGCTGCTGGAGGCGCCCGCGGGCGCCTCCGAGGTCGAGCACGGCTACAAGGGCGTCGGGGACTGGGCGGCCGACTGGTTCGACGACCCGGGCCGGGGCCTGCACGCGGTCAACTCGGGTGACGCCCGACGGGTCGCGGTGGCCCACTGGTACGCGGGGGACCGGGTCACGGTGATGATCACCCTCCTGCAGTTCCGCGACCGCACCGGCGCCGAGACCTACGCGCGTTCGCAGTCCAGCTACATGCCGGAGACGAAGCGCGGCGCCGGGAACGACGGCGTGCCGCTGCCGGACGGCCTCAAGGGCACCGGCCGCGCCTGGGTGTACTCGAAGGCGCACGAGAAGGCCGGGTACATGCCGGTCCACGAGGCCCGGGCGATCGCCCGGGTCGGCAACATCGCCATGTACATGGAGTACCTCGACAACACGGGGACGATCTCCGAAAAGGACATCGTCGACCTGGCCAAGCGACAGGTGGAGCAGCTGTGACCGAGCCGAAGAAGCCGGCCCCGGCCATCTCCGCGATCACGCTGGACGAGCCCGACCCCGACTACGGCGTGCCCGCGGGTGCGCCGGAGCAGGCCTTCGCCGAGGAGCAGCTCGCCAGCGCCCGCCCGCCGCGCGCGGTCAACCGCGCGGCCGTGGCCGCCGTCGGCGCCGCGGTGGCGCTCGCGGCCGTCGCGGGCTTCGGCACCTGGGCCAAGGGCTGGATCGCCGACGCCGACCGCGCCTCCGCCACCGTGTACTGGCAGGCGCAGGACCCCACCCCGCAGGCCGTGGCGCCCACCCCGCCGATCGTCTCGCTCGGCGAGCTCGGCGACCGGCTGATCGAGGTTCCGGAGCACTACCGGCCGGGCCCCGACCTGGGCGAGCACAGCAACTTCTTCACCGTGCCGGGCGCCAAGGCGGCCCAGCTCATGAAGGAGAACAACGACAACCTCCCCGCCGACCGGCGCGCGGAGAGCAACAAGATGATCGACGGGCTCAAGCTCAAGGGCCAGGCCGGACGCACCTTCCGTGACGAGTCCGGGGACGCGGTCGTCGAGATCTCGCTGACGCAGGCGGACCCGCAGGCGGTCAAGCAGTTCGGCGAGTTCACCACGAAGCTGCTCGAACTGATCGGCGACGACCGCCAGGCGCCCAAGGTCGAGGGGTACCCCGGGGCCAAGTGCGCCCTGCGGTCCGTCGGCGACGGCGAGAAGAACGACGAGGGCGAGAAGAAGGAACCCCTGGAGTCGGTGCTCTGCGCCGCGTCCCAGGGCGACTTCCTGATCAGCTTCCACGCCTACGGCGGCAAGCCCTTCGACGCCGCCGCGGCGGTCAAGCTGTTCCGCACCCAGCTCGACCACCTGAAGTCCCCCGGGGAGTCCGCGTGACCGACAAGACCGCCACCGAGACCCTGGCCGCCGCCGCCGAAGCCCCCGCGGCACCGGCACCGGCACCCGCACCGGCCCCGGCCGCGCCGGAGCCCGCGCCCGGAGCCGCCGCGCCCGCGGCCGCGCCGGCCGTGAACCCCTTCGCCCCGCCGGACCTGTCCGCCGCGCCGGCCGCGCCGGACGCCCCGCGCGACCGTCGCGCGCTCTTCGCCTCCCTGCGCTGGACGGCGGCCGTGCTGGTCTTCGCCGTCACCGCGGCGCTGACGGCGTACGCCGTGGTCGAGCCGGAGCGGACGCGGATCCCGGGCCTGTCGACGCTGAGCGACGGTCGCTGGGACTACCCCGCGGTCACCAAGCCGGTGCTTCCCGCGGGGGCCCCGCTGCCCTACGGCCCGGACAACGCCGAAGGCATCCACTACGCGGCGCTGAGCCAGCTCCTGCTGCCCGCTCCGGAGGGCTCCACGCCCGACGAGAGCCTCAAGGCGGACAAGGACGGCATGGTCACCCAGGACCGCTTCCTCGCCGAGTTCTCCGGGAAGTTCCACGACCGGGTGGTCCAGGGGCTCAAGGAGGACGCCGGGCTGCGCCAGATCGCGGGCCGCGGCTGGACCACCCCCGACGGCACCGCCACCCGCGTCTACCTGCTGCGCTTCCACTCCAGCGGCTTCGTGGCCTCCTTCGAGGGCTGCAAGTCCGGCATGGAGCTCCAGGGCGCCGACTCCTTCGACCTGGACTCCGCCTGGTCCAAGGCCCTGATCGGGCAGGCCACGAAGGGGCGGATGGACCACACCGCGGTCACCACCTTCATCGAGGAGAAGCCCTACGGTCCGCAGCAGACGAAGGTCGGCTGCATCCAGGCCGGCGACCTCCTCGGCATGGTGATCCAGACGCGGAAGGACGCGGTCACCGACGTCCCCTTCCACCAGACGGTGATCCTCCAGGACCAGCTCCTGGAATAGCGCGCGGGACGGGCCCGTCAGCGGTACGGCCTACCTCACACGGTGCCCCGGGGCCCGGGCCAGTAGGCTTGGGCCCCGGCCCGCATTGCCCACCGAACACAAACGAACCTTCCGAGGAGCACCCCGTGCTTGAGGCAGTCTTCACCTCCCTGCTGGTCCTGGTCTGCGTCGGCGTTCTCGCCTTCAGCGGTCTGGCCGTGAAGAAGCTGTACCAGGGCCAGCGCTGATCGCCTGATCAGCCGCCCTCCGGAAACCCTCCTCCCACAGATCGCCTGAGCAGCCATTCATGATCCAGATCCCGTCCGACCTGAACCCGGACCTCCTGCCCCTCGCCTTCCTCATCGGTACCTGGGAGGGCGCGGGCGTCTTCGACTACCCCGGTGAAGAGAAGTGCAACTTCGGCCAGGAGGTCGTCTTCGGCCACGACGGCCGGGACTTCCTGGAGTACTCCTCGCACACGTGGGTCCTCGACGCCGACGGCAAGAAGGTCCGCCCGCTGGAGTCCGAGAAGGGCTACTGGCGCATCGACAAGCAGCGCAAGGTCGAGGTCGTCATGGTCCGCGACCAGGGCGTCGTGGAGATCTGGTACGGCGACCTGGCCGACCAGAAGCCCCAGATCGACCTGATCACCGATGCGGTCGCGCGCACCGCGGCCTCCCGTCCGCACAGCGGCGGCAAGCGGCTCTACGGCTACGTCAAGGGCGACCTCATGTGGGTCGGGGAGAAGGCCACCCCCGAGATCGAGCTGCGCCCGTACATGTCGGCGCAGCTGAAGAAGGTCGTCACGCCCGAGGAGGTCGCCGAGATGGCGCGCAACCTCCCGGACATGCCCGACGACGGCATCGCCTTCTTCCGCTGAGCCACCCCGGGGCACGCCGGCCCACCGGGCACGGCGGCACGCCGCCGGTCGGGCTCGCGCGCCGCAGCGGCTACGCACGGTGAAAGGGGACCGCGGAACCTCCGCGGTCCCCTTCCGCGCGCCTACACTGGGCGCGTGGTGAGCACCGACTGGAAGAGTGACCTGCGCCAACGGGGATACCGCCTGACCCCGCAGCGCCAGCTCGTGCTGGAAGCGGTGGACGTTCTCGAACACGCCACCCCCGACGAGCTGCTCGTGCACGTCCGCAAGACCGCCTCCGGGATCAACATCTCCACCGTGTACCGGACCCTGGAGCTGCTGGAGGAGCTGGGCCTGGTCTCGCACGCCCACCTCGGGCACGGGGCGCCGACCTACCACCTCGCCGACCGGCACCACCACATCCACCTGGTCTGCCGGGACTGCACCGGGGTGATCGAGGCGGACGTGGACGTGGCCGCCGAGTTCACCGCCAAGCTGCGCGCCGAGTTCGGCTTCGAGACCGACATGAAGCACTTCGCGATCTTCGGGCGCTGCCGCGACTGCGCGGCGAAGGCGGCTGCCGCACCGGCATAGGCGGCTGCCGCACCGGCATAGGTGGCTGTCGCACCGGCATGGGCGGCTGCCGCACCGGCGCAGGCGCAGTCGTAGGCTGGGGTCCATGACCAGCCCTTTGCTCAATCTTCCCGGTGCAGTGGCGGCAGAAGGCCGTGACGAGGGCGTAGCAGCCCACTACGGAGAGCTGTACGGCGAACAGCGCGCCCTCGCGGACGGCCGCGGCTTCGTGGACCTCTCGCACCGTGGCGTCATCACCGTCTCCGGTCCCGAACGGCTGTCCTGGCTGCACCTGCTGCTCACCCAGCACCTCACCGAACTGCCGGCCGGACAGGCCACCGAGGCGCTGATCCTCTCCGCGAACGGGCACATCGAGCACGCGCTCTACCTGGTCGACGACGGCGAGACGGTGTGGGCGCACGTCGAGCCCGGAACCCAGGAGGCGCTGCTCGCCTACCTGGAGTCGATGAAGTTCTTCTACCGCGTCGAAACCGCCGACCGCACCGGCGAGTTCGCCGTCGTGCACCTCCCGGCCGGTTCGACCGCCGAGGTGGCGAAGGAGCACGCCGTACGGGAGACCCCGTACGGCCGTGACGTCTTCCTGCCCCGCGCGGAGCTGGAGGCCTTCGCCGCCGCCCACGGCCCGGCCGCCGGGCTGGACGCCTACGAGGCGCTGCGCGTCGAGGCCCACCGGCCGCGGCTCGGCGCCGAGACCGACCACCGCACGATCCCGCACGAGCTGGGCTGGATCGGCACCGCCGTCCACCTGCAGAAGGGCTGCTACCGGGGGCAGGAGACGGTCGCCCGCGTCCACAACCTGGGGAAGCCGCCGCGCCGCCTGGTCTTCCTGCACCTGGACGGCTCGGACGTCCTGCTCCCGCCGCACGGCACGCCCGTACGGCTGGCCGCCGACGGCGCGGAGGGCCGTCAGCTCGGCTTCGTCACCACCGCGGTCCGCCACCACGAGCTGGGGCCGATCGCCCTCGCGCTGGTGAAGCGGAACGTCGCGGTGGACGCGCAGCTGCTGGCGGGCACGATCGCGGCCGCGCAGGAGGTCGTCGTGGCGCCGTAGCGGCTCGGTCGTAGCGGCTCAGATGTCGATGACGATGGTGAACGGGCCGTGGTTGGTGAGCGAGACGCGCATGTCCGCACCGAACCGGCCCGTCGCCACCGTCGCCCCGAGGGCGCGCAGTTGGGCGACGACCTCGTCCACCAGCGGCTCGGCGACCGGACCCGGCGCGGCCGCGTTCCAGGTGGGGCGGCGGCCCTTGCGGGCGTCGCCGTAGAGCGTGAACTGGGAGACCACCAGCAGCGGCGCGTCCACGTCGCTGCAGGACTTCTCCGCCTCCAGGATCCGTACGGACCACAGCTTGCGCGCCAGCAGCGCGGCCTTCTCCGGAGTGTCGTCGTGGGTCACCCCCACCAGCACGCACAGTCCCTCGCCGACGATCTCGCCGACGGTCTCGCCCGCGACGACGACGCTCGCGCCGTCCACCCTCTGCACCACTGCTCGCATACGACCTGTGTACCAGGCGTGCACCCGTCCGGGGCCGATCGGGTGGAGTGGACCTGCATCAGGACCACGGAGAGTGGCACGATGCTCGCAGGCGGTGCTGCCATGCACCGGTCGAGGGGACGGACACGAACGCATGAACACTTCTGGCACCGGCACGGGCACCGGCACCGACACCTCAGTGACCTCCACGGCAACGTCCACGGCGATCTCCACGGCGACTTCCGCGGCCCGACCGCCCGCGCAGCGCACCGGTACGGCCACGGCCACCGGTGACCCGCAGCGGCCCGCCGTCTCGCTCGGCCTGCCCGAGCTGCGCGCGCTGCGCCGCGACGCGCAGCGCGACGAGGCCGACCTGAGCTACGTCCGCAGACTCCTGCAGGGCCGGATCGACATCCTGCGCGCCGAACTGGCCCGCCGCACCGATCCCGAGTCCCCGGTCGTCGACCGGCTCTCCGAGATCCTCGCCGACGCCCCCTCCAGCCGCAGCGCCTCCGCGCGCCACGTCACGCTCGGCACCCCGCACAGCGAGGAGTTCCGGCTGCTCGCGGCGGAGATGCTGGCCGACGTGGAGCTGTCGGACCTGGGCGCCCGTACGGACGGCGAACTGCACGACGGCATGGGCAAGCTGGTCCGCTACGAGCAGCAGGTCTCGCGCCGCCGCCAGCAGTTGCAGCGCACGGCGGACGACTGCAGCGCGGAGATCACCCGGCGCTACCGGGAGGGCGAGGCGCAGGTCGACGACCTGCTGGTCTGACCCGTCCCGCCGACCTGTCCACGGGCCGGCCGGTCCGGCGCGCGAAAATGGGGCGACCCGGTGTCGCGGCGCGATTAGCGTGGCTCGTCATGAACATCGACGTCCGGACCATTGCCGCATCCGAACTCCCCGCGTGGCTGGGCGCCGTGGCGACCGGCTTCCTGACCGCCACGCCGGTCACCGAGTCGGACATCCTCCAGCGCGCCAGGTACACGGACCTCGCCCGCACCCAGGGCGCCTTCGACGCGGACACCGACCGCTGCGTGGGCACCTTCCGCTCGTTCGCGCAGCAGATCACCGTGCCGGGCGGCGCGCAGCTGCCCGCGAGCGCGGTCTCCAACGTCACCGTGTCGCCCACGCACCGGCGCCGCGGCCTGCTCAGCCGGATGATGCGCGCCGAGCTCACCGCCGCCAAGGAGCGCGGCGACGTGTTGTCGACGCTGATCGCCGCCGAGTACCCCATCTACGGCCGTTACGGGTACGGGCCCGCCACCGCCGTCTCGGAGTGGGAGATCGACGTCCCGCGCACCGGACTCGACCCCCGCTGGTCCGCGCCCGAGGACGGCGGCCGGATCGACCTGGTGGACGCCGCCGAGATGCGGCGGGTGGGCCCCGCCGTGCACGAGCGGCTGCGCGCCACGACGCACGGCGTGATCGACCGGCCGGAGCGCTGGTGGAGCCTGGCCACCGGCCTGGAGGAGATCTCCGTCCGCCCCTACAAGCCCCGCTTCTTCGCGGTGTACCGCTCGGCGGCCGGCGAGGTGGAGGGAGTGGTCGCCTACCGGGCCGACGACCACTGGACGGACGCCAAGCTCCCGCTCAACACCGTGGAGGTCAAGGACCTCGTCGCGACCACCGTGGCGGCGCAGCGCGCGCTGTGGCACTACCTGTGCTCGATCGACTGGGTGATGAAGGTGCGCACCGGCTACCGGGCCCCGGACGACCTGGTCCCGCTGCTGCTGCCCGACCCGCGCGCCGCCCGCCTGGTGACCGACGCCGACTACCTGTGGGTGCGGCTGCTGGACGTCTCGGCGGCGCTCGGCGCGCGCACGTACGCCGTGCCCGGGAGCCTCGTCCTGGAGGTCACGGACCCGGCCGGGCTCGCCGCGGGCCGCTTCCGGCTGGTCGCGGGGACGGGGGCGGCCGCCTGCGCCCCGACGGCGGAGCCCGCGGACCTGCGCCTGGACGTGGCGCGGCTCGGCTCGCTCTACCTGGGCGACGGGTCCGCGGTGCGGTTGGCCGCGCTGGGCGGGATCGAGGAGCTGCGGCCCGGGGCGCTGGCCCTGGCGGACGCGGTCTTCCGCACCGCCCGACGACCCTGGTGCCCCGACGTCTTCTGAGCGGCGTCCACTTCTGAGCGGCGTCCACCGGCCCCGTCACACCGGGGGCCCCGGATACGTCATAGGGACGACGGACGGTACGAGGACGACGGGGAGCAGGGGAGCGGAGCACGGGATGGACGAGAGCGATCTTCTGGCGGCACGGTTCGAGGAGCGGCGCACGCACCTGCGGGCCGTCGCCTACCGCATGCTCGGCTCGCTGGCCGAGGCCGAGGACGCCGTCCAGGAGGCCTGGATCCGGCTGGACCGCTCCGACACGAGCGGGGTCGCCAATCTGGGCGGCTGGCTCACCACGGTCGTCGCCCGCGTCTGCCTGGACCAGCTGCGGTCCCGCACGACGCGCCGCGAGGAGTCGCTGGAGGCACGGATCCACGTCCCGGACCCGATCGTGAGCCGTGCGGACGGGCTCGACCCGGAGCAGGAGGTGCTGCTCGCGGACTCGGTCGGGCTGGCCCTGCTCGTCGTACTGGAGCAACTGGCCCCCGCGGAACGGCTGTCGTTCGTCCTGCACGACATGTTCGGGGTGCCCTTCGAGGAGATCGCGCCCCTCGTGGACCGCACCCCGGCCGCCGCCCGGCAGCTCGCCAGCCGGGCACGGCGCCGGGTCCAGGGCGGCGCGCCCGCCCCCGATCCGGACCTGGACCGCCAGCGGGAGGTCGTCGGGGCCTTCCTCGCCGCCGCGCGCGGCGGCAGCTTCGAGGACCTGATCGCGGTCCTGGACCCGGAGGTCGTGCTGCGCGTGGACCTCGGAGCGCGGGCGGGCGGGCCGGGCGGTCCCGTGCGCGGTGCGCGGGCGGTGGCCCGGCAGGCGCTCACCTTCCAGCGGCTGTCGCCCTTCGCCCGGCCCGCGCTGGTCAACGGCGCGCCCGGCGTGGTCACGATGCCCGACGGCAAGCCGGTCGCGGTCATGGGCTTCACGGTCAGCGGCGGCCTCATCGTCGCGATCGACATCCTGGCGGACCCCGTCCGGCTGGCACACCTCGACGTCGCGGTCCTGGAGGACTGAGCCCTTTGTCTTCGATGTCTCCGATTCCCCCGCTCCCGTCCCCGCCCGCCTCCCTTGGCGGGGAGGGCCTCGTCGCCGTCCTGCGCGCGGCGGGCTGCGTCTTCGCGGAGGAGGAGGCGGAGCTGCTGCTGGCCGCCGCGGCGGAAGGCGCCGACCTGGCCGCGCTGGTGGCGCGCCGGGTGGCCGGTCAGCCCCTGGAACACGTGGTGGGCTGGGCCGAGTTCTGCGGGCTGCGGATGGAGGTGGGCGCGGGGGTCTTCGTACCGCGCCGCCGCAGCGAGTTCCTGGTGCGCGAGGCCGCCGCCGGGACGCGGGCCGGTGCGGGTGCGGGCGCGGGTGCGGTGGTGCTGGACCTGTGCTGCGGGGTCGGCGCCGTCGGCGCGGCCGTGGCGGCGCGGCTGGGCGGGCGGGGCGGCGGGGACGGGGGAGGGGGAGGGAGCGTGGAGCTGCACGCCGTCGACATCGATCCGGTGGCCGTCTCTTACGCGGCGCGCAACGTGGCGCCGTACGGCGGCCGGGTCTACGCGGGCGACCTCTACGGCCCGCTGCCCGCCCGGCTGTTGGGGGCGGTGGACGTGCTGGTCGCGAACGCGCCGTACGTGCCCACGGACCGGATCGCGCTGCTGCCGCCGGAGGCCCGCGAGCACGAACCCCTGGCCACCCTCGACGGCGGCGCGGACGGGGTCGCCGTGCAGCGCAGGGTCGCGGCGGGGGCCCTGCCGTGGCTCGCGCCGGGCGGCCGGCTGCTGATCGAGACCGGCGAGCACCAGGCCCCGCGGACCGCCGAGGCGCTGACGACGGCCGGCTTCGGCGAGGTCGCGGTGGTGTCCTCGGAGGAACTCGAAGCGACCGTGGTCATCGGCAGGGCGGCGCGGTAGGGCGGGGCGGTAGGGCGGGGCAGCACCGGCTGGCCCCCGGGGCGCAGGGGGGTCAACCCCCGGCCGCACCGGGCGGTTAGCGGGGTCGTAGCGGGTGGGCGGACCGGGACATGCTGGTCAGGCCGGTGCGTACCGCCGGATTCCCCACCATTGAGCAGGAGTTGGCCCGTGCGCGTGCAGACCTGGCAGAGGTTCCCTTCCCCGCTCGGGGCCGTGCTGGCCGCCGCCGTCGCCGGCGCCGTCCTGACGGTGTCCGGGCTCGCCTCGCCCGCGGCGTTCGCCGCCGACGCCCGGCCGGACTCCGTACAGCGGGGCCTGGACGCGCTGGTGCGCGAGGACGGCATGCCCGGGGCGCTGGCGAGCGTCAAGGGGCCGGGCGGGCGCTCGCGTTCGTACACCGCGGGGGTCGGCGACCTGGCCACCGGGGCGCCGGTGCCCGAGGACGGCCAGGTGCGGATCGGCAGCAACACCAAGGCCTTCACCGCGGTGGTCGTGCTGCAACTGGTGGCCGAGGGGAAGATCGGCCTCGACACCCCGGTCGACGACTACCTGCGGGGCCTGGTGCGCGGCGAGCGGATCGACGGCCGCAAGATCACCGTCCGACACCTGTTGCAGCAGACCAGCGGCCTCCCCAACTACACCGAGTACGACCTCCAGTTGCGCCACTACGCCCCCCGCGAGCTCGTCGACATCGCCCTCCGGCACGAGGGCCACTTCGAGCCGGGCCAGAAGTGGGAGTACAGCAACACGAACTACGTGCTGGCCGGCATGATCGTCGAGCAGGTCACCCACCGCCCGATGGCCGAGGAGATCGACCGGCGCGTCATCCGGCCCGTCGGGCTGCGCCACACCTACTTCCCCGCCCCCGGCGACATCACCATCCGGGAGCCCCACCCCAAGGGCTACTACCGCGACGCGGCGGGCGCCCCGCTGAGCGACGTCACGGAGATGGACCCCTCCTGGGCCTGGGCGGCGGGCCAGCTGATCTCCACCAACGCGGACCTCAACCGCTTCTACGGCGCGCTCCTCTCCGGCGACCTGCTGAAGAAGGCCCAACTGGACCAGATGCGGAACACGGTCTCCGCCGAGTACTTCGGCCCCGGCGCCCGCTACGGCCTGGGCCTCGTGAGCTTCCCGCTGTCGTGCGGCGGCGTCTACTGGGGGCACGGCGGCAGCTTCCCGGGGTACGAGACCCGCGGCGGAGCCACCACCCAGGGCCGCGCCGCGAACATCGCGGTGACCACGCAGCCGACGGACAAGGCCACCCTGGACCACATGTCCACCCTCGTGGACACCGCCTTGTGCCGCCGCTGACCGGCCAATATCGGTGCGATACGTGGGCTTCGTAGCGTCCTTTCGGCAGTGCGTCTCGGCACGGCCACGACGAAAGGAACACGACGGCATGCGCAAGCTCATGACCATCGCCACCGCGACCACCGGCGCCGCGCTCATGCTGGCCGTCGGCGCGGGCACCGCCTCCGCCGACTCGGTCATCTCCGCCCCCTGGAACGAGAGCGTCGCCGGTGCGAGCAGCACCGGCACGGTCAGCACCGTCTGGACCGGCAACGCCGGCAAGGTGACGGCGAAGGGCACGTTGAAGGTCACGGACCCCACGGCCTGTTACACGATCTCGGTCGGCGTCGGCTTCATCGGCAAGCCGCGCGGTCCCCAGATCTGGTCCAAGGCACCGCAGAAGCAGTGCGGCCCCGGCACGATCGACGTGTCCGCCACGACGGGCCCGCACAGCTTCTGGGACGGCCCCTGGGTCGTCATCTGCAAGGCCGGCGACACCACCAAGGCCTGCAAGGGCTGACGGCGACCGCCGCGGCTACGGGCGCACCCCGCCGGGGTGCGCCCGTAGCCGTCACCGCGCAGAGGACGGCCCGGCTGCTCCTGCACGACCTCGGATTTCCCGTCATGGCCTACGCCTGGACCCGAGACACCGTCGCGGCCCCCACCCCGCACCCGGCTGACGGCCGCCGAAGCGCTACTTGACCAAGTGGAAGCCGGGGTGTTGCAGCCAGGCTTCGAGGAACTCCACGTCCCCGACGTGTCGAAGCCATCGCCCCCCACCGCCGGTGTCGTAGGAGACCTCCGCGATCCTTCCCGGGAGCGTTGACGCCAGTGCTCTCGCCCGGGCCAGGACCGCCCCGTTGCTCGTGTCGTCTCCCGCGGTGGGGCGAGCACTCAAGAGGCCGTCGAAGTCGATCAGCGCATCAAGACGACGGGCGAGAGCGAGCGTCAGGTGGCCGAGCAGCACGTGGTTCACCGGCCCCGAGCAGCCGGCGCCGACTATCAGCCCCTGCACCGGTGGCCGGGAGAAGGCCGAGTAGTCCTCGTCGTCGGCAGGCAGCTCCTCGTCCTCCGACAGGAAGAACACGCCGACGTCGGCCGGGTCGAAGCCCGGGCGGCCCAGAACGGGGGCGTCTCGAACCCAGAAGTCCAGGTCTCCGCCGGACTTGACCTCGACCGGCTCGCAGAAGGTCTCCAACCACGGGACCACATCGGCCAGGATGTCCGCGAACCCGCGTGGTTCGAAGAGCCACAGCCCCACTGCCGGTCCTGACATGCCGCCCCCAGAGCTTCGTGACGCAAGCGCCGCCGTGACCCGGTTCTACCAGCCCCCGACGGCAGGCGCCCGATCATTGTGGGCTGCGGCCCAGGCCCCAGGGACGGCTACCGTTCGAGGTCGACGGGAACTCCGCGCATCCGCAGCCGGGCCTTCAGGAACTCCATCTCCGACAACGTCCCCACCAGACCCTCGTTGCTCAGTTCCCCGACCAGTTCGCGGGCCCGCGACAACGAGGCTGCTGTGACCTCCCGAAAGACCTTCAGAGCTGGGACGAGACCGGGAACGGGACCCGCCAACCGCAGCCGGACGGGCCCATGCGCGGCGAGGAGCGCCTCCCGCACGATGTTGAGCTCCCGGCACGAGTGGCATCGGCGAAAGACCACCTCGTGGGTGGATCCGGACGGTCGATGGCGTGTCTCCACGCGCACCAAAGTAGTGGCTGACGCCGCCGTGGCCTGGGGAATTTCGGGCTCGGGTAGTGATCGCGATCGTGGACGGGGCGAGGCTTCGGCCGCGAGGCGCGCAAGCGGACGGTGGGGCGGGTGGGAACTATTGCAAGCGGCTGCTTGCAATAGTTAGCAGGGTGCGGCAGGATCGGGGCATGGCATCGCTCAACGTCGGGAACCTCGGCGAGTACCTCCGCGAGCAGCGGCGGCAGGCACAGCTCTCGCTGCGGCAACTGGCCGATGCGGCGGGGGTGTCCAATCCGTACCTCAGCCAGATCGAGCGCGGGCTGCGCAAGCCGAGCGCGGACATCCTGCAGCAGCTGGCCAAGGCGCTGCGGATCTCCGCGGAGACGCTGTACGTGCAGGCCGGGATCCTCGACGAGCGGGACCGCGACGAGGTGGAGACGCGCGCCGTCATCCTCGCCGACCCGTCGATCAACGAGCGGCAGAAGCAGGTCCTGCTGCAGATCTACGAGTCGTTCCGCAAGGAGAACGCGCTCGACGCCGAGGCCGACGCCGAGGCCGACGCCGAGGCCGGCCCCGGCGCCGGCTCCGACGACGCGATGCCCCACGCGAACTGAACTGTGATCCGGGAGGACCAGCACATGGCCATCGCCGATGACCTGAAGAAGACCCTCACCGACCCGACCCCGCTCTACTTCGCCGCCGGTACCGCCGACCTGGCGGTGCAGCAGGCCAAGAAGGTGCCCGGGCTCATCGAGCAGCTGCGCGCCGAGGCCCCCGCGCGGATCGAGGCCGTGAAGAACACCGACCCGAAGGTCGTGCAGGACAAGGCGCGCGAGGCCCAGGAAGCGGTGACCGCCAAGGTCGCCGAGGTCCTCGGGGCCTTCGACCCGAAGAAGCTCGGGGAGAGCGCGCAGGACCTGGCGCTGCGCGGGGTGGGCGTCGCGGCGGAGTACGCGGTGCGCGCCAAGGAGACCTACGACAAGGTCGCCGAGCACGGCGAGCAGGCCGTACGGGCATGGCGCGGCGAGGTCTCCGAGGAGATCGTCGACATCGCCGAGATCGTCGAGCCGGAGCCCGCGCCCGCCCCCGTGGCCGTGGTCGTCGCCCCGGCCGAGCCGGTCGACGACGCGCCGGCAGGCGAGGACAAGCCCGCCGCGAAGCGGACCTCCGCGCGCAAGAGCACGGCCAAGAAGGCCGCCGCCGCGCCGGACGACGCCAGCTGAGGCACCCCGACCGGGGCGCCCGCGGCGCCGCGGGCGGTACGCCGTACCCCGTACGCATGACACGGACCGGACCGGGCACCTTTGCCGGGGCCCGGTCCGTTGTCCTTCCATGAGATCGCTCAGCCGGTAGCGTGGCGACGGGGGCGTTCTGACGCAAGCACGCGCGAGAAGGCGGTCGATTCGATGTTGATGCAGGGTTTCAACAATGAGGTTCTCCCCCTGCTGGGTTGGGCCATGCTGGCGCTCGCCGTCGCGGCGTTCGTCCTCGCGCTGCTGCCCCGTGAGGACGCGTACCGGGCCGCCGGCAAGCAGACCAAGACCTTCTGGCTCGTGCTCCTCGGCGTCACGGTTGTGGTGGACTTCTTCCTCGGCATGCTGTTCCTGCAGATCGCCGGGCTGGTCGCGAGCATCGTCTTCTTCGTCGACGTGCGCCCCGCCGTCAGGCAGGTCTCGGGCGGCGGGAAGCGCAAGGGCGGCAGCAGCAGCGACGGTCCGTACGGGCCCTACAACGGCGGCCGCTGAAGCTGCCCGCAGCCGCAACAGCCGCAACAGTCGCAGAGGCCTCCGCAGCAGCAGCCGCCGCCGCAGCCCCCACCGCCGCCGTCAGCCGGCCGCGCGGTCCATTTGGTCCAGGAGCACGACGGCGACGTCGTCGGTGAGCTCGCCCCCGTTCAGCCGGCGGGCCTCGGTGACGGCCGCTTCCAGCAGGCCCTCGCCGCGCAGGCCGCGGCCGAGGTGCCGGTTGATCATCTCGACCATGCCGTCCTGGCCGAGGCGCTCGCGCCCGGCGCCGATCCGACCCTCGATCAGGCCGTCCGTGTAGAGCAACAGGCTCCAGGTGCCGCCAAGCTCGACCTGGCGGCGGGGCCAGCGGGCCCGGGGCAGCAGACCCAGTGCCGGGCCGCTGTCGTCGTAGGGGAGCAGCCGTGCGGGGCGGCCCGGCCCGGATATGAGCGGGGCCGGATGGCCCGCGAGGCACAGGCCCGCGCGGCGGCCGTCCGGGGCGATGTCCACGGTGCAGAGGGTCGCGAAGATCTCCTCGCAGGGACGTTCCACCTCCAGGACCTCCTGGAGCGTCGCCAGCAGATCGTCCCCGCACAGGCCCGCCAGAGTCAGCGCGCGCCAGGCGATGCGCAGCTCCACGCCGAGGGCCGCCTCGTCCGGGCCGTGGCCGCACACGTCGCCGATCATCGCGTGGACGGTGCCGTCGGGGGTCCGGACGGTGTCGTAGAAGTCGCCGCCGAGCAGGGCCCGGCTGCGGCCCGCGTGGTAGCGGGCGGCGAAGCGCAGGTCCGAGCCCTCCAGCAGGGGGTGGGGGAGCAGGCCGCGTTCCAGGCGGGCGTTCTCCTGGGCGCGCAGCCGGGACTCGGCCAGCTTGTACTGGGCGATGTCGGCGCGTTTTCGTTCCACCGCGTAACGGATGGCGCGGCTCAGCAGCCGGCCGTCCAGCTCGCTGCCGAAGAGGAAGTCCTGGGCGCCGACGCGGACCGCCTCGGCGGCCCGCTCGGCGTCGGCCTCGGCGGTCAGGACCAGGACGGCGTGGCGCGGGGCCATGCGCAGCACCTGGCGCAGGGCCGCGAGCTCGTCGTCCACCGGGTCGGCGCCGCCGCCGGGCAGGGACAGGTCGAGCAGGATGCAGTGCACGTCATGGGTGAGCAGCCGCTCCGCTTCGGTGAGGTTGCGGGCGGTGCGGATGCGGATGCGGTGGCCGTCGGAGTCGAGGATCTCGGGCACGGTGAGACCGGCCGGGTCGTCCTGGATCACCAGCAGCGTCAGGGCCTGCGGGCCGGCGCTCTGGGCGGGCCCCGAAGGCGTCGTGCCGGGGCGGTCCGTGCCGGGACGTGTAGCCCCCGGGTGTGCGGCGCCGCCGGACCGGTCCGTGCCGGGTTCGGGCGTGCCGGACTGGGCCGTGCCGCCCGGCTGGGGCGGTACGACGGCGTACGTGGCGGGCGGGCGGGCCTGACCGCTTTCCGCGGGCGGGGTGTCCCTCTGCCGCGGTACGGATGCGGGCATCGTCTCCGGTTCCTTCCCTCCCCCCGAGGGTGCGCTCGTGCGCCCCGACCCTAGCGGTCCCCGCCCGGCGCGTGAATGGTGTGGCCGGCGGCCGCCGCCGGCATATGCCCTTATCGCGTGGGATGGCCCGTCCTGGGATGACCAACGTCACCTCGCGCCGCACCCGTGTCCCGTCCGCCGGGGCCGGCGCCGGGCGGCAGCGAATCCGGCGCCACACGCAAGCGACGCTGGCGCCGGAGTCGCTGCCGCCCGGCGCCGCACGCAAGCGGAACCACGCCCGGAAGCTCCGCCCCACCCGGGACCGGAACTCCCACAGCAACCGGAACCGCCCCCGCAACCACCCCGGGGGCCGCCCCGCGACCGCCCCCGCTACGCGTCCGGCCGGACGATCGCCTTGATCGGCATCGAGCCCGCGCCCGCGATCGTGATGTTGCGCCCCGTCCGGGGCGCGTGCACCATCGCGCCGTCACCGATGTACATGGCGACGTGGCTCGCGTCGTCGAAGTAGATGATCAGGTCGCCCGGCCGCATGTCCTTCACCGCGACCTTCGGCAGCAGCCGCAGCTGCTCCTGCGAGGTCCGGGGGATCGGCCTGCCCGCCGCCAGCCACGCCTGGGAGGTGAGGCCGGAGCAGTCGTAGGTGGAGGGGCCCACGGCGCCCCACTCGTACGCCTTGCCGATCTGGGCGGTGGCGTACTGGATCGCCTTCTTCCCCGCCTCCGAGGCCGCGCCGTTGATGTCCTTGAGCGCGCCCGAGGACAGCCAGGCGGTCTGCGCCTTGTACTGCTCCTCCTGCTCCAGCTGGAGGAGCCGGGCCTTCTCCTCGGCCTGGAGCTTGCTCTCCAGCTCCTCGGCGGCCTTGATCTTCTGCTGGATCTCGGTCTTGGCCTTCTCCTGCTTGACCCGGTTGGCTTCCAGGGTCTGCCAGTGGGCGCTCGCGTCCGCCGCGTACTGCTGGAGGTCGGACTGGGTCCGGGACAGCTCGGAGAGCGTGTCCGAGGCGGCCTTCTCGCCCTGGCGCAGCCGGTCGGCGCCGTTCAGGAACATGCTGGGGCTGTTGCTCAGGGCCAGCTGCGCGCCCGGCGGCAGGCCGCCCGAGCGGTACTGGGCGCGGGCCGCGGCGCCCGCGCGGTTCTTGAGCGTCGCGATCCGCTCCTGACCGGCGACCACCTGCTTGGCGATCTCGACGATCTTGTCGGACTGGGTCTTGGCCTCGCCCACCGCGAGGTTGTACGCGTCCGTGGCGGTGCCCGCCTGGCGGTACAGCGCCTCTATCTCCTTGTGGACCTGCTCCAGCGACTTGGCCCCGGGCTCGGGAGCGGCCGGAGTGCCCGGAGCGCCCGGCGCGGCGGGGGCCGCCGGGGCGGCCGGGGCGGCGTACGCCGTGCCCGCCAGGCCCGGGGCCGTCAGTATCGCCATCGCACAGAGCAAGGTGAGCGCGGATGCGCCACGGTGTCGCTTCATGGTCCCCCCAGGCACCCGCGCCAGATCCCGTATCAGATCTGACTATTCATCAGTAACTTCGCACTGCCATCGGGATGGTGCCACGACTCGGCGAATTGCAACACCCTCCGTCGCGCAACCCCGTGCCCACCGCGCGCCGCTCCACCCCCGAAGGGCCGTTCGGGTCCGCCCCGAAGAGCCGTTCGAGCAGTCAACGGGCCGCCCCCGCCCCCGGTTCCCCATCCGGCACCACTCACCCCAACGGGCGCAACGCATCCCAGCGAACCGTCAGTTCGCCCTGCCGCCACCGCTTCGGCCCGTCCGTCAGCGGCCAGTCGACCGCCAGGGAGCGCGCCGTACGGATCCACCGCTGCCGGGCGCCCAGCGAGGCGTACGGGGCCGCCGCGGCCCATGCCCGGTCGAAGTCCCGCAGGAACGCGTGGACCGGTTCGCCCGGGACGTTCCGGTGGATCAGCGCCTTCGGCAGGCGCTCGGCCAGGTCCGAGGGGCGCTCCAGGGAGCCCATCCGGGTCGCGAAGGTCACCGTGCGCGCCCCCTCCGGGCCCAGCGCGACCCACACGTGCCGCCGCCCGATCTCGTCGCAGGTCCCCTCCACCAGCAACCCGTCCGGCGCCAGCCGCCCGCACAGGCGCTGCCACACCGCGGCGACCTGCTCCTCGTCGTACTGGCGCAGCACGTTCGCGGCCCGGATCAGCGCCGGCCGTTCACCCCCGTCCAGCGGCACCTCGAAGCCGCCGTGCCTAAAGCTCAGCCCCTCGCGCTCGTACGGCTTCGCGCCCGCGACCCGGGCCGGCTCGATCTCGATCCCGACCACCCGCACCGCCGGGGCCACCGGCCGCAGCCGGCCCAGCAGCTCGACCGCCGTCCAGGGCGCGGCGCCGTAGCCGAGGTCCACCGCCACCGGCGCCCCGGCCCGCCGCAGGGCGGCGCCGTGCTCGGCCGCGATCCAGCGGTCCATTCGGCGCAACCGGTTCGGATTCGTGGTTCCCCGGGTCACCGCACCCACGGGTCGGCTGGGAGGAGGAGTGCGTGCGGCCATGAGCCGAGGGTAAGCGGAGGGCGCGCGCTCGATAAAAATCCGGTAAACCGCCGGGATTCCTCGCGCCGTCCCGGAATGCGCGGGACGGTCGCGCGGGTTGCACTCCTTGCAGGGCGTGGGCCGCGCTCCGCGCTGCCCTGCCCGACCATGACCGTGTAGCCGTACGAGCCCGAGTGAGAGGACCGCTCCTTGAGTCAGTACGTGTCCCGGCTCGGCGGCAGGCTCGCCGCCGCCCGCAGTACCCGCCTCGACGCGCCCCGGCTGCGCCTCCCCGCCGTGGGCCACCACCGCAAACCGCGCCGGGTCGCGATGCTCAGCGTGCACACCTCGCCGCTGCACCAGCCCGGCACCGGTGACGCGGGCGGCATGAACGTGTACATCGTGGAGCTGGCCAGGCGCCTCGCCGCCATCAACATCGAGGTCGAGATCTTCACCCGGGCCACCACCGGCGGGCTGCCGCCCGTCGTGGAGCTGACCCCGGGCGTCCTGGTGCGGCACGTCGACGCGGGCCCCTACGAGGGCCTGGCCAAGGAAGAGCTGCCCGCCCAGCTCTGCGCCTTCACCCACGGGGTCATGCAGGCCTGGGCCGGACACCGCCCCGGCTACTACGACCTCGTCCACTCCCACTACTGGCTCTCCGGCCACGTCGGCTGGCTGGCCGCCGAGCGCTGGGGCGTCCCGCTCGTCCACGCCATGCACACCATGGCCAAGGTCAAGAACGCCGCGCTGGCCGAGGGCGACAGCCCCGAGCCCGCCGCGCGCGTCATAGGCGAGACCCAGATCGTGGCCGCCGCCGACCGCCTCATCGCGAACACCGCCGAGGAGGCCGACGAGCTCGTGCGCCACTACGAGGCCGACCCCGGCAAGGTGGCCGTCGTCCACCCCGGCGTGAACCTCCAGCGCTTCACCGTCGGCGACGGCCGCGCCGCCGCCCGTGCCCGCCTCGGCCTCCCGCAGGACGCCGTCATACCGCTCTTCGCGGGCCGGATCCAGCCGCTCAAGGCCCCCGACATCCTGCTGCGCGCCGTCGCCGAGCTGGTCGACCGCGACCCCTCGATGCGGCGCAGGCTCCTCGTCCCCGTCGTCGGCGGCCCCAGCGGCAGCGGCCTCGCCAAGCCCGAGGGCCTGCAGAAGCTCGCGGCCCGGCTCGGCATCACCGACCTGGTCCGCTTCCACCCGCCGGTCGGCCAGGACCAGCTCGCGGATTGGTTCCGGGCGGCCTCCGTGCTGGTCATGCCCTCGTACAACGAGTCCTTCGGGCTGGTCGCGATCGAGGCCCAGGCCACCGGTACGCCGGTCCTCGCGGCCGCGGTCGGCGGGCTCCCGGTCGCGGTCAACGACGGGGTCACGGGCATCCTCGTACCCGGCCACGACCCCGTCGACTACGCGCGCGAGCTGCGCCGCTTCGTCGACGACCCGACGCTCACCGACCGGATGGGGCGCGAGGCGGCCCGCCACGCGCAGTTCTTCGGCTGGGACACCGCGGCCAGCGGCACGGCGGACGTGTACACGGCGGCGATGCACGATCACCGCCGTCACGTACGCTCCCACCATGGCTGAGACCGCCCCGACGGAGATCATCGAGAGCACGCTGGACGAGGCCGGGCTGGAGTGGGAGAGCCCCGAGCCCGGCTCGTACGTCGTCAAGCTGCCGGGCACGCGCAAGCTGTCGACCACCTGCTCCCTGAAGGTGGGCCGGCACTCGCTGTCGGTCAACGCCTTCGTCATCCGGCACCCGGACGAGAACGAACCGGCCGTCCACCGCTGGCTGCTGGAGCGCAACCTCAAGCTCTACGGCATGTCCTACGCCGTCGACCGCCTCGGCGACGTCTACCTGACGGCGCGGCTGCCGCTGGCCGTGGTGACCCCGGTGGAGCTGGACCGGGTGCTCGGGGCGGTGCTGGAGGGCGCGGACGGGGCGTTCAACACCCTGCTGGAGCTGGGGTTCGCGAGCTCCATCCGCAAGGAGTACGCGTGGCGGGTCTCGCGGGGCGAGCCCACCCACAACCTGGACGCCTTCAAGCATCTGACGCGGCCCGGGGCCTGACCGGTCGGGCCGGTCGGGCCGGTCAGGCGGTGGTGCTCACGGCCGCGGCATCCACCTGCACCTCGGGCCGGTCCACCTCGTGCTCCTCCGCCTCCGCCTCCGCCGTCGCCTCCGCCGTCGCCTCCGCCCCCGCCTCCGGCAGGTTCCGCATCAGCAGCCAGTAGCCGAGGCCGGCCAGCGAGCCCAGGACCGCCATCGCGCCCCACAGCCAGCCCGCGCCGAGCCGGTCGATGACGAAGCCCGCCGACAGCGGGGCGATCAGCGAGGCCACCGCCCACGACATCGTGTACATGCCCTGGTAGCGGCCCCGGCCGTGGGTCGGGGAGAGCCGCGCGACCAGGCCCATCTGGGTGGGCGAGTTGATGATCTCGGCCACCGTCCAGACGCACACCGTCAGCGCGATCACGCCGAGCGAGCCGCCGAAGGCCGTCATCCCGAACCCGTACCCGGCCAGCAGGGCCGAGGCGACCAGCAGCTTCTGCGGGTCGCGGTGCTCGATCAGGCGGGTGACCGGGATCTGCAGCAGCACGATCAGCACCCCGTTGAGGGCGATGACCATGCCGTACTCGCCGGGGGTGAAGCCCGCGGCGCCCATCGACAGCGGCAGCCCGAACGAACCCTGCATGAAGATCAACGAGATCAGGAACGACAGCCCGACGACCCCCATGAAACGGCGGTCGCGCAGGACGGTCCCCATCCCGATCTCCGGCTCCGCGCCCCCACCGGAGCCGTCCGCGCCCTTGTCGGGCCGCGATTCGGGGAGCTTGACGTAGACGAGCACCGCGCAGATCAGCGTCAGTACCGCCTCGCCGAGGAAACCGGCGAGGTAGCTGTACTCCGCGATGAAGCCGGCGGCGGTCGCGGAGACCGCGAAACCGAGGTTGATCGCCCAGTAGTTGAGGGCGAAGGCCCGCACCCGGTCCTCCGGCCGCACGATGTCGGCCATCATCGCCTGCACCGCCGGGCGCGAGGCGTTGGAGGTCATGCCGACGAGCAGGGCGACGGCGGCGATCGCCGCCGGGTCCTGCATGAAGCCCAGCAGCGCGACCGAGAAGGCCGTGGAGAGCTGGGCGGCCATCAGCGTCGGCCGCCGCCCCAGCCGGTCCGTCATCACCCCGGCGACCAGGGAGGACACCACGCCGCCGAGCCCGTGCAGGGCGACCACCAGGCCCGCGAAGGAGGCCGAGTAGCCCCGGTCCAGCGTCAGGTACAAGGTCATGAATGTGGCGACGAAAGCCCCGAGCCGGTTCACCAGCGTGCTCGTCCACAGCCACCAGAACTCGCGCGGCAACCCCGAGACGCTGGCCCGCGCGCCCCGCCTCATCCTGTCAACGGACATACGGGATCCCCCTGGACGTGTAAGTGGTGCTGATGCCTTCGGCACATTACGAGGCCGACCGCGCGGGCGCCACTCGATTGACGCGGTACGTCAATCGGGGACCGTCCCGCAGCGCTCCCGAAGCGGCCCGTCCGGCGCGCGCGTGGCCATCCGGCGTCCATTAGGCTCGTACGCATGGCCGACGCACCGTACAAGCTGATCCTCCTCCGCCACGGCGAGAGCGAATGGAACGCGAAGAACCTGTTCACCGGCTGGGTGGACGTCAATCTCAACGAGAAGGGCGAGAAGGAGGCGGTCCGCGGCGGTGAGCTGCTGACGGATGCCGGTCTGCTCCCCGACGTCGTGCACACCTCGCTCCAGAAGCGCGCGATCCGCACCGCGCAGCTGGCGCTGGAGGCCGCCGACCGCCACTGGATCCCGGTCCACCGCTCCTGGCGCCTGAACGAGCGCCACTACGGCGCCCTCCAGGGCAAGGACAAGGCCCAGACCCTCGCCGAGTTCGGCGAGGAGCAGTTCATGCTGTGGCGCCGCTCGTACGACACCCCGCCGCCGGCGCTCGCGGACGGCACCGAGTTCTCGCAGTCCGAGGACCCGCGCTACGCGACCATCCCGCCGGAGCTGCGCCCCAAGACGGAGTGCCTGAAGGACGTCGTCGTCCGCATGCTGCCGTACTGGTACGACGCCATCGTCCCGGACCTGCTGTCCGGCCGCACGGTCCTGGTCGCCGCCCACGGAAACTCGCTGCGCGCCCTCGTCAAGCACCTCGACGGCGTCTCCGACGAGGACATCGCGGGCCTGAACATCCCGACCGGCATCCCGCTCTCCTACGAGCTGGACGCCGACTTCAAGCCCCTGAACCCGGGCGGCACCTACCTCGACCCGGCCGCCGCGGCGGCGGCCATCGAAGCCGTCAAGAACCAGGGCAAGAAGAAGTAGCCCGCGCGATCATGCCCCTGGCCCGCACGCACCGTGCGGGTCAGGGGTTTTTCGTTGGCTATGGCTGCATCGGCTCGAAGTGGAAGGAGCGGATGTAGCAGTTGCGCGGTTGGCCGATCGCGAAGAGGACGCAGTCGAGCACGGACCGGGCGGTCAGTGGGTCGTGCGCCGTGCGGGGAGCGTCGTCCCAGTCGGCGGCGAGCGGGTCGCCGTCCGTGAAGTCCGGCGGGTAGAGCGAGATGACGCGGACGCCCTCGGGGCGCAGGCGGTGGGAGAGGACGTCGGCGAGGCCCGCCTGGGCGGCTTTGGCGGCGTGGAACGCGGGGTGCGCCCGGGAGCGGAGGTCGCGGGGCTCCGCGGCCGAGGAGACCAGGTTGACCACGTCCGCGCCGGCGGAGGCCCGCAGCAGCGGCAGGAAGTGCTTGACCGTCAGGATCGTGCCGGTGGCCCCGGAGGCGATGGTGTCGGTGATCGCGTCGTCCTCGGCGTCCCACAGGTCGGGGCCGCGCAGGTAGCGGGCGCCGTTGTTGACCAGGACGTCCACCTGGTCGGTGCGGGCGGCCACCGCGTCCGCGAAGGCCCGTACGGAGCCCGGGTCGGCCAGGTCGCAGGCGAACGCCTCGGCCTCGGCCCCGCTGTCGGCCGCCACCTCGTCGGCCACGTGCCGGGCCGCGGCCAGGGTGCGCGCGGACAGGAACACGCGCGCGCCCGAGCGCCCCGCCTCCAGGGCCAACGCCCGGCTGAACCCGCGCCCGGCCCCGGTGACCACGATGGTGCGTTCCGTGAGATCCATCCGCACGCTCTCCCCTTGCCCACGCTGATGATCATGAGCCTACAGAGGGTGTGGAGCGGCACGTTCAGGGCGTCGGGTCCGCCCCGCGGGCCGCGATCCGGCGGTCCATCTCCGCGCGCCACGCGGCGGCGTTGGTGCCGTCCAACTGGCCGGCGAAGGCGCGTCGGGCCGCGGCCACCAGGGCTTCCATGGCCACCAGGGCCTCCAGCGCTTCCGGTGCTTCCGGGGGGTTCGCGGGGCTCGCGGGGTTCGGGGCTTTCGGGCGGGCGCGGGCGATCGCCCACAGGGCCGTCTGGGTCGTGTGGTCCAGGCCCGTCTCGGTGCGGACGCCGCGTCCGGACAGCACCGCCGTCAGGACGCTGTCGAAGTTGCGCCGCAATTGTTCCTCGCTGGGCCGGCCGTGGCGCACGGTCGTCTCCTCCGTATCCGCAGTGCACGTGGGCGGACGCGAAGGGCCCCGACCGGGGATCCGGCGGGGCCCTTCGCGTGCGGGTGACCAGGCGGGCGGCGGTTCAGCCGCCGCACTGGCAGGGCGCGCCGGACTGGCAGCCGCAGCCGCAGCCCGAGCCGCAGCCGCAGGCCGCGAGCAGGGGGAGGCGCAGGGCCTCCTGGGGCTGGTGCTCCTGCTCGGGCGTGATGGGGACGGGGGAATCGGACATGGTTCCTCCTCGCAGGCGTACCGGTCGTACTGCCTTTGCCTCATTCATGCCCAGCCGCACGGGCGCGTCAACGGCGCATCGGTGCAAGGTTGGTGACGCCCGATCAGGCGCCCTCCACCGCCGTCGGCGCCTGCAGCTCGTCCGCGTGCTCGCCCGTCACCAGGTACACGACGCGCTTGGCGACCGAGACCGCGTGGTCCGCGAAGCGCTCGTAGTAGCGGCCCAGCAGCGTCACGTCGACCGCCGTCTCGATGCCGTGCTTCCAGCGGTCGTCCATGAGGTGCTGGAAGAGCGTGCGGTGCAGCTGGTCCATCTCGTCGTCGTCCTGCTCCAGCTGGAGCGCGAGGTCGACGTCCTTGGTGATGATGACCTCGGCGGCCTTCGCCATCAGGCGCTGCGCCAGCTGCCCCATCTCCAGGATGGTCGCGTGCAGGTCCCGCGGGACCGCGGTGTCCGGGAAGCGCAGCCGGGCGAGCTTCGCCACGTGCTGGGCCAGGTCGCCGGAGCGCTCCAGGTCCGCGCTCATGCGCAGCGAGGTGACCACGATGCGCAGGTCGGTGGCGACGGGCTGCTGGCGGGCCAGCAGGGCGATGGCGCGGGCCTCCAGGTCGTGCTGGAGGTCGTCCACCTTCTGGTCGGCGGCGATGACGCTCTCGGCGAGCTTGAGGTCGGCGTCGAGCATGGCCGTGGTCGCCCGGCCGATCGCGGAACCGACGAGCCGGGCCATCTCGACCAGGCCTTCTCCGATCGAGTCCAGTTCCTCGTGGTACGCGTCCCGCATGGTGGGTGTCCCTCTCTTGCGTCGTGCCCGATCTTGCTCCGTGCCCGCGCCCGTCTTGCTCCGTGCCCGGGGGGCCGGGGCCTCTTGCCCCACGTTGACACGATCGGACGCGAACGCGTCCGACTCCGGCATCACAAGTGAATCAGCACCGTCGCCACGGTGAACTCTGGGCGACGAGTGTTCGAGGTGCCACCCGAACGGCTGTGGAACTCTCGTCGCACCTGCTTAACCTGGACACATGGACGTGAACGCGGCGGTCGCCGCAGCTGCAGCGATCGCCGGGTTGTGTACCGGTGTGATCGCCATGCTGGCGTTCCGCTGGAGCGAGCGCGACCAGGCCCGCCCCACGCGGAGCGCCATGCGCCCCGACATCAATGCGGTACTCCCGCCCGGAGTGGACACCGTCCTCTCCGTACTCCGCTCCTCCGCCGTCGTACTGGACGAGGGCGACGCCGTGGTCAAGGCCAGCTCGGCGGCGTACGCCCTCGGGCTGGTCCGCGGCGGCAAGCTGGCCGTGGAGCCCATGCTCCACATGGCCCGCGACACCCGCCGCGACGGGGAGATACGCCAGATCGAGCTGGACCTCCCGCGCCGCGGCACCGGCCGCGGCGAGGCCCTCGCGGTCTCGGCGCGGGTCGCCCCGCTCGGCTCCCGGCTGGTGCTGCTGCTGGTCGAGGACCTGACGGAGGCCCGCCGGATCGAGGCGGTCCGCCGTGACTTCGTCGCCAACGTCTCGCACGAGCTGAAGACGCCCGTCGGCGCGATCTCGCTGCTGTCCGAGGCCGTCATGGACGCGGCCGACGACCCCGAGGCGGTCACCCGCTTCGCCGGCCGCATGCAGATCGAGGCGACCCGGCTGATCAACCTCGTCCAGGAGCTGATCGACCTCTCCCGGGTCCAGAACGACGACCCGCTGGAGGACGCCGAGCCGGTACGGGCCGACACCCTCGTCGCCGAGGCCATCGACCGCTGCCGTCACACGGCCTCCTCGAAGCAGATCACCATGGCTGTCGGCGGCACCGCCGACCTGCGGATATGGGGCAACCGGGGGCAGCTCGCCGCCGCCCTGGGGAACCTCGTCGAGAACGCCGTGAACTACAGCCCCGCCCGCACCCGCGTCGGCATCGCCGCGCGCCGGGTGAACGCGCCGGGTGGAGACTTGATCGAGATAGCCGTGACCGACCAGGGCATCGGCATCCCGGAGAAGGACCGCGAGCGCATCTTCGAGCGCTTCTACCGCGTGGACCCGGCCCGCTCCCGCGCCACGGGAGGCACGGGCCTCGGCCTCGCGATCGTGAAGCACGTGGCCGCCTCGCACGGCGGGGAGGTCACCGTGTGGAGCTCGGAGGGACAGGGCTCCACCTTCACCCTGCGGCTCCCGGAGGCAGCCGTACCGGTCTCCGCCGCAACCGCCGACCCCGCCCGACCCGTGCTCCAAACCGAACCAGCCATTCCTGCCCCGGAGGTCCTTCCGTGACCCGAGTGCTCGTCGTCGAGGATGAGGAATCCTTCAGCGACGCCCTGTCCTACATGCTCCGCAAGGAGGGCTTCGAGGTCGCCATCGCCGCGACCGGGCCCGACGGGCTGGACGAGTTCGAGCGCAACGGCGCCGACCTCGTCCTCCTCGACCTGATGCTCCCCGGGCTGCCCGGTACGGAGGTGTGCCGGCAGCTGCGCGGCCGCTCCAACGTCCCGGTGATCATGGTGACCGCCAAGGACAGCGAGATCGACAAGGTCGTCGGGCTGGAGATAGGAGCCGATGACTACGTCACCAAGCCCTTCTCCTCGCGCGAGCTGGTCGCCCGCATCCGCGCGGTGCTGCGCCGCCGCGGCGAGCCGGAAGAGGTGACCCCGGCGGCCCTGGAGGCCGGCCCGGTCCGGATGGACGTCGACCGGCACGTGGTCACCGTCGCCGGCGCCAAGGTCGACCTCCCGCTCAAGGAGTTCGACCTCCTGGAGATGCTGCTGCGCAACGCGGGACGCGTGCTGACCCGCATGCAGCTGATCGACCGGGTGTGGGGCGCGGACTACGTGGGTGACACCAAGACCCTCGACGTCCACGTCAAGCGCCTGCGCGCCAAGATCGAGCCGGACCCGGGCGCGCCGCGCTACCTGGTCACGGTCCGCGGCCTCGGCTACAAGTTCGAGCCGTAAACCGCTTCGAGCCGTGAACCGCTTCGAGCCGTAACCCGGCGCCGTGCGGCCCCGCGCGGGGCCGCACGCAGGAGGGCCTCCCCCGGATTCCGGGGGAGGCCCTCCTGCTGTACGTGCGTGCGCTCCCAGGAGCCGCGTCAGCGAGCTGCGATCAGGGAGCGGCCGGGCTCAGTGACCGGCGCTGTGCGACGGCGAAGCGGAGCCTGAGGGGGACGTCGCCGCGCCAGAGGCCGCGCCCGAGGGGGTGCCGGACGGCGAGCCCGAGGGGGCCGGGGAACCGGAGGGCGCGCCCGAGGGGGAGGCGGAGGCGCCGGTGGACGGCGTGGGACCGGCGGCCGGGGCCTCGGTCGGGCCGAAGCCCGCGTAGAAGCCGGCCGCGGGGACGACGAAGGCGGCCAGCTCGACGTCACCGGCCTTGCTCAGCTGGAAGACGACCTTCTGGGCGTCGCCGTCCTTGACGGCCTGGCGGCCGCCCTCGATGACGGCCGAGGCGTTGCCCTTGCCGCCGAGCACGACGGAGCCGTGCGCGGGCACGGTGACCTTGGCGGCGCCCGTGGCGTCCTTCAGCGTCACCTTGCCGGTGGCACCCGCAAGAGTGACGGCGTCGAGGGTCTGCGGGGCGTCGCCGCCGTTGAAGACGGTCGCCGAGACGACGGCGGGGCCCTTGCCGTCCTTCGTGCCCTGGGTGATCACCAGAGCGTTCTGGACCTTGATGTCGCCCTTGGTCGCGAAGGCGTTGTCCGGCTTGATTTCGAGCGTCTGAGCGTCCTTGCCCGCGCCGCATGCGGCGAGCGAGGCGATCGAGAACGCGAGGGCGGCGGCGGCGAGAGCGCCGCGTCGAAGGCTGCGGCTCACGGCGGCGGCAACTCCTAGGACGTACGGACGGAGGACGGGGTGGGGCGCTCAGGCTGGGGGTAAAGCCGGCCTAAGGGTGTGTCAGCGGGCTTAGGTTACCGAGCCGCCGCCCCGCCCCCGCACCCGACCCTCCGCAGCGGCCGGGCCACCCTGAACCCGTCCGGTCGATCTTGCAATTGGCGGGCAATTCCGGGATTCCTTCGAACAGGACTCCGTGATCAATTCGGGATTGGGCCGGAACCCGCTACAGACGGGGCCCGCCAGTCGAACGGAGTAGTTCGGTTTCCGCGCGCCGAACCAGTCAAAACGGGACGTACGTCACGTCGAGCGCGACGCTCCGCGGGTGTAGCGTGGTCGATTCTGTCCGTCCGCGCAGTGGCTCCGACCTGCGAATACCCCCTTCCGGAAGCCCTGCGCAGCACGTTCGTGTCGCTGTTGTCAAGCCCCGAGATAGGCCCTGACCTGCGAAAACGCCATTCATAACAGTCGGTTCTCGTGTTACCCTGGATAGCCACGGAAGGGGTACCTGTCACATGACGTTCAAGGTTGGCGACACCGTGGTCTATCCCCATCACGGGGCCGCGCTGATCGAGGCTATCGAAACTCGCCAGATCAAAGGCGTGGACAAGACCTACTTGGTGCTCAAGGTCGCCCAGGGTGACCTGACGGTTCGCGTCCCTGCGGACAATGCGGAGTTCGTGGGCGTCCGCGACGTGGTCGGCCAGGAAGGGCTGGACCGGGTCTTCGAGGTGCTTCGTGCACCGTACGCCGAAGAGCCGACGAACTGGTCCCGTCGTTACAAGGCAAATCTGGAGAAGCTCGCCTCTGGCGATGTCATCAAGGTCGCGGAAGTCGTCCGTGACCTGTGGCGTCGTGAGCGCGAGCGCGGGCTCTCCGCGGGCGAGAAGCGCATGCTCGCGAAGGCGCGTCAGATCCTGGTGAGCGAGCTCGCGCTCGCCGAGAACACCAACGAGGACAAGGCCGAGGCCCTCCTCGACGAGGTTCTCGCGTCCTGACGCGACGAACCGTCCACACAGCAGTCGTGCCGCGGTGCCCTATGACGGCCCTCTCGCTCGCCGAGAGGACTGTCGCCGGGTGCTGCGGCATCTCTGTTTGTCGCACTTCTGTTCGTCGCGCTCACGCGTGCAGCGCTCACTCACCACCCCGCGCATGGCGCAGTGGCGTGCCGGGTCCGGGCAGCCGGCTCGACCGGTCGTCACGGAAGGGGCGAGGGCGTCGTACCCGGCACCCTTCTGGCCATACCCACGTCGGCCGAAGTCACAAACCCGGAGCCACCACCGATGTATGACGAAACGCGCCCCCACCGCACCGCGGCGGTGATTCCCGCCGCGGGCCGCGGCACCCGGCTCGGTCCCGGGGCCCCCAAGGCCCTGCGCTCCCTGGGCGGCGTCCCCATGCTGATCCACGCCGTGCGCGCCATGGCCCGCTCCCGCGCGGTCTCCCTCGTGGTCGTCGTCGCTCCGCCCGACGGGGCCGCGGAGGTCAAGCACCTCCTCGACGAGCACGCCCTGCCGGAAAGGACCGACTTCCTCGTCGTCCCCGGCGGCGAGACCCGCCAGGAATCCGTACGGGCCGGCCTGGACGCCCTTCCGGACGGCATCACCTCCGTCCTCATCCACGACGCGGCCCGCCCCCTGGTCCCCGTCGACACGGTGGACGCGGTCGTCGAAGCCGTCCGCGCCGGCGCCCCCGCCGTGGTGCCCGCGATGCCGCTGGCCGACACCGTCAAGGAGGTCGAGCCCGGCGAGCCGGGCGAGCCCGAGCCGGTCGTCGCCACCCCCGAGCGGGCCCGGCTGCGCGCCGTGCAGACTCCCCAGGGCTTCGACCTCGCCACCCTGGTCCGCGCCCACGAGCGCATCGCCGTCAACGGCGAGGGCGCCACGGACGACGCCGGAATGGTGGAAAAGCTCGGGGTCCCCGTGGTCCTCGTCCCCGGGCACGAAGAGGCCTTCAAGGTCACCCGCCCGCTCGACCTGGTCCTCGCCGACGCCGTACTCGCCCGCAGGAGGGCCACCGATGTCTACTAGCCCCCTGCCCACCGGCGCCGTGTCCACCGGCCCCGTGTCCGCCGGCCCCCGGCCGCTCGTCCCGCAGATCGGCATCGGCACCGACGTCCACGCCTTCGAGACCGGCCGTGAACTGTGGTGCGCGGGTCTGCTCTGGGAGGGCGAGGACGGTCTCGCCGGCCACTCCGACGGCGACGTCGCCGCCCACGCGGCCTGCGACGCCCTCTTCTCCGCGGCCGGCGTCGGCGACCTCGGCGCGCACTTCGGCACCTCCCGCCCCGAGTGGTCGGGCGCCTCCGGCGTCACCCTCCTGGCCGAGGCGGCCCGGATCGTCCGCGCCGAGGGCTTCGAGATCGGGAACATCGCCGTCCAGGTCATCGGCGTGCGCCCGAAGGTCGGCAAGCGGCGCGACGAAGCGCAGAAGGCGCTGGGGGCCGCGGCCGGAGCCCCCGTCTCCGTTTCCGGCACCACGACCGACGGCCTCGGCCTCACCGGCCGGGCCGAGGGCCTCGCCGCGATCGCCACGGCGCTGGTGTACCGCACGAGCGGGGCCTGAGGGCGACCGTACGGACGCCCCGCACGGCACCGCTTCGGCAACAAAGGCGCCCCGCGCCCCCGAAAGGGTCGCGGGGCACTGCTACGCGCGCACTACCCTGGATGCCGTGACCCTTCGCCTGTACGACACCAGCGCCCGGCAGATCCGTGACTTCACTCCGCTCGTCGCGGGCTGCGTCTCGATCTACCTCTGTGGTGCCACCGTGCAGGCGGCCCCGCACATCGGGCACGTGCGCTCGTACCTGAACTTCGACATCATGCGCCGCTGGCTCACCTACCGCGGCCTCGACGTCACCTTCATCCGCAACGTCACCGACATCGACGACAAGATCATCGCGAAGGCGGCCGACCAGGGCCGCCCCTGGTGGTCCATCGGCTACGACAACGAGCGCGCCTTCAACGACGGTTACGACGCGCTGGGCTGCCTCCCGCCCACCTACGAGCCGCGCGCGACCGGGCACGTGCCGGAGATGGTCGAGATGATGCGCACGCTCATCGAGCGAGGCCACGCCTACGAGGCGGACGGCAGCGTCTACTTCGACGTGCGCTCCTTCCCGGGCTACCTGCAGCTGTCCAACCAGGACATCGACGACCTGCGCCAGCCCCCGGAGAACGGCATCACCGGCAAGCGCGACCCGCGCGACTTCGCCATGTGGAAGGCCTCCAAGCCCGGCGAGCCCGACTGGGAGACCCCCTGGGGCCGCGGTCGTCCCGGCTGGCACCTGGAGTGCTCCGCGATGGCCCACAAGTACCTGGGCAGCGCCTTCGACATCCACGGCGGCGGCCTCGACCTGATCTTCCCGCACCACGAGAACGAGATCGCCCAGGCCAAGGCCTTCGGCGACGAGTTCGCGAAGTACTGGGTGCACAACGCCTGGGTCACCATGTCCGGCGAGAAGATGTCGAAGTCCCTCGGGAACTCCGTCCTCGTCTCCGAGATGGTCAAGCAGTGGCGCCCGATCGTCCTGCGCTATTACCTCGGCACCCCGCACTACCGCTCGATGATCGAGTACAGCGAGGAATCCCTGCGCGAGGCCGAATCCGGCTTCGCCCGCATCGAGGGCTTCATCCAGCGCGTCATCGAGAAGGCCGGCAAGCCCGTCGAGCCCGCCACCGAGGTGCCGCCCGCCTTCGCCGAGGCCATGGACGAGGACCTCGGCGTCCCGCAGGCCCTCGCGATCATCCACACCACCGTCCGCCAGGGCAACAGCGCGCTCGCCGCCGACGACAAGGACACCGCGATCGCCCGCCTGGCCGAGGTACGGGCCATGCTGGGCGTCCTCGGACTCGACCCGCTCGACCCGCACTGGGCCGGCGAGACCGACCGGGGCGAGGACCTGCACGGCGCCGTCGACACCCTCGTCCGCCTCGTCCTGGAGCAGCGCGAGTCCGCGCGGGCCCGCAAGGACTGGGCGACCGCCGACGCGATCCGCGACCAGCTCCAGCAGTCCGGTCTGGTCATCGAGGACGGTCCGACGGGTCCCCGCTGGACGCTCGGCCCCCGCTGAGCTCCGAGGCTCGTGGTGCCGCCCGGCGCTCCGGGCGGCACACTCTTCATACGTACACACTGCTGAACAAACGAAACAGGTAGAGGTCATGGCCGGGAACAGCCAGCGCAGGAACCGCCGCACGTCCAACAAGAAGGGTGCGACGGTCGGCAGCGGTGGCCAGCGGCGCAGGGGCCTGGAAGGCAAGGGCCCCACGCCCAAGGCCGAGGACCGCAAGAAGCACAAGGCCAACCGCATCGCCGGCGCCATGGCCCGCCAGGCCGCCAAGCGCCGCCCGGCCCCCCGTCGCGGCGGCCCCAAGGGCACCAGCGAGATGGTCGTCGGCCGCAACCCGGTCTTCGAGGCCCTGCGCGACGGCGTGCCCGCCACGACCCTCTACGTGCAGCAGTTCATCGACAACGACGAGCGCGTCCGCGAGGCCCTCCAGCTCGCCGCAGCGCGCGGCAACATCAACCTGATGGAAGCCCCGCGGCCCGAGCTCGACCGCATGACCAACGGCCTCAACCACCAGGGCATGGTCCTCCAGGTCCCGCCGTACGAGTACGCGATGCCGGACGAGCTGACCGCGGCCGCCTACGACAACGGCGAAGAGCCCCTCATCGTCGCCCTCGACGGCGTCACCGACCCGCGCAACCTCGGCGCGATCATCCGCTCCACCTCCGCCTTCGGCGGCCACGGCGTGGTCATCCCCGAGCGCCGCGCCGCCAGCATGAACGCCGGTGCCTGGAAGTCCTCCGCCGGCACCGCGGCCCGCACCCCGGTCGCCCGGGTCACCAACCTGACCCGCGCCCTGGAGGCGTACAAGAAGGAAGGCCTGACGGTCGTGGGCCTCGCCGCCGACGGCACGCACACGGTCGACGACCTCGAACAGCTCGCCGGGCCCGTCGTCATCGTCATCGGCAGCGAGGGCAAGGGCCTCGGCCGTCTCGTCGGCGAGACCTGCGACTACCTCGTCCGCATCGCGATGCCGGGCGGCGCCGAGTCGCTCAACGCCGGTGTCGCGGCGGGTGTGGTCCTGTACGAGGCCGCGCGTCGCCGCGCCTGAGCAGTCCCCTTTGGTACCGGGCCGGGTGAACGCTTTCACCCGGCCGGGTCCCGCCCGGGCCCCCGAATTGGGCTGATCTTGACGGGTCTCGGACACATCCCTGCTGTCAAGGCAGTGTCCTAAACACTCATCACTCGGTTAGATGAGTGTGGACACCAGAACGCCAGGGTTCGACGACCAGCCCGCGCTGAGCATGGTCAAGGTGCCGTGCGACCCCGCACAGGTCATCGTCAACCACGCCAGCTTCCGTGTGCGGCTCGCTCCGAGCCCGAGCGCGCGTCCCAAGCCCCCCGCGAACGGCCCCTTCCCGGGCCGCGCCCCCGCCCTCGGCGCTGCCGCCGCCGTCGCCGCCGGAGCGGGCCGTCGCCGTGCGCCCGTCGTCTGGAGCGGCAGGTCCGCCCCCGGCGACGCCGCCGCGATGGGCGGTCTCCTGCAGGCCGTACGGGAGGCGGGCCGCGGCCACGACGAGTACGACGGCGGCGACACCCAGGTCATCCCGCGCATCGACCTGGCCCAGGACCTCGCCGACGACACCCTCGCCACGCCGACCGTCATCGGCCAGCGCACCTACGGCGACCCGGACGACACCCGCGCCATGGCGCCCGTACGCGGCCTGCCCTACGAACAGCAGTACGGCGACGGCGCGGCGGGCGGCGCCGGCGAGGAGAACCGGCGCGCCGCCTCCGACGCGCGCGGGCAGGCCTCGTACTACCCCGGCCGCCGGATGAACCTCGGCGTCGTCCTGCTCCCGCTGCGCGTCTTCCTCGGCTTCATCTCCATCTACGCCGGCATGGGCAAGCTCTGCGACCCCGTCTACTTCGACGGCGGCGAGCGCGGCTCCATGGTCACCTGGCTGCGCACCCTGCACCCCTGGGCGCTCGCCGAACCGTTGCGCGACTTCGCCCTCGCCCACCCGGTCGGCGCCGGGCTCACCGTGGCCTTCCTCCAGGTCGCCGTCGGCGTGCTGACGGTGTTCGGGCTCTGGCAGCGCTTCGCCGCCTGCTTCGGCGCGCTGCTGTCGGCGGCCCTGCTGATGACGGTGAGCTGGAAGACCGTCCCGGCCTACGACGCCCCCGACATCATCTACCTCGCCGCCTGGAGCCCGCTGATCATCGCGGGCGCCCCCGTCTACTCCCTGGACGGCCGCCTCGCCGGCGAGGCCTGGCGCACGCTCGGCCCGCGCTCCGAGATCTGGCGGCTGCGCCGGCGCGTCCTGCGGCGCGGCGCGATGATGGCGACCGTCGTCTGCGGACTCACCCTCCTCGTCGGCTCCCTGCTCGGCGGCGCGGTCCGCTCCTCCACCGTGGTCACCGTGCCCGGCCCGGGCCAGGCGCCCAGCAACTACCTGCCGGGCTCCCCGCTCCCGCAGGAGCCCTCCACCTCGCGGCAGCCCCTGAAGCAGCAGCCCTCCAAGACGGGCACCCCCTCCGCGAAGCCGTCGGAGAGCGCCTCGAAGGCCGCGCGAACGGGCTCGGGCGCCCCCTCCAAGTCGACGGCGGGCAGCGGCGCCGAGTCCCCGGCCGCGACCCGCTCCGGAGCCGGCCAGCCCGGGCGCGGCAGCTCCCCGCGCCAGTCCACCCCGAAGTCCACCTCCACGGGCGGCGCCGGTTCCTCCGCACCGGCGAAGAAGCCCGGCCTGGTCGGCGGCCTGCTGGGCGGCTGACCACCCCCCGCACCACGGAACGCCCGCACCACGGAACGCCCGCACCACGACACCGGGGCCCGGTACGCGACCTGCGTACCGGGCCCTGTTGCGTGGGCGCGGCCACGCTCCTGCCGTCGGACACGCCCTAGACGGGCCTGTGGGCCGCCAACTCGCGCGCGGCCTCGGTCAGGTCCTTCGCCGTGTCGATCGCCCGCCAGTAGGCCCCCTGGGGCAGCGGGAAGCCCGCCAGCCGGCGCTCGCGGGCCAGCCGCGGGAAGGTGGTGCGCTCGTGGTCGCCCAAGTCGGGAAGGAGCGCGGTGAATTCGGCCGCGAAGACGTACACGCCGGCGTTGATCAGATAAGGCGACGGCGGGGACTCGATGAAGTCCAGGACCTGACCGAACTCGTTGGTCTCCACCGCCCCCCACGGGATCCGCGGCCGGGCGAGCGCGAGCGTCGCGGTCGCCGCGCGCTCGGCGTGGAAGGCGGCCATCTCCCGCAGCGAGAACCGGGTCCAGATGTCGCCGTTGGTCGCGTACCACGGCGCGTCCGGCTGCGGCAGGTGCGCGGCGGCGTACTTCAGGCCGCCGCCGCGGCCCAGCGGTTCGTCCTCCACGACCGTGCTGACCCGCAACGGCAGGTCGGCCCCGGCCAGCCAGTCCTGGAGCACGCCGGCGAGGTGCCCGCAGGAGATCACGACGTCGGTGACGCCTTCGGCCGCCAGCCAGGCCAGTTGGTGCCCGATGATCGGCGTCCCGGTCCCCGGGATCTCCACCATCGGCTTCGGCCGGTCGTCCGTGTACGGCCGCAGCCGCGAACCCTGGCCGCCCGCCAGGACCACCGCCTGGGTGGGCGCCTGGGGGGACGGGACCGGGTCCGCGGCCGCGGGATGCCGAACGGGCGGGGCGGGCGGGGGGTCGGTGGCTGCGGGGGCGTCCGTCATACGGGGCATACCGGGCAGCCTAGGGCCTGCCGTCGACGCCCCGTCGTCGCCCGGCGGGGCGGACGGGGGTGGGTGGCAGGCCTCAGGGGGTGCCGGGTGGGCGCCGGGTCAGCTGAAGGAGGCGACGCCGGCCGCGTACGAGGTGTCGCACACGGGGCGCGCGAACGTCTGGGCCTTGGTGGGCCCGTACGCGTCCACGGCCGCCCGGCCGATCGCCCGGGCGATGCCCACGCAGTGGTCGGCGAGCGACGGCCGCCGGTCCACCTCCTGCTGGAGGTGCGTGAGGACGACGCCGGGCTCCTTGCCCTGCTGCAGTTCGCCGAGCAGCTTCTCGCGCAGCGCGTCCTGCGCGGCGAGGGGCTTCGCGGGAACGTTCACGTTCTCGGAGGAGGCGGTGAGGATCTGGGACGGGGTGCTGTCGGCCCAGGGAACCATGGTGACCGCGAGGGTCCCGGACAGGACCAGGACGACGGGCAGGACCAGGGCGAGGGAACGGCCGATACGGCGGGCAGAGTGGGTCACGAGGGCGAGAGTAGCGCTCGGTGAAGATTTGGCGACATTTAGTCACCCGGTCGGGGGACGGTTCGACGTGGCTTTTCGAATGGGGCGTTGACGAACGATGCTCGAAAAGCGACGTTCTGCCGGGGTAAAAGGGCGTTGGGCGCACTCCCGTGCGCCCAACGCCCCCCAGCCGTTGATCAGTTGGTCGATCAGTTGGCGAGACGCTCGCCCGACGAGGTGGAGAACACGTGGGTCTCGCCCGCGCGCGGCACCACGTTCAGCACCGCGCCCTTCTCCGGCACCTGACGGCCGTTGACCCGGACCACGATGTCCTGCGGCTTGTCGTCGATCGTCGCCGTGCCGTAGACGTAGCCGTCCGCGCCCAGCTCCTCGACCACGTTGACCGTGACGGCCAGGCCGCCCTCGCTGGCGATGTCGAAGTGCTCGGGTCGCACGCCGACCGTCACCACGCGGTCACCGGCGTCCGCGGCCGCCGAGAGCGCCTCGCGGGCGATCGGGACCAGTGCGTCGCCGAACTTCACGCCGCCGTCGGTGATCGCGACCTCGACCAGGTTCATCGCGGGCGAGCCGATGAAGCCGGCGACGAACAGGTTCGCCGGGCGGTCGTACATGTTGCGCGGGGTGTCCACCTGCTGGAGCAGGCCGTCCTTGAGCACCGCGACCCGGTCGCCCATGGTCATGGCCTCGACCTGGTCGTGGGTGACGTACACGGTGGTGATGCCCAGGCGGCGCTGGAGGCTCGCGATCTGCGTGCGGGTGCTGACGCGGAGCTTGGCGTCCAGGTTGGACAGCGGCTCGTCCATCAGGAACACCTGCGGCTGGCGCACGATCGCGCGGCCCATCGCGACGCGCTGGCGCTGACCGCCGGAGAGCGCCTTCGGCTTGCGGTCGAGGTACGCGCGCAGGTCCAGGATGTCCGCGGCCTCTTCGACCTTCTTGCGGATGGTGGCCTTGTCCACACCGGCGATCTTGAGCGCGAAGCCCATGTTGTCGGCGACGGACATGTGCGGGTACAGCGCGTAGTTCTGGAACACCATCGCGATGTCCCGGTCCTTGGGCGGCAGGTGCGTGACGTCGCGGTCGCCGATGCGGATGGCGCCGCCGTTGACGTCCTCCAGCCCGGCCAGCATGCGCAGGGAGGTGGACTTGCCGCAGCCCGAGGGGCCGACGAGGACGAGGAACTCGCCGTCCTCGACATGCAGCTCCAGCTGGTCCACGGCGGGCTTGTCGCCCCCGGAGTAAATGCGGGTCGCCTTGTCGAACGTGACAGAAGCCATGGTGGTGAATCCCTTCTACCGGCAGGAACGTGCCGGACGATCCGAGTAGGAAGGTCTAGTCCAGTCGCTGGACTCCGCCCGACGCTACCCGTCCCCCTCCCCTCCTGTCAGCACCTGGCCGGGGGTGACTTCCGCGACTGTCGGAGGCGGCTATCAGAGCTGGCTGTCAGAGGTGACTGCTTCGATCCCACCCATGACCATCCACGACCTGACCCGCGCCCTGCCCGACATCGAGACCCTGCGCGCCCGCTGCCGCGCGATGGCGGCCCTGGAAGTGGTGATCGGCGGCGAGGGGGACGGCGGCTACTTCTCCTACGCCCCGCAGTGGGGCCCGGGGGAGGAAGCGGCCCTGATGGACAACGGCTCCGGCGACGAATACGCGATCGTCTTCACCACGGCCGGCGCCTTCGGGTACGGCTTCGACCACGAGTCGCCGATGAGCCCCTGGGCCCACGAGGACCGGACGACCTGGCCCGGCCTGCTCGACGGTGTACCGGAGGCCTTCGCACCGCAGCTGTCGGAGTCGGCCTTCGCCACGGACGAGGGCGTCCTCCCCGCGACGGCGGTCTTCTGGCGCGAGAGCGGCGACACGGCCTGGCGCGCGGGCCCGGTCGCCTTCCCGGAGGGCGTCCCCGACCCCGACGGCACCGACCACCTCTTCGCCGTCCTCGCCGCCGGCACCCCGGAGGCCTACCGCGACTTCGCCGAGGACTACTGGGATACCGACCTCCCCCTCGACGCCGTCCGCCACCTATGGGAACTGCGCCCCCTGACGGAAGCCGTCGTGGACGCCCTCAACCCGGGCCTGCCCCTGGAGGTGGTCACGCCGTGGCTGGCGCGCCTCGGGTACCCGGGGGCGTGAGGGATATCGGCCAGAGCATCACTCTTTTGGCCTGTCGGAGAGCAGTTGCCCTTTGACCCCGTCGCCGCCCTCGCGGGCGACGGTTCCTGCTTCACCGTCCGCCGCCCGCCGGTCCAGCCCTGGGGGCGGCACCGGAAGGTCTCACACGGACTCCACAGGCGAGAAGACCGACGACCCGTCGGCCTGTTGATCAGGTACGGCCTACACGGCCGTCACGCATTCGGGCAGGCCGGACGCGCGGATGATCGACGGTGGATTCTTGTCGGGCGGCAGAGCCTGCGCCACCAGCCGGTACAACCGCAGTCCTTCGTCGCGCAGGTTCACCGCCGCGTTCCCGTCCCGGTCGTGTACTGCTCCGCACGCGGCGCACGTCCACGACCGGACGGACAGGTCGAGTCGCTCGCCCTTGGTGTGGCAGGCCGAGCAGCGCCGTGTCGACGGGAAGAAACGGTCGACGACCACCAAGGTGCGCCCGTACCAGGCCGCTTTGTACCGGAGCATTTCCAGGAGCGTGCCCCAGGAGGCGTCGACCATGGAATTCCTCAGCCTCTTCGTGCGCATGAGGTTCGCGACGGCCAGGTCTTCCACCACGAGCACTTGGTTCTCGCGCACGAGGCGGGTGGTGAGCTGGTCGAGGCTGTCCTTGCGGATGTCGGTGATCGACGCGTACAGCTCGGCGATCTTCAACCGGGCCTTGCCGCGGTTGTTCGAGCCCTTCTGTTTGCGGTGCAGCTCCTTCTGGAGTCGAGCCAGCTTCTTCTTGTGCTTCTTCAACAGCTGGGGGTGGTCCACTGTGCTGCCGTCGTCCAGCGTGACCAGCGCGGTCAGCCCGAGATCGATCCCGACTGCCTTCGGAGCGTCGGTACCCGGCAGGAACGCGGTGGGCAGTGGGGCGACGCGCTCCTCCACGAGCACGTAGAGGAAGAAACGGCCGGCGCGGTCACGGGTGACCGTCAGCTTCACCGGCGCGACCCCGGCGGGCAGTGCCCGGGACCAGCGCACGTCCAACGGCTCCGTCTGCTTCGCCAGGGTGATCAGCGCGGTGCCGGGCCGCTCGGGGTCCTCGTGCCACCGGAAGCCGGTGCGGACGTACGTGGCCGAGTCCCGCGACCGGTGCTTGCGCTTCGGCTTCGGGTACTTCGCGGCTCCCTTGAAGAAGCGGCTGAACGCGGAGTCTAGGTGGCGCAGAGACTGTTGGAGCACGGTCGACGAGACGTCTGCCAGCCAAGCGGTCTCCGGGGCCCTGCGCCAGCCGGTCAGAGCGCGGGAGGTCTCGGCGAAACCGAGGGAGACGTGGTGTTCCTCCCAGGCCTTCACCCGTAGGGCGAGGCCCTCGTTGTAGACCCAACGACAGGCGCCGAACGTCCTCACCAACTGCTCGGCCTGGGCGTCGGTGGGGTAGAAGCGGTAGCGGTACGCCCGCTGCTGCGTACCCGGTTCCTTCGGGTGGCCCTTGAGCGGCCTGGCGGCCCGCTGCTGGTGCTTGCGCGGGTCCGGGATGCCCAGGACCTCGCGCTTGAGGCGTTCGGCAGCGGCGCCTGTGAGGCGCTCCTGCTGCTCCGCGGCGTCGGCCACGAACCCTCCCACCCCTACGGTCCGATAGTCGGATGTGCACTTCAGTACGTAGAACGAACGGGTGGGCGAGCGGTTACGGGGGCCGAAAAGCTCTTCGCGGCGGAGTCTGGTGGCTGTGTAGAGTGAAGGCGATTCTGTGCGCTGTGCAGTGTCACGCGCGCCGCCTTAGCTCAGTTGGTAGAGCAACGCACTTGTAATGCGTAGGTCGTCGGTTCGATTCCGACAGGCGGCTCCATCCCAGGTCAGAGGGTTGTTGGCCGCAAGGGATTCGTACAGAAGTGGAAGGCCCCGGGCGGTTGCCCGGGGCCTTTTGCGTGGGGTTTCGTATGGGGTGCGCGGGGGTCAGTGGCGGCCCGAGATGCGGTCGGCCAGGCGGGCCAGGGGGGTCGTCGTGGGGGTGTGCGTGCGGGTTTCGCGGCGGTCGGCCTCGCGGTAGGCGGCGTACAGGGCCTGGACGCCGAGCCAGCGCAGGGGTTCCGGTTCCCAGCGGCGGACGCGGTGGTCCACCCAGGGGAGGGTGGTCAGGGCCGTGGGGCCGCCCTGGCCGGAGTCCTGCTGGACCAGGTCGCACAGGGTGCGCGCGGCCAGGTTGGCGGTGGCTACGCCGGAGCCGACGTAGCCGCCGGCCCAGCCCAGGCCCGTCGCCCGGTCGAGGGTGACCGAGGCGCACCAGTCGCGCGGGACGCCGAGGACACCTGACCAGGCGTGCGTGATGGGGGTGCCGGTGAGCTGGGGGAAGAAGGACGTGAGGAGGGTGGTGAGGGCCTCGACGGTGGCGGGCTGGGTGCGGCCGTCGTTGTCGGTGCGCGAGCCGTAGCGGTAGGGGACACCGCGGCCGCCGATGGCGATGCGGTCGTCGGCGGTGCGCTGGGCGTACATGTAGGCGTGGGCCATGTCGCCGAGGGTGGCGCGGTCGGCCCAGCCGAGGGAGTCCCAGGTGGCGGCGGACAGCGGGGCGGTCACGATCATCGAGGAGTTCATCGGGAGCCAGGAGCGCTTCTGGCCCTTGAGGGAGGCGGTGAAGCCCTCGGTGCAGCGCAGGACGTAGGGGGCGCGGACGGTTCCGTAGGGGGTGACGGCCCGCTTGGGGGCGATGGCGGTGACCGGGGTGGATTCGTGGATGGTCACGCCGAGGCGTTCGCAGGCGTTGGCGAGGCCGGTGACGAGCTTGGCGGGGTGGATGCGGGCGCCGTGCGGGCTCCAGGTGCCGCCGACGGCGTCGGCGACGTCGACGCGGGCGCGGGTGTCGCGGGCGCCGAGCAGGACGCGGTCGTTCTCGCCGAAGGCGGTCTCGGCGGCGTGGAAGGCCTTGAGCCGGGCCAGTTGGGCGGGGCTGCGGGCGACTTCGAGGACGCCGCCGCGGTGGACGTCGGCGTCGATGCCTTCCTTCGCCGCGGTGTCGATGACCTCGGTGACGGTGTCGTTCATGGCCTTCTGGAGGCGCACGGCGGCGTCGTGGCCGTGCAACGTGGCATAGCGGTCGCGGCCGGCGATGCCGTTGTAGAGCCAGCCGCCGTTGCGTCCGGAGGCGCCGTAGCCGCAGAACTTCTGCTCCAGGACGGTGATCCGGAGGAAGGGGGCGGCCTGCTTGAGGTAGTAGGCGGTCCACAGGCCCGTGTAGCCGCCGCCGACGATGACGACGTCGGCCGTGGCGTCGCCGGTGAGGGGTTCGCGGGGTGGTGGGGTGCCGTCCGAGGCGTACCAGAAGGAGATGCCGCCGTTGATCGTCGCGCTGGTCATGGGGGAGTGGTACACCGCGTTCCGCAGGGGTGTCCAGGGGATCGATCGCGGGCCTTATGGCCGATGCGGCCCCGCGGGGGTGGTTCCTAAGGTGGAGTCCGGATATGTCCATCGATGTGTGGTGTACGGGGTTCGGAGAGGGCGGGTCGGATGCGCAAGAGGGTGACGGCGGCGGTGGCGGCGCGGGTGGTCGCGCTGGGCGCCGCGGCGGTGCTGTTGGGCGGGGCGGTGCTGGGCTGTTCCTCGGACGCGGGGCAGGGCGCGGGCGCGCAGGCGGCGGCCGGTGTGGTGCGGACCAGCCCGATCGCCGGGGAGCTGTCGAAGCTGCCGGCGCGGGTGGACGGCTCGAAGATCGTGGTCGGCCGCCCGGACGCGCCGCGGACGCTGCAGGTGCTGGTGGATCCGCGGTGCGGCCACTGCGCGAAGTTCGAGGAGGGCGGCGGTCGGACGCTCTCGGAGCTGGCCGGTGCCGGGAAGGTGAAGGTGGAGTACCTGTTGGCGTCCTTCACGGACCAGGGCGGGGCCAGCGGTTCGGTCAAGGCGGTGAACGCGCTGCGGGCCTCCCTCGACCAGGGGAAGTTCGCGGAGTACCACGCGGCGGTCTTCGCCAGCCAGCCGAAGGGCAGGTTCACCGACGGGCACCTGCTGGAGATCGCCTCCGCGGTGCCGGGGCTGCGGGGCGCGGACTTCGACGGGGCGGTCAAGGGGATGACGTACAAGGGGTGGGTCACCGAGGCCGAGAAGGGCTTCGAGGCGACGGGCAACGACCGGACGCCGCTGGTGCTGCTGGACGGCAAGCCGGTGGGGACGGACGGGTCGATGTTCGACGCGGCCGCGTTCGCGGGGACGTTGAAGGCGGCCGGGATCGGCTAGGAGCGGGCCTCGGTAGGGTCGGGGCATGGTCGACATTCCGGACGGGCTGGTCGAGGCGCAGCGGGAGTGCAACGGGGCGCGGGGGCGGGAGTTCCTGGACGCGTTGCCGGGCCTCGCGGCGCGTTTCCTGGAGCGGTGGGAGCTGCGGCGCACGGGCCCCGCGATGCACGGGATGACGGCGTTGGTGCTGCCGGTGCGGCGGGCCGACGGGAGTGCGGCGGTGCTCAAGCTCGTCCTTCCGGACGAGGAGAACGCGGGGGAGGCGCTCGCGCTGCGGGCCTGGGACGGGCACGGGTGCGTGCGGTTGCTGGAGCACGACGGGGGCTCGGGGGCGCTGTTGCTGGAGCGGCTCGACGAGGGTCGGCCGCTGTCGGCGCTGGCCGAGGCGGAGGGGGACGCGCGGGGTGCGGTGCGGGTGGTCGCGGCGTTGTTGGGGCGGCTGACGCGGGTGCCGGCTCCGGTGGGGTTGCGGGGGTTGGGGGAGATCGCGGCCGGGTTGGCGGCCGAGGCGCCGGGGGCGGTGGCGGGGCTGGCGGACGCGGGGGAGCGGGGGTTGTTGCGGGACTGCGCGGCGGCGCTGGCGGAGGTGGCGGGCGAGCCGGGGGACCGGCTGCTGCACTGGGACCTGCACTTCGACAACGTGCTGGGTGCGGGGGTCCGTACGGGCGCGGGCGGGGCGCGGGGCGTGCGGGGGGAGTGGGTGGCGATCGATCCGAAGCCGTTGTCGGGGGATCCGGGGTTCGAGTTGCTGCCGGCGATCGTGAACCGGTTCCGTGCGGATGAGGTGCTGTGGCGCTTCGACCTGCTGGCCGGGGAGTTGGGCTTGGACCGCGAGCGGGCTCGGGCGTGGACGCTGGGGCGGGTGGTGCAGAACGCGGTGTGGGACGTGGCGGACGGGGAGTCGGCCCTGGGGGAGGAGCAGGCGGAGGTGGCGCGGTTGTTGCTCGGGCGGTGAGGCGCTGAGGGGGTGAGGGGGGTGAGGGGGCGGCTTAGGCTGCGGGGATGATCCGTACAGCGACTGAAGCCGATGTCCCCGCGATTCACGCGATGGTGCGTGAACTCGCCGAGTACGAGAAGGCCCTGCACGAGGTGCGGGCCACGGAGGACCAGCTCCGGGAGGCCCTGTTCGGCGAGCGGCCCGCGGTTTTCGCGCACATCGCGGAGACCGATGCGGGCGAGGTGGCGGGCTTCGCGCTGTGGTTCTTGAACTTCTCGACGTGGCGCGGTGTGCACGGCATCTATCTGGAGGACCTGTACGTCCGCCCGGAGCACCGCGGTGGTGGGTACGGGAAGGCGCTGCTGCGGGAGTTGGCGGGGCTCTGCCGGGAGCGGGGTTACGAGCGCCTGGAGTGGTGGGTGCTGAACTGGAACGAGCCGGCGATCTCCTTCTACGAGTCGCTGGACGCGGTGGCTCAGGACGAGTGGACGGTGTTCCGGCTGACGGACGAGGCCTTGGCGCGGCTGGGCGGTTAGGCCGTCTCTTTCGGATCTTGCCGCGCTGCGGGCTCAGGGTTCCAGGACGACCTTGCCGGTGGTGGCGCGGGTTTCCAGGGCGCGGTGGGCGGCCGCGGCTTCGGCGAGCGGGTAGCGCTGGAGGGCGGGGCGCAGCCGGCCCGCGGCGGCTTCGGCCAGGGCGCGGGTCTCCAGGGTGCGGATCGGGTCGGGGCCGCCGGCGCGCTGGAGCATGGCGGGGCCGAGGACGGGCTGCGTGGTGATGCCGCGGGCGGTGAGGGCGGCGCGTTCGGCGTCGGTGAGGGTCAGCGGGCCGCCGGACTGGCCGAAGACCAGGTGCAGGGCGCCGGGGGCGAGCAGGTCGAGGGCGGTGCGGGCGACCGTACCGCCGACGGAGTCGAAGAGGACCGTGGCGCCGGGGGCGGGTAGGTCGTCGAGGTGGGCGCGGACGGCGACGGGCCAGTCGGGGCGGGTGTAGTCGAGGGCGAGGTCGGCGCCGCCCGCGCGGGCCATCTCGGCCTTGGCGGCGCCGCCCGCGAGGGCGATGACGGTGGCCCCGGCGTTCTTCGCGTGTTGCACGAGGAGGGTGCCGATGCCGCCGGCGGCGGCGGGGACCAGGGCGATCGAGTCCGGGCCGAGGTCGGTGAAGCCGAGGATTCCCAGGGTGGTGCGGCCGGTTCCGATCATGGCGACGGCCGCGGCGGGGTCGAGGCCGGGCGGGACGTGGTGCAGCCGTTCGGCGTCGGCGACGGCGTATTCGGCGTAACCGCCTGGGGCGAAGCCGAGGTGGGTGACGACCCGGCGGCCGAGCCACTTCGGGTCGGTGCCGGGGCCGAGGGCGTCGACGGTACCGGCGACTTCGCGGCCGGGGACGGTGGGCAGGTCGGGGAGGGCGGGCAGGGGGCCCTGTCGGCCCTGGCGCAGCAGGGTGTCGAGGAGGTGGACCCCGGCGGCGGCGACGGCGATGCGGACCTGGCCGTGGGCGGGGACGGGGGTTTCGGTCACCTCGTGGACGAGGTTCTCGGCGGGGCCGAAGGCGTGGAGTCGGATGGCGTGCATGGCACCGACTCAACAACCTGAAGCGTGGTTGAGGTCAAGGGTGTGGCGCCGGTCCGGCGCCGGGCCGGCCCGCCCTGTCAGTGGGTTGGGTCAGGATGGGCGCATGGCGCGAAAAGTGAAGGCTGTGCGGCGGGCAGAGGTGCGGTTGCCGGAGTTGCGGCCCTTCGAGGACGTGGAGCTGGAGCCGGACGGGGACTACGACGGGCTGGAGTTCGCGGACCTGGACCTGGGCGGGCAGGAGGGCGTCGGGGCCCGGTTCATGGACTGCGCGCTACGGCGCTGCGCCCTGGACGAGACGGGGCTGGCGCGGGCCCGCTTCATGGACGCGGTGCTGGAAGGGGTGCGCGGGGTCGGCACCGATCTGGCGGCGGCTTCGCTGCGCGACGTGGAGCTGCGGGACGCCCGGCTGGGCGGGGTGCAGCTGCACGGGGCGGTGCTGGAGCGGGTGCTGGTCAGCGGCGGGAAGATCGATTACCTGAACCTGCGCAAGGCCCGGCTGAAGGACGTGGTCTTCGAGGGCTGCGTCCTGGTCGAGGCCGATTTCGCGGGCGCGGTGCTGGAGCGGGTGGAGTTCCGTGACTGCGCGCTGCGCGGGGTGGACTTCAGCGGGGTGCGGATGACGGACGTGGACCTGCGGGGCGCGGCCGAGCTGGACATCGCGCGGGGGGTGGAGTCGCTGGCGGGTGCGGTGATCAGCCCGCCGCAGCTGCTGGACCTGGCTCCGGCGCTGGCGGCGCAGGTGGGTCTGCGGGTGGAGGTGTAGGGGGCGATACCCGTACCGCTGGTTACGCCGGGACGCGGGGGAAGCGGGTCTGGAGGGTCCAGATGGTCGGGTTGTCGGCCAGCCCGTCGTGCATGTCGGTGAGGTCCGCGATCACGTCGTGGAGGAAGTCGCGGGCCTCGCGGCGCAGCAGTCGGTGGCTGAAGGTGATGGGGGCTTCCTCGGCGTCCATCCAGTCGGCCTCGATGTCGACCCAGCCGAAGCGGCGCTCGAAGAGCATGCGGTCCGAGGACTCGGTGAAGTCGAGTTCGGCGTACTGGCGGTTCGCGGCGCGGCTGCCCCGGGGGTCCTGGTCGAGCTGCTCGACGATGTCGCACAGCGCCCAGGCGAAGTCCAGGACGGGCACCCATCCCCAGGCTGTGGATACTTCCCGGTCCGCGTTGGTGTCGGCGAGGTAGACGTCGCCGCAGAAGAGGTCGTGGCGCAGGGAGTGGACGTCCGCCGAGCGGTAGTCGGTCTGCGGGGGGTCCGGGAAGCGCCGGGAGAGGGAGTAGCCGATGTCGAGCACGTGGTCGATGGTGTCACGGGTGGGGGGTGCGCGCGGCCGCAGGGGCGGTCGCGGGGAGCCCGCGGGCCCTCCGGCGCGCTCCCCGCGGCCGCCCGCCCGTCGTCCGGGTCAGTGGACGTTGACGGCGTTCCAGGTGGCGGCGACCGCCGCGCGCTCGGGGCCGGCCGCGCCGTAGAGGTCGGTGGCGGCCTGGAGGGTGGCCGCGCGGGCCCGGGAGTAGTTGGTGGTCGAGGTCATGTAGACGCTCAGGGCCCGGTACCAGACGCGGACGGCCTTCTCCCGGCTGATGCCGAGCAGCTTCGAGCCGTCGTAGGTGGGGGAGTCGTAGGTGATCCCGTTGATCACCTTGCGGCCGCTGCCCTCCGAGAGGAGGTAGAAGAAGTGCCGGGCGGGGCCGGAGGCGGCGTCGGGGCTGAGGGTGCCGATGTCGCTCGACCAGTAGTCGCGGGAGACGCCGTCGCTGCTCGGGCGGTCCATGGTGCGCAGGGCGCCCTTGTAGACGCGTTCGCCGATGAGGTAGTCGCCGATGTCGGTGGGGTTCTCCGCGAAGAACTCGCCGGCGGTGCCGAGGATGTCGGAGGTGCCTTCGTTGAGGCCGCCCGATTCACCGGAGTAGAGGAGTCCGGCGGTGGCGGAGGTCAGGCCGTGGGCGAGTTCGTGGCCCACGATGTCGAGGGAGGTGGGCGGCTTCCCGCTGCCGGCGGCGCCGTCGCCGTAGCTCACGCAGCCGCAGGAGTCGTCCCAGAAGGCGTTGTTGTAGTTGGTGCCGTAGTGGACGCGGGAGACGACGCCGCGGCCGTCGCCGCGGATGCCGTTGCGGCCGAGGAAGCCCCGGTAGAAGTCCCAGGTGACGGCGGTGCCGTAGTGGACGTCCACGCCGGCGGTCTGGCGGTTGCTCGGCTTGCCGTTGCCCCAGACGTCGTCCGCGTCGGTGAAGAGGATCCCGCCGGTGTTCTGGTTCTGGGCGTCGAGGGTGCGCTGGTCGCCGCGGGGGAGGTCGCGCAGCTGGAAGAGGGAGCCGCTGGGGTTGGTGCCGAGGGGGACCGTGCCCGCGTACTGGCTGTTGCCGCTGCCGGCGTGGACGGTGTCGTACGAGCCGAGCACGGCGCCGCTGCGGGCGTCGGTCACCGTGTGCAGTTCGCTCGGGGTGCCGTCGGGGCGGGGAGTGCGGGTGACGGTGTCCCAGGCGGGGGCGGGGGTGTCGGTCGCGGCCCAGATGATCCGGCGGGCGTCCGGTCTGGGGGCGGCGGCCGGGGCGGCGGCGAAGGTGGTGGCCGCGCTGACCGCGGCGGCCCGCAGGGCGGCCGGGGCGGCGGCGTCGGTGGTGGTGCGGGTGCCGTCGGGGCGCTGGTGGACGATCAGGTCGCCGCCGAGGACGGGGATCCCGCCGATGGCCCGGTCGTAGTGAGTGTGGGTGGTGCCGTCGGGGTCGGTGGTGGTGGCACCGGGGCGGACGGTGAGCTGCTCGGCGCTGGCGGCGGCGGGGCCGTTCGGTCCGGCCGGTCCCGCGGGGGTCGCGCTCGCCGGGGCGGCGAGGGTCGCGAGGGTGGCGGCGAGCACCGCGGTGGTGGCGGTGGCGAGTCGGACGAGGGTGCGGGGGGAGGACGCGGGGTGGGTCACTCTGGCTCCTTCGCTGGCGGCGGCGGCCGGGGTGTGGCGCGTGAGCGGAGCGTGCCAGCGGAGGGTGCGGATGGGACAGGGATGTGACGGGTGCCGGGGCGTGGTTGTCCGAAGAGTGGGCGTGACTGTCCGGATTACGGCGGGTGGGGGCCGGGGGCGCGGGGCGCGGGTGCGGGGGCGGCGTACGGGTACGGGCCCGGGCGCGGTCAGGAGGGGAGGAGGCGCTGCTCCTTGGCGACCGAGACGGCGCCGGTGCGGGTGTCGACGCCGAGCTTGTCGTAGATCCGGCCCAGGTGGGTCTTGACGGTGGCCTCGCTGATGAACAGGGCGCGGGCGATGTCCCGGTTGCCCAGGCCCCGGGCGAGCTGGCCCAGGATGTCCAGCTCGCGCTCCGTCAGGGTGGGCTTCGTACCGCGCATGTGGGCCATCACCCGGCTGGCCACCGGCGGGGAGAGCGTGGTGCGGCCCTGGGCGGCGGAGTGGATGGCCGCGAAGAGTTCCTCGGGCCGCTCGGCCTTGAGCAGGTACCCGGTGGCGCCCGCGCCGATGGCTCGGGTGATGTCGGCGTCCGTGTCGTACGTCGTCAGCACCAGCACGTGCGGCGGCGGCGGGCCGGGGAGCGCGACGATGCGGCGGGTGGCCTCGATGCCGTCGATGCCCTCGCCGAGTTGGAGGTCCATCAGGACGACGTCCGGCCGCAGCGCGGCGGCCAGGGCCACTGCCTCCTCACCGCTGCCGGCCTCGCCGACCACCTCGATGTCCGGCTCGCTGCCGAGCAGGGCGAGCAGGCCCGCCCGCACGACGAGGTGGTCGTCGCACAGGAGGATCGTCGTCGCGGCCGTCGGTGTCGTCGGCCGTGCCGGTGAGGTCATCGGGGGGACTCCAGGGCTGTGGGGGAGGGGGTCAGGGGGAGTGCCGCGGAGAGGACCGTGCCCTCGGACGGGGTGGACTCGACGGTCAGCGTGCCGCCCAGCTGGCGGACCCGGGCGCGCATCGCGGGCAGGCCGTGGCCCCGGTCGGAGCGGCCGGGCGCGGGCGCCCCGGAGGCGGTCGCGGGCGCGGGGAAGCCGCGGCCGTCGTCCGCGACGTCCAGGACCACCTGGTCGCCGAGGAAGCTGAGCGTGAGGGCCGCGGTGCGGGCGCCGGAGTGCTCGCGGACGTTGGCGAGGGCGCCCTGGGCGATGCGCAGCAGCGCGGACTGGGTGCGGGCCGGGAGCGGCACGGGTGCGCCCTCCAGGTGGAAGCGGACGGTGACCTCGGGGCCGGCGTCCAGGCCGCGGAGCGCCTCGGTGAGGGGGACGCCGTCGGCCAGTTCGGACGGGGCCAGGTCGTGCACCAGGCGGCGCGCCTCGGCGAGGCCGCGGGCCGCGATGTCGGTGGCGGTACGGACGTGCGCCCGGGCGGTGGCCGGGTCCGCGTCCCAGGTCCGCTCGGCGGCCTGGAGCAGCATCTGCTGGCTGGAGAGGTTCTGGGCGAGGGTGTCGTGGATCTCCATGGACAGGCGCTGGCGCTCGGCGAGGGTGCCTTCGCGGCGCTCGGTGGCGGCCAGCTCCCGGCGGGTGCGCAGGAGGTCGTCGATGAGGGTGCGCTGGGCCTGGGTCTGGCGCTCCATGTGGACGAACACGGCGGTCGCGAGGGCGGCGACGGCGGGCGGGGCCAGCAGCAGGTTCGGGTCGAAGGCGGTGGCGAGCTTGAGCTGGGCGGCGACCACGAAGGCGGTGAGCAGGGCGACGAGGACGACGGCGGCGCGGGGCGGGAGGGTGCGCAGGGCGGTGTAGAAGAGCGGGACGGCGCACCAGGCGAAGCTGGGGGCGAGGACGACGAGGACCACCCAGGTGGTGACGACGAGGGCGAGCCAGGTGAGGTGGCGGGGGGTGGGCTCGGCCTTGCCGGTGCCGGTGCCGGTGCCGGTGCCGGTGCCGGTGGTGGCGGTGGCCTTGGCCTTGCCGGTGGCTCTGGCCGTGGTCGGGCCGAGGACGTAGAGCAGGGCCAGGGTGATGCTCAGGGCGATGATCCACGGGATGCGGGGTTCGCCGGGGTGGCGCAGGAGGAAGCGGGCCACGGAGGAGCCGAGGAGGAGGAAGAAGGCGGCGTGGACGACGGTGGTGAGCGTGCGGCTGGGTGGGGGCGGGGTCACGGTCTTCTTCTTCCTCCTCCGGAGTGGGTGGTGGGCGGGCGTCCCGTCCATCGTGCCTGGCCGAGGGCGGTGCCGCGCCTCGATCGCCGGCGGGCCCGAAGGGTTCGGGCCCGGACCCGCGCCTCAAACGCCGGCGGGGCTGAAATCCAGCCCGCCCGGCGTTTGAGGGCCCGCCGGAGGCCCCCCGAGGCCGCGCCTCAAACGCCGGCGGGGCTGGGTACGGCCCGGCTGAAATCCAGCCTGCCCGGCGTTTGAGGGCCTGCCGGAGGCCCCCGGGGCCGCGCCTCAAGGGCCGGCCCGGCTGAAATCAAGCCCGCCCGGCGTTTGAGGGCTCGCCGGGGCAAGACAACCGTGGCCCCTCCGGGCGGCCTCCGCATCGACCGATCGGTTGACCCCCGGGTCGACCGGAGCGGCCGCGCGGGGGAGCCGGTGCGGGGATCCGGTGGGGTGGGGCGCCGGGACACGATCGGGGGGTAGCCGAAACCCGGGCCAGCAGGCCCCCGGTAACCCCAGGAGCAGCCATGAACACCCGTACCCGCGTCCTCACCGGTGCCGCCCTCGCCCTCGCCCTCGGCGCCGGCACCTTCGGAGCCGTCAGCGCCAGCGCGGCGGACGCCACCCCGGCCCCCGCCCCCGCCTCCGCCGCGGCGAAGAAGGGCGACGACAAGAACTTCACCACCTCGACCCACCTCACCATCGACGCCGCCACCCGCGCCGCCCAGGCCGCGCTGCAGGCGGCCGAGAAGGAGAACCAGAAGGTGACGGTCGCGGTGGTCGACCGCAACGGCAACACCATCGTGACCCTGCGCGGCGACGGCGCCGGCCCGCAGTCCTACGAGTCGGCGCAGCGCAAGGCGTACACCGCCGTGTCCTGGAACGCCCCGACCTCCGTCCTCGCGGGCCGCCTCGCCCAGACCCCGAACCTGAAGGACATCCCGGGCACCCTCTTCCTCGGCGGCGGCACGCCGGTCCAGGCCAAGGGCGCCCCGGTCGCGGGCATCGGCGTGGCCGGTGCGCCGAGCGGTGACCTGGACGAGAAGTTCGCCAAGGCGGGCGCGGACTCCCTCACCAAGTAGCGGTGTCGCGGGCGCCGCGCACCCACCGCGCAAGTCCCGAAATGTAGGACACCCCTACTATCGGAGCGTGGATCACCGCGCCCTGCTCCCCGCCCCCGCCGTCGCGACCGGCCTCGCCCTGCTCCTCGTACTGCTCACCGGGTGTACGGGCGGTCCGGTGCAGGGCAAGCCGGGGGCGTCCGGGCTGCGCGACCCGCTCTTCCCGAAGGCGGGCAACGGCGGTTACGACGTACAGCACTACACGCTCCAGATCGGCTACGAGCCCCGTCAGCGGCACCTGACGGGGACCGCCGTCATCACGGCCCGCGCCACCCAGGGCCTCAGCTCCTTCAACCTCGACCTCGCCGGGCTCGACGTGAAGGGCGTCACCGTCGAGGGCGCCGGCGCCCGCTTCAACCGGACGGGCAACGAGCTGACGGTGCGCCCCGCCGAGGAGCTGAAGAAGGGCGAGGTCTTCCGCACGCAGGTGAGCTACTCCGGCACTCCCAAGGTCATCCGCGACGTGGACGACTCCAAGGAGGGCTGGATCCCCACGGACGACGGCGCGGTGGGGGTGGGCGAGCCGGTCGGCTCGATGGCCTGGTTCCCGGGCAACCACCATCCGAGCGACAAGGCGACGTACGACATCACGCTCACCGTTCCGCAGGGGTACGAGGCGGTGTCCAACGGGGAGTTGCGCTCCCGGACGGACGACGGCGCCGGGCGGACGGTCTTCGCGTGGCACGGCGCCGAGCCGATGGCGAGCTACCTGGCGGTGGCCGCGATCGGCAAGTACCGGATCACGACGGGGAAGACGCCGTCGGGGATCCCCGTGTACGACGCCGTCGCGCCGGAGGAGGAGGCGGCCAGCGCGGGCCCGCTCGCCCGGCTGCCCGAGATGGTGGAGTGGGGGAGCGGGCGGTTCGGGCCGTACCCCTTCAGTACGACGGGGGCGATCGTCGAGCGGCGCGGCACCCTCGGCTACGCGCTGGAGACGCAGACCCGGCCGGTGTTCTCCGGTGCGCCGAGCGAGCTGCTCGTCCTGCACGAGCTGGCGCACCAGTGGTTCGGCAACTCCGTGTCGCCCAAGGCGTGGAAGGACATGTGGCTCAACGAGGGCTTCGCGACCTACGCCGAGTGGCTGTGGTCGGAGGACCACGGCGGGCCGAGCGCGCAGGACCGCTTCACCGCCTTCCTGGAGGGCGACACCCACGTCGATCCCGACGCCGACCGGCCGTGGGGGGAGTTCCCGCCGGCCGAGCCGCCGGGGCCCGAGCACATCTCCGACGACCCAGTGTACTACCGGGGTGCGATGGTCCTGCACCGGATCCGCCAGGAGGTCGGGGACCCGGCCTTCTTCGCGCTGGTGCGCGGCTGGGCGGCCGAGCACCGGCACGGGAACGCCGGTACGCGCGATTTCACGGCCTACGCCGAGAAGTCGACCGGGCACGACCTGGGCGAGGTCTGGGACGTGTGGTTGTACGGGAAGGACAAGCCGAAGGTCAGCGACGGTCGGTGAGCGGCTTGCGCATGACCGTGCAGGGTCGGCCGTGTTCGAGGTCCGGGCCCCGGCGCACCTCGGTGTAGCCCTGGGTGGTCCAGAAGGCGAGGCCGGCCGCGTTGTCGTCGAGTACGGCGAGGCGCAGGCCGTCGCGCCCGGCGGCGCGGAAGCGGTCCTCGACGAGGGTGGCGAGCGTACGTCCGTACCCCGCGCGGTGGGCGGTCGCGTCGATCAGCAGCAGGCCGATCCAGGGGTCCGGGTCGCCGGAGGCCGGGTCGGGGTGGTGGTCGAGGGTGGCGGCCAGGCCGACGAGGCGGCCCGCCGAGCGGGCCAGCAGCACCTGGGCGCCGTCGTGGGCCAGCTCGTCGGCGAGCGCGGCCGCGACCTGTTCGACGGTGATCCGCGCCGGGTCGGGGAAGTCTCCGCTGAGTTCGAAGAAGGCGCGGTTCGTCGCGTAGAGGGCGGCGACCTCGGTGAGGACCGGGCCGGGCAGGGCGCCGTCGACGGGGACGAGGGGTTCGATGATCACCCGATGACCGTAGCAACCGGCGACCGCAGCGATCGGCGACCACGGTGACCGATGACCGCAGCGATCGGCGACCACGGTGACCCGCGACCGCGGCGAGGAGTCCCCACCCGCACGCGGGTGCGCCGAGGCCCCCCGTGCGGACGGGCACGGGGGGCCTCGGCGGGACGTCGGGACGGACGGGTCCCGAGCGGCGAGCTGCGTCGGACCCGCGTCGTGGTCCGGCGGCAGTGACTAGATGTTGACGCCGAAGTCCTGGGCGATGCCGGTCAGGCCGGAGGCGTAGCCCTGGCCGACCGCGCGGAACTTCCACTCCGCACCGTTGCGGTAGAGCTCGCCGAAGACCATGGCGGTCTCGGTCGCGGCGTCCTCGGAGAGGTCGTAGCGGGCGATCTCGGAGCCACCGGCCTGGTTCACGACGCGGATGTACGCGTTGCGGACCTGGCCGAAGTTCTGGCTGCGGGCCTCGGCGTCGTAGATGGAGACCGGGAAGACGATCTTGTCCACGTCGGCCGGCAGGCCCGCCAGGTTGACGTTGATGGACTCGTCGTCGCCGGAGCCCTCGCCGGTGCGGTTGTCACCGGTGTGCACGATGGTCTGGTCCGGGGTGGACTTGTTGTTGAAGAAGACGAAGTGGCCGTCGGAGACGACCTTGCCCGTCGGGTTCACCGCGATCGCCGACGCGTCCAGGTCGAAGTCGACACCGGTCGTGGTGCGGACGTCCCAGCCGAGGCCGATCGTGACGGCGGCGAGGCCGGGAGCCTCCTTGCTGAGCGAGACGTTGCCGCCCTTGGACAGGCTTACAGCCATGGGGATGTCCCTTTCCTCTGTGCTGCCGGCGCCCTGCGACGCCGTGCGACGTCCTCTGACGCCTTGGTGACGTTACCGCTGACTGACATAACGCGGGGAGGGGGTGCAGAGGTTCCAGCCCCGGGCACAAAAGCGGGGGGCGCGGGTCACATCCCGTGCGAAATGCGGGTGACGCGGGGGCGGGCGGCATCGGATCATAGGGGCATGCCTGGTCCCTATGTCATCCGCGGTTCGGTCGTGCTGCCCGAGGCCGAGCTCGCCTGGCGCTTCTCGCGCTCCTCGGGGCCCGGGGGGCAGCACGTCAACACCTCCGACTCCCGGGTGGAGCTGCTCTTCGACATCGGCGCCACCAAGGCGCTGCCCGAGGTGTGGCAGGCGCGGGCGCTGGAGCGGCTCGCCTCCCGGCTGGTGGACGGGGTGGTGACCGTACGGGCCTCCGAGCACCGCTCGCAGCTGCGCAACCGGGAGATGGCGCTGGTCAGGCTGGCCGCGCTGCTGGCGGAGGCGACGGCGCCGCCGCCGAAGCCGCGGCGGGCGACGAAGATCCCGCGCGGGATCAACGAGCGCCGGCTGCGGGAGAAGAAGGCGCGGGCCGAGACCAAGCGCGGCCGCACCGGCCGGGACTGGTGAGCGAGCGGACCGCGACGCCCTAGGCCCCCAGCTGGCGGTAGCGCCCCCGGTAGTAGGTGAGGGGGCCGCCGTCGGAGAGGGGCAGGGGCGGCAGGGCGGCGCTCAGCACCCGCCCGATGACCAGGGTGTGGTCGCCCGCCTCGACGCGGCTCTCGGTCCGGCATTCCAAGGTGGCCAGTGCGCCGCCCATCAGCAGTGCGCCGCTGGCCGGGCCCCGGGTGCGGGGCAGGTCCTCGAAGAGCAGCCGGTCGCTGATCCGGCCCTTCATCGCGAACCGGCCCGCCACGTGGCGCTGGCCCTCGGCGAGCACCGAGACCCCCCACAGCGGCTGCTCGGCCAGCAGGTCGTCCATCCGGGAGCCCTCGCGCAGGCTCACCAGGACCAGCGGCGGGTCCAGCGAGACCGACATGAAGGCGGTCGCCGTCATGCCGACGTCCTCGCCGTCGGGGCCGTCCGCGGACAGGGGTTCCTCGCGTGCGGTGACCAGCACCACGCCCGCTGCCAGCCGGGACATGGCTTCCCGGAACTCGTCGTTGCTCACTCCCTCAGCATGAGGGGTGGCCGGGGGCGCGGGGAGCACGGTGGGGATCAGGGGTATCGCGGGTCTCGTCTTCAGCACACCGGGAACGCTAGTCCCGCGTCCCGCCCGCCACATCGGGCCGTGGTCCCAGGTGCTCCGCGACCCGCGACCTAGGCCATATCTCCCGGTCTTCCCGGTGCCCGGCGTATCGTTTGCTCACGGGAATGTAGGGGAGCGCTCCCAGGTGGCAAGGGCCCCATTATCCATCTCATGTGACTTGAGTCACAGAGGGCAAGATTTGTTGACCCTGTGTACCTGCGGCACAGCTCACTGTGATTCAGTGGGCGGGACACCGCAACGAAACGCCGATGACAAACCTGGAGTTGCTGTCGAGGTCTCGGGGAGAGCGAACGATGGAGACCGAGTCGGAGCCCTACGTCCGTCTTGCGACCCTGCGGCAGCTGCACAGGGTGGTCGCCGAGCTGAATACGGCCCGGAGTCTCGCGGACACCCTGCAGACGGTCGTGGACGGCATCGTCGTGGGGCTCGGTTACGAACTCGCCTGTGTCAACCTCGTACGCCCTGACGGTGATCTCGTCGTCGCCGCCTTCGCGGGCGACCCCGCCGCGGAGGCCCTCATCACCGGCCGCGTGGGCTCCCGCGCCTCCTGGGACCGCCGTCTGACGATGGGCGAGAACTGGGACGGGCTGCGCTTCATCCCGCACACCGAGGGCTGGGTCCTGATCGAGGACGACGTCCCCCAGTGGCACACCGAGGGCCCCGATCCGCGGTTCGAGGACGAGTGGCACCCCGAGGACCGGCTCTATGCCCCCATGCACGCGTCCGCCGGGGAACTGCTGGGCGTCATTTCGGTGGACAGGCCGCGCAACGGACGCCGTCCCGGGGCCTGGGGGCGCGAAGCCCTCCAGATGTACGCCTTCCAAGCGGCGATTGCGATCAGCAATGCGCGACTGCGCGCGAACATGCAGCGGGCCCTGGTCCGGCTCGAACGCGAGCAGCAGGCGCTGCGGGCCAGCGAAGAGTCGTTCCGCCAGGCCTTCGAGTACGCGCCCAGCGGCATGGCCATCGCCGAGATGGGCGGTGACCAGCACGGGCGGCTGCTGCGCACCAATGACGCGCTGTGCCGGCTGCTCGGCCGGCCCGCGTCGGTCCTGCGCCGCTACTCCTTCTCCGACCTCGTCCACCCCGAGGACATCGGCACCCTGTTGCGGACCTCCGCCGAGGGCGGCCGGGCCGAGCTGCGGCTGGGGCGGCGCGACGGGACGTACGTATGGGTGTCGCTGCGCAACTCCGTCGTGGCGGACGCGGCCGACGGGCCGCGGTTCCTGCTGACCCACGTCGAGGACATCGAGGAGCGCAAGCGGCACGAGCTCCAGCTCGCGCACCGGGCCAGCCACGACGCGCTGACCGGGCTGCCCAACAGCGCGGAGCTACGGGCCCGGCTCGGCGCCCGGCTGTGTCGCCGGCCCCAGTCCGTGCGGGCGACGGCGGTGGAGGCCCTGGACGCCGCCTTCGAGGGGCGCGACGGTCGGGCCGGGGCGGGCGGCGGCGGTGAGCACGGCTTTCCCCCCGATGCCGGGCCCGACGGCTTCGAGTTCCCCGGCGTGCCCGGGCAGGCCGGCGGCCCCGGTGGTGCGGGGGGACCGGGCGGTGCGGGGGGACCGGGACCGTACGACCACCACGTGCACACGGTGGCGCCCGAGACGGAGGTCGACGACGGCACCAAGGGGCTCGCCGTCCTCTTCTGCGACCTCGACGGCTTCAAGTCGATCAACGACCGGTTCGGGCACCACACCGGCGACGCGGTGCTGATCGAGGTGGCCCGGCGGCTGACGACCGGGGTCAGGGACGGTGACACCGTCGCCCGACTGGGTGGCGACGAGTTCGTGGTGCTGGCCGACGGGCTCGGCGCCGCGGACGCCGCGGATCTCGCCGTCCGGCTGCGCAACGCGATCATCCCGCCGATCCGCGTGGACGGCCGGGCGGTCCGCGTGGGGGCGAGTTTCGGGATCGGCTGGGCCAGCTGCGGGATGTCCGCGGACGAGGTGCTGCGCTCCGCCGACCAGCGGATGTACATCGAGAAGCGGTCCCGCTCCAAGGCCCACCGCAGGGCCGGCTGAGGCCGTCCGCCGGGCGCCGCCACACCTAGAGCGCGCCTGTTCGAGGTAGGCTCCCGTGGGTCGAAAGGAGTGACCTGCGATGACGACGCCCGCGAACAACGGCTCGCACGGTGGGGCGAACAAGCCCGAGGACGACGATCCGTTCGGCTACCTCTACGAGGACGGGCAGGCAGCCGGAGCCACACCGCCCGGACAGGGTGGTGGATACGGCTACCCCGGCCCCGCCGGTGGCGCGCAGCCAGGTGTCCCCAGGACCTCCTACAACCAGGTGCGCACGGTCGGCGACCGGCCGTACGGCGGCCCGCGCGGGCAGGTTCCCTACCAGCAGGGTCCGCCCGCCCAGCCCCCCTACCAGCAGCCCGGCTACCAGGCGCAGTACCAGGCCCCGGAGACGCTCCAGGCGGGCGGCTACGGCGTACCGCCGCAGCAGCAGTCCCCGCAGTACCACGGCGGCCAGCAGGGTCCGGCGCAGGGCGGCTCCAGCCGCCGCGGCATGCTGATCGCCGCCGTCGCGGTGGTCGCCGCCGTGGCGATCGGCATCGGCGCGGCCGTGATGTTCGGCGGCGACAAGGGCAAGGAGAAGGCGGACGGCAAGCCCGCCGGCCCGACCCAGTCGCAGTCCCAGCAGCCGTCCTCGCCGGGGCCGAGCACTTCGGCGTCGCCCCCGGCGGCCGCGAACCTGCCGAAGGCGGACGCGACGGGCTCCGGTTTCGCCCTCGCGGGCGGTGCGATCGTGCAGAACACCATCCCGGGCGCTAAGTCGAGCACCGGTCAGTACGCGGGCGGGTTCAACAAGCCCGGTGCGTCGCTGACCTGGTCGCTGGACGTGCCCAAGGCCGGTTCGTACAAGCTGAAGATGACGTACGGGGTGCCCGGCAAGGACGGCAGCACCACGCTGACGGTCAACGGCGAGGCGCAGAGCCGCCCGATCAACATGAAGAACTGGGCGAACGCGAAGCCCGGCGAGTGGGACAAGGGCTGGACCAACACCTACTCGCTGGTCGAGCTCAAGGCGGGTGCGAACACCGTCAAGATCTCGTGCGAGACGGGCAACCAGTGCGACGTGGTCATCGACCAGCTGTGGCTGGAGAACGGCTGAGGCCGGTTCCGGCCCCGGTCCCGCCCGGTCACTGATCGGGCGTCGGCGTGACGCTGACCGACCCCCGTACCTCCTCGTAGGTGCGGGGGTCGAACTCTCCCGCCACCGGGGAGTGCACGGTGGCCGCCGAGAGGGCGACCGCGCGGGCGAGGCGGGCGGGCCACTCCAGGCCCTCGGCCAGGGCCGACAGGAGGCCCGCGACGGCGGAGTCTCCGGCTCCGGTGGGGTTGCCCGACAGCGCGCGGGGCGGGGCGGCGCGCCAGCTGCCCTGGGGCGTGGCGGCGAGCAGGCCGGCCGGGCCCAGCGAGGTGATCACCGCGTGGGCGCCGCGGCGGCGGGCGTCGCGGGTGGCGGGGAGCGGGTCGCGGGAGCCGGTCAGCTCGGCGAGTTCGGTGGAGTTCGGCTTGATCATGTCGGGCCGGGCGGCGATCCCGCGGCGCAGGGCCTCGCCGCCGGTGTCGAGGAGCACCGGGACGCCGGCCGCGCGGGCCCTGCGGACGAGGAGCGCGTAGGCGCCGACGGGGACGCCGGGCGGGAGGCTGCCGCACAGGGCCACGGCCTGCGCGCCGGACCCCACGAGGGCGTCGTAGCGCTCCAGGAAGGCGGCCCATTCCGGCGCCGTGATCAGCGGGCCGGGTTCGTTGAACTGGGTGGTGTCGCCGCTCGCCGCGTCGGCCACGGCCAGCGTGCGGCGGGTGGGCCCCGCGCAGGGCAGCAGCGCGTCGAGGACCCCGGGCGCGTGGGCGGCCAGGCCCGCGCGGACCGCCTCGCCCGCCGGCCCGCCGGCGAAACCGGTGGCGGTGACGGCGTGGCCGAGGGCGGCGAGCACCCGGGCCACGTTGAGGCCCTTGCCGCCGGGGCGTTCGATGACGTCGGACACCCGGTGCGAGGCGTGCGGCAGCATCCGCGGCACCCGGTAGGTGACGTCGAGTGCGGTGTTGAGCGTGACGGTGACGATCATGTGGCGGACCCCCGGGTCTCGGTCTGCCGGGATCATGCCAAACAGAAGGCGGTCGGCCCAGTCCCCCGGGCCGACCGCCGTGCCGTTGCAGCCGGTTGGCGGGCCGTCAGCCGCCACCCGCGCCGGTGCGCCGCGTGCTCACGCGCGCGGGTCGATGATCCATTCGCCGTGCCGCATGACGCCCTTGACGTCGAAGTCCGCGTCGAGGACGACGAGGTCGGCGTACTTGCCGGGCTCCAGCGAGCCGACCCGGTCGTACATGCCGAGCAGCCGGGCCGGGTTGGCCGAGATCGCCTGGACCACGGATTCGACGGGCAGTCGGTCCACGGTCACCGACCGCTTGAAGGCGGTGTCCAGGGTCAGCGTCGAGCCCGCGATGGAGCCGCCCTCCACGAGCCGGGCCACGCCGTCCTTGACCTCGACCTCCAGCGGACCGAGGTGGTAGGTGCCGTCGCCGAAGCCCGCCGCGTCCATCGCGTCGGTGATCAGCGCCACGCGGTGCGCGCCCGCGTGGTGGAAGGCCAGCTCCAGCATCGCCGGGTGCAGGTGGGTGCCGTCGTTGATCAGCTCGACGGTGATCCGCTCGTCCTCCAGCAGCGCCGCGATGGGGCCGGGCGCGCGGTGCTCCAGGCCGGGCATCGCGTTGTAGAGGTGGGTGGCGACCGTGGCGCCGGCGTCGATGGCCTCGCGGGTCTGGTCGTAGGTGGAGTCGGTGTGCCCGATCGCCGCGATCACCCCGTGCTCGGCCAGCAGGCGTACGGAGTCCAGCCCGCCCGGCAGCTCGGTCGCCAGGGTGAACATCCGGGCCGCTCCGTGCGCGGCGTCCATCAGCTTGCGGACCTCGGCCGGGTCCGGGTCGCGCAGCAGGTCCTCCTTGTGCGCGCCCTTGCGGCAGGGGTTGATGAAGGGGCCCTCGAAGTGGATGCCCGCGATCTCGCCCTGCTGGGTCAGCTCGGCGAGCAGCGCGGCCCGCCGGGCCAGCTCGTCGAGCTCGCCGGTGACGGTCGAGGCGACCAGCGTGGTGGTGCCGTGCTCGCGGTGCGTGCGCACGCCCCGCAGGATCTCCTCGGGGGTGCCGGAGGTGAAGGAGGCGCCGCCGCCGCCGTGGTTGTGCATGTCCACGAAGCCGGGGACGATCCAGTGGCCGGCGAGGTCGACGGCGGCGGCGCCCTCGTGGGCGCTGCCCGCGATGCGTTCGCCCTCGACGATGACGCGGCCGCCCGTGACGGTCCCGGTGGGCAGCACCACCTTGGCGCCGGAGAGAACGGTGCTGTGTGCGCTTCCGGCCATCAGGCTGGTACCTCCGTGGCGAGTAGGTCCCAGGCGAGCAGACCCGCGCCCAGGCATCCGGCGGTGTCCCCGAGGGCAGCCGGAACGATCTCGGGCAGCCGCTGGAACGTCACGCGTTCCTCGACGGCCGTCCGAAGCGGTGTGAACAAGGTTTCCCCGGCCTCGGCCAGCCCGCCACCGATGATCAGCGTGCGGGGGTCCAGCAGGGTGAGGGCGGTGACCAGGCCGTCGGCCAGGGCGCCGACGGCGGCGAGCCAGACCTCCTGGGCGCGCGGGTCGCCGTCGGCGACGGCCTTCGCGCAGTCCGCGGCGTCCGCTTCGGGGTCGCCGGAGGCGGCGGCCCAGGCGCGGGTGACGGCGGAGGCGGAGGCGAGGGTCTCCAGGCAGCCGCGCTGGCCGCAGCCGCAGGCGGGGCCGCCGGGGCGGACCACGATGTGGCCGATCTCGCCGGCGTAGCCGTGCGCGCCCGCCTCGATCCGGCCCGCGATGCCGATGGCGCCCGCGATGCCGGTGCCGAGCGGGACGAAGAGGAAGCGGTCGGCGCCGCGGCCCGCGCCGATCCGGCCCTCGGCGAGGCCGCCGGTGCGCACGTCGTGGCCCAGGGCCACGGGGATGCCGCCGAGGCGTCTGCTGAGCAGGGCGCGCATCGGTACGTCGCGCCAGCCCAGGTTCGCCGCGTAGACGGCGACCCCGTTCTCGGCGTCGACGATCCCGGGGACGGCGACTCCGGCGGCGGACGCGGTCTCTCCGTACCGTTCCACCCCCAGGTCGCGCAGTTCCGCGGCGAACTCCAGGATCGACTCGACGACGGCGTCGGGGCCCCGGTCGCGGCCGGTCGCGCGGCGCGCTTCGTGGAGCAGGGAGCCTCCCCCAGCTACCGCTGGGTGGGGCCCCCGGGCGACGAGGGCGGCCTTCATCCCGGTGCCGCCCACATCGAGGGCGATGACGTGTTTCACGGGTTTCACAGGTGACAGTCTCGCGTGCTCGGCAGGGAAAGGTCTAGTCCACTGAGAGGGATTGTTGAGTAGCCATACAAATGGGGGACCCCGGGTGCCGTCCGGTTGTGGACACTCCGCGAAAGTGGTGTAGACCTTACGTGGATCTGACGGACGACAATGGGGTGGACCGAGAGCTGTGAGAGCCCGTTATCTGAGCCTGGTGGCCTCCGGCGCCGCACTGTGCATGAGCGTGACCCTGACCGGTTGTGGAACCGAGGTCCTCGGCGGGAACAACGAGGTGACCCTGCACGTCGTGGCGGCCGACTACGGGGACAATCCCGCGAACTCCTCCGCCACGTACTGGAAGGACCTCGCCCACCGCTTCGAGAAGGACCAGCCCGGCATCAAGGTCCAGGTCGACGTCTACTCCTGGACCGAGGTCGACGCGAAGGTCGCCGACATGGTCAAGGCCGGCAAGGCCCCCGACGTCGCGCAGATCGGCGCCTACGCGGACTACGCCGCCGCCGACAAGCTCTACAAGACCGACGAGCTGCTCTCCGTACAGACCGAGGCCGACTTCCTCGCGCCGCTCGCCGACGCGGGCAAGGTCAAGCGCGTCCAGTACGGCATGCCCTTCGTGGCCAGCACCCGGCTGCTCTTCTACAACGAGAAGCTCTTCGCCGACGCGGGCGTCATCCCGGCGGGCGCCGTCGGCACCGGCAAGGGCTGGCAGCCCAAGACCTGGGCCGAGCTGGAAGCCGCGGCCAAGAAGCTGAAGGCGGCCAAGGTCCGCACCCCCTTCGCGCTGCCGCTCGGCCGCGAAGAGGCGCAGGCCGAGACCATGAACTGGCTGCTCGCGGGCGGCGGCGGCTACACCGACAACGAGGAGTCCTACTCCCTCGACGCCCCGGACAACGTCAAGACCTTCGAGTACCTGCGCGACACCCTGGTCGGCGGCGGCCTCACCGGCCCCGTCGAACCGGCGAAGCTGGACCGCCAGGCCGCCTTCGACGGCTTCACGCGCGGCGAGGTCGGCATGCTCAACGGCCACCCGACGCTGATCAAGCAGGCCGCGGCGAAGGGCCTGAAGTTCGGCATGGTCGCGCTGCCGACCTCCGACGGCTCGGAGAAGCCCGCCATGGGCGTCGCCGACTGGGTCATGGCCTTCAAGAACGGCCACCGCAAGGAGTCGGGCAAGTTCCTCGACTTCCTCTACTCGGCCGACAATCAGACCGCCTTCACCAGCCGCTACGACCTGCTGCCGGTGACCACCAGCGGCTACCGGTCGATGGAAGCGGCCACCGGAGCGGGCTCGACCCAGCTCAAGACCTTCCTCCAGGCGCTGCCCTCCTCGCGGCTCTACCCGGTCGGCAAGAAGTCCTGGGCGGGCGTGAGCGAGAACATCAAGCAGAACATCGGCAAGACCGTCCAGCCGGGCGGGCAGCCCGGCAAGACGCTGGAGGAGATGGCGCGCACGGCGCGGGCGGAGGACGCGCACTGAGCGCGTGGCTCCCGCTGCCGGTGGTGCTGTCGGTGGTCCTGTCGGTGGGCGGAGTTAACCTGGCGGTATGACGGAGGGCGGGCGGTTGACGGAGACGGAAGCCGCCGTGCTCGCCTACGAGGGGCGCACCTGGCCCGGTCCCGGTGCCAAGGAGCGGGCCATACGGGAGCGGCTCGGCATGCACCCCGTCCGCTACTACCAGCTGCTCAACGCGCTGATGGACGACCCGCGCGCGCTCGCCCACGCGCCCGGCACCGTCAACCGGCTGCGCAGGCTGCGCGAAGCCCAGCGCGCCCGGCGATAGCCCTCCTCCGGAGGGACCGTTAGGGTCGTGGGCATGGGGAGCCATCCGCACAGCCTGCCTGCCAACAGCCTGCCGATGCCCGTCACCGCCGCCGGACGCGAAGGGCTCGACGCCCTGCTGCGCGACCCGCGCCGCTCGGTGATCGCCCTCGACTTCGACGGCACCCTCGCCGAGATCGTGCCCGACCCCGACCAGGCGCGCGCCCACGCCGACGCCGTGCCCGCGCTGGCCGCGCTCGCGCCGCGGGTGGCCTCGGTGGCTGTGATCACCGGGCGGCCCGCCGGGGTCGCCGTCCGCCACGGGGGCTTCGCGGGGGTTCCGGGGCTGGAACACCTCGTCGTGCTCGGGCACTACGGAGCCGAGCGCTGGGACGCGGTCACCGGGATCGTCCACACCCCCGCCGAACACCCCGGGGTGGCGGCCGTACGGGCCGAGCTGCCGGGCTTCCTGGACTCCATCGGGGCGTGGCGCGGCACCTGGATCGAGGAGAAGGGCCGCGCCCTGGCCGTCCACACCCGCCGGGCCGAGGATCCGGCGGCGGCCTTCGACGCGCTGCGGGAGCCGCTGGGCGAGCTGGCGGCGCGGCACGGGCTGGTGGTGGAGCCGGGGCGGGCCGTGCTGGAGCTGAGGCCGCCGGGGATGGACAAGGGGGTCGCGCTGACGGAGTACCTGGCGGAGGTCGGGGCCGGGGCGGTGCTGTACGCCGGGGACGATCTGGGGGACCTGGCCGCGTTCTCCGCGGTGGAGAAGGTGCGGGCGGAGGGGGTGCCGGGGCTGCTGGTGTGCAGTGGCTCGGCCGAGGTCCCCGAGCTGGCCGCCCGGGCCGACCTGACCCTCGCGGGCCCGCCCCAGGTAGCCGCCTTCCTGGCCGCCCTGGCCGCGGCCCTCTGACCCTGGGGCCAAGGGGTGCGGCGCCGGGTTGCCCGGAGAGCGGTTCCAGCCGCCCGGCGTTCGATGGCAGGCTCCCCGGAGGGGGTCATCCGGCCGCCGGACGGGGTTCCTTCCGGCGCCAGGTGACGGCCACGGTGAAGTTGGCGGTGGTGCTGGCAGCGGCGATGAAGGCCCCCGCCTCGGCGTGCAGGTCGAGACCGAACTCGACGTGGATCTCATCGGGAGTCTCGGCGATCGCCCGGAGCTGGGCGACCACTCCCTCCACCGCGGGCCGCGCACAGCGGACGGCCTCCTCGAAGGTCTTCTGCGCCCGTTCGGTCACCCCGGTGTCGCGGAGCCCGCGGGTCACCATCGCGGACGGCGGGTCCCTGACCTCGATCAGTACGGTGGCGCCCGCCGCCGTGGGAAATTCAACCAGACGTCCCATTCCAGGTGTTCCCTTCCCTCGCGGTTCTCTTCCTAGGGCTCGCCGACCGGCCACAGGCGCGCGGTGTGGTCGGAACTGCCGGTGGCGATCCGGGTTCCGTCCGGGCTGAAGGCCACGGCGTTTACGAAGGCCCACCCGCTGCCCTTGTGAGGCAGGCTGAGCAAGTCCTTGTGGCTGCTCGTGACGTCCCACACTCGGGCCGTGGAATCCGAACTGCCGGTGGCCAGCCGGGCGCCCTCCGCGTCGAACGCCACCGCGTTCACGCCCGAGGCGTGGCTCACATCCAGCAGCGGGCGGCCCGTCACCGAGTCCCACACCCGCGCGGCACGGCTCGCGTTGCCCGTGGCGATCCGGCGGCCGTCCGCGCTGAACGCCACCGCGGACACGGTGGACCGCAAGCCTCCGCCTCTCAGCTTCGATCGCTCCACACCGGTGGTGTCGTAGACGCGGACCCACCGGGATCGGCCCGCGACGACGATGGCCCCGCCGCTCGGGTCCCACGCCAGGGAAAGGACCTCGACCTGGAAGTCGATACAGGCCAGCTCGGACGGATGGAGGGCGATCTCGCGCCGGGCGCGCTCGGCCAGGGTGGCGTACGCGTCCGACGCACCTGCTTGCACGCCCTTCAGCTCGGCCACCGTGTCCAGTACCTGCGCCCACTCCTGGGCGTCGGCACGCGCGTACAACGTGGTGCGCAGGTCGGCGATCTTCCGGCAGACGGCGCCTCGCTGAGCGGCGTCGCGATAACCGCCGTCGGCCGCGAGTTCGCCGTAGCGGTCGGCCGCCGCCGCCCAGTCGTAGGCCGCCTCCGTCCCGAGCGCCTCGGCGTAGCGGCGCTTGTCCTGCGCCTCCCGCAGGCTTCGGCGGGCGCGGGTGGCCAGGCCGTCGGGATCGGCGGCGTCCGGGTCGAGCGCGTGGAGGTCCTCGCTGACCTCGATGACGGCCTGCCACCGGTCGGCATCCGCGTGGTAGCGCAGTTCGGCCTCCAGGTCCGCGACGCGCTGCCGGGCCCGACACGCCTCGCGTCGTGCGACGGCGTCCGAGTAGCCCTGGTCGGACCGCAGGAGCTCCGAGTACGCATCGATCGCGGCTGCCCAGTCGCCGGCGTCCTCGGCGGCCGTGGCCCGCTCGTACGTTTCCGCGAGCCGCCGCTGGTCGACAGCGGTGTCGCGCAGCGCCACTGCGTCCCGGCTGCCCGGGGCCAAGGTGAGCAGGTCGTCGAGCAGCTCGACGGCACGGTCGTGGCGGCCCACGCGCATCTCCGCGGCGGCCCTGACGTACAGGGCGCGCAACGCGGCGTCGCGCCGGTCACCGGTCGGCGGCTGTTTCGGAAGGGGTGACGGGTCCGACGGCGGGGGGGAGTTCGGGGTGAAGCTGAACAACTGGGTGACGCCGCCGCGCACGTACAGCACGGGCGTGATCCACTCCAAGGTATGGCGGCCGGTACCGAGAATCGCGATCCGCCCACTCTGCGCCGCTTCGTCGATCCGGCGACCGTGGGCGAGCGCGGTGTAGAAGCCGTGGGCAAAGCGGATGGCTGCCCCGTCGCTGACGGTGAACTGCATCGCGGCGGCCGCGCTGATGCCGCTGCGGACCAGCGTCGCGCCGGTGCTGGAGAAGACGTCGCGCATCCCGCCCTGCGCCGAGGAGCAGGAATTGAGCACGACGAGCTGAGGAGTGGGCCGGGCCTCACGGAGCAGGTCCGCCAGCCGGGACGCCTCGACCAGATCGGCGCCGCCGCCGCTGTCGACCAGTGCGATCAGTCCCTCGTCCGCACTCTCGTCGTAGTCGCCGTGGCCGATGAAATGCAGTACGTGCCACTCGCCCTCCAACAGGTGCCCGTGCACCCTGTCCCAGCCGGCCTGTGGCACCCAGGTCAGCTCGACCCGGCCCGCCTCGATCTGGTCGGCCAACGCCTCTTCGAGCCGACGGCGCTCCGCGTCGGTGTCCAGCAGGGGCAGCCCGCGCGGCGAGGCGATCACCGCCAGGATGCGCAGGGGCGGCTTCACCCGCAGCGGCTCGGGCGTGTAGCGGGCGGGTACGTGCCGCACGAGCGGCTCCTGCCGGCACAGGTAGACGTCGGCGTCCGGGTCGTACAGCGTCTCCCACGGCAGCAGCGCGAGCTCCGGCGTCTTCAGCCTCAGTACGATCCGCAGCCGCTCCTGCCGCTCCTGCGCCACCCCGCTGCTCGCCCGGTAGGTGCCGTAGACCGGGCCGGTGAAGAGCGCTTCGAAGAGCTGCTGCCCGACTTGCCGCACCGGCTCCTCCGTGGCCGGCACCGCACGCCGCGCGTGCACCGAGGAGGCCAGCACCGTTGCCTCCAGCGCGGCGCGCCGCCCGAGCAGTCCGTCGACGTCGAGCCGCAGCTCGGCGCTGGGCTCCCCGCCGGCCGCCGCGTGCACGACCCGCACCTCGTACGCGTCCGGGCGCGTCCTGGAGACTTCCAATTCGAGGTCAGTGGCCATCGCTGCCCCTTTCGCCGGGCATGACCACGGGCAGCTGAGCGGCAGAGCCGCGGCCGACACAGTGAGAACACAGGTGAGAACAGCCGGAACCGCCTACACGACCATGATGCGGCCCGCCACCTGGGTCCACCAGCGCAGTCGGACCCGCGCGGGCTACCGCGGCCCCAGGGCCGTCAGCTGGGCTTCGAACCAGGCCGCCGGCGGAAGGGCCGTGGCCTGCGCCGCCAGGCGCTTCGTGTGCTCCGCCCGCTCCCCCTCCGGCATGGACAGCGCCGCGTGCAGGGCGGCCGCCGTCTCCGTGACGTCGTACGGGTTCACCGTCAGCGCGTCCTCGCGGAGCTCCGCGTACGCGCCCGCCCCCGTCGACAGCACCAGCACGCACCCCGCCTCCGACACCACCGGGATCTCCTTGGCCACCAGGTTCATCCCGTCCCGCACGGGGTTCACCAGGGCCACGTCCGCCAGCCGGTACGCCGCCAGGGAGCGCGCGAAGTCGTCCTCGACCGAGACCAGCACCGGCTGCCAGTCCGGCGCGCCGAACTCCGCGTTGATCTCCGCGGCCAGCTCCCGCACCGACTCCGTGTACGCGCGGTAGACGGCCAGGTCCTGCCGCGAGGGGTAGGCCGACGCCAGGTGCACCACGCGGCCGTGCCACTCGGGCCGGGTGACCAGCAGCTCCCGGTAGGCCAGCAGCCCGCGCAGGATGTTCTTCGACAGCTCCGTGCGGTCCACCCGGACGATCGCCTTGCGCCCGGCGACCTCCGTCCGCAGCGCGGCCAGCTTGTCGTTCACCTCGGGCCGGTGGGCCAGCGCCCGCAGCTCGTCGCCGTCCACGCCCAGCGGGAAGACCCGCACCGAGGTGGTCCGCCGCGGCCACACCGTGTACCGCCGGTGCACGATCTCCGTGCCGTCCGGGCCGCCCGGCGACGCCGTCCCGTACGCGTCGTCCAGGTCCATCGCGTCCAGGAACGCCCGCGCCCACTCCCCGGTGTGGAAGCCCACCATGTCCGCCCCGAGCATCCCCCAGGCCAGCTCCTCGCGGACGTAGGAGGGCAGGATCCGCAGGTAGTCGTGGGACGCCCAGGGCGTGTGCGTGAAGTGCGCGATCAGCAGGTCCGGCCGCAGCACCCGCAGCATCCCGGGCACCAGGGCCAGGTGGTAGTCCTGGACGAGGACCCGCGCGCCCTGCTCCGCCTCCTCGGCCAGCGCCTCGGCGAAGGTCCGGTTGTAGGCGACGTACGACTCCCAGGCCTGGTGGAACGCCGCGTCGAAGACCGGCTCGCGCGGGACGTCGTACAGGTGGTGGTGGGTGAACCAGAGCACCGAATTGGCGATGGCGTTGTAGGCGTCGTCGTAGACCTCGGGGTCGATGTCCAGCATCCGCACGCCCGGCTCGGCGACCCCGCGGCGCACGGCCTCGCGGTCCGCCTCCGAGAGCGCCGCGCAGATCCACAGCGCGTCCGGTTGGCGGGCGAGGGCGGCGGAGAGGCCGGAGACGAGACCGCCCCCGCCGCGCCGGGCGCTGAGGCCCCCGTCGGCGTCGAGGGCGTACGAGAGCGGACCGCGGTTGGCGGCGACGAGTACCTGAGAGGCCATGCGGGCAACCTAGCCCGGCGGGCCCGCGCTCAAACTGTGAGTGCCGTCATGCCACGCGCCGGTGGGCGTACTCCTCGACGCCCCGCATCGGCGGCCGCTCCACCGTGTCCACCGGGTAGGTGTGCGGCTCGAAGCCGTCCGGGCCGCGCTCGAACTGGGTCAGCTCGGGCCGTACGAGGTGCCCGCGCGAGAGCCGCAGCTGCGCGGTCCGGTAGATCGCGGCGGCCATTCGGCCCAGCGCCCGCCCGTCCTGGTGGCGGTGCAGCCGGACGCCGACGTCGACCTGCGCGAGCGCGTCCAGACCGGCCGTGTGCAGCGCGTCCACCAGCAGGCCGAGCTCCACGCCGTAGCCGACGGGGAAGGGCAGCCGCTCCAGCAGCGAGCGGCGCACCGCGTACTCGCCGCCCAGCGGCTGGACGAATCCGGCCAGCTGCGGCCAGTGCAGGTTCAGCAGCGGGCGGGCCACCAGCTCGGTGACCCGGCCGCCCTGGCCGGGCGCGTCGCCGAGCGGGCGGTCGTACATCGCCTTGACGAACTGCACGTCCGGTTCGGTCAGCAGCGGGCCGACGATCCCGGAGACGAAGGTGGCGGAGAAGTCGCGCAGGTCGGCGTCGACGAAGCAGACGACGTCCCCGCTGGTCACCAGCAGCGAGCGCCACAGCACCTCGCCCTTGCCGGGCACCGCCGGGACCCGCGGCAGGATGTCGTCGCGGTGCACCACGCGGGCGCCGGCCTTCGCGGCGACCTGCGAGGTGCGGTCGTCGGAGCCGGAGTCGATGACGACGAGCTCGTCCACGAGGGGGACGGGGAGGGCGTCCATCAGGTCGCGGCGGATGACCTCGACGATCGCGCCGACCGTCGCCTCCTCGTTGAGCGCGGGCAACACGACGCTGACGGTGGTCCCCGAGGCCCGCTTGGCCGAAAGGAGCTGCTCCAGCGGTCGGTCGGTGGCGGACCAGGAGCGGTCGGCCAGCCAGCGCTCCACCTCTTCCAGCACCTTCAGTACTCCCTGATTGAGTCGTGATTGAGTCGCGATGGGGTCGCGATGGGGTCGTGGTCACCTCATGGTCGGCCATCGATATGGCCGAAATGTGATCCATCTCGCGGTTCGGACGGCTGTCTCAACCATCCATGCCTTCGGTTACAGTCTTGAACAACGCGGAGGACCATCGCATGTCGGGGGTCCTTCCGTACAAACGCACGGGTGCGCCGCCAAGGCGCGTTCGCGCCATACCGCTCATCCAGAGGGGCAGAGGGATACGGCCCGTTGAAGCCCCGGCAACCCTCCAGTCGGTCTCGCGATTTTTTGCAAAGTCAGCGAGGTCCCCGACTAGGGAAGGTGCCAAATCCGTCTCGTGGCGAAGTGCGCCACGGGGAAGATGAGGAGAAAGGGCCTCGCCGTCATGTCTGCACAGACTGCCGTCACCTCTGTTGTCACCCCTGTCGCCACCTCTGCCGCGACCACCGTTGATCTCGGACCCGCCGTCGGGCTTTCCTGCCGCGAATGCGCCACCCGGTTCGAGCTGGGTCCCATTTTCGCCTGTGCCGAGTGTTTCGGCCCGCTCGAAGTCGCCTACGAGCTTCCGACCGGTGACCCCGAGGCGCTGCGCGCCGCGATCGAAGCCGGCCCGAACAACATCTGGCGCTACGCCCCGCTGCTGCCCGTCCCCGCCGACGTGGCCTCGAAGCCGAACCTGAACCCGGGCTTCACCAAGCTCGTGGACGCCGAGAACCTGGCCAAGGAGCTGGGCGTCACCGGCAAGCTCTACGTCAAGGACGACTCCGGCAACCCGACGCACTCCTTCAAGGACCGGGTCGTCGCGATCGCCGTCGAGGCCGCCCGCGCCTTCGGCTTCACCACGCTCTCCTGCTCCTCCACGGGCAACCTGGCCGGGGCCGTCGGCGCCGCCGCCGCCCGCGCCGGACTGCGCTCCTGCGTCTTCATCCCGCACGACCTGGAGCAGGGCAAGGTCGTCATGGCCGGCGTGTACGGCGGTGACCTGGTCGGCATCGAGGGCAACTACGACGACGTCAACCGCTTCTGCTCGGAACTGATCGGCGACCCGCTCGGCGAGGGTTGGGGCTTCGTCAACGTCAACCTGCGCCCGTACTACGGCGAGGGCTCCAAGACCCTGGCCTACGAGATCTGCGAGCAGCTCGGCTGGCAGCTGCCCGACCAGATCGTCATCCCGATCGCGTCCGGCTCGCAGCTGACGAAGATCGACAAGGGTCTGCAGGAGCTGATCAAGCTCGGCCTGGTCGAGGACAAGCCCTACAAGATCTTCGGCGCCCAGGCCGAGGGCTGCTCGCCCGTCTCGACCGCCTTCAAGGCCGGTCACGACGTGGTCCGCCCGCAGAAGCCGGACACCATCGCCAAGTCGCTCGCGATCGGCAACCCGGCCGACGGCCCGTACGTCCTGGACATCGCCCGCCGCACCGGCGGTTACGTCGAGGACGTCAACGACACCCAGGTCGTCGAGGCCATCAAGATCCTGGCCCAGACCGAGGGCATCTTCGCCGAGACCGCGGGCGGCGTGACCGTCGGCGTGACGAAGAAGCTCATCGAGAACGGGCAGCTGGACCCGGCGCTGACGACCGTGATCCTGAACACCGGTGACGGCCTGAAGACCCTGGAGGCGGTGGCCGCCGACAGCGGCCAGACCGCCACCATCCGCCCGAGCCTGGACGCGTTCCGCGCCGCCGGCCTGGTCTGATCACTCCTCGAACCCCGGAAAGGCAGTAGCGCCATGAGCGTCAACGTCCGCATCCCCACCATCCTGCGCACCTACACGGGCGGCCAGGCCGAGGTCGCCGCCGAGGGCGCGACCCTCAGCGAGGTCATCGACTCCCTGGAGCAGAGCCACCCGGGCATCTCCGCCCGCGTCCTCGACGACCAGGGCAAGCTGCGCCGCTTCGTGAACGTCTACGTCAACGACGACGACGTGCGCTTCGAGAGCGGGCTGCAGACGCCGACGCCCGACGGCGTGGGCGTCTCGATCATCCCCGCGGTCGCGGGCGGCTGACCCACCCCGGCGAGGTCCGGACACCCGGCCTCGTGGGCCAAAACCTGAATTGCCCCCTCCGGTAGGAAACGGAGGGGGCAATTCTGCTTGATTGGGCGCGGTAGAGTTGGGGAAGTCCCCACCGCTGTTCTTGCCCGCCGCATATGAACGGGTCGCGGAAGGGTTGACATTGAGTCAACATGCGTGCGCGCTATGGGTCGTTGGCGTGGTTTGTCCGGCCCGAGTTGCCCTGGAAGATTCCTAATTTTCACCCTATTTCAATGTAATGGCGTGTCCAGAATTCTCGTGGGAATGACCTGTTGCAGACAGCAGCGGTGCAGATACATTCAGCCCCGGTCGAGGCGTTCCGGCGCAAGTTCTGACCCGGGTCCGCGAAGTGCGGTCCTGCGCAAGGGCCAGTAATAGGGGAGTTAGGCATGGCTCAGGGCACCGTCAAGTGGTTCAACGCGGAGAAGGGCTACGGCTTCATCGCGGTCGACGGTGGTGCGGATGTGTTCGTCCACTACAGCGCCATCCAGATGGACGGGTACCGCACCCTTGAAGAAGGTCAGCGGGTCGAGTTCGAGATCTCGCAGGGCCAGAAGGGTCCGCAGGCGGACATGGTCAAGCTCGCAGTCGGCTAGCCGGAGCGATCGACCACCGACACACGAACGCGCGGGGCCCGCATCCTGAGACACGGATGCGGGCCCCGCGTGCGTTCCCGGCGGGCCGCCGCGCCCGCCCGCGGTGCACGCGGGAGGGCGTGCGGGGCCCGGGCGTTCACCGGGTGTTCCTCGAAGCCGCTTGCACTCGGGGGTGCCGAGTGCTAATCATTGGCGTTAGCACTCTCCTGGTGAGAGTGCTACCAAAACGAGGACCGGGTCGGTGAGGCCCAGCGGGTCGGCGGGAAGGAACCGTCGGACCCGCAGGCCGTCCGTCGCGGGCGCGGGCGCGGTCCGGAGCAATCCACCGCTGTCCGGGAGGACCACTTCAGATGGCCAAGATCATTGCGTTCAACGAGGAGGCCCGGCGCGGTCTCGAGCGAGGCATGAACCAGCTCGCCGACGCCGTCAAGGTCACCCTTGGCCCCAAGGGTCGCAACGTCGTCCTTGAGAAGAAGTGGGGCGCCCCCACGATCACCAACGATGGTGTCTCCATCGCCAAGGAGATCGAGCTCGAGGACCCGTACGAGAAGATCGGCGCCGAGCTGGTCAAGGAAGTCGCCAAGAAGACGGACGACGTCGCCGGCGACGGTACGACCACGGCCACCGTGCTGGCCCAGGCGCTCGTCCGCGAGGGCCTGCGCAACGTAGCCGCCGGTGCGAACCCGATGGCCCTCAAGCGTGGTATCGAGAAGGCCGTCGAGGCCGTCTCCGCCGCCCTGCTGGCCCAGGCCAAGGACGTCGAGACCAAGGAGCAGATCGCTTCTACGGCCTCCATCTCCGCCGCTGACACCCAGATCGGCGAGCTCATCGCCGAGGCCATGGACAAGGTCGGCAAGGAAGGCGTCATCACGGTCGAGGAGTCGCAGACCTTCGGCCTGGAGCTTGAGCTCACCGAGGGCATGCGCTTCGACAAGGGCTACATCTCGGCGTACTTCGCCACCGACATGGAGCGCATGGAGTCGTCCCTCGACGACCCGTACATCCTGATCGTCAACTCGAAGATCGGCTCGGTCAAGGACCTGCTGCCGCTCCTCGAGAAGGTCATGCAGTCCGGCAAGCCGCTGCTGATCATCGCCGAGGACGTCGAGGGCGAGGCCCTGTCGACCCTGGTCGTCAACAAGATCCGCGGCACCTTCAAGTCTGTCGCCGTCAAGGCCCCGGGCTTCGGTGACCGTCGCAAGGCCATGCTCGGTGACATCGCCATCCTCACGGGCGGCACGGTCATCTCCGAGGAGGTCGGCCTCAAGCTGGAGAACGCGGGCCTCGACCTGCTCGGCCGTGCCCGCAAGGTCGTCATCACCAAGGACGAGACCACGATCGTCGACGGCTCCGGCGACAGCGACCAGGTCCAGGGTCGCGTCAACCAGATCCGCGCCGAGATCGAGAACTCCGACTCGGACTACGACCGCGAGAAGCTCCAGGAGCGCCTCGCGAAGCTGGCCGGCGGCGTGGCCGTCATCAAGGCCGGCGCCGCGACGGAGGTTGAGCTCAAGGAGCGCAAGCACCGCATCGAGGACGCCGTCCGCAACGCCAAGGCGGCCGTCGAAGAGGGCATCGTCGCCGGTGGCGGCGTCGCACTCCTCCAGGCCTCCGCGGTCTTCGAGAAGCTGGAGCTCACGGGCGACGAGGCGACCGGCGCCAACGCCGTGAAGCTCGCGCTGGAGGCCCCGCTCAAGCAGATCGCCGTCAACGGTGGTCTCGAGGGTGGCGTCGTCGTCGAGAAGGTGCGCAACCTTCCGATCGGCCACGGCCTGAACGCCGCGACCGGCGAGTACGTCGACATGATCGCCGAGGGCATCATCGACCCGGCGAAGGTCACGCGCTCCGCGCTGCAGAACGCCGCGTCGATCGCCGCGCTGTTCCTCACCACCGAGGCCGTCATCGCCGACAAGCCCGAGAAGGCCGGTGCCCCCGCGGGCGGCGGCATGCCGGGCGGTGACATGGACTTCTGATCCGCCCGGGCCCCGGCCCGCAGCAGATCGGCTGTTCTTCGAACGAGGGCGGCACTCCCCACGGGGGGTGCCGCCCTCGGGCGTTCCTACGCGGCGGGGCGGGCCACGAAGGCGACCTCTTCGTGGTCCTGGCCCAGGTCGATGGTCAGCGAAGCGTCCAGGGCGGTGGCGAGGCGTCGTAGGAGGGGCAGCGTCGGGACGGCGTCCGCGCCCTCGACGCGGGAGATCTTCGCCTGGGTGAGTCCCGCGCGCTCGGCCAGTTGGGCCTGGGACAGGCCCAACGCCTTGCGCCGGTCGTACACGGCCTTGGCGAAGGCCATCGCGAGCCGGATCTCCGCCCGCTCGGCCTCGATCTCGGGCGGCTCGGAGCCGCCCCCCGAGGCCCGCCGCTCACGGGCTGGCTTCCAGCGGCTGTGGTTCATCACGTGACGCGTCCCCCCCCGTGGTCCGGTTCACCCCTCACGGCGTCAGAAACCGGTGGTGTCGATGTCGCATTCGATCGGGTACGGGACGTGCAGAGGTTCGCCGAAGGACACCGTCGTGCGGGATCGGTACCCGTGCGGCGAGGGATCGGAGAAGCGGGTGATCTCCCGCTCCTGCATGTCGACGACGAGGTAGATCGGCACCACAGCGCCGTAGACGTCCAGCTTCTCCTGCCAGTCCACGTCCTTCGTGGACAGGGAGGTGAACTCCGCGACGAGCGCCAGGGCGGTCCCGTCGGCGTGCCGCCCCTCCTCGTCGAAGGCCGACTCGTCCGTGACGTACAGGTCCGGGCCGTAGGCGCGGTTCGCCGAGGGGAACTGGAAGAGGAAGGGTGCGGTGTCGGCGACGTGCCCTTCGGGGGCGTGTGCCTGGAGCTGCTCGCGCAGGGCGCGCATGGGGCGGTAGTAGCGCAGCTTGGACCACGGTGACACGACGATCTTCCCCCGGATGAGCTCGGCCTTGAAGCCGTCTGGCGTGTTCATCTCCTCGACGGTGCGCAGGAGGGTCTCGAAGGTCGGTGGCGACAGGGTCTCTATGGGGGTGGCCCGCTCGCTCATGATCGTCACCGTCGTCCTCCGGATGGCGTGCTGCCCAGTGCGTGTACCTCGTCCCAGGCTAGTGGTGGGGAGGTTTTCCCGCCCGGCATCTGGGACGCGGTGCCGGGGTCCGGGCGCGTTTGGTTGACTGATGGGCATGACTGATGAGGTGGGTGGGGCGGGCGTGTTCGTCAAGATCTGTGGGCTGCGGACCGCGGTCGACGTGGACGTGGCGGTGGCCGCCGGGGCCGATGCCATCGGGTTCGTCTTCGCCGCCGGTAGCCCCCGTACGGTCGACCCCGCCATCGCCCGCGAGCTGGTCGCCCGGATTCCGGAGCGGGTGCTGACGGTGGGGGTGTTCCGGAGGCAGTCCGTCGCGGAGGTGCGCCGGCTCACCGAGGAGAGCGGCGTGCGCGGGGTGCAGCTGCACGGGGACGAGGGTCCCGAGGACTTCGCGGCCCTGCGCGCCGAGGGCCGGACCCTGCTGCGGGCCACCTCGCGGTACGCGGCGAGCTGCGGGGAGTACGGCGAGGACCTGCTGCTGATCGACGCCCCGGACCCGGGCTCGGGCAAGCCCTGGAACTGGGGGTCCGAGGAGTTCGTCGCGCCGCGGGGCCGCTGGGTGCTGGCCGGCGGGCTGACCCCGGGCAATGTGGGCGAGGCCGTACGGGCCACCGGGGCGTGGGGGGTCGACGTCTCCAGCGGGGTGGAGCGGGAGCGCGGGATCAAGTCCGCCGAGCTGATCCGGGCGTTCGTCCTGGCCGCGCGGCGCGACGGGAGCTGACCCCTGTGTCACCAGGGGTGTTCGTACGATTACTCTGAGCGAGAATTCGAGTGTGGTGCGCCGCCGAGCGGGCAGTTCTTCCTCATGGTCTCGGACATGCTCGAACGACTGTGGCGGCTGACCCGCCGCCTCGCCCCGGGGGAGGGCGGGGGGCTGCTGCCGCGCCCGCGCGGCGCCGCCCCCGTCTTCACCGCGGACTTCACCTCGCCCACCCAATGGGTCGCCGGCCGCTCGTGGGCGTATCCCCGCGGCGGCCCGGTCAATCCGGGCGACAACAAGCTGGACCACCTCGTCGCGGACCCCGCCTACAGTCGCGGCGGGGTCTTCCGGGCGACGCTGCGCCCCGACGGCGACTGGGACAGCGGGCTGCTCACCACCGAGGGCAGTGACGAGGGCTTCATGCTGCGCACCGGCGACGTGCTGGAGACCCGGGTGAAGCTGCCGGTGGGGCGGGGCGCCTGGCCCGGGATCTGGACCTGGCGCGACGGCGGCCAGGAGATCGACGTCTTCGAGTACCACCCCGACAACCCGGACCTGCTGGAGCTGTCGAACCACGTCCGCGAGGCGCACCTCTACTACCGCGACCCGACGGTGCGGCCCGGTGGCTGGATCGACCTCAAGGTCGAGTTCGGGAGGTCGTCGGTCATCTGGTGGGTCAACGGCTCCCGGGTCTTCAGCGACGGCCGGGGCGTCGGCCGCTCCTGGCGCGCCTACCTCATCGTCAACCTCTCCGTCTGCGCGGGCCGTTACCACCCGGCCCCGGATCCCGGCACGACGGAGCTGTCCTACGAGGTGTCGGCGCTGCGCGTGTACCGGCGCTAGGGCGGTGCGCGGGGGCGGGGCCAAGGACCGGCCGGGCCGGGGCCTTCGGGCCCTGCGGCCGTGGACCAAGGTCCCTGTCCGGGGGCCTTCCGCCCCGGGAGACTTCGAGCCATGGACTCCCTGGCCTCCCTGGACGCGCTGATCGTCGCCGTGAACGACCGCTTCTGGACCTACCTGCTGATCCCGTTGGTGGTCGGCGCCGGCCTGTACTTCACGGTCAGGTCCAGGGGCGTGCAGCTGCGGCTGCTGCCGGAGATGTTCCGGGTGGTCAAGGAGAAGACCCCGCCGCGCGCGGACGGCCGCAAGCAGGTGTCGTCCTTCGGCGCCTTCACGATCTCCGCGGCGGCGCGGGTCGGCACCGGCAACATCGCCGGTGTTGCCACCGCCATCACCCTGGGCGGCGCGGGCGCCGTCTTCTGGATGTGGGTGATGGCGGTCATCGGCGCGGCCTCGGCCTTCGTCGAGTCGGCGCTCGCCCAGCTCTACAAGGTGCGGGGCGCCACCGGCGCGTACCGGGGCGGTCCGGCTTACTACATGCAGCGCGCGCTCGGGAAGCGCTGGCTCGGGGTCCTCTTCGCGGTGACGATCACCGTCACCTTCGGTTTCGTCTTCAACGCCGTCCAGGCCAACACGATCGCCTCCGTGGCGACGGGCTCGCTGCCGGAGACGGACGGGGCCTGGTTCGCGCCCGCGCTCGGGCTGCTGCTGGCCGCGCTGCTGGGCCTGGCGGTCTTCGGCGGGGTCAAGCGGATCGCGGCGGTGACCACGGTGCTGGTGCCGGTCATGGCGATCGTCTACCTGCTGCTCGGCGCGGCGGTCGTGCTGCTGAACGCCTCGGAGTTCCCCCGGGTCATCGCGGACATCGTCGGCGGCGCCTTCGGCTTGCGGGAGCTGGCGGCGGGCGGCATCGGCGCGGCGATCCAGCAGGGCATCCGGCGCGGCATGTTCTCGAACGAGGCGGGCCTCGGCTCGGCCCCGAACGCGGGCGCGGCGGCGGAGGTCTCGCACCCGGTCAAGCAGGGCCTCGTACAGTCCCTGGGCGTCTTCTTCGACACGCTGCTCGTGTGCACGATGACGGCCTTCATCGTGCTCGTCAGCAACCCGGAACTGGCCGGGCGCCAGGGCGCGGACCTGACGCAGACCGCGCTGAGCGACACGCTGGGCAGTTGGGCCGGGCACCTGCTGACGGTGGTCGTCTTCATGCTCGCCTTCAGCAGCATGATCGGGAACTACTACTACGGCGAGTCCAACATCCAGTTCATCACCCGCAAGCGGTGGGTGCTGCCGTCGTACCGGGCGCTCGTGCTGGTGACGGTCGTGCTCGGTTCGCTGGGCTCGGTCTCGGTGGTCTGGAACCTGGCGGACGTCTTCATGGGCTTCATGGCCCTGGTGAACCTCCTCGCGATCATCCCGCTGTCGACGATCGCCTTCCGCCTCCTGGAGGACTACCTCGGCCAGCGCCGCGCGGGCCTGGACCCGGTCTTCACCCGCGACCGGATGCCTGACCTGCGGGGCGTTCAGTGCTGGGACCCGGTCCGGGTGACGGTCCCCGCGGCGGCCGGGCGGCCCTGACCGCGCTCCGCGAGCAGGAGCAGCGCCGTCGGTACGAGGCCGAGCGGGAAGCCGGAGGGTTCCAGGATCCAGGCGCCGACGAGGACCCACGCGCCGACGGTCCAGCCCAGGTAGCGCGGGACCTCCTGGCCGGTGCGGGCCATCCGCGACACGAGCAGCCCGAACAGGACCAGCGGTACGGCGAAGCTGCCGGGCAGGGCCCAGAACTCGGCCATGGAGGCCGCGTTGGCGGGGTCCTTGATGGCGCCCTGGCCGTGCAGCGCGCCGCCGATCCAGTCGCCCCATCTGGGCCAGGTCTTGGTGGTGAAGGCGGCGATGTGCAGGGCGCCGATCGCCACGCTGGTGCGCCCGGCCCAGAGGTTCAGGCCGCGGGCGCGGTGCGTGGCGCCGGATGCGGGTGCAGTTACGGTACTGGCAGTTTCGATACTCATGGTTCCGTATGGTGGACCCATGCAGCCTCCGAAGCAACCCCCCGGCCGACCGCGGGACAGCCGCGTGGACGACGCGATCCGTGACGCCGTACGGGAGTTGGTGGCCGAGGTCGGGTACGCCGCGCTGACCGTGGACGCCGTGGCCGCCCGGGCGCGCGTGGGCAAGGCGGCCATCTACCGCCGCCACGCCTCCCGCGGTGAGCTGGTCTTCTCCGCGCTCGTCCACGGGCGCGCACCGCAGCCGCTGGAGGACACGGGGACGCTCCGCGGGGACCTCACCGCGCTCGCGGCCCTGATCCTGGGGATCTTCTCCGACCCGGTCGCGGCCGCCGCGACCCCCGGCCTGCTCGCCGACGTGAAGCAGCAGCCGGAGATCGCCGCCCGCTTCCAGGCCACCTTCATCGCCGAGGAGCGCGCCCTGGTGACGGGGCTCCTGGAACGGGCCGTCGCGCGCGGCGAACTGGCCGTCCTGCCGGACCCCGCGCTGGTCCACGCCGCCGTCCTGGGCACCGTCTTCGCCTGGGTCTTCCTCCTGGAACACCCGCCCGCCCCGGACCTCGCGCCGCGCATCGCCGCGATGGCGATGGTGGCGTGCGGGGCCGGCGCGTAGCGCCCGGGGGGCTTCCGTGCCGGTCGGGGAGTCCGAATAATCGCGTGCGACGGGGGCCAGGGGTGTTTTATGGTGGATCGGGTCGCTGTGCCGAGCTTTCGGTGGCGGTGACCGTGCTCGACCGAGTTTCCTGTTCCTTCTGTTTCGCGATCTTGAGGTGACTTCTTATCCACCAGGCCATGTAGTCGTCCGTGTTCCCGCGTGCTGTTGTGTCGCACGTGTGCGGGGGCGGACGTCGCGCTGGCCTGAGTTGCGTCACCCTCCCTCGCAGTTTTCTGTCTTCTCCCGGGTGCAGCTCTGCCGTCTGCCCCGGGCTTCGCTGTTTTCCGGCCCTGGTGCGACTGTCGGCAGAGCTCCCCGGTTCCTTCGGAACAGGAGTTCCCCCGTCGTGTCTTCCTCCGCGCTCGACAACGAGCCGCAGCACACCACCCACTCCCCAGAGCACCCCACACCCGGCCTGTCGAAGATGGGCCTGGCCGCCTGGATCGCCCTCCTGGTGCTTCTGGGCGCCGAGCTGATGGACCTGATCGACCAGTCGGTCGTCCTGACCGCCCTGCCCGCGATCCAGGAGTCGACCGGCGCCGGACCGGACGCCGTGCAATGGCTGACCACCGGCTACTCCCTGCCCATCGCCGTCGGGCTGATCACCGGCGGCCGCCTCGGCGACCTCTACGGCCGGCGCAGGATCCTCATGATCGGCACCGCCGTCTTCACCACGGCCTCACTGCTGTGCGGCCTCGCCGCCGGGCCCGGCGTGCTGATCGGCGCCCGCGCCCTCCAGGGCGTGGCGGTGGCCGTCATGATCCCGCAGATCCTGGCCACCCTCCACGTCACCTTCGAGGGACAGAACCGCAGCAAGGTGTTCGGCCTGTACGGGGCCGTCATGTCGCTCGCCAATGTGCTGGGCCCGGTGATGGGCGGCCTGCTGACCGAGGCGGACCTCTTCGGGCTGTCCTGGCGGCCGATCTTCCTCGTCAACGTGCCCGTCGGCCTCGCCGTGCTCCTCCTGGGGCGCCGGTTCATCCCCGAGTCGACCGTGCGGAAGGCCGACCGGATCGACCTGACCGGCATGCTGCTGTCCGCGCTGGCCATCGTCCTGATCGTCTTCCCGCTCACCGAGGGCCACCTGCGCCACTGGCCGCTGTGGTGCTTCCTCCTGCCCGCCGCGGGCCTCCTCCTGCTGGCCGTCTTCCTGCGCCAGCAGCGGCGCAAGCAGGGCAACGCGCCGCTCGTGGCCCTGTCGCTGTTCCGGAGCAGGCAGTTCTCCGGCGGCATGGCCGCGCAGCTGACGCACGGCCTGCTGTGCGGGCTGTTCTTCATGACCTGGACCCTCTACCTCCAGCACGGGCTGGGCATGGGTCCCTTCCACGCGGCCCTGGCCTTCGTGCTGCTCTCCATCGGAGAGCTGGCCGGCGCGACGATCACGACGAAGAGCGCCGGGCGCTTCGCCCGCCGCCTGCCGCAGACCGGGGTCCTCGTCACGCTCGCCTCGATGGCCGCCTACGGGCTCCAGATCGACGCGGTGCAGGGGGATCTGACCCTGCTGGCGATGACCGCTCCGGTGGTCCTGATCGGCTTCGGCCTCGGCATGGTCAGCGGCCCGCTCGCGGACATGTCGCTCTCCAAGGTCCCGCACGAGGACGCGGGATCGGCCTCGGGCCTGTTCAACACCGTCATGCACCTGGGCATCGCGCTGGGCACCGCGTTGACCGCCGTGGTGTTCTTCACCACCACCAACGGCTCACCCGACGCCGGACTCAACCGCGACGCGTTCCTCACCGTGCTGTGGTGGGTCGGCAGCCTGCTCGCCCTGATGTGGGCCCTGATGTTCTACCTGCCCGGGCACGCCGACGAGCGGACCGACTGAACGGCGGCGCCCGGGCGCCGGGTCAGGGGCGACGTCCCTGACCCGGCGCCCGCGCCACGGTCCTAGCCGAGGGTGGCGACGAAGGCGGTCCAGGCCGGGGCGGCGAAGGCCAGGTGAGGGCCGTCGGGGCGCTTGCTGTCGCGGACGGGGACGACGTGGGGGTGGCCGTCGGCGACCTCAAGGCAGTCCCCGCCGTCTCCGCCGCTGTGGGTGGACTTGCGCCAGGTGGCCATCTCTACGCAGCTGCCGCCGCTGCCGTCGCTGTAGCTGGACTTGTGCCAAGTAGCCGCTGACAAATCGTACTTAGGCTCCGGCATCACGTTTGTACCCCTCCACTGCGGACTCGATCAAGGCCAGCGATTGCGCCGGGGGCAGCGCGCTGGCTGTGAGGAGATCGTAGGTCAGGAAGTGGCGGGAGACCGTGGAGGGATCATCGAAGAGCTGGCCCGTCCCGTTACCTTGCACGTAGGCGAGCGTCGGAGCGTCTTCGAATGACAGCAGCTGGAGTGAGCCACCCATAGCTGCGTGGGCGCCCATGCTGAACGGGATGACCTGGACGATGATCCGGTGGTCCCGGATTAGCGTCGCGATGTGATCGAGGGCCTCTGCCATGACGGCTGGACCCCCGACCTCGCAGCGCAGTACGGCCTCCCCGAACACGCACCACAGCAACGGCGTTGTTGGATCATTGAGCAGCGCGGCCCGGGCCAATCGATTCGTGACGAGGTCGTCGATCACTGGCGTGGGTGCCGTCGGCTGATAGGCGCGGAAGACGGCGCGCGCGTACGCCTCCGTCTGCAACAGCCCCGGGATGATCAGCGGCGCGTACTCGCGGATCCCGGTGGCCATCGCCTCCGCCTCGGCCGCTGCGGCGAAGTGGTCCGGGTACTTCGACTTGGCGGCTGCCTCGCAGTTGCGGGCGAAGAAGCCGCCCGTGGTGAGGATTTCGTCGATCCGGCTGGCGATGTCGAGGTGCATGCGGCGCGTACCGGCTTCCAGTTGGCCGATGAACGAGCCGCTCACGAAGAGGGGTTCGCCCAACTCGGCCTGGCTGAGGCCCGCGCGGTCGCGCGCCACGCGGAGTTCGGCGCCGAGGAGGGCGCGGGGTGATGAGGAAGGGTCCAGGGGCTTTGGTGGCATGCCAACTCCTTGGTCAACACGTCCCGTTGTTGCGGGGTTCGCATTGAAAGGCTAGCGAGCCGGTCGCCACTCTGTGTGTAGAAATTGATTACTCAGAGCGAAAGGTGACATGTGATGGTGATGACCCCCAAGGAGCGGCGCCAGGCCGCCGAGGAGGCCGTCTGGCAGCTGAAGGACGCCCTGGACGGTGTGGGGGTGGTGTTCCCGTCCCTCGGGGTGGACGTGGTGTCGGCGGCCGGGACGTACGGGATGCCCCTCGTCGACCTCGGGCGCTGCAACCTGGACACCGCGATGCGCCTGGCGGCCGTACTGCACGAGCGGGCCCACCCGTGAGCGGGGCGCCGACGGTCGAGTCGGAGCCGACGGTGTTGCAGCGGTTCACGCTGGTCCACAGCCCTGTGGACGACTTCCCGGGTTTCGGCGACGCTCGGTACGACGGGGTGAAGGCGGACCCGCCGCAGGGGTGCGTGCCCGAGGACGTCGGCGGGTACTTCGGGCTGCGGTGCGAGCGACCGGGCGGGCGGCTGCTGGACGCCGTGGCGGAGACCTGTGGCGAGATCCGGGGCCGGTACGGGCTGCTCATGGCCGATCTCGGTATCGAGAAGCTCTGGGAATGGTCGGCGGATGGCGCGGACGGCTGGGGTGCGGAGATCGTGGGCCAACTGCTGCTGATGGCCGCGGAGCGTGGCGCGAAGGTGGGTTACGACACCGATGACCTGGTCCGCTTCCTGCGCGCGGCGACCGGTGAGGCGGGCTCGGACGGCCGGAGCGGTCTGGACGAGCTGATCGCCGACTGTGAGGCCGTCAACGGGCCGGCCGACCCGCAGGCCGTGGCCGCCAAGCGGGCCAGGCTCGCCGGGCCCGTACTCCCCGAGCGGCCCCACCCCTGACGGCCTAGGCTGGAAGTCGGGTTTGTCCTCGGTGGCAGGAGTCTGGCCATGACGCACTCGTCCATGCGGTTGCGCAGGGGGGCCGTGACCGCCGTCGCGGCCGGGATGTTGTTGGTGCCGCTCGCCGGCGGGGCCGCCTTCGCGCAGGGGACGGCCGCGCCGGGCGTCTCCGCCGCGACCGATCCGCCGGTCGCGCCCGGGAGCGTACGGGAGCTGACGCCGGCCGTGGCGAAGCAGCTCGACGCGGCCGTGCAGAAGGTCATGACCGAGGCGAAGGTCCCCGGGGTGAGCGTGGGGCTGTGGACTCCGGACAAGGGGGAGTACGTACGCTCCTTCGGCGTCGCCGACAAGGCCACCGGGCAGAAGATGGCTCGGGACCTGCACATGCGGATCGGCAGCGAGACGAAGACCTTCACCGTGACCGCCCTCCTCCAACTCGTGGACGAGGGCAAGGTGAAGCTGGACGACACCATCGACAAGTACATCAGCGGGGTGCCCAACGGGGACAAGATCACCCTGCGGCAGTTGGCGGAGATGCGCAGCGGGCTCTTCAACTACTCGGCGGACGAGGGCTTCTACAAGGCGCTCACCGGAAATCCCGACCGGCCGTTCACCCCGCAGGAGCTGCTCGCGTACTCCTTCAAGCACCCCGTGCTCTTCGCGCCGGGCGCCCAGTTCTACTACTGCAACACCAACTTGATCCTGCTGGGCCTGGTGGTCGAGAAGCAGAGCGGGCAGACGCTCGCCGACTACGTCCAGGAGCACGTGCTCACCCCGGCCGGGATGGGCCAGACGCTCTTCCCGAAGGGCGCGGAGTTCCCGGAGCCGCACGCGCAGGGGTACACGGAACAGACCGCGAGCGGGAAGCTGGAGGACTCGGCCGACTGGAACCCCTCCTGGGGCTGGGCGGCGGGCGCGATGATCTCCACCCTCGACGACCTGCGGACCTGGGCGCCGACCGTGGCCACGGGGGTGTTCCCCGACGGCAAGGCGATGGTCGGCGCGGCCACGCAGAAGGACCGGCTGGAGACCATCAAGACGACGATCCCGGGCGCCGGTTACGGTCTCGGCATCTTCCGGGTGCAGGGCTGGACCGGGCACAACGGCTCGCTGCCGGGTTATGAGTCGCTGACCATCTACCTGCCCGAGGCGAAGGCCACCCTCGTCGTCGTGCTGAACACCGACGTCGACTACAAGGGCGCCGAGCCCAGTACGGTCTTCGGCGAGGCGATCACGAAGATCGTCTCGCCGGGGAACGTCTTCAACCTGCCCAGCCAACCCGCGGCGCGGTGACGTCGCGGGTCGGCGGCCGGGTCTAGGGGCGCGACCTCACGACAGCGCCGGTTCCTTCGCGGGGACCGGCGCGGCGGTGCCGCCGTCCGCGGTGGCGGTCGTTTCCGTGGGCGTGCCCGCCGCCGGCTCCGGGTCGGTGTTCAGGTCCACCAGCATCTGCTTCGTGAAGCCGAAGAAGTAGGTGGCGAGGAAGCCCACCAGGTAGCCGACGGCCAGGCCGCCCGCGTAGATGGCGATCGTCATGCCCAGCCCGCCCTTGCCGTTGAGCAGGGGGAACAGCGCCCAGCCCGAGGGGCCGATGGCGGTCGAACCGAAGGCCACGCCCAGCTGGTTGAAGAGGCCGACGAAGGCTCCGCCGGCCGCGCCGCCGACGCAGGCGGTGACGAACGGGCGGCCCAGCGGCAGCGAGACGCCGTAGATCAGCGGCTCGCCGACGCCCAGGAAACCGGCCGGGAGCGCGGACTTGATGGTGCGGCGCAGCGAACCGTTGCGCGGGAGGCGGTAGTAGACCGCGATGGCCGCGCCGACCTGGCCCGCGCCCGCCATGGCGAGGATGGGGAGCAGGACGGTGTAGCCGGTCTGCTCGATCAGGGTGGTGTGGATCGGGATCAGGGCCTGGTGCAGGCCGAGCATGACCAGGGGGAGGAAGAGCCCGCCGAGGACCAGCCCGGCGAAGGCGCCGCCGGTGGCGAGCAGCCAGGTGGCGAAGGTACCGATGGCGTGGGACGCCTCACCGGCGAGGAACATCAGGCCGAAGATGGTGACGAGCCCGGAGACCAGCACGGTGAGGGTGGGGGTCACCAGCACGTCGAGGGCCTCGGGGACCCACTTGCGGCACCACTTCTCGACGTACACGGCGAGCAGTGCGGCCGCGAGGGCGCCGAGCACCCCGCCCTGGCCGGGGGAGAGCTGCTGGCCGAAGACGTCGATCTTCGCGACGCCCGGGAAGACGATGATCGCGGCGACGGCGCCGCCGAGGATCGGGGTGCCGCCGAACTCCTTGGCCGTGTTGTAGCCGACGAAGACGGCGATCAGGGACATGAAGCCGGAGGCCATCGCGGCGAGGGCGGGGACGATCGTGGGCAGCCAACCGAAGTTCGTCAGCAGGCCGTTGAGGCCCGCGATGATGCCGCAGCCGATGAGGGCGGGGATCAGCGGGACGAAGATGTTCGCGACGCGGCGCAGGAAGAGCTTGAGGGGGGTGGAGTTCTTCGCCTTCTGGGCCTGCTTGAGGGCCGCGCCCTGGGCGGCGAGCGCGTCGGCCGTCACGGCGTGCGGGGAATCCGGGGCCGGGGCGGGAGTCGTGGCCGGGGCGGGGGCGGCGGCGCGCTCCTCGGCGACCAGGGCTTCCAGCTCGGGGGTGACGCGGGCGACCGTACCCGGGCCGAGGACGATCTGGTACGTGTCGTCCTCCACGACGCCCATGACCGCGGGCAGGGCCTTGAGGGCCTCGTCCTGGACCAGGCTGCGGTCGCGCAGGCCGATCCGCAGGCGGGTCATGCAGTGGGCGATGGAGGTGATGTTGTCGGGGCCGCCGACCAGCGGAAGGATCGCGGCGGCGGTGGCGCGGTTCTTGTCTGTGGACATGGTGCGGGTCGTCCCTCGGTGGTGGGTCGGGTGGCGGTCGTACGGTCAGGCGGTGGGGGCGGGGGCCGGGGCGGGGCGCGCGGCGGTGAGCGCCTCGCGGAGGTGGCCGTGGGAGGACTCCAGCAGGTCCGCGGCCGTGGGGGCGTCGACCGCGCCGAGGATGACGAGGATCGCGTGCTTGACCTCGCCGGCGGTGGCGCCGAGCGCGGCCTCGATCTCGGCGTCCGGGGCGCCGGTGGCGAGGGCGACGATGCGGCGGGAGCGCGCGCGCAGCTTCTCGTTGGAGGCGCGCAGGTCGACCATCAGGTTCCCGTAGGTCTTGCCGAGCCGGATCATCACGATCGTCGAGATGAGGTTCAGGACGAGCTTCTGCGCGGTGCCGGCCTTGAGGCGGGTGGAGCCGGTGAGCAGCTCGGGGCCGACGACGACCTCGACGGGGTGTTCGGCGGCCGCGCCGAGCGCGGAGTCCGCGTTGCAGGACAGGCCGACGCTGAGCGCGCCGCGGGTACGGGCGAACTCGACGGCGCCGATGGCGTACGGGGTGCGACCGGAGGCGGAGATGCCGATGACCGTGTCGTCGGCGGTCAGGCCGAGGGCGGTGAGGTCCGCCACCGCCAGCTCCACGGAGTCCTCGGCGCCCTCGACGGCCTGGACCATGGCGGAGGGGCCGCCCGCGATCAGGCCGACGACGACGGAGGGGTCGGTGTTGAAGGTGGGCGGGCACTCGCTCGCGTCCAGGACGCCCATCCGGCCGGCCGTCCCCGCGCCGGCGTAGATCAGCCGGCCGCCGCGGGCCATGCGCTGCGCGATGGCGTCGATGGCGGCGGCGATCTGCGGCAGCTGCGCGGCGACGGCCGTGGGGACGGCGGCGTCCTCGGCGTTCATGGTGCGGGCGAGGTCGAGGGTGGGGAGGCGGTCGATGTCGGCGAGCTCGGGGCGGAAGGCCTCGGTGGTGAGGGTGTCCAGCTGGGCTCGGAGGGCCGTTGCGCTGGCGCTGGCCGTGTGGGTGCCGGTCATGGCGGGGGCTCCTTGCGGGTGGTCTGTGGCCGGTGTCTTGCCCTCAAACGCCGGGCGGGCTGGATGTGGCGGGTCCTCGGCGCCGGGGCGAAATTTCAGCCTCGCCCGGGGGTCCCTCCCAGCGTTAGCTGGGGGAGTTTGAGGCGCCCCCGGAGGGGCGGTTCCGGGGCGCTCCCGGAGGGGAGGCTCGGGGGGTGCCGGGGGCGGTGGCTCGGTGGCGGGGGGCCAGGGCTTCGTAGGAGGCGGCCAGGGCGGGGGCGGCCGTCGCGAAGGAGCGCTGCGCGATGCCGACGAAGAGGCAGTCGACGACGAGCAGCTGGCTGGTCCGGCTCGACATGGCCGCCGGGCGCAGCTCGGTCTCCCGGGCCGCGGAGGTGGCGAGGACGAGGTCGGCGTAGTGGGCGACCGGGCCGCCGGGCCGGCCGGTGACGGCGATGGTGGTGGCGCCGTGCTCGAAGGCGTGCCGCAGCGGCTCGATCACGTCGCCGGTGGCGCCGGAGTGCGTGATCGCGACGGCCACGTCGCCGGGGCGCAGCAGGACGGCGTTGGTGATCGCCAGATGCGGGTCGCCGTGCGCGTGGGCGATCAGCCCGATGCGGAGCAGCTTCTGCGCGAGGTCCTGGGCGACCAGGGCGGAGGCGCCGACGCCGTAGATGTCGATGCGGCGGGCGGCGGCGAGCGCGTTGACAGCGGCCGCCAGCTGGGCGTGGTCCAGGCCCGCGGCGGTCTCGGCGAGGGTCTGCTGCTCCTCGTAGGCCAGCTTGGCGATGACGTCCGCGATCGGGTCGTCCACGGCTATGTCGGCGGTGACGGCGGGGGCGGCGCCGGATTCCTGGCGGGCGGCGATCGCGGCGAGCGCGAGGCGCAGGTCCCGGTAGCCGGGGTAGCCGAGCAGGCGGGCGGTGCGGACCACGGTGGCCTCGCTGGTGCCGGTACGGGCGGCCAGCGCGGTGACGGTGAGCTTCGAGCAGTCGGCCGGGTCCGCGGCGACGGCTTCGGCGACGACCAGCATGGAACGGGTCATGGCGGGGCCCAGCGTGCGGATCTTGGCGCGCAGGGTCTCGGGACCGGGGATCAAGGCCGGGCCGGCCGGCCCGGCCGGGGCGACCGCGGGCGCGCTCGCCGCCGGGCCCTGGCTGAAAGTTTCCTTCTGGTTTTCGCTCACACATGAAAGATATTTTCAGATGGTTCCGGGCGTCAAGAAGCCATAGGGCACCTGCTGGGCGGGACCTTCGCCACTTGGGGCGCGGGGGTCCACAATGACTCGTATGGACCACGCGACCCCCCTGGAGCAGGCGCTGCACGCCGCTCGTGCTCTCGTACTCGCCGACCTCATCGCGGGTGAGGTCGCCGACGCCGATGTCGTCTCCCTCGTCGAGGACTCGGTCGTGCACCGCCGCTGGTGGGCGGAGCAGTGGCCGGAGGGTGCCGACTACCTCGCCGGGCTCGTCGCCCAGGACGTGCAGGACGCGCTCCTGGAGAAGCACGGGCGCTGGCCACTGTGTCCGGTCTGCTCGCACACCGACCTCCACGCGCTGGACGTGGACCCGGAGTTGGGGCCCGATCCGCACTGGGTGTGCGGGAAGCAGGGCGTGAAGGTGGCCGCCGTGGGCGGGCTCGGCTCCGTCCTCGGTCACTAGGGCCGGGGCCCCGGGTGACCCTCTACATCGACCCGCCGACCTGGCCGGGGCACGGCCGCATGTGGTCGCACCTGGTCAGTGACGTCTCGTTCGAGGAACTGCACGCATTCGCGGCGGCCATCGGCTGCCCCGAGCGGGCCTTCGAGCGCGACCACTACGACGTCCCCTCGCACCGGTACGCGGACGCGGTGCGCGCGGGCGCCGTCGAGGTGGGCAGCAAGGAGATCGTCCGCCGGATCACGGCGGCGGGCCTGCGCCGGCCGAAGGGCCGCCCGTCCGCGTGAGCCGCCGGTCCGCGTGAGCCGCCGGTCCGCGTGGGCCGCCCGTCCGCATGAGTCGACCGCGGGGGCTGTCCGATAAGCCGTCGAACGCGATCATGGCAAGGGCGCGATCGCGCCACGCCGCCACTGGTGTGACGGGTGGGTCCTGAGGTGGGCGGTGGGTTCCCGGTGCGCGGCCGGATGTGACCGTTCGTGGGTCGACGTGTGCCCTCGGGGCCCGGCTTCCGGGGCGCTGGAGCGCGTAACTCCGTTGTTGCGGCGGGCCGGAGAAGCTCCTGGCTGAAGCGGTGGTTCCGGTCGAGGGGGACGTGCGGAGGCCCTCGTGGGCTCCGTTCTTGCGCCGGAAAGGGCCCGCTCCGGCATTTCTTTCGGTTGGCCGAAAAACAACTCCCCGCGCAATGCTGCCGCAATGAAGGGTGTGAGGGCGGGCACCGAACAGGCGCTCTGATGGATCGATCATTTGTTCGCTTCACGAACCCGATGGGGGACACATGCGCATCGAAATGATTCTCGCCAACGACACGTCCGACCTGGACCTCGACCTCAGCATCTCCGAGGTCTCCGACCAGTCGCAGGAGTTCGGCGCCGGTACCTTCACCTCGCCGAGCAGCTACGCCATCGGCACCCGCTGCCCCACCTGCTGCTGACGCAACGGACGACGTGATGTGAAGCGGGGCGGGCCGGTGCCCGCCCCGCTTCTTCGTACCGACACGGGGGATGAACGACGTTGGACCTCTTCGAGGTGCGAGGACCGGTGCTCGTGCGCATGGCGAGCACACCGCGCGGGAGCACCGAGGCCCGGATCGACGCGGCCGACCCCGTCCCCGGCCTGCGCCTGCTGGCCGCCGACCCGCTGCTGCGCCAGGCCGTCGAGGTCGCCAGCGGCAGCCTCTCGCTCAGCCTCCAGCGCCTCGCCACCGACGAGGGCGCCGCCGCCCTCGGCCGCAAGCGGACCCTCAGCGCGGCCAGGACACTCACCCGCTACGCCCGCCGGGCGGGCGGGCGGCCCACCCCCTTCGGTCTCTTCGCCGGTGTCACCCGGGCCCGCTTCGGCGGCGCGACCGCCGAGGTGCGGCCCGCCAGCGCGCCCACCGCCCCGCCCACCGGCCCCGGCCAGGTCGCGGTCCGGCTCGACGGGGCCTGGCTGCACCGGCGGGTGCGCGAGTGGCTCGCGGTGCCCGAGGTGCGCCGGCGCACCGACGTGGTGCTCAGCGACCTGTGCGTGCGCCGCGACGGGCGGCTCGTGCGGCACACCGGCGAGCGGGAGGTCTCGGTCCAGGACAACGCGCTCGTCGCCGTCGTCCGCGAGGCCGCCGCCCGCCCGGTCCCGTACACCGACCTGCTCGACGCCCTGGTCGAGCGCTTCCCGACGGTCGGGGCGGAGCGCATCGACGGGCTGCTGGCCGGACTCGTCCAGCACGGCTTCCTGCTCACCTCCCTGACCCCGCACCGCATCGACGCCGCGCTCCTCGACCGGATCGAGGCCGCCGTGCGGGGCGCGGTCCCCGGCGCCGCCGAAGGGCTGCGCGCGGTCCGCGCCGCGGCCGCCGCGCACGAGGCGGACCGGCCCGGCGAGGGCCGCGCGTCCTGGCGGGCCCTGCTGGACGCCGTACGCGCCCTCGACGGACCGGGCGCCGCGGACGCCGCGCGGGACGGGGCCGGGGCGCGGCCGCCCGTCCACGTCGACCTGCGGATGCCCGCCGAGCTCGTGCTGCCCGAGGCGATCGGCGAGGAAGTGCGCCGCTACGCCGCCGCGATCTGGGCGATGACCCCGCAGTGGACCAGCCTCGACCACATGCGGGACTACCGCGAGCGGTTCATCGAGCGCTACGGCACCGCCTGCGCCGTCCCGCTCGGCGACCTCGTCGACCCGCACCGCGGGCTCGGCCTGCCGCCCTCCTACGGAGCCCCCGCGCCCGCGCACCCGCGCGTCGGCCCCGGCGAGGACGCCGACCGCCCGCGCCGCGCGGCGATCGCGGAACTCACCCAACAGGCCGTCCTCGACGGCGGTGACATCGAGCTCACCGACGCGGACGTGGCCCGGCTGGCCGCCGCCGTCGGACACGACCCGGAGGCCCGCGCCCCGCGCACCCTCGAACTCTGCTTCCAGGTCCTCGCCGACAGCCAGGAGGCCCTCGACCGGGGCGAGTTCACCCTGCTCGGCAGCCCGCACATCGGCTCCTGGACGGCCGGTGCGACCGCGGGCCGCTTCGCCGCCGTCACCGGACTCACCGAAGAGCTGCGCGCGTTGGCCGCGGGACCGGACGCCGACGCCGGTACCGCGGTCGCCGACGAGCCGATCCTCGCGCAGGTCGACGTCATGCCGGGCGACCCGCGCTCCCTGAACATCGTGCAGGTGCCGCCGCTGCTGGAGCACCGGATCCCGATCGGCGTCGCCGACGACCGCGGCGACCCGCACTGCCTGGACTGGCGCACCCTCCTCGTCGCCGCCGGGGAGGACGGGCTGCGCCTGCTGCACGGGCCCACCGGCCGCCCGGTCGTCCCCGTCTTCCCGCACATGCTGGCCCTCGACGCCCAGGCCCCGCCCGTCGCCCGCTTCCTCAGCGACCTCGCCGCGGCCCGCCCGCGGGTGTGGTCCGGGTGGGACTGGGCCGGGCTCGACGTGCTCCCGTACCTCCCGAGCGTCCGCTACGGCCGCGTGATCACCGCCCCGCGCCGCTGGCTCGCCGGGCGCCGGCTGCTGGACGCGGCCCGCTCGTCCGACGACGCGGTGTGGGAGGAGGGGCTGCGCGACTGGCGGCGCCGGGGGCGGGTGCCCGACCGGATCCAGATCGCCCGCAACGACCAGATGTTCCCGGTCGACCTGGGCGAGCCCTGGGACCAGGGGCTGCTGCGCGCCGAACTGACCGCGAAGGAACCGCGGTTCCAGCTGTACGAGGACCTCACCGCCGGCGGCGCCGGGCTCGGCTGGAACGCCGGGCACGCCACCGAGATCGTCGTCCCGCTGGTACGGGCCGCCCGCGCCGCCGCGCCGGACGCGCCCGGCGGACCCGCGCCGCTCGCCCGCTCCGCCGTGCGCACCGCGCCCACCGCCGTCCACCTGCCCGGCGAGGACTGGCTCTCCCTCAAGCTGTACGCCGAGACGGGCGTCCACGACGCGCTGCTCGCCGACCACCTCCCGCGGCTGCTCGCCGAGGTCGACGAGGACGTCGACCGCTGGTTCTTCCTGCGCTACCGCGATCCCGACCCGCACCTGCGGATCCGGCTGCACGGCGACCCGGCGGCGCTGCACGCGCGGGTGCTGCCCGCCGTGGCCCGGCACGTGCGCCGGCTGGTCGAGGCGGGCACCGTGCGGACGCTGGTCCTGGACGCCTACCGGCCCGAGACCGACCGCTACCTGGGCGCGGACGCCCAGGAGGCCGCCGAGGGGATCTTCCTGGCGGACAGCCGGTCCGCGCTGATCCAGCTGCGGGCCCGGCGCGCCGGAGCGGCCGCCGTGCCGGACGAGGTCCTCGCCGCCGCCGGGCACGCGGTCCTGCTGGACTCCCTCGGCGGGTGGGACTGGTGCGCCTGGGCGGACCACATGTTCACCAAGGGCCCCGACCACGAGGTCTACCAGCGCCACCGCGCCCTCGCCGACGAGCTGGTCCGCCCCGGCGCGGCCCCCGGGGACACCGCCCTGCGGGTCGGCGAACGCCTCGGGGTCCCGGCCCTCGGCGAGCTGTGGACGCAGTCCCCCGAACCGCGCGCCTTCGGCGCACTGCTGCTCGCCGCGCCCGAGGCCGACCGGGACGAGGCCGTGCTGTCCCTGCTGCACATGCGGCACAACCGGCTCTTCGGCATCGACCCGGCGGCGGAGGCCCGCGCCTACGCGGTACTGCGCGGAGCCGCCCGCACCCGACTCGCCACCCGCGCCCACGCCTTTCGCACGGCCCCCGACGCCGACCCCCACGCGCAGGAGCGACCGATGAGCAGGAGCAGCCGATGACCGCCGCCGACAACGCCCGGCTGCGCGAGCGCGCCGGAGAGGTCTCGGAGCAGGTACTGGACCGGCTCGCCGACCCCGTCGCCACGATGGCCGCCACCCGGATCCCCGCCGAGGCCTCCGACGACGGCGAGCCCGAGGGGATCTGGGCCGAGCTGACCCTCGGCAGCGGCAGCCCGGGCCTGGCCATCGCCTTCAGCGGCGCGGCCCGCCCCGGAACCGACCGCACGGCCCGCGCGCACGGTTACCTGACGCTCGCGACCCGCGCCGCGGGCACCGGGGAGACCGTCCCGAGCGGCATCTTCAAGGGGCCCGGCGCCCTCGCCTTCGCCGCGCTGCTCGCCCACCGGGCCACCGGCGGCTACGTCTCCGTCCTCCAGAAGCTCGACGCGTACCAGCGCGGCCTGGTCCGCACCGCGATGCCCGCCGTCCCGGAGGACTCCCCGCTGCCCACCATCGGCCACTACGAGGTGGTGCGCGGGATGACCGGCGTGGGCCGCTACCTGCTGGCCCGCGCCGAGACCTGCGGGGAGGAGCTGGAGTCCGTACTGGCCTACCTCGTCCGGCTGGCCGAGGGCGAGGTGGAGCACCGCGGGCACAAGGTGCCGCGCTGGTGGGCCCTGGACGCGCCGCGGATCGGCTCCGAGGCCAAGCTCCCCGACGGCCACCTCAACCTCGGGATCTCGCACGGGGTGGCGGGGCCGCTGGCGCTGCTGTCGCTGGCCTGGAGCCAGGGCGTACGGGTCCCCGGGCAGCAGGACGCCATCGAGTCGGCCGCGGCTCTGCTCACCCGGTGGGTGGTGCGCGACGAACACGGGACGTACTGGCCCCCGCACCTGAGCCTGGCCGACTACCTCGCCGGCCCCGACGCCTACGCCGTCCCCGCGGGCTGGCCGTCCTGGTGCTACGGCGCGCCCGGGGTCTCGCGCGCGCTGCAACTGGCCGGGCTGGCGCTGGGCCGGGCGGACTGGACGGCCACGGCGCTGGCCTCGGTGGAACGGATGCTGACGCTGCCCCCGGAGCGGTGGGGGATCAACGACAACGCGCTGTGCCACGGCTGGGCGGGCGCCCTGCACCAGCTCGGCCGGCTGAACGAGCACGCCGGCGACCCCCGGATCCAGTCGGTCCGGGACGGCATCGCGGCCCGGCTCGTCGCGGACTTCGATCCGGAGCTGCCCTTCGGCTTCCGCTTCACGATGACGAAGGCGCCGTACGGCACGGACGTCTCGGGCTACCTGGACGGGGCGGCGGGCCTGGCGCTGGCACTGGACGCGTACTCCACCGGGGGCGCGCCCTCGGGCTGGGACATGCCGCTGCTGCTCTCCTAGACCGGCTGCTGTTCCGGGGTGGTGGCGTCCGCGGTGGCGGCGGAGGAGGTGACGACGCGGGTCGCGCGGGGCGGCGTACGGCGTTCCAGGCGCAGGGATACGACGGCCAGCGCGATCGCGGTGACCGTCATGGCGGCGCCCGCCCAGGCGGTGGCGGCGAAGCCCCAGCCGGCGTCGATGACCGTACCGCCGAGCCAGGGGCCGCCGGTGTTGCCCAGGTTGAAGGCGGCCGTGGTGGTGGCCCCGGCCAGGGTGGGGGCGGCGCCCGCCACGTTGAACATGCGGGCGTTGAGCGCCGGGGCCGTGAAGAAGGCGGAGAAGCCGAGCAGGAACGCCAGGGCGATCGCGGCCACCTGCACGGACGCCAGCAGCGCGAGGGCGGTCAGGAAGACGGTGGAGGCGCTGATGCCCCACAGCAGCACCCCGAAGAGGTGCGCGTCGGCGACCCGGCCGCCCACGGTCGTACCGACGAGCGCGCCGACGCCGAAGAGGCCCAGGATCCACGGGACCCAGGCCGAGTCCAGCCCGGCGACCTCGGTGAGCAGCGGCGAGAGGTAGCTGAAGGCGCAGAAGACGCCGCCCGCGGCGAGCGCGGTGACGCCGATGGACAGCCAGACCTGGCGGTCGCGGTAGATGGCCAGCTCGCGCAGCAGTCGGGGCTTCTCGGCGGCCAGCGGGATCGGCGGGATCAGCGCCAGGATGCCGACGAGGGCGATGGCGGAGGCGGCGCCGACCGACCAGAAGGCGGAGCGCCAGCCGAGGTGCTCGCCCAGGAAGGCGCCGGCCGGGACGCCCAGGACGTTCGCGATGGACAGGCCGCCGATCATGACCGCCATCGCGCGCGCCCGCTGGTGCCGCTCGACCATGGCGATCGCGACGGCCGCACCCACGGCCCAGAAGCCCGCGCAGGCGAGGGCGGAGACGATGCGGGAGGCGAAGAGCAGCTCGTAGGTCGGGGCGAGCGCGCCCGCGACCTGCCCGAGGCCGAAGAGGCTGATGAGGGAGACGAGGGTGGTGCGGCGGGGGAGGCGCAGGGTGGCCACGGCGAGCAGCGGGGCGCCGACGACCATGCCGATCGCGAAGGCGGATATGAGCAGGCCCGCCTGCGGGATGCTGACGCCCATGTCCTCGGCGATCGGTGGCAGCAGCCCGGACAGCATGAACTCGCTGGTCCCGAGGGCGAAGACGGAGAGGCCGAGGACGTAGACGGCGACGGGCATGCGGGTGCGTTCGGCTGCTGCGGGCATGACTTGCACCAACGACGCGGAACGCTCGCGCATTCCCGGTGATTCCCTTTTGTGTGTTTTTATTCCTGATGGGCTGCCTGTTCCGGATGGGCCGCTCGTTCCAGCGCGGCCGCCTCGGCGGCGAGGTTGGCGCGCGCCGGCGCCTCCCAGTGGGCGGCGCCGTGCGGGGTGCGGAAGAGCCGCGGCAGGGCGAGGAGCTGGCGCAGCACGGCGACGCGGCCGGCGCGGAAGGTCTCGTCGGGGACGAAGCCGTACTCCTCGCGGACGGCGGCGGCGTAGGCGGCGTACGCGTCCGGGGCGCCGGCCAGGATCGCGAGGTCCGCGTCGCAGAGCACCTCGCCGTCGGTGTCGCCGGGGGCCGGGTCGTGGGTGACGGTGAGCCGGACGAGCCGGGCGACCTCGGCGGTGCGGGCCGCGCCGATGCCGAGTTCGGGCAGGGCGCGCTCGGCGAGGGCGGCGCTGCGCTCCTCGTTCTCGGAGCGGTCGGGGCGGTAGACGGCGTCGTGGAACCAGGCGGCGAGGCGGACTGCGCTCGGGTCGGCGGCGTGCGCGGCCAGGGTGTCGACGTGGGCGAGCACGGCGGCCAGGTGCGCGGTGGAGTGGTAGCGGCGCTGGGGCTCGGCCCAGGCGGCCAGCAGTCGGTCGGCGTAGGGAGCGGGGTCGCGGTCGGCTCCGGCCTCGGTGGCGGTCCGGTGCCAGGCGGCGCGCAGGTCCTCGTAGGTGCGCTGCTGGGGCTGCGGTGTGTCGGAGTCCATGCCCACATTGTGCGGGTGGCGTGATTCTGCTGGTGGAGGGTGCCGACGGAGCCGTACCCTGGACATTGGACTAGACCTATTTTCCATATCAGTCATACGAGCAGCAATCCGAAGGATGGGGTCAAATGAGCAACCGTGCGCTCCTGGAGGTGATCGCCCTCGACGTGGAGGACGCGGTCGCGGCCCAGGCCGGTGGGGCGGACCGTCTCGAACTGGTCACCGACATGGCGGCCGACGGGCTCACCCCGCCGCGCGAGACCTTCGCGGCGATCCGGGCGGCCGTGGACATCCCGCTGCGCGTGATGCTGCGGGCGGCGGACGGGTTCGCGGCGGGCGACGTCGAGGGACTGCTCAAGGACGCGCGGGAGCTGCGGGCGGAGGGGGCGCAGGAGTTCGTGCTCGGCTTCCTGAACCCCGACGGGACCCCGGACCTCAAGGCCGTCGAGGCGCTGGTCGCGGAGCTGGACGGCTGCCGGTGGACCTTCCACCGGGCCATCGACCGGGCCGCGGACCGGGACGGGCTGCGCAAGGCGCTCGCGGACCTGCCGGGCCTGGACACCTACCTGACGGCGGGCGCCGCCGACGGGGTGGACGCCGGTCTGCCGACCCTGCTGGCGGAGGCCGCGCGGCGCGGCGAGCCGGGGTACGGGCCGCGGATCCTGGTCGGGGGCGGCCTGGGGCTGCACCACCTGCCGCAGCTGCGGGCGGCGGGCGTGGACGCCTTCCACATCGGCGGGGCGGCCCGCCCCGAGGGCTGGTCGGCCCCGGTCAACCCGGCCGCGGTGGCGCAGTGGCGCGAGGCGCTGGCCTGACGCCGCCCGCGGCGACCGGGCCCGGGGAACGCCCCGGACCCGGTTCGACTCACGCCGCCGGCCGCGGGATCAGGCGAGCACCTTCGCCTTGGCCCGGTCGAACTCCTCCTGGGTGATGTCGCCCTTCTCCTTCAGCGCGGAGAGCTTGTGCAGCTCGTCGGCCGCGCTGCCGTGGGCCCCGGCGCCGGTCCCGGCCGCCTTCTGCACGTACTGGCGAAACGATTGCTCCGCGTCCTCGGCCTGTTTCACGTCCCGTTTGCCCATGCCCCGGCCACGGACGACGAGATAGATGAAGACGCCGATGTACGGCAGCAGCAGCACGAGGACCAGCCAGCCGGTCTTGCCCCAGCCGTGCAGCTCGTGGTCGCGGAAGATGTCCGAGATCACCTTGAAGAGCAGGAAGAACCACATGACCCAGAGGAAGAGCCACAGCATGGTCCAGAAGAGGTTGAGCAGCGGATAGTCGTCCACGTCTCACTCCGAGGTCGTCCGCGGGTGGGCCGCCCCGGATGCGGGTCGGCCGGGCCGGAGCCCACGTCCGAGTCTCGACCCGGACCCCGCCGACCACCACGAGGACTAGCCCATCCGGGGGACGCCGCTCCATCCGGCCCGGCCAGCCTGAGCGGCCCCGGTGGTTGCCCGCGGCGCGTCTGCCCTCCGGGGGCGCCTCAATCGCTGGCGGGGCTGGATGTGACCAGCGCCCCCGGCAACGCACCCGTGTGCAGGGCCGTCAGCCCCGAGACCGCACGCGTCAGGCAGACGTACAGCCGCCGCAACCCGGTCCGCTCGTCCGGCTCGCCCGTCACGATCGCCCCCGGCTCGTCCAGGACCACGTAGTCGTACTCCAGACCCTTCGCCAACGACGCCGGCACCAGCGTCAACCGCGACTCGGCCGTGGTCTCCTCGCCCGGCGCCAGGTACGGCAGGCCGCCCGCGACCAGCGCCCCGCCCAGCTCCTCGATCCGCGCGTCCGCCGCGATCAGCCCGATCGACCCCTCGTGCACGAGCGCCTCCCGGCACGCCGCGACGACGGCACCGGTCAGCTCTCCGGCGTCCACCTCCCGCACGTCCAGCGACCCCGGCGTCTCACGCACCGAGGACACGGGCGCCAGCCCCGGCGAGATCTGCGGCAGCAGCCGCGAGGCGTACGCGATCACCTCGCGCGGCACGCGGAAGCCGGCCGTCAGCTCCTCCAGCACCGCCTCCGGCTTGCCCAGGTGCCCCAGCGCCTCCGCCCAGCTCCGCGTGGCCCACGGCGTGGTCCCCTGGGCCAGGTCGCCCAGCACCGTCGCCGAGCCCGTCGTGCAGCGCCGCCCCACCGCCCGGTACTGCATCGGGGACAGGTCCTGCGCCTCGTCGAGGACGACGTGGCCGAGCGAGTGCGTGCGCTCCACCAGGTCGCTCGCCTCGTCGATCAGGACCAGGTCGGCCGGCGACCACTTCGCCGACTTCACGCTGCGGAAGGGCTTCGGCCACAGCAACAGCCGCTGCTCGTCCTCGTCGAGGATCCCGGCGGCGTGCTCCGCGAGGAACTCCGGGTCGGCGAGCAGCCGCAGCACCAGCTTCGCCGGGTCCACCGGCGGCCACGCCTGCTTGACGACCGCCTTGACGGCGGGGGTGCGGGCCACCGCGTCCTGGACGCGGTCGTCGGGGGCCTCGCCCGCCTGTTCCATCCGGACGAGCACGGTGTGCGCGATGCGCTGCGGGAGCGCGGCGTGGGCGGCGCCGTAGCGGATGTCGCGGTTCTGGAGCTCTTCGACGATCTCGGCGAGTTCGTGCGCCGGGACCCGCCAGCGGCGCGATCCGCGGACCACCATCAGCGGCTCGGTCGGCGGCGCGACGTGCGACCGTACGGCCCGGCGCAGCACCTCCGCCATCCTGGCGTCGCCCTTGACCACGGCCGTGGCGGCCCCGTCCACGGCCCGGACCTCGGCCACGCCCGGGCGGGCCACCAGGTCGTCGACGGTCGCCTGCTTGACCTCCAGCTCGCCCAGGGCCGGCAGGACCTGCTCGATGTAGTGGAGGAAGGAACGGTTCGGCCCGATGACCAGGGTGCCGGTGCGGGCGAGCCGGTCGCGGTGCGCGTAGAGGAGGTAGGCGACGCGGTGCAGGCCGACTGCGGTCTTTCCGGTGCCGGGGCCGCCCTGGACGCAGACCGAGCCGCCGAGGCCGGACCGGACGATCTCGTCCTGCTCCGGCTGGATCGTGGCGACGATGTCGCGCATCGGGCCGACGCGCGGGCGCTCGATCTCCTGCTGGAGGAGCTTGCTGACGGCGGAGGCCTCGGCGGGGTCGGAGAGGTGCTCGTCCTCGTACGCCGTCAGCTCGCCGGCCGTGTAACCGAAGCGGCGGCGCAGCCCGACGTCCTGCGGGTCGTTCTTCGAGGCGCGGTAGAAGGGCTGGGAGACGGGCGCGCGCCAGTCGATGACCATCGGGTCGCCGCCCGCGTCGTGGACGTGGCGGCGGCCGATGTAGAACTGCTCGCCCTCCGCGCCCTCGGCCAGGGAGGCACCGGGCGCGTGGAGGTAGTCGAGGCGGCCGAAGAAGAGGGGCGTGTGGGCCAGGTCCGCGAGGGCCTTGATCCGGTCGTCGATCTGGGCCTGCAGGACGATGGCGTTGACCCAGTTCGCGGTGACGTCGCGGATGTCGAGGGATTCGACGTCCTCGCGCATCGCGCGCAGCGCGGAACGGGACGCGGCGAGGTGGGCCCGTTCGCGGGCGAGCGGGTCGACGGACGGGTCGAGGGACGGCCCGGCGGACACCTCGGCGGACGGTTCGGCGGACGTCTCGGCCGACGACGTGGAACTACCTGCGGACACGGAACTGCCTCCAGCTGCTGATCTCTGTGATCGGACCGTCCGGTTTCCGAGCGGACGGCGGCTCTCCCCGGCGGCGTGATGGAGCGACGGCGGGAGGGGAGGCGGCAAGAGCGGAGAGTGTAGTCAGCGCGGCGGCGCGGCGCGAACGGATTACCGGGGCCACCGGGTCGTGCGGGACCGTGTCCGGGACCGCGCCCCGGACCTCGTGCGGGGGGTAGTACGGGAGGGGGAGCGGGGTCCTACCTTCGGCAGAGTCCCTAGGGGATGCCGTGCGCCGCGAGGAGGAGCTGGGAGGGGGTGGGGTTCCGCCCCCAGGGCGATGTGATGTCCGGGCCGGAAAAGGACCATGGGATACATGAGCACCGCCACCTTCACCCCGAGCCAGGGCCGCCACACTCGCGGCGCCACCACCACGACCCCCGCCGGCTCCGCGCCCGACGGCCACACCGCGAGAGCGGCCGGGGCCACGCACCCCGGCCAGCGCCGCAAGGGCGGCCTGCTGCGGGCCGCGAAGATATTCGCCGGGACCGCCGTCAGCGTGGTCCTGCTCGGTGAGTACGCCGAGGACGCCGGCGTCGTACGCCGCTGACGCCCCCGGGCCCTTACCCCCGGCCCCTCACACCCGGCCCCTCACCGTTCGGCTTCGGCCACGATCCGCTAGTCGGAAGCCAGCAGTTCGTCCGCGTCCATGATCCGGTAGGCGTAGCCCTGCTCGGCCAGGAAGCGCTGGCGGTGGGCCGCGTAGTCCTGGTCGATCGTGTCCCGGGCCACCACCGAGTAGAAGCGCGCCTCGTGACCGTCCGCCTTCGGGCGCAGCACACGGCCCAGGCGCTGTGCCTCCTCCTGACGGGAGCCGAAGGTGCCCGACACCTGGATGGCCACCGTCGCCTCCGGCAGGTCGATCGAGAAGTTCGCGACCTTCGACACCACCAGCACGCTGATCTCGCCCTCGCGGAAGGCGTTGAAGAGCTTCTCCCGCTGCGCGTTCGAGGTCTCGCCCTTGATGACGGGCGCGTCCAGGTGCTCGCCCAGCTCGTCGAGCTGATCGATGTACTGGCCGATGACCAGCGTCTGCTCGCCCTTGTGCTTGCGCACCAACGCCTCGGTGACCTTCCGCTTCGTCGCGGTCGTCGCGCAGAAGCGGTACTTCTCCTCCGTCTCGGCCGTCGCGTAGGCGAGCCGCTCGCTCTCGGTGAGGTTGACCCGCACCTCGACGCAGTCGGCCGGCGCGATGTAGCCCTGCGCCTCGATCTCCTTCCACGGCGCGTCGAAGCGCTTGGGACCGATCAGCGAGAAGACGTCCGACTCGCGGCCGTCCTCGCGCACCAGCGTCGCGGTCAGCCCGAGCCGCCGCCGGGCCTGCAGGTCCGCCGTGAACTTGAAGACCGGCGCGGGCAGCAGGTGCACCTCGTCGTAGACGATCAGGCCCCAGTCCCGGGAGTCGAAGAGCTCCAGGTGCGGGTAGATGCCCTTCCGCTTCGTCGTCAGGACCTGGTACGTCGCGATCGTGACCGGGCGGATCTCCTTGCGGGTGCCCGAGTACTCGCCGATCTCCTCCTCGGTGAGCGAGGTCCGCTTGATCAGCTCGTGCTTCCACTGACGGGCCGAGACGGTGTTCGTGACCAGGATCAGCGTGGTCGCCTTGGCCTGGGCCATGGCCCCGGCGCCCACCAGCGTCTTGCCCGCGCCGCAGGGCAGCACGACCACGCCCGAACCGCCGTGCCAGAAGCCCTCGACGGCCTGCTGCTGGTAGGGGCGCAGCGCCCAGCCGTCCTCGGCCAGCTCGATCGGGTGCGCCTCGCCGTCGACGTAACCGGCGAGGTCCTCGGCGGGCCAGCCCAGCTTGAGCAGGGTCTGCTTGATCTGCCCGCGCTCGGAGGGGTGCACGGCGACCGTGTCGGCGTCGAGCCGTGCGCCGACGAGCGGGGCGACCTTCTTGGAGCGCAGGATCTCCTCCAGCACCGGCCGGTCCGTGCTGGTCAGGACCAGCCCGTGCACGGGGTGCTTGCTGAGGGTGAGCCGCCCGTAGCGGGCCATCGTCTCGGCGACGTCGACGAGCAGCGCGTGCGGCACCGGATAGCGGGAGAACTCGACGAGCGCGTCCACGACCTGCTCGGCGTCGTGCCCGGCCGCCCGGGCGTTCCACAGCCCGAGCGGGGTGATCCGGTAGGTGTGGATGTGCTCGGGGGCCCGCTCCAGCTCGGCGAAGGGCGCGATCGCCCGCCGCGCGGCGGCGGACAGCTCGTGGTCGACCTCCAGCAGGAGGGTCTTGTCACTCTGGACGATCAGAGGCCCGTTCAAGAGCGTCCCTTTCCGGCGGTGTGGCCGTCCGGGCGCGGACGGCCAAACCTCCAGTCTGCCGCATCCCCCGCCGGGTGTGGGGGTCCCGCGGGAACGCTCAGGCGCCCAGATGGGGCAACGGGGGCGCGGGGTAGGGGGTTTCGACCGGGAGGAGGGCGCGGGCCGCGGTCTCGTCACCGGCACGGACCAGGGCGTGGACCTCGTGGGCCAGTGGGGTGACGTCGCGGATGGAGAGCGTCCACTCGTCGGCGTAGGCGCGGGAGGTGGATCCGGACAGGCCCAGTTGCAGGGACCGGTGGGGCAGCGCGTTCAGGTGGAGGTCGCGTTCGGGATCCCACTGGACGCGGGCCGGAGCGGCGCGCAGTGCGTGGCGCCAGGCGGTGCGGTCGGGGTGGACGCCGGACGCGTAGTGGGACAGGCAGGCGTGGCGCAGCGCGTGGTCGAAGCCGGCCCGGGCGATCTCGACGGCGAGGACCGTCTCCTGGCCCTCCTTGGCGCCCCAGCCGCAGCGGTACATCATCCACAGGAACGACGGCTTGATCCACGTCATCCGGTCCCGCTTCCAGTCGGGCGGGAACCGGCCGTCGCGGGCGGCCGGGAGGCCCAGTCGCGGGGAGTACGCCTGGTAGACGGTGATCGTGTCGGCGGTGTGCGCCGCCCGGATCCGGCGGGACGGTTCGGTGGACATGCCCCCCAGGATCACCGCCCGCCGACCCGTCCGGCCACCGGTTTTCACCGCCCGGACCGGCCCGCGCGCCCCGGCGTACGGCGGCTCACACCTGGTCGTCGGCCAGTTCCGCCACGCCCGTGACCCGGTGCAGGGCGTACGTGCGGACCTCGTCCGCGGTGTGGTCGTAGCCGGTGACGTAGCCGCCCTCGACCCGGACCGGTGCGATCACGCGCTGGCTGGCCGCGCCGTCCGCGTTCACGTAACCGATCCACACCGCCGACCCGGTCAGCGCCGCCGCCTGCACGGTCGCCAGGGTCTCGGCCGCGCTGGTGCGCGGCAGCTCGCCGGGCAGCGGAGCGGCCCCCGTGCTCGAAGCCGCCGAACCGCTCGGCGCGGTCTCCTTGCGCACCGCCGTCGCCGCCAGGTCGCCCGCGCGGATCGCCCGTACCGCCGCGCCCAGCAGCGTCGCGTCGGGCACCGGCGGCCCGTCCGGCACCGGGACGGGCGCGGCGCGGCGCGGGGCGCGGTGCGTGTCGGCCCGCGCCACCAGCACGTCACCGGTGCGCGACTCCGCGGCCGGGGCGTAGCCCATCGCCCGCAGCCCGTCGAGCAGCGCGCCCGGCTCGGCCTGCGCGGCCAGGACGGTCGGCGCGAGCCGGCGCAGCCCGAGCCCGGCCGAACGCTTGTCGGCGAGGAGCTCGCCGAGCACCGCGTCGTCGTCGCAGCGCACGTACGAGGAGGCCGTGCCCACGCGCAGGTGCCCGTGTCGCCGCGCCACGTCGTCGATCAGGTAGGTCAGCGGCTGCGGCACCGGCGTGCGGCTGTGCTCGACCAGGAAGGAGTGCAGGTCGGAAGCGGTCCGACCGGCGTCCAGGGCACGGCGCACGGAGCCGGGAGTGAAGCGGTACACCGTCGCCCCGCCCTTGGACTCCACGTCGGCGAGCACGGCCAACACGTCCCCGAGCGGCCGCCGCAGCGGGCCCGGCGCGACGGCCGTCAGGTCGGCCTGGAGCAGGACGTGGTCCACCGGTTCCGGCAGCAGCGGCGCCAGCAGCGGCCCCGGGTCCCGGTGCGCGAGCAGCGCCCGGCCGGGGCCCGAGAGCGCCCCGCGCCCGGTCACCCCGAGCAGCTCCGCCTCGTCCAGGGTCCAGCGCGCGAGCCGGGCCCGCAGCTCGCTGGTGCCGCGCACCGGGCGCTCCCAGGCGAGGCGGGCGAGCAGCTCCGCCGGATCGGCGGAGCCGCCCTCGGGCAGCGCGGCGAGCAGTTCCAGGACCCGGCGGCGCACCTCGGGGGCGGCGCTGCGGTCCAGATCGGGGCCGAGGACGGACAGGGTGCGGCCCTTGGCGTCCTGTTCCCCGGCCAGCGCGGCCGTCCGGGTGGCGGGGAGCCAGGCGACGGCGAGCGCCGACCACCGCTCGGCGGGCGGGAGTTCGACCCAGGTGTCGAAGGCGGGGGTCGGCGCGTACCGCTCGTCGGCCTCGCCGTCGCTGGCCAACAGGGCCGCCGCGTAGGCGAGTTCGATCCAGAACGCGGCGAGGGCCTCGGTGGTGTCCAGGGCGGAGGCGGCCCGCTTGAGGTCGCGCACGGCGAGGCCGCCGGCGCGCAGCACGGCGGGGCCGGTGTGGTCCCAGTGCTTGACGAGCTCCTCGACGGTGGACAGCGCGGCGAGCGCCTGCCCGGCCGCGTTCGCGTCCACGAGCGGCGGACGGTGCTCGCGCGCGGCGGCCACCGTCGGGGCCACGGGTTCCACCGTCCGGTGGGCCAACCCGCCGCGCAGGTGCAGGGCGACCTCGCGCGGCAGGACGACCGTGCGCGTCGAGGCGGGCAGCAACAGACCGCGGTCGCGCAACCAGCGCACGGGCGGCGTCGGGCTGGCGGTCACCTCTCCGTACGGCGGCCCCCACACCAGCCGGCCCAGCACCTGGTGGGCTTCGGCGGGCGCCTCGTCGAGCAGCGCCGACATCCGCGAACCGTCGGTGAACAGGGCGGTCAGCGCGGACACCGCGGACACCGGGTCGTGGGTGGCGGGCAGTCCGGCGGCCAGCACGATCTCCTGGACCCGGCCCGGGGACATGCCCGCGGTCGCCTCGGCGACGGTCGGGCCGAGCCCGGTGGCGGAGGGCCGGGAGGCGGACGGGGCCAGCAACTCGCGCGCGGTGCGCACCAGTCGCAGCGCGTCCTCCCCGCCCCACAGGAGGGCCTGGTCGCGCAGGGTCCGCAGGGCCCCGGGCAGCGCGGCCCGCACGGCGTCGGCGACCGGTGCGCGGTCGTCCTCGCCGCCCGGGGCCGTACCGGTGAGCAGGGCCTCCAGCACCGGGTACGGGCACGGGTCGGGGGCCACCGCCAGTGCTTCCGCGCACTGGAGGGCGAAGCGGTCCAGGTGTTCCAGGGCGCGCACCACCGACGCGCGGGTGCCGGCCCGGGTCGCCAATTGGGTGACGTCGCCGGGCACCGGGCTCAGCAGGTCGGGCCGGGCGCGCAGCAGCGCGGCGAGCGCGGCGTCGTCACGGGCGCGCAGCGCCTCGGCCAGGGAACGCGGAGCGGTCCCTGCGGTGCTTGCCTCGGGCACGGTCGCCTCCTGGTCGCGTCGGCCGGTCGTCGGCCGGTCCCCATCCGGTCCACGTTATCCGCTGCGTGGGCGGCCGCTCCACGGGCGCACGCGCTACCTTTCGACGAGGTGGTACGGGAGGAGCCGGGGCGTGGGGATCGAGAGCGACCATCTGGTCTACGAATATCTGAGCCGGGTCGGAGACTTGGCCCAGCGGCGCCAGCTGGCGTCGGGCGACCGGATGCGGCTGGTGACGGGCCTGCGGGACGAGATCGACCGGCGCCGAGCCAAGTACGACCCGGACACCCCGGCCGCCGTGCGCCGCATCCTCGAACGGATCGGCAGCCCGGAGGAGATCCTCGACGCGCTGGCGGCGGGTCGTGACCCGGCCCCGGCCCCGACTCCCGCCCCGGCTCCGACTCGTGCTCCGACTCCGACTCCGGCGCCGCGGGGCGTGCCCGTCCAGCGGGGGCCGGGACGGCTGCTCGGCCGCAAGCCCGTGCCGCCGCCGCGGCCCGCGGAGCCGACGGCCGCCGCGCCGGTCGGGCCCGCGTCGCCGCACCTGGCCGGGATGGACGAACTCGGCCCCGACGGGGGCGGGTCGGCCGAGCCCGACTGGTGGCGGGTCGGGCCGAGCCGCTACGGCGCCGGTCCGCAGGTCGAGGGCTTCGCGGGCGGCATCGAGATGCCGGACCTGCCGGACCTCTTCAAGGTCCCGGCGGAGGAGGACGAGGCGGCCGAGGCCGCCGCGACCGGGGCGGCGGGCACGGGCGGATCGCGGGGGCGGGCCGCGCTGCGGGCGCTGCGCGAGCGGCGTCGGCGGCGCAAGGCCGCCGCGGCGGCCGCCGCGGCGGCGCAGGGCGAGGGGGAGGGGGAGGGGCGCGCGGTCGTCTCCGGGAACCCGAGACCGCACGCCTTCCTGTTGCTCGCGGCGCTGCTGCTCACGGTCGGTGCGGTCACCGGGTACTGGGTGCTGCTCGGGTTCGGCTGGCTGGTGGCCTACCTCTCGCGGGTGCTCGGGCCCGCCGAGAAGAAGTGGGTGGTGTTCGGGCTGCCGGGGGTGGTGTTCGCGGGTGCGGTGGTGTGGGTGTGGGGGCGGATGAACGGCCACTGGGGTGACCCGATCGTCGACGGCCAGCTCGGCGAGGCCTTCCAGGGGATGTGGCCCTGGCTGGTCCGCGGGGCCGCCGTCGCCTCGGCCCTCCACCTGGCCTGGCGAGCCCGCCGCCGCTGATCCGGCCCGGCCCGTCGCCTCAAGCTTCCCCAGCTACCGCTGGGAGGTACCCCCTGGCGAGGCTGCCAGGGCCAAGGCCGGCCCGGTGCCCGCTGGCCCACCAGATCCAGCCCGTCCGGTGCCCGCTGGCCCACCAGATCCAGCCCGTCCGGTGTCCGCTGGCCCGCCAAGTCCAGCCTGCCCGGCGTTTGAGGGCCCGCCGGAGGCACGTGATGGCGGCGGGGCTGCGCCGGGCCCCCGGGCTCCGCCCGGACCCGCGCCTCAAACGCCGGCGGGGCTGGAATCCAGCCTGCCCGTTAGGGCGCCGGTGTCGGCCGCCCGGGGCTGAGATTCCAGCCTGCCCGGCGTTTGAGGGCGCCCGCCGGAGGCGGGTTGTGGGGGCGGGGCCGCGCCGGGCCTCCGGGCTCTGCCCGGACCCGCGCCTCAAACGCCGGCGGGGCTGGGTCGGGCCGCTGGCCCGGAAGATCCAGCCTGGGCCCGGACAAGTCCAGCCCGCCCGGCGTTTGAGGGCGCGTTAGGGCGCGGGTGTCGGCCGGGCCGAGTCAATCCCGGCCCGCCCGGCGATTGAGGGCGGGTTGAGGCGCGGGTGTCGGCCGGGCCGGGCTGAAATCCAGCCCCGCCCGGCGATTGAGGGCGGGTTACGGGGACCACGGGGAGGTGGGGATGATGAGGGGGGAGCCGGTGACGGGGTCCGGGATGACCAGGGAGGTCAGGCCGAAGACCTCCTGGACCAGGTCGGCCGTGACCACGGCGGCCGGCGGCCCCTGCGCCACCACCCGCCCCGCCTTCATCGCCACCAGATGATCCGCGTACCGCGCGGCCTGGTTGAGGTCGTGCAGGACGGCCACCACCGTCCGCCCCCGCTCGTGGTTGAGCCGCCGCACCAGGTCCAGCACCTCCACCTGGTGCGCGATGTCCAGGAACGTCGTCGGCTCGTCCAGCAGCAGCAGGTCCGTCTCCTGGGCCAGCGCCATCGCGATCCACACCCGCTGCCGCTGCCCACCGGACAGCGCGTCCACGGGCCGCTCCGCGAGGTCGGCGACCGACGTCCGCTCCATCGCCGCGACCACGGCCCGCTCGTCCGCCTCGGACCACTGCTGCCACCACCGCTGGTGCGGCTGGCGCCCGCGCGCCACCAGGTCCGCGACCGTGATCGCCTCCGGCGCCACCGGGGACTGCGGGAGCAGCCCGATGGCCTGCGCGATCCGCCGCGTGGGCAGGGAGGCGAGCGCCTCGCCGTCCAACAGGACCGCCCCCGCCCGCGGCTTCAGCAGCCGACCCAGCGCCCGCAGGGTGGTGGACTTCCCGCAGGCGTTCGGCCCGACGATCACCGTCACCTTCCCGTCCGGGACGGACAGGTCGAGGTCCTCCACGACGACCCGGTCCTCGTACGCGAGCGTCAGCCCGCTCGCCGTCAGACGGCTCATGCCTTACCTCCACTACGGACACCACGGCTGCGGACGATCAGCCAGATCAGGTACGGCGCTCCCACCGCGGCGGTCAGCACGCCCACGGGAAGCTCGATCGGGGACAGCAGCCGGCGCGCCGACAGGTCGGCCAGGACCACGATCACGGCGCCGGTCAGTGCCGAGCACAGCAGCGGGATCTGCGCGGTCCGGGTCATCCGGCGCGCGATCTGCGGGGCCAGCAGCGCGACGAAGTCGACGGGCCCGGCGGCCCCCGTGGCCACCGATGCCAAGGCCACGCCCAGCGCGACCAGCCCGAGCCGCACCGGCCCCAGCCGGACCCCGAGCGCGGTCGCGGTGTCGTCGTCGAGCGAGACCGTGCGCTGCGCCCGCGCCGCCCACAGCACGGCGGGCGCCAGCGCCAGCAGCACCCAGCCGAGCGGCGCCGCGATGTCCCAGCCGCGCCCGTTGAGGGAGCCGGTCATCCAGATCTGGGCCTGCTGGGCCACCAGGTAGTCGCCCTTGGTCATCAGCAGCGTCGTCACCGAACGCAGCGCGATGGCGAAGCCGATGCCGATGAGGACGAAGCGCCCCGCGTGCAGGCCGCCGCGCCAGGCGAAGACGTAGACCAGGGCGGCCGCGAGGAGCCCGCCGAGCACCGAGAGGTAGGGCAGGACGGCGTACGAGGTCACCCCGAAGGTCAGCGCCGCCACGGTCACCGCGCCCGCGCCCTGGCTGATCCCGATGATGTCGGGGCTGGCCAGCGGGTTGCGGGCGACGGTCTGGATCAGCGCGCCCGCGATCCCGAAGGCGATCCCGACCAGCAGACCCACCGTCAGGCGGGGCAGCCGCAGGTCGGCGACGACCAGCTCGTCCGGGGAGGGCCGCCCCAGCAGCACCTTGACGACCTCCCCGGGCGCCACGAAGGACTCGCCGACGCAGAGGTACGCCACGCACGCCGCGGCCAGCAGCCCCGCGAGGCAGAGCGCGACCACGGCGGCCCGCCGGTGCAGCAGGAAGGATCCGCGCCCGGCCCGTACGAGCGCGTAGCCGGCCGGTCGGGTCGAAAGGGACGTCCGTGCCGTGCTCACGCGGCCACCGCCTTGCGGCGGACCAGGGCGACCAGGAACGGCACCCCGATGAGCGCGGTCATCACCCCGGCCGGCACCTCGCCCGGCGGTACCACGACCCGCCCGACCACGTCCGCGACCAGCAGCATCACGGGCCCGATCAGGGCGGCCATCGGCAGCACCCAGCGGTGGTCGCCGCCCACCACGGCCCGCGCGATGTGCGGCACGGCGAGCCCGATGAAGGCGATCGGCCCGGCCGCCGCGACCCCGGCGCCGGTCAGCACGGTGGCCCCGAGGCCGCCGACGACGCGGACGGCGGCGACGTTCTGCCCCAGGCCCTTGGCGACGTCCTCGCCGAGCGCGAGCGCGTCCAGACCGCGCGCCACGGACGCCACGAGGACCGCGCCCACCAGCAGGAACGGCCAGATCTGGGAGACGACCTGGAGGTCGCGCCCGGCGACCGAGCCGACCTGCCAGAAGCGGAACTCGTCCAGCGTGGAGGCCTTCGTCGTCAGGACCGCCATGGTGACGGAGGCGAGCAGCGCGTTGATCGCGGCCCCGCCGAGGGCGAGCTTCACGGGGGTCGCGCCCCCGCGCCCGCTCGCGGCGATGGCGTACACGGCGACGGACGCCACCGCCGCCCCCGCGAAGGCGAACCACACGTAACCGGTGAGCGTGTGCACCCCGGCGAAGGCGATCGCGCAGACGACGGCGACCCCGGCGCCCTGGCTGATGCCGAGGATGCCGGGGTCGGCGATGGGGTTGCGGGTGATGCCCTGGAGCGTGGTCCCGGCGAGCGCGAGGCCCACGCCGACCATCAGGGCGACCAGGGTGCGCGGGACCCGCAGGCTGCGGACGACCTCTGCGTCGGGGGTGTGCGCGCCGCGGAACAGCGCGTCGAAGACCTCGGAGGGGGGTATGGAACGGGCGCCGACGGCGAGGCTCAGCACGACGGCGCACAGCAGCGCGGCGAGCGCGGCCACCGTCCAGCCGAGGCGACGGGCCGTCAGGGCGCGCCGCGGGGCGGCGCTGGGAGCGGGGGCTGACATCTCACCCAATTTCATGATCTGGTAAGGCGAGCCTAAGTCTACGTTCCCCCGCGTTCGTCCGGTCTCGGCACAATGGAGGACATGACTTCCCCCGCGTCCCACCCCTTCACCGTCGGCTTCGACCTCGATATGACGCTCATCGATTCGCGCCCCGGCATCAAGGCCACCTTCGAGGTGCTCTCCGCCGAGACCGGCACGTTCATCGACGCCGCCGCGGCCGTCACCCGGCTCGGGCCGCCGCTGGACCAGGAGCTGGCGCACTGGTTCCCCGAGGAGCGGATCGCGGAGATGGCCGACCGCTACCGGGCGATGTACCCGACGTACGCCATCGAGCCGAGCCCGGCGATGAGCGGGGCGCGCGAGGCGGTCGAGGCGGTGCGGGCGCTCGGCGGGCGGGCGATCGTGGTGACGGCGAAGTACGAGCCCAACGCGCGGCTGCACCTGACGCACCTGGGCATCGAGCCCGACGCGGTGGTCGGCTCGCTCTGGGCCGAGGCGAAGGCGGTCGCGCTGCGCGAGTACGGGGCGCGGGTCTACGTCGGCGACCACGTGGGCGACGTGCGCGGGGCGCGGACGGCGGGCGCGCTGTCGGTGGCCGTGCCGACCGGGCCCTGCCCCGCGCCGGAGCTGCGCGAGGCGGGCGCGGACGTGGTCCTGGCGGACCTGACGGAGCTGCCGGCCTGGCTGGCGCGGTACGTCGACACCCACCTGCCCGCCGCGGTGGCCCAGGAAGCCTGAGGCGCGCGGCCCGCCGGGCCCGGTCCACCGGGTTCGGCGGGTCCACCGGGTCCACCGGGTCCACCGGGCCGGGGGTCTACCGGGCGGCGGCCTGCGCGCGGCGGGCGGCGCGGCGCCCCGCGCCGGCCGAGCGGAGCACGCCGGCGGCCGAGATCGCGAAGCCGACGCCCATGAGCATGCACACGGCCCACGCGTACGACGGGAACGGATCGGTGTGCAGGAACAGCGGGGCCATCGTCGCGAGCGTTGCCACGGCGCCGAGGATGAAGACGATGCCGCCGGCCTTGACCAATGCGTCGCCGGGGCGCGCTTCGTCGGGCCGCGCATTTTCCGAATGGGGAGTGGGAGTCACCTCACCAGGGTAGTTCCCTGGCCGAAGGGACACTGCAGGAAGGACCGGGGGACGCCTTGTCAGGGCTGCCCTGATCATTAGCCTTGAAGGTGATCAGGTCACGGATGACCTGCCACACCGACGAGCACAAGGACAGAGGACGGACGTGCCTACCGGCAAGGTCAAATGGTTCAACAGTGAGAAGGGCTTCGGCTTTCTCTCCCGCGACGACGGCGGCGACGTCTTCGTCCACTCGTCGGTACTGCCGGACGGGCTCGACGCGCTCAAGCCCGGCCAGCGCGTGGAGTTCGGCGTGGTCGCGGGCCAGCGCGGCGACCAGGCCCTTTCGGTGACGGTCCTGGACCCGGCGCCGTCGGTCGCGGCCGCGCAGCGCCGCAAGCCGGACGAACTGGCCTCCATCGTCCAGGACCTGACGACCCTGCTGGAGAATGTCACGCAGCAGCTGGAGCGCGGCCGTTACCCCGACAAGGCGCACGGGGCGAAGATCGCCGGCATGCTGCGCGCGGTGGCCGACCAGCTCGACGTCTGACCGCGTCCGAGACCCACGCCCGAGACCCACGCCCGAGACCCGCGTCCGAGACCCGCGTCCGAGACCCGCGTCCGAGACCCGCGTCCGACCCGTACGACCGCGCCCCGGTCCCACCGCCACCCGGCGGGGGACCGGGGCGCCGTCGCGCGGCCTCAGGGGAAGTCGAGCGCCCCCGGCGCGATCGCCGGGACCAGGCCCTCGGCCGCCGCCCGGGTCAACAGCCCGCGCACCGCCGCGTAGCCGTCCTCGCCCAGGTCCGCCGTGAACTCGTTGACGTACAGCCCGATGTGCTGGTCGGCCACCGCGGGATCCAGCTCCTGCGCGTGCGCCCGGACGTAGGGGCGGGACGCCTCGGGGTCCTCCCACGCCATCCGCACCGACGTACGGGCCGCCTCGGCCAGCGCGCGCAGCGCCTCGGCGCCCAGCGAGCGCCGCGCGATGATCGCACCGAGCGGGATCGGCAGTCCGGTCGTGGACTCCCAGTGCTCGCCCATGTCGGCCAGGCAGTGCAGCCCGTAGTCCCGGTAGGTGAAGCGCGCCTCGTGGATCACCAGTCCGGCGTCCACCCGGCCCTCGCGCACCGCGGGCATGATCTCGTGGAACGGCAGCACCACGACCTCGCCCACCCCGCCCGGCAGCACGTCGGCGGCCCACAGCCGGAAGAGCAGGTAGGCGGTCGAGCGCTCGCTCGGCACGGCCACGGTCTTACCGGTCAGGTCGGTGCCCGGCTCCCGGGTCAGGACCAGCGGCCCGCAGCCGCGGCCCAGTGCCCCGCCGCAGGGCAGCAGCGCGTAGTCCTCCAGCACCCAGGGCAGTACGGCGTACGACACCTTCAGCACGTCGAGCCCGGCCAGGCCGGCCGCGTCCGCGGGGGCGTCCGGGCCGCGCTCGGCGATGCCGTTGGTGACGTCGATGTCCGCGAAGGTCACCTCCAGCGCGGGCGCCCCCGGCACCCGGCCGTGCGCCCACGCGTCGAAGACGAAGGTGTCGTTGGGGCACGGCGAGTAGGCGATCTTCAGCGTCGCGTCCGTGAGCGGTTCAGTGGTGCTCATGCTGGCGTTCTCCCCAGTTCGCGAGTACGGGCCCCAGCGCGCGGAAGCCGTCGGTGAGCGCGGCGAGCGCGTCCCCGATCCGCCAGGCAGCGCGCTCTCGCGGGCCCACGGCGTTGGACACGGCGCGGATCTCCAGTACCGGCAGTCCGTGCGCGGCGGCGGCCTCGGCGACCCCGAAGCCCTCCATGGCCTCGGCCCCCGCGAGCGGGTGCCGGGCGGCGAGCAGCGCGGCGCGCTCGGCGCTGCCGGTGACGGTGGACACGGTGAGCACCGGCGCCAGCAGGGCGCCCGTCGCCTCGGCGGCCCGGGCGGCCAACTCGGCGGGCGGCAGGTGCACGGTGTGGCCGAAGCCGAGTGCGCGGACGTCCAGGAAGCCGTCGGGGGTCTCGGCCCCCAGATCGGCGGCGACGAGCGCGTCCGCGACGACGAGCGAGCCGAGGGGAGCGGCGGGCTGGAAGCCGCCGCCGATGCCGGCGCTGACGACGAGGCCGTAGGGGGCGGGGCCGTAGGAGGCCGGGCCGCCCTTGCCGGGCGCGCCCACGAGGGAGGCCGTGAGCGCGGTGGCGGTGGCCGCGGCGGCGGCGGCCGGGCCGACCCCGCCGACGAGCACGTCGAGGGCGAGGCCGGGCAGGTCCCGACGGGTGATGAGGTACCCGCCGGGGAGGGTGCGCGGCTCAGGTGACCCGGAGGGGTCCGGATGAGGGGTGAGACCGGCGACGACGGAGTCGGCCTCCGCCGCCACCGCGGTCACGATGAGCGCGCGCACCGGACGGACTACTTCTTGAGCTTGAGGTTGAAGGTCCAGACGGAGGTGGGCTTGCCGGCCTTGCTCAGCTCGATGATGTGCAGCGGCTGGGCCTCCGGAGCGGCGCCCTGGCCACCGGTGGCGAAGGGGTTCAGGCCCGGGAAGCTCTGGTAGGTGTTGGTGCTGAGGTCGCCGAGGCGCTGGGTGCCGACGGCGGCCAGCCACTTCTTGCCGTCCTCCACCACGTCGGGCTCGACGCCCAGGCGCAGGGTCTCACCAGCGGTGTAGTCGATGGTCTTCGCGCCCTCCGTGCCCTTCTCGTCGGAGAGGCACTCCTGGACGCGCGCCTCCGACAACTCCTTCTCCGAGCCCTGGAGGCGGCAGGCGGCCTGCGCGGAAACCGACGAGCTGCCGACCGTCACGGTCGCCAGAGGCGTCGGCTTGTCGCAGGCGGAGAGGACGAGGAGGCCGGCGGAAACGGCTCCGAGGGCCGCGACACTGCGGCGGGCCCTACCCGAGAAAAGCGGTGCGGTCATGAGCCGAAGGCTATCGGGCCACCGCGCCCCCGCCCCGCACCGGGTCCCCTGGCGGGCCGCCCGCGGAAGTTTTTTCCGGTGGGCCGTCACCTCCGCGCTGAGCGGCGGGTCAGGCCACCCGGGGACGGGACGCGCCCGGGTGGTGGTGACGGGGGGAGGCCAGCAGTCCGCGGACCGCCATCACCGTGCCCAGCGCGACGATGGCCGCCGCCACCCCCATCCCCAACACCCCGTGCAGCGGGAGCGCGATCCCGATCGCCCCGCCCAGCACCCAGGCCACCTGGAGCAGCGTCTCCGAGCGCGCGAAGGCCGAGGTGCGCACCGCCTCCGGCACGTCCCGCTGGATCATCGCGTCCAGCGACAGCTTGGCCAGCGCCTGGCAGAAGCCCGCCGTCGCGCCCAGCACCGCCATCAGGACCCCGGAGAAGAAGACCGCCGCCACGACCGCGACGCCGAGCGTGACGCACAGCACCACCGCGATGATCGTCTCCGGGGCACGGGCCCGCAGCCAGGCGCCCACCGCCGTCCCGCACGCGTTGCCCACGCCCGCCGAGACGCCCACGATCCCCAGCGAGACGGCCGCGCTCTGCCCGGCCAACGGGTGCTCCCGCAGCAGGAACGCCAGGAAGAAGATCAAGAACCCGGACAGGCCGCGCATGGCGGCGTTCGCCAGCAGCCCGCACAGCACCGACCTGCTGACCGTCCGCAGCCCGGGTCGCCGCGAGTGCGCCTCGTGGGTGGAGAGCCGGGCCCGCCGCTCGCCCTTCGCCTCGTCCACCTTGTGCGGCAGCGTGAACGCCGCGAAGGTACCGGCGAGGAAGATCGCGCAGGCCCCGTACAAGGGCCAGGGCGGGCCGATCGCGTGCAGGGCCGCCCCCACCGGCGCCGCGGCCCCGGTGGCCAACAGCCCGGCCAGTGTCACCCGGGAGTTCGCCTTGACGAGCGAGAACTTGGGCGGCAGCAGCCGTGGCACCACCGCGCTGCGCACCACTCCGTACGCCTTGGACGCGACCAGCACCCCCAGCGCCGCCGGATACAGCTCCAGCCCGCCCGTGGCCACCGCGCCCGACATCATCACGGCGAGCACCGCGCGGGTGAACATCGCCGCCGCCATCGCCGCCCGGCGGCCGTGCGGCAAGCGGTCCAACAGCGGGCCGATGACGGGGGCCAGGAGGGTGAAGGGCGCCATGGTGATGGCGAGGTAGAGGGCGACCCGGCCGCGGGCCTCGTCCGTGGGGACGGAGAAGAAGACCGTCGAGGCGAGCGCGACTGTGATCATCACATCGCCGGCGCCGTTGATCGCGTGCAGCTCGATCAGCTTGCCGAGGCCGGATTCACCCGCCCCGTGCGCGTGCGTGGCCCGCCGGATCCCGCGCGCCGTACCGGTGATCGGCAGGTGCAGGGCACGACCGAATGCCCGGCCGGCCCTCCGGACCGGTCCCGAGCCGTCATCGGACGACCGTACGGGTGCCACCTGGCCATAGTGCCCCACGCGACCCCCGAGGACCCCACCCGGCGCGCTCCCGGCGTGCTCCCGGCGCGCCCGCGGCGTGCTCACGGACCGAACCGGAGGGAGCCGGACGTCCGCGAATCGGACTTGCATGTGGGCCCAGGCCCGAAGAAGAGGTAGCGTGCGTAGCGCGCCACCGGCGGTTGCTCTTGGCCGCGCGCCTCTTCGCGATCCCGCAGAATGGATCGCGCTAGGTGCGCCCGAGGCCGATCGGGTGCGGACGTCGACGCGGCCCTCTGGTCCGCTCCGCCCGCGCCACGTACGGACAGCACCGACGGGTCGTTGTGGACGACAGTACGGACGGCGCACACGTGAGACGGCGTAGGAGAGAACGAGACCAGTGAGTGCTGCGACGACGCGAAGCCGTACCCCGCGTACCCCTGACCGCCTGTGCGTCGAGGCGGTAGAACTCGCGCGGGCGGCGGCCGAGGATGCCGCCTTCCCCGGAGTGGTGGGAGAGCACGTCTCCGCGGTGGCGGAGGGCGACAGGGTCGTCACCCACTACTTCGAGGCCAAGGAGCCGGGCTACCGCGGCTGGCGGTGGGCCGTCACGGTGACCCGCGCTTCCCGCGCGAAGAACGTCACCCTCGACGAAACGGTGCTGCTCCCCGGCTCCGACGCGCTCCTCGCGCCCGAGTGGGTGCCGTGGAGCGAGCGGCTGCGGCCGGGTGACATGGGGCCGGGCGACCTGCTGCCCACCGATGCCGAGGACCTGCGGCTGGAGCCCGGCTGGTCCGGCGAGGACGCGCCGCCGCCGAACTCCGTGGTCTCCGCGGAGATGGCCGAGCTGGTCGAAGCGGAAGACGCCGACGTCACGGACCGTGCGGTGACGCCGGTGGTGCCGGCGCGCGGTTCCATCGCCTCCGTGGCCGAGGAGCTCGGCATGCGGCGGGCGCGGGTCCTGTCCCGCTACGGCCTGCACACCGCGGCCGACCGCTGGGACGAGTCCTTCGGCGCGAAGACCCCGATGGCGCAGGCGGCGCCCGCCTCCTGCATGTCCTGCGGCTTCCTCGTGGCGATCGGCGGCTCGCTGGGGCAGGCCTTCGGCATCTGCGCGAACGAGTTCGGTCCGGCCGACGGGCGGCTGGTGTCCCTGTCGTACGGGTGCGGGGGGCACTCCGAGGCGGCGGTCATGCCGGCGCCGATGCGGCCTGCGCCGCCGGTGCTGGACTCCATGGCCTCGGACGAGTTCTCGCTGCGGCCGGTCGCCGCCGCGGGCACCGCCCCCGAGCAGGACCCGACCCCTTCGGACCTCGGCCACTCCTGACCGACCCGTTCCGGTCCCGCCCCGTCCGGCCCGCCCGGCGCCCCTCCGGGGGCGCCTCAAACTCCCCCAGCTACCGCTGGGAGGTACCCCCGGGCGAGGCTGGGTTGGGCCGCATCAGCCCGCCCGGCGTTTGAGGGCGCGTCAAGCCGCGGATGTCGGCCGGGTCGAGCCCATCCCAGCCCGCCCGGCGTTTGAGGGCAGCTGCGGCCCGGTGTCCCTCCGGGGGCGCCTCAAACGCCGGCGGGGCTGGGTTGGCCAGGTTCAGCCCGCCCGGCGTTTGAGGGCGCGTCAAGGCTGGGTTGGCCAGGTTCAGCCCGCCCGGCGATTGAGGGCGCGTCAAGGCTGGGTTGGGCCAAGTTCAGCCCGCCCGGCGTTTGAGGGCGCGTTGAGTCGCGGATGTCGGCCGGGTCGAGGCAAGTCCAGCCCGCCCGGCGTTTGAGGGCAAAGGTGCCCGGATGGGTGACCCCGGGTGTGGGGTGGGGGGTGGCGTGGTCCGCTGGGCGGGATGAGGATCACCGAGCGGCGGCGGCCCGCCGCCAGGCGAACAGGCGGCGGGGGCCAGCTCGTCCCCACGCGACGCCGCCTGTCCTGGGTCGACTTCGCCGTGGCCGCGGCCGTCCTGGTGATCGGCTACCTGGCCCTGCGGGTCGGCAAGGGCACCACCGTCAACTTCGACCCCGCCGACGTCCCCGACGTGGACACCGACCCGGCGCGGCTGCCGTACTACGCCGCCCGCAGCGTACTGCGCATGTTCATCGCGCTCGGCGCCTCCGTCGTCTTCACCTTCGGCTACGCCTACGCCGCCGCCCGCAGCCGCCGCCTGGAGCGGATCCTGATCCCGGCCCTGGACATCCTCCAGTCCGTCCCCGTCCTGGGGTTCCTCTCGGTCCTCGTGACGTTCTTCGTCGCCCTCTTCCCCGGCTCGCTGCTCGGCCTGGAGTGCGCCGTCGTCTTCGCCATCTTCACCTCCCAGGCCTGGAACATGACCTTCGGGTTCTACGCCACCCTCACCTCCCTCCCGCGCGAACTCGACGAGGTCTCCCGCTCGTTCGGCTTCAGCCGCTGGATGCGCTTCTGGCGGATCGAGGTCCCCGCCGGGGTCATCGACCTCGTCTGGAACGGGATGATGAGCTTCGCCGGCGGCTGGTTCATGCTCGTCGCCTCCGAGGCCGTCAGCGTCAGCGGCCACGACTACGCCGTACCGGGCCTCGGCTCGTACGCCGGTACCGCCATCGGCGAGGGCGACCTCGACAAGATCGGGTGGTGCATCGTCGCGATGACGCTCACCATCGTCACCGTCAACTTCCTCTTCTGGCGGCCGCTGACCGCCTGGGCCGAGAAGTTCAAGAACGAGCAGTCCGAGGCCACCGACGTGCAGCGCAGCTACGTCCTGGACTTCCTGCGCCGCTCCCAGTGGTCCACCCTCCTCGGCCGGGCGAGCGCACCGGCCCGCGAGGGCCTCGGCCGGGCCGGCCGGGTGGTGCTGGGGCGCGACGACAAGGCGCTCGCGGTGGACCCCGTCCGCCGTCGCACCGGCGACCTGCTCTTCGGGCTGGTCGCCTGCGCCGTGCTGCTGTGGGGCCTGTACGACCTGCTGCGCTACCTCCAGCGCGAGACCGGCCTCGGGGTCTTCGGGGAGCCCCTGTGGCTCGGCCTGATCACCTTCGTCCGGGTGGTCGTCCTGGTCGCCGCCGCCACCGTCGTCTGGGTGCCGATCGGCGTGTGGATCGGCTCGTCGCCCCGGCTGACGAAGATCGCCCAGCCCGTCGTCCAGGTCCTGGCCAGCTTCCCCGCGAACCTGCTCTTCCCGCTCGCCGTCTGGTTCTTCCTCAAGACCGGGCTCGACATCAACATCGGGTGCGTCCTGCTGATGGCGCTGGGCGCGCAGTGGTACGTCCTCTTCAACGCCATCGCCGGCGCCATGGCCATCCCCACCGACCTCAAGGAGGCGATGGACGACCTCGGGGTGCGCGGCCTCCAGCGCTGGAAGCGCCTGATCCTCCCGGCCGTCTTCCCCGCGTACGTCACCGGCGGCATCACCGCCTCCGGAGGCGCCTGGAACGCCTCGATCGTCGGCGAGGTGGTCACCTTCGCGGGCACCACGCTGACGGCGACGGGCCTGGGCGCGTACATCTTCCACGCCACCGAGGCGGGTGACTTCCCGAAGCTGATCGCCGGGATCGCGGTGATGAGCCTCTACGTCGTCGGGCTCAACCGGCTCTTCTGGCGGCCGCTCTACGCCCTCGCCGAACGCCGCTACTCGATGTGAGGACCCCGCCATGACGCTGCCGACGCCCTCGCCGACGCCCTCGCCGACGCCCTCGCCGACGTCCCCGCCGACCATCCTGCGGGCCGCCGGGCTCACCAAGTCCTACGCCGGCGCCGACGGCGAACTGCCCGTGCTCGGCGGCATCGACCTCGACATCCACGAGGGCGAGATCGTCGCCCTGCTCGGCAAGTCCGGCAGCGGCAAGTCCACCCTGCTGCGCTGCCTGGCCGGGCTGGTCCCGGTCAGCTCGGGCGCGGTCACCTACCGGGGCGAGGAGCTGCGCGGGGCCAATCCGGGCACCGCGATGGTCTTCCAGACCTTCGCGCTGCTGCCCTGGCTGACGGTCCAGCAGAACGTGGAACTCGGCCTGGAGGCCAAGGGCGTGGACCGTGCGGCCCGGGCCCGTCAGGCGGTGGAGGCCATCGACCTGATCGGTCTGGACGGCTTCGAGTCGGCCTACCCGAAGGAGCTGAGCGGCGGCATGCGCCAGCGCGTCGGCTTCGCCCGCGCGCTGGTGGTCGAGCCGGACGTGCTGATGATGGACGAGCCGTTCTCCGCGCTGGACGTGCTGACCGCCGAGAACCTGCGCGGCGAACTGATGGAGCTGTGGGTCTCGGGCCGTTTCCCGGCGAAGGCCGTGGTGCTGGTGACGCACAACATCGAGGAGGCCGTACTGATGGCGGACCGGGTGGTCGTCCTCGGCTCGCGTCCCTACGGCACGATCAAGGAGACCTTCGAGGTGGCGCTGGAGCGGCCGCGCGACCGGACGGCGCCCGAGTTCGAGCGGGTGGTCGACGCGGTGTACGCGGTGATGACCGGGCGGACCGCGAAGGCGGCCGCCCCGGCCGCCCCGCCCGCGCGCCGGACCCCCGCGAACACCCCGCTCCCGGCGGCCAGCGTGGACGGCATGGCGGGCCTCGCCGAGATCGTGCTCCAGCGCGGCCGCGACAACAGCGAGGACCTGGCGGACCTCGCGGACGAGCTGGGGCTGGAGGTGGACGACGTACTGCCCCTGGTGGACGGTCTGGAACTGCTCGGGCTGGCCGAGGTACGGGACCTGCACCTGGTGCTGACCCCGCGCGGGATCGCCTTCGCGGGGGCCGACGTACAGGAGTCCAAGGAGCTCTTCGCGCAGGGCGCGATGGAGGCCCCGCTGGTCCACCTGATCACCACGACCCTGCGCCGCTCGGGTGGCGGCACCCAGCGGGCGGGCTTCTTCCGGGACCTGTTGGCGCACCACTACACGAGCGAGCAACTGGAGCAGCAGTTGGAGACGGCCACCGACTGGGGCCGCTACGCGGAGCTGTACGGCTACCGCGCGGACAGCGAGCAGTACCGGCTGGACGAGTCGGCCGCGGGGGAGCGGGCCCCCCGATGAACGGCCCGGGCCCGGTGGGCGGCGGGCGCGGGCCCGCCGCCCCCCGGGCCGTGGGTCACGCCCGCTCGTCCTCGGTGATCGGGATCGGCTGGACGCCGTTCGCCGAGGGGGCGCCCGGCGCCGGTACGAACGTCTTCGGGGCGCCCGTCACCGCGTCCGTCGCACTGCCCGTCACCGCACTCGTCGCACCGCCCGTCGCACTGCCCGTCGCACCGCCCTGGGCGTTCGGCGCCTGGTTCATCGACGACAGCAGCTGGCGCGCGAGGCCCAGTCCGGTGCCGCCCATCGTGAGGGCCTTCGCGAACATCTCCGACATGCCCTCGGCGCCGTTCAGCAGCACCATGTGCTCGACGTTGCCGAAGGCGCTCGCGCCCGCCTCCACGATCTTGGGCCAGTTCTCGGCGAGCTGCTGGGCGACCACGGCCTCCTGGTTCTCGGCCAGGGCCGCCGCGCGCGCCTTGATGGACTCGGCCTCGGCGAGACCCTTGGCCTTCGCCGCGTCCGCCTCCGCCAGGCCCCTGGCCCGCGCCCACTCGGCGTCCGCGAGGCCCTTGGCCTGCGTCGCCGCGGCCTCGGCCTCACCGGTGGCCCGGGTGGCCTTCGCCGCCGCCAGACCGCGGGCCTCGATGGCCTCGGCCTCGGCGGCGGCCGCCGTCTTGACCCGGGTGGCCTCGGCGGCTGCCGCGAGCTCGGTCTCCTGGGCCTTGGCCTGGGCGGCCGAGATCCGGGAGTCGCGGTCGGCCTCGGCGAGCGTGCGCTGCTCGTAGGCCTTGGCGTCGGCGGGCTTGCGCACGTCCGCCTGGAGCTGCTGCTCGCGCCGGTTGGCCTCCAGCTCGGCGACCCGGGTCTCCTGGACGACGACCTCCTGGCGGGCGGCGGCGTCCGCGAGCGGACCGGCCTGGCGGGAGGAGGCCGCGGCCTTGTCCCGCTCGGCCTGGTAGCCCGCCTGGAGGATCTCGCTGTCCCGGGTGGCCTCCGACATGCGGGCGAAGGCGGCCTGTTCGGCCTCGGTCGCCAGCAGGTTCGCGTCGGCCTGGGCGATCCGCGCGTCCCGCTGGACGGCGGCCGCGTGCGGCATCGCGAGGTTCTTGATGTAGCCGGTCGGGTCCTCGATCTCGTGGATCTGGAGCGAGTCGACGATCAGGCCGAGCTTCTCCATCTCGCTGCCGCAGGCCGCCCGGGTCTGGCCGGTCAGCTTCTCGCGGTCGCGGATCATGTCCTCGACCGTCAGCCCGCCGACGATGGAGCGCAGGTGACCGGCGAACACGATGTGCACGCGCTCCGGGATCATCTTCTGCTGGTCCAGGAAACGCCGTGCCGCGTTCGCGATCGAGACCATGTCGTCCCCGACCTTGAAGATCACCACGCCCTTGACCTTGAGCGGGATGCCCTGGTGGGTCACGCAGTCCACCAGCAGCTGGGTCTCGTTCAGGTCCAGGGACAGTTTCCGGACCGCCTGGACGCCGGGCAGGACGAGCGTGCCGCGGCCGGTGACGATCCGGAAGCCCATGCCCTCGCCGAGACCCTCGGTCTTGTGCGTGGAGCCGGAGATGACAAGTGCTTCGTTCGGCTCGGCCACCCGCCACATGAGCTTGAAGAGGCCGATCAGAACGAGTAGTGCGGCGAGAACGAGTCCCGCCACGACGCCGATAGCCATCGGCAAACGCCCCCTTAGTGCAGTGCCGTTGCGGCACCGATGAGGGCGAGTCTGCGCCCGTCGCCGTTTGGCGTGAAGACGCGAGCGGGTCCTTGTCGCAATCTTGATACGCAACGCCGCGGAGGCCGGCCGCCGCGGCGCTCGCCAGTGGGTCGGCGGAGGGGCGGCGGGAGGTCAGGCGCAGGTCAAGAGAGGGTCAGCTGACGTAGGCGGCCGTGACGTACACCGTGCGCGGCGGCAGGTGTTCGACCACCGTGACCACCGTGCCGACGGGGATCGACTCCCGCTCGTTCAGCGCCGGGTGGGCCAGGAAGTGCTCCGCGCCGCCCCGGATCCGGACGATGACCTCGCCCACGAGTCCGGGCCCCACCGTGCCGGTGACCCGCCCGGTCATCCCCACCATGTCCTGATCCATAGCGGCAGGTTACGCGGGAAGGGCCCGGGGAGACCCCGGGCCCCTTCATCCGTTCTCCCCGCGCCCCTCAGCCGGCGAGGACCGGGGGGTGCTCCGGCTGTGCCGCCCGGCCGGCCTCGGTGCGCCGGACCCGGGTCACCGCGATGACCGCGGCGACCAGCAGCAGGGCGGTGGCGCCGTAGGAGGCGGTGTGCATGCCGTGGACGAAGGCTGCGCGGGCGGCGGCCAGTACGGTCTCCCCGGCCGCACCGCCGATCTGGTGGGCGACCGCGGCGGCCCCGCCGAGGGTCTCCCGTACGGCGGGCTGCGCGTCGGTCAGGTCGCCGCGGTAGACGGCGGTGCCGAGGCTGCCCATCAGGGCCATGCCGAGCGCCCCGCCGAACTCGCTGCCGGTCTCCAGGACCGAGGCGGCGGAACCGGCCTTCTCGGCGGGGGCCGAGGCGAGGGCCATGTCGGAGACGAGCGCCATCACGGTGACCATGCCGGAGGCGAGGACGGCGGCGCCGGTCAGCAGCAGCCACAGCGAGTCGGTGCCGGTGAGGGCGAGGACGGCGAATCCGGCGGCGCCGATGACGAGCCCGCCGGCGATGACGACGGGGCGGCCGTACTTCTGGCCGAGCGCGGTGGAGGCGGGGGCGGCGACGCCGACGGCGACCGAGGGGGCCAGGGACCACAGGGCGGCTTCCAGGGTGCCCATGCCGAGGACGGACTGGAGGTACTGGGTGGTGAAGTAGGCCGAGCCCATCATGGCGAAGGCGGCGACGGTGTTGAAGGCGACCCCGGCGGCGAAGCCGCGGCCCCGGAAGAGGTCCCGGCCGATCATGGCGTCGTCGCGGGTGAGCTGGCGGCGGACGAAGAGGAGCCCGAAGAGCAGTCCGGCGGCGAGGCAGCCGAGGTAGAGGGGCTCGAAGCCCTCGGCGGCGATCTCCTTGAGGCCGTAGACGACGGGGAGCACGGCGGCCATCGAGAGCGGGACGCTGAGCAGGTCGAAGCGGCCGGGGGCGGGGTCCTTGAACTCCGGTACGAGCACGGGGACCAGGACCAGCAGGAGCAGCATCGCGGGGACGTTGATGAGGAAGACCGAGCCCCACCAGAAGTGGTTCAGGATCAGCCCGCTCATCACCGAGCCGAGGGCGATGCCGCCGGCCATCGCGCCGGACCAGATGCCGATGGCCCGGCCGCGCTGCTTGTCGTCCTGGAAGAGGTTGCGCACGAGCCCCAGCGTGGACGGCATCAGGGTCGCGCCGCCGATGCCGAGCAGGGCGCGGGCGGCGATGAGCATCTCGGCGCTGGTGGCGTAGGCGGCGCAGACGGAGGCGAGGCCGAAGGCGGCGGCGCCGATCAGCAGCAGCTTGCGGCGGCCGATCCGGTCACCGAGCGAACCCATGGTGATGAGCAGTCCGGCGAGTGCGAAGGCGTAGCTGTCGAAGATCCACAGCTGCTGCGTCGCCGTGGGATCCAGCTCCTGCGTGATGGAGGGGATCGCGAAGTAGAGGACGGAGACGTCCATCGAGACCAGGAGCAGGGGGAGCAGGAGGACGGTGAAGGCGATCCATTCCCGGCGACCTGCGAGACGTGCTGCGGGGTTCGTCATGAGCAGCAATGTACAAGCGTCATAAACGCTTGTCTAGTACGGATGTATGGAACGTCTGTATAGAACGCTCGTATATCCTCGGGGGCATGGGACATCGTGAAGATCTGCTCGAAGGTGCCAAGAAGTGCCTGCTGGCGAAGGGTTTCGCGCGCACGACCGCGCGGGACATCGTCAGCGCGTCCGGCGCCAATCTCGCCTCGATCGGCTACCACTACGGCTCCAAGGACGCCCTGTTGATCCAGGCGTTCATCGGGATCGCGGAGGACTGGGGCGCCGCGGTCACCCCGGAGGTGACGGGGGAGGGCGGCACGCTGGACCGCTTCACCTCGGTCTGGGAGGGCATCCTCGGCCGGCACGAGCAGTTCACGGCGATGTGGGCGGCCAGCACGGAGATCGCGCTCGCCCCGGACCGGATGCCGGAGCTGGCGGCCATGCTGGCGGCCTCGGAGGGCGAGGGGCGGCGCGGCCTGATCGCCCTGTTCACGGGCATCCCGGAGGAGGACCTCGACGAGGACGACGTACGGACGCTGGGGGCGGTCTACCAGGCGCTGCTGACCGGGGTCATGGTCCAGTGGCGCTTCAACCCCGCCACCGCGGCCACGGCGGCGGACCTGACGGAGGGCATCCGCAGGCTCGCGGGCGGGCTGCCGGGGGGTCGCGCCCCCAAGGCGTAGCCGTGGCCCCCTCCAGCCCGCCCGGCGTTTGAGGCGCCGCCGGAGGCGCGGCGGGCCGCGGCCGTCCCGCGTGCCTCCGGCGGGCCCTCAAGCGCCGGGCGGGCTGGATTTTGGCCGGCCGTCCTGGGCGTGGCCCACTTCAAGCCTCGCCGGCGTTTGAGGCGCCGCTGCCCGGGCCCCCGCACCCCGCAGGGTCAGGCGTCGCGGCGGCCCCGGCCGACGACCCGCTTGCCCAGCAGTACGAGCGCCGTGGCGCCGAGGAGGACCATCGCCCCGACGCCGAAGTTGCCCCCGTCGGGGGCGTCCGCCGACCCCGTGGTGGCGGGCGTCCCCCCGGGCGACGGCGTGGACCCCGGCTTCGGCGGCGGAGCCGCCCCCGGCACCGGCACCGCCACCACCCGGCTGTTCGCCCCCTCCGACCCGAACATCAGCGTCCTGCCGTCCGGCGTGTACGTCACCGACTCCGCCTGCCCCTGCCACGGCGCGTCCACCCGGGCGCCCTCGCCCTGCGGCTTGCCGTCCTTCCAGGGGAAGGTCCGCGCGAAGAAGTACCCGCGCAGCGTCAGGCTCCCGCCGTCCGGCGAGAACGCCCCGTCCGTCACCCACGGCACGTCCGCGACCCGGCGGAACTCGTTGCTCCCCGACGCCGACAGGTGTTCGGGCCCCTCGTACAGGCCGCCCTTGTCCTCGCTCTTGCTCGCGATGTACACGCGTCCGGTCACCGGATGGACCATCAGGGCCTCGGCGTTGCGCGGCCCGTCCGCATAACGCACCGTGTACTGCACCGGCTTGACCGTCACGTCGCCGAGCTGCGCCGGCTCCGGGAAGCGGTAGATCCACACGTGGTCCCAGGTGCCGCCCAGGTTGTCGCCGATGTCCCCGACGTAGAGCTGCCCGTCCGGGCCGAGCGAGATCGCCTCGACGTCGCGCGGGGCGCCGACGCCCTCCATCGTGACGCGGGCGACCGTGCGGCCCGTGGCCGAGTCGACGGCGTACACGTACGGCCCGTCGTCGCTGTCGTTGTGCGTCCAGTAGATCCCCGGATGGAGCTTGCTCGCCGCCAGCCCGCTGGACTCCTTGATCCGCGGGTCCGAGATCGTGAAGGAGGAGGACCCCGGGGCGGGCGCCGGTGACCCGGCGGCGGCCGCGACGCCCGTCCCCGCCGCCAGTGCGGCGAGGGCCGCGAAGGCGGTGACGGCGGTGGCAACGGCGGTGGTGACGGCGGCGGCAGGCAGGAGCGGGCGCATCCCCCCAGCCTGCCAGGCCCGCGCGCGTACCCGCGTACCCGCGTGTCCGGCATCACGTGGGCAGCCGGGCGGTGATCCGCGATGATGACCGGATGCGTTTCATGTTCGTCGGCGACTCCATGACCATCGGACGCGCCGGCGACTTCACCTGGCGCTACCGGATGTGGCAGCACCTGAGCGCCCACTTCGGCGGCCCCCACGAGATCGTCGGTCCGCGCAGCGAGGTCTACGACACCTGCGCCGACGCGCCGACCAGCCACGTCTACGCCGACCCCGACTTCCCCGACCACGCCCGCCGCCACCTGGCCGGCTGGGGCGAGGGCTGGCAGCACATGGTCCCGCTCATCGGCGACGCCGCCCGCACGCACCGGCCGGACGTGCTGCTCGTCTCCCTCGGCCTGATCGACCTCGGCTTCTACACGGACGCCGAGCAGACCGCCGCCAACGTCCGGCTGTTCGTCGCCGCGGCCCGGGCCGCACGCCCCCGCATCCGGATGGTGCTGCTCCCCGTCATCCCCAACGTCCGCGCCGATGTGGACGCGCCCTTCGCCAGCGAGGTGGCCCGCTTCAACGAGCTGCTCGCCAAGGCCGTCGCCGACCTCTCCACCGACGCCTCGCCGCTGCTGCTGGCCGCGCGCCCGCAGGACTACGCCCTGAGCCACGACACCTACGACGGCACCCACCCCAGCGCCTCGGGCGAACACCGGCTCGCCGGAGAGTTCGCGGCCGTCATGCACCAGGCCTGGGGGATCGGCGCGCCGTACGCGGTGGCCGGGGTGCCGGGGGCGCTGTAACACGCCCTTCACCGAAGGGTCTTGCTTCGAGCGCGCTCCAAGCAGTTGGCTTGGGCCCCATGAAGTACACGCAGCTCGGACGCACCGGCCTCAAGGTCAGCCGACTTGTCCTCGGCACGATGAACTTCGGCCCCCAGATCGGGGAGCCGGAAAGCCACGCGATCATGGATTCCGCGCTCGAAGCCGGGATCAACTTCTTCGACACCGCCAACGTCTACGGCTGGGGCGAGAACAAGGGCCGCACCGAAGAGATCATCGGCACCTGGTTCGCCCAGGGCGGCGGCCGCCGCGAGAAGACGGTCCTCGCCACCAAGGTCTACGCCAGCATGGCCGCCGAGGGCGACCCGTGGCCGAACTTCGACCGGCTCTCGGCGCTGAACATCCGGCGGGCCGTCGAGGCCAGCCTCAAGCGCCTGAACACGGACCACATCGACGTCTACCAGTTCCACCACGTCGACCGGAACACCCCCTTCGAGGAGATCTGGCAGGCCGTCGAGGTCCTGATCCAGCAGGGCAAGATCCTCTACGCGGGCTCCTCCAACTTCCCCGGTTGGAAGATCGCCCAGGCCAACGAGGCGGCGGCGCGGCTCGGGCGGCTGGGCCTGGTCACCGAGCAGTGCCTCTACAACCTGGCCGAGCGGCGCGCCGAGATGGAGGTCATCCCGGCCGCCGAGGCGTACGGGCTCGGCGTCATCCCCTGGTCCCCGCTGCACGGCGGGCTGCTCGGCGGCGCCATCCGCAAGTCCGCGGAATCCGGTCGCAGCGCCACGGGCCGCTCGGCGGACGCGCTGTCCAACAGCACGGTGCGGGCACAGGTCCAGGCGTACGAGGACCTGCTCGACAAGCACGGCCTGGAGCCGGGTGACGTGGCCCTCGCCTGGCTGCTGACCCGCCCCGGCATCACCGGTCCGATCGTCGGGCCGCGTACGCCGGAGCAGCTCGCCTCCGCGCTGCGCGCGGTCGAGCTGGAGCTCTCGCAGGAGGTGCTGGACGGCCTCGACGAGATCTTCCCGGGACCGGGCGCCTCGCCGGAGGCCTTCGCCTGGTAGCGGCGGGTGCGGTGGCCGCCGCCTACTGTCCGACGGCGGCGGCCACCGCCACGACGACGAACATCAGTACGAGCACACCGGCCATCACACGGTTACGGGTCTTGGGATCCACCTGTTGAGACTAACGCGTCGGGGTCAGCCGCCGAGCGGCCAGGCCCCGACGACGTCGTAGCGGGGCCCGTCCGCCGGGGTGAGGTTGCTGCGCACCAGGCTCAGCTCGCGCACCGGCCACGGCGTGCCCTCGAAGCCGGCGAGGGCCTCGGTGTACGGGCGCAGGTCCGTGCCTTCGGAGCTGCGGGCCAGGGTCAGGTGCGGGGTGTAGCGGTGGTGCTGCTCCATGGGTACGCCGGCCCGCCGGGCGGCGGCGTCGGCGGCCTCGGCGAGCATCCGCAGGCCGTCCAGGCCGCCGGCCGCGCCGGCCCAGAGGGCGCGGTCGCCGAAGTGGCCCGAGCCGTGCACGCGGAGCGTGAAGGGGGCCGACTTCGCCGCGGCCCGCGCCAGGCGGGCGTGGAGGTCGGGGAGGAGCTCCTCCCCGACCTCGCCCATGAAGGCGAGGGTGTAGTGCCAGCCGGCCTGTGCGGTCCAGCGGAGGTCCGGCGCGGCGGAGACGGCGCGCACGGCCGTCGCCAGCTCCGCGGTGGCCCTCGCGGGCGGCAACACGGCCGCGAACAGTCTCATCCCCCGACCTTAGCGCGACCCCGTTCCCGGCCCACCGGGCGGCGCCTCAAACTCCCCAGCTACCGCTGGGAGGTACCCCCGGGCGGGGCTTAGGTGGGTCCCGCCCGGCGGGGGCAAATCCAGCCTGCCCGGCGTTTGAGGGCCCGCCGGAGGCATGTGGGGCGGCCGCGGGCCGGTGGTGCCTCCGGCGGCGCCTCAAACGCCGGCGGGGCTTGAACGGGGCTGATCAAGCCCGCCCGGCGATTGAGGGCAGTGCCGGGGGTGGGCTCGGGGCCGCGCCGATCCCAGCCCGCCCGGCGATTGAGGGCGAGGGCCGGGGCCGGGTCAGGCCGCGGGGACCAGGGTTCGGGAGGGCTGGCGGGGGACCAGGGCCAGGCCGTGGTGGCGGTCCACGCGGAGCCGGAGGTTCCCGACCCGGGACAGCACCAGCCCGATCGCCAGCGCAGCGACCAGCGCCACCGCACCCCCCGCCGCCATGCCGATCCGCGCCCCGTAGGTGTCCGTCACCCAACCGACCAGCGGCGCGCCCACCGGCGTACCCCCGGTGAAGACCATCATGAACAGCGCCATGACCCGCCCCCGCATCTCGGGATCGGTGGTCATCTGGACGCTGGAGTTCGCGGTGACGTTGACCGTCAGCCCGAACATCCCGATCGGCACCAGGAGCAGCGCGAACAACCAGAACCCCGGCGCGAAGGCGGTCACGATCTCCAGGACGGAGAACAGCACGGCCGCCGCGACCAGCACCCGCAGCCGGGACTGCGCCCGCCGGGCCGCCAGCAGCGCACCCGCGAGGGAGCCCGCCGCGATCAGCGTGTTGAACAGGCCGTACGTGCCCGCGTCGCCGTGGAAGACGTCACTGGTGAAGGCCGACAACCAGATCGGGAAGTTGAAGCCGAAGGTTCCGATGAAGCCGACCAGCACGATCGGCCAGATCAGCTCGGGCCGACCGGCGACGTAGCGCAGGCCCTCCCGCAGCTGGCCCTTGGCCCGCGGCTGGACCTCCGTGCGGTGCAGCTCGTGCGCCCGCATCAGCAGCAGCCCCGCGATCGGCGCGGCGAAGGACAGCCCGTTCAGCAGGAAGGCCCAGCCGGATCCGACGGCGGTGATCAGCACGCCGGCCAGTGCCGGGCCGACCAGCCGCGCGGACTGGAAGTTGGCCGAATTCAGACTGACGGCGTTGCCGAGCTGGTCCGGTCCGACCATCTCGGACACGAAGGACTGTCGGGCCGGGTTGTCGACGACGGTGACGAGGCCGAGCAGGAAGGCGGCCAGGTAGACGTGCCAGACCTGGACGTGTCCCGCGAGGGTGAGCGCGGCGAGCGCGATCCCGGTCAGGCCCATGGCGCTCTGGGTGGCGATCAGCAGCGGCCGCTTGGGCAGCCGGTCGGCGAGGACGCCGCCGTAGAGGCCGAACATCAGCATCGGCAGGAACTGCAGCGCGATGGTGATGCCCACGGCACTGGCCGAGCCGGTCAGCGACAGGACCAGCCAGTCCTGGGCGATGCGCTGCATCCAGGTGCCGGTGTTCGAGACGACCTGTCCCGTCGCGAAGAGCCGGTAGTTGCGGATCTTCAGCGAGCTGAACATCGAGTTCTTGGTGGTGCCGGCGGGTGAAGCGGGTGAAGCGGGTGTGGCGTTGGGAGCGGATGTGTGGCCGGGTGCGGAGTCTGCTCCGTTTCCCGTACTCAAGGGTGCGCCTCCTGGCGTGTTCGATTACAAGTGCGCGAGCTTCTCCAGGACGGGTGCGGCCTCGCGCAGCTTGGCCCACTCGTCCTCGGTCAGCTCGGCCGCGAGCCCGGCCAGGAAGGCGTTGCGCTTGCGGCGGCTCTCTTCGAGCATCGCCTCGGCTTCCTCGGTCTGGCTGACCACCTTCTGGCGGCGGTCGTCGGGGTGCGGCTCCAGCCGGACCAGTCCCTTGGCCTCCAGCAGCGCGACGATGCGGGTCATCGACGGCGGCTGTACGTGCTCGCGGCGGGCCAGCTCACCGGGGGTGGCCTGGCCACAGCGGGCGAGGGTGCCGAGGACCGACATCTCGGTCGGGCTGAGCGACTCGTCGACGCGCTGGTGCTTGAGGCGTCGGCCGAGCCGCATCACGGCGGACCGGAGGTCGTTCACGGCGGCGACGTCGTCGCCATGGGAAAGGTCTTGCATGTTCATTAGAGTAACTCATTACTCTAGCTAAAGAACACCGGCTTCTTTTCGTCACTCGTACGGGTGAGTCGGCTCCGGAAAGTGACACGCGTCCACGCCCCGTGGCCCGACCCTGTGGGCATGGGGACTCATGTGCTCAGCATGCGGATAGACGGGGAGCTGCTGGACCGGCTCCGGGAACACGCCTCAAAACGCGGAATGAGCGTCCAGGACTATGTGGTCCGGACGCTCATTCGCGACGACTTCGACGAGCGCTTCAAGGTGGCGGTCGACGAGACGGAGAGGTTCTACGGCCTCACGTGATCCTCACGTGAGGCGGGGCTCAGGTGAGGATCACGTGAGGCCCAGGGCGGGCATCGCGTAGTAGAAGACGAACACCGCCGACACGACGTACATGGCCACCGGGACCTCACGGCCCCGGCCGGTCGCCAGTCGCAGCACGCAGAAGCTCACGAAGCCGATGCCGATGCCGTTGGTGATCGAGTAGGTGAAGGGCATCATCGTCATCGCCAGGAAGGCGGGGACGGCGACGGTGAAGTCGCTCCAGTCGATGTCCTTGACCGAGCCCGCCAGGATCAGGAAGCCGACCGCCAGCAGGGCGGGGGTCGCGGCCTGCGACGGGACCATCGTGGCGAGCGGCGTGAGGAACAGCGCCACGGTGAAGAGGCCGCCTGTCACCACGTTCGCGAGGCCGGTGCGCGCGCCCTCGCCGACTCCCGCCGTGGACTCCACGAAGCAGGTGGTGGCCGAGGAGGAGGTCGCTCCGCCGGAGGCGACGGCGAGGCCGTCGATCAGCAGGACCCGGTTGATGCCGGGGAAGTTGCCGTCCGCGTCGATCAGCTTGGCCTCGTCGCCGACGCCGAGGATCGTGCCCATCGCGTCGAAGAAGCACGACAGCAGCACGGTGAAGACGAAGAGGACGCCGGTCAGCACCCCGACCTTGTGGAAGCCGCCGAACAGGCTGACCTGGCCGACGAGTCCGAAGTCGGGCGCGGCCACCGGGTTGCCCGGGAGCTCGGGGACCGTCAGGCCCCAGGCCTCGTTCGGCAGCTCGGTGACCAGCTGGACGACGACCGCGACGACGGTCATGGCGACGATCGAGATCAGGATCGCGCCGGGCGTCTTGCGGATGATCAGCGCCAGGGTGAGCAGGACGCCGACGACGAAGATCAGCACGGGCCAGCCGTGCAGGTGCCCGTTGCTGCCCAGCTGGAGCGGGACCGTGGTGTGCGCGAGGTCGGGCATCCGGGAGATGAAGCCCGAGTCGACCAGGCCGATCAGCATGATGAAGAGGCCGATGCCGATCGCGATGCCCTTGCGCAGGCCCAGCGGCACGGCGTTCATGACCCGCTCGCGCAGCCCGGTGGCGACCAGCAGCATCACGACGAAGCCGGCCAGGACCACCATGCCCATCGCGTCGGGCCAGCTCATGCGCGGGGCGAGCTGGAGGGCGACGACGGTGTTCACGCCGAGCCCGGCCGCGAGCGCGATCGGCACGTTGCCGATGACGCCCATCAGCAGGGTGGAGAAGGCCGCGGTCAGCACGGTGGCGGTGACCAGCTGGCCGCCGTCGAGCTGGTGGCCGTACATGTCCTTCGCGCTGCCGAGGATGATCGGGTTCAGCACGATGATGTAGGCCATCGCGAAGAAGGTGGCGAAGCCGCCCCGGATCTCGCGGGCGACGGTGGAACCGCGCTCCGAGATCTTGAAGTAGCGGTCGACGCCGTTGGTGGGCGTCGGAGTGGGGGCCGCGGCAGGTGCCGAGGTGCTCATGCGGTCCTCAAACTGGTTCGTTTTGGTGGGTTCATACGAATGAAACCCGTCATAGGCAAACCGTTTCAGTATGAACAGATGAGAACTGTGGCGTCCATCTCCGCGCGTAGAGCCAAGGGGTGAAAGGGGCGTGGCGGCGGCCCGGAGGCGACCCGGAAGGTGAGCGGGAGTCGAGCGCGAGGCGATCGGGAGTCGGGCGGGAGTCGGGCGGGAGGTGATCGGGCGCCCGCCGTGGGCCCCGCTCCGACGCCCAATAGACTGGTGACATGGCGAAATGGACCGCACAGCACGAGGCGCCCGAGCCCCTGGAGGGCCCGATCGTCGCGACCGTCACCGGTGGCACGATCCTCTGGTTCGCGCTCTTCCTCGTCCAGCTGCCGTTCTACGGCTGGTTCGCGGACCACGACCTGCTGTGGTGGGTGTGGTGCTGTGCGGCGGGCGGCGTGCTCGGCCTCATCGGCGTCTGGTACGTCCGCGGCCGCGACGCGGCCCTCAAGCGCCACGCGGCTGCCCGGGCGGCCGAGACCCGGGCGGCCGAACAGGCGTCGGGGGCCGCAGTCAAGCCCCCCGGGAACCAGACCGCCGGTTAAAGGGCGTACCGGGGGACGATTCGGGTCATCCCGAAGTCGGATCTTCGTACTGCTCGGCGGGTGAACCGTTCGAAGGCCCTTTACCGTCGAAAGCATGACGCAGCGGGCGAGGATAGATTCCGACGGGCCGGAGCCGGGCGGCACCACCGCCGGCACCACCGCCATCGACGCAGGGGCGGAGCTGGACCCGGTGCACCCGGTGGCGCCGCCCGCACCGCGCTTCCGGGCCGGCGGCCTGAGCACCGCCGAGGTCGCGGAACGGGTCGCCCGCGGTGAGGTCAACGACGTCCCCGTGCGCTCCTCGCGCTCCACCCCGGACATCGTCCGGGCCAACGTCTTCACCCGGTTCAACGCGATCATCGGCGTGCTCTGGGTGATCATGCTGTTCGTCGCGCCGATCCAGGACAGCCTCTTCGGCTTCGTGATCATCGCGAACACCGGCATCGGCATCATCCAGGAACTGCGCGCCAAGAAGACCCTCGACGGCCTCGCCGTCATCGGCGAGGCCAAACCGAGCGTCCGCCGCGACGGCGCCACCGCCGAGATCTCCACCTCCGAGATCGTCCTCGGCGACGTCATCGAGCTCGGCCCCGGCGACAAGGTCGTCGTCGACGGCGTCACCGGCGAGGCCGACGGCCTGGAGATCGACGAATCGCTGCTCACCGGCGAGGCCGACCCCGTCCTCAAGAAGCCCGGCGACCCCGTGATGTCCGGCTCGTTCGTCGTCGCCGGCGGCGGCGCCTTCACCGCCACCAAGGTGGGCCGCGAGGCCTACGCCGCCCAGCTGGCCGAAGAGGCCTCCCGCTTCACGCTCGTCCACTCCGAGCTGCGCACCGGCATCTCCACCATCCTCAAGTACGTCACCTGGATGATGATCCCGACCTCCATCGGCCTGATCATCAGCCAGCTGGTCGGCAAGGACTCCAACCTCAAGGACTCCATCGCCCGCACCGTCGGCGGCATCGTCCCGATGATCCCCGAGGGGCTGGTCCTGCTCACCTCCGTGGCCTTCGCCATCGGCGTCATCCGGCTCGGCCGCAAGCAGTGCCTGGTGCAGGAGCTGCCCGCCATCGAGGGCCTCGCCCGCGTGAACGTCGTGTGCCTCGACAAGACCGGCACCCTCACCGAGGGCGGCATGGACGTCACCGAGCTGCGCCCGCTCGGCGGCGCGGACGCGGCGTACGTGAAGAGGGTCCTCGGCGCCCTCGGCGAGTCCGACCCGCGGCCCAACGCCAGCCTCCAGGCCATCATCGACGCCTACCCCGACAGCGAGGAGTGGCGCTGCACCGAGTCGCTGCCCTTCTCCTCCGCCCGCAAGTACAGCGGCGCCAGCTTCAGCGAGGGCGACGGCGAGAACTCCACCTGGCTGCTCGGCGCCCCCGACGTCCTGCTGCCCGTCGGCGACCCCGCCCTCGACGAGATCAACGACCTCAACGAACAGGGCCTGCGCGTCCTGCTGCTCGCCCGCTCCGCCCGCGAGCTGGACGACGAGCAGCTCACCAGCGCCGTCAAGCCGACCGCCCTGGTGGTGCTGGAGCAGCGGCTGCGCCCCGACGCCGCCGACACCCTGCGCTACTTCGACGAGCAGAACGTCCACACGAAGGTCATCTCCGGCGACAACGCGGTCTCGGTCGGCGCGGTCGCGGCCAAGCTGGGCCTGCCGGGCGCCGAGAACACCGTCGACGCCCGCAACCTGCCGACCGACCAGGCCGAGCTGGCCAAGGTCCTCGACGAGAACTCGGTCTTCGGCCGGGTCACCCCGCAGCAGAAGCGGGACATGGTCGCGGCCCTCCAGTCCAAGGGCCACACCGTGGCCATGACGGGCGACGGGGTCAATGACGTCCTCGCGCTCAAGGACGCCGACATCGGCGTCTCGATGGGCTCGGGCTCCGAGGCGACCCGTGCGGTGGCGCAGATCGTGCTGCTCAACAACAGCTTCGCGACCCTGCCCTCGGTGGTGGCCGAGGGGCGTCGGGTGATCGGCAACATCACCCGGGTCGCCACCCTGTTCCTGACCAAGACGGTCTACTCGGTGCTGCTGGCCGTCCTGGTGGTGTGCAGCCAGGTCGAGTACCCGTTCCTGCCGCGCCACCTGACCCTGCTGTCCACGCTCACCATCGGCATCCCGGCCTTCTTCCTGGCCCTGGCGCCGAACCGGGAGCGGGCGCAGCCGCACTTCGTGAAACGCGTCATGCGGTACGCCATTCCGGGCGGGGCGATCGCGGCCGTGGCCACCTTCGTGACGTACCTGATCGCGCGGGCCCACTACACCGGGCCGGACTCCCTCAAGGCCGAGACCAGCGCCGCGACCCTGGCGCTCTTCCTGACCTCGATGTGGGTGCTGGCGATCATCGCCCGGCCGTACACGTGGTGGCGGGTCGCGCTGGTCGGTGCGATGGGCGCGGCCTTCCTGATCGTCCTGGTGGTGCCGTGGCTCCAGGACTTCTTCCAGCTGAAGCTGGAGGGGGCGGTGATGCCGTGGACCGCCGTCGGCATCGCGGTGGTCGCCTCCGCCCTGATCGAGCTCGTCTTCCGCTGGGTGGACCGCCGCTTCCCGGCCTAGCCCGGACCGGGTCCGTGTGCCGCCACGGGGTGCCCGAGCCGTGGCCCGGTGGGGCCTCCGGCGGGCCCTCAATCGCCGGGCGGGCTGGATTGCCCCGCCGGGGGTTGGACCGCCCCGGGGGTGGTCACCCTCAGCCTCGCCGGCGTTTGAGGCGCCGCCGGAGGCCCCACCGGGCTGCGGGCCCGGTTGCCGTTATGAGGTGTCCGGGCTGGGGCCCGGTGGGGCCTCCGGCGGGCCCTCAAACGCCGGGCGGGCTGGATTGCCCGGGGGTGGTCACCCTCAGCCTCGCCGGCGTTTGAGGCGCCGCCGGAGGCTCCACCGGGCTGCGGGCCCTCAATCGCCCGGCGGGCTGGATTGTCCAGCCCCGCCGGCGATTGAGGCGTGGGGTCAGTCGAACCAGCGGTCGCGGGCCAGTTCCGGGGTGCGGGAGGGGTCCTCCAGGAGGGCGGCGACTTCGAAGCGGCGCGGCCACTGGCCCGCCGCCCAGGCGAGACCGGCCGCCACCCCCTCCAGCGTGGCCGCGTGCACCGTGCCGTCCGGCGTGCGACGCCAGTCCAGCTCGACCCCGCCCGCGAGCAGCTCCTCGTGCTCGACGTACGTCGCAGGCGTGGCCGGCCCGAGCAGCACCCGCACCGGCTCCGGTACGTCGTGCTCCTCACCGGGGGCGTCGATCTCCGCGGCCACCGTGTCCGAGAGCCGCCGCACCTGGAAGAGCTCCGCCAGGTCGGCCGCCCGCGCCGGAGCCACCGGCAGCAGCGGCAGGCCCGCGGCCAGCGGGAGCAGGTCCGGGGCGTCCGCGACCAGCGCGTCGGCCGCGTCCACCACGACCACCTCGCCGTCCTCCACCGCGCGCAGCGCGTCGGGCAGCGTGACCTGCTCGGGGTCCAGGTCCGCCAGCGCCCCGTACAGGGCGTGCAGTTGGTGTCCGCTCACCTCGCGGTCCGGGTCGCCGAGCCGCCCCAGCAGCTCGGCCGCGCCGCCGGGCTCCTCCAGCAGGGCGGCCACGGAGGTCCGTACGCCCAGCGCCCGCAGGACCTGCTCGTCCTCGAAGCCGGTGGCGTCGGCCGGCGTGTACAGCCCGGCGAGCAGCGGGTCCCCGCCCGCCGCGCGCAGCCCGGCCGGGCGGCGGCCGTCGAGCACCGGGTGGTCGCGCAGCCACCACGCGGTGTACGAGCGCACCGACCGCGTGGTGCCGTCGGGGAGCAACACCCGCACCGGTTGGGTCAGGGCGTCCCGCAGCGGCGGCTGCGCGAGCATGGCCAGCGCGCGCGGCCAGCAGTCGTCGTCGACCAGGTCCAGGTCCCGTACGGCGACCAGCTCGGTGGCGACCGGCGGGACCGGGGTCTCGGGGAGCTGGTCGAGCAGGTCCTCGCACCAGACGTCCACCGCGTCCAGCAGCCCCGCGTCGTCCGGCTCGGCGAAGTCGCCCTCGCGCGGTTCCAGTTCGTCCGGGTCGAGCACCACGTCGGTGGCCCGCACCAGCTGGAAGGTGGCGAGCACCCCGCACGCGGCGAGGGTGTCCGCCCCCCACTTCGCGGCCAGTTCGCCGTCGACGTACGGGATCTCGTCCTCGCGGATCACCGAGGCCAGCGGGCTGTCGGGCAGCAGCAGTTCGCCGGCGGGGGTGAGCTCGCCGTCCTCGTCGGGCAGCGCGAGGGCGCCCAGCCAGGGTTCGTCACCGGGCGCGAGGGCGGCGCCGCGGATCAGGCCGAGCACGATGTCGGCCAGCTCGTCGGGGTCGAGCGCGTCCTCGTCCCAGATCTCGCCCGCATCCAGCGAAGCGGCCACCGCGGCCCGCACCTGCGGGGTGCCCAGAACGGCGCGCGGGGTCGCGGGCAGCGCGCCCAGCTTCTCCAACAGCGGGTGCGCGGCGTCCGGGTGGGCCACCTTGAGGCCGAGCCGGGTCAGCCCGTCCGGGGTCTCGGGGCCGGGGAGCAGGACGTGCCGCGGGCCGATGGCGGTGCGGATGCCGGGGGCGGCGGAGCGCTCCGGCCCACCGAAGGCGTCGTACGCGTCGTGCGTGTCGTACGTGTCGTGCGTCTCGAACGCGGTGTGGTCGCCGGGGCCCCCGGGCTCTTCGGCGGTCGGCGCCAGCGGTACCGGCAGGCCCGACAGGCGGTCGGGGTCCACGCCCGCGAGGGTGTCGTACAGCCGGTACCACCAGTGCGGCGGCCGGTCCGCGCCCGCGATCCGCTCGATGGCGTCGCCGAGCGGGAGCCGCCCGACGCCCAGGGTGCGCAGCTCGGCGCGCCGCTCCAACCCGGCGGGGAGCAGGGTCGGCAGCACCTCGGCCAGGACCCGTACGGTGTCGGCGCCCGCGCCCTCCACCACCTCGGCCTCGAAGGGGCGCAGCGCGGCCCGGCCCTCCTCCGGATCCGCGTCGGGCGCGGCGGCGGGCACGGCGGCCGGGGCGAGGAAGGCGGTCCGGGGCAGCCGCTCCAGCACGGCGGCCCGCAGCGCGCCGTCCAACTCGCCCTTGCCGAGCGGTCCGGGCACCAGGTCGACCAGGGCGGTGCTCACCGGCTCCCACGCGCCGAGGAGCGCGGCGTAGGCGTCGGCGGCGCGCTGCACCAGGAAGTCGGTCAGCGGCCCGGGCGCGGGGTGGCGGCGGGTGGTGTCCAGCGGCAGGGTCGCGATGAGCAGCGCGGGGATGCCGAGGGGTTCGTCGGTGGGGGTCGGCGCGTGCACGACGGGCGCGGTGGCCGGGCGCACGGGCGCGCCGTCCGTGTCGACGGGCACGGACCAGGAGACGGACCAGGCGGGCCGCAGTCGTTCCTCGACGGGCCGGTCGGCGAGGAGTTCGGGGGCGATGGCGCCGGTGTCCCGCACGGTGCGCCAACGCCGGACGCCGTCGCCACCGGCGGCGGCGCTGTCCTCGATGACCGTGTACGGGCCCTCCGCGCGGCGGCGCAGGGTGCGCACGCCCGCCGGGGTCTCCACGACCACCTCGGTCAGCCCGGACAGGGTCAGCAGCAGCGCGTCGTCGATCCCGGCCAGCAGCCGCTCGACGAGGTCGGCGGCGGCCGCGTCGCGCAGCGGCAGGACGACCACGGTGTCGTAGCCGTCGGGCGCGGTGCCCTCGGCGGGCAACGGCAGCCGCAGCAGCGGTACGTGGCCGTCGCGGCGGCGCAGTTCGTCGCCGAGGCCGGGGCTGCCCCGGGAGGCGCCCCGGGCCAACTCGCGCGCCTCGACCAGGGACCAGCGGACCCCGCCGTGCCGGCCGAGGACGGCGGGTTCGTCGGTGACGGCGAGGACGGCCGCGAAGCCGACGCCGAAGCGGCCGACGCTGTCCCAGGCGCTCTCGCCGGGCCGGTCCCCGGCGGCCTCGCGCTTGGCGGAGGCGCGCAGGGTGCTCAGGGACTCCACGCCGGTGGCGTCCAGCGGGGCGCCGGTGTTGGCGACGGCGAGCACGCCGTGACCGCCCTCGCCGGAGTGCAGGGTGAGCCGGAGCCGGCCGGTGGTGTGGGCCCGGGCGGCGGCGTCGGCCGCGTTCTGGGCCAGCTCGACGACGAGCCGGTCCCGGTAGCCGCCGAGCGCCAGGTCCTCCTCGGCGTTGGCGTCCTCCCGGAAGCGGGTCGGGCCCGCGCCCCAGGAATCGAGGACTCCGCGTCGCAGCCGGGCCGTCCCGAAGGGGTCCACGCCGCCTTCGGCCGCCGTTACTCGCACGCTCACGCCGCTGCCTCCCAGCTGTACCGCATTCATCGAATGCCGAAGCCCCGAAGGTATCGCGGTCGCGGCGGCCCGGTCGCGCCGGGCCGCGCCGGTCGCGCGGGGGCCGGCGCGGCCTACGCCTTGCCCGTGAGGTGGGCGAAGACCACGACGTTGGCGTCCCAGTGGCGGTCCGCGGTGAGCTTGCCGCCGCAGGTGATCAGGCGCAGTTCGGCCTTGCCGTGCGTGTCCCCGTAGACCGTGTCGGTGGGGAACGCGTCCTTCTTGTAGGTCTCGACGTGGTCCACCGCGAAGACGGCGGTGGTGCCGTCGCCCCGGTGGATCTCGATCTTCTCGTCCTTCTTCAGCTGCTTGAGGTTGAAGAAGACGGCCTCGGGGGCCTGCGGGGTGTCCATGTGGCCGACGACGGCCGCGGCGCCCTTCTCCCCGGGGGTGGGGCCCTCCTTGTACCAGGCCGCGTCCTTCGGCTTGGCGAAGTCCGGTTCCTGCATGACGCCTTGGGCGTCGAGGCCGACCGTGTCGAGCGGGGCGTCGACCTTGATGTCCGGGATCTTGATGTGGTCCGGTACCGACGCCTCCAGGACCGAGGCGTTCGAGGCGCCCGCCGGGGCGGACTTGGTGTCGGCGCCGCTGCCGGAGCAGCCGGTGACGAGGACGGCGGCGAGGCCGGCGGCGCCCGCCAGGGCGGCCGCGCGGCGTGCGCGGCCGCCCTGGCGGGGGAGGAGCTGGTCAGCCATGGTTCGCGGTGTCCTCGACGACGTATCCGACGGGGGCCTGGCCGGTGTTCACGGAGCCCTTGGGCTTCTTGTGCTCGCTCGGGTTCAGGGGCTTCAGGTCGTGGTCGCCCTTGCTGCCCTTGGCCTCGACGGAGAACTTGGCCGTGTCGAACTTCTTGCCGCCGGCGAAGGCGTCGACGCCGTAGTAGCCGGTCTTCACGTCCTTGGCGACGGTCGCGGTGCCGGTCCAGGTGCCCTTGCCGTCGTTCTTCAGGTTCACCGTGCCGCCGAAGGCCTTCGAGGAGACGGAGGCGCTCTTCTCGGTGGTCTTGAGGGTGACGACGACCTTGTCACCGGGGTGGCCGAAGTCGGTGGAGAGCTGGAGGGTGGACGGCTGCGGCTTGGGGTCGGGCTTGCCGGACTTGACGGTGAGCTGCGCGCTGGCCTGGATCTTCTGGCCGTCGGGGCCCGTGCCCGTGAGGGAGACGCCGTAGTTGCCCGCGGCCACCTCGGCGACCTTGGCGGTGGCGCCCCGGCCGTCGGTCATCTTGACGTCGTCCAGCGCCTTGGAGGAGATGTGGAGGTTGGTCGAACCGTCCGGCACCTCCATCGAGAGCGCGATGGAGTCGCCCGGCTTGGCGGTGGAGGTCGACAGCTTCAGGGCTGCCGGCGCGGCGTGGGCGTCCTTGCCGGGGGCGTGGGCGTCCTTGGTGGGGCTGCTCGACGCCGTCGGGCCGGCATCGGCGGCGAAGGCGACGGTGGGGACCGCCAGGGCCATCGAGGAGGCGAGGGCGATCGCCGAGAAGGTAAGTGCCTTGCGCATGGGATTTCCTCCTGAACGGGCCGGGGTTTTTCCCGGCACACCAGACATGAGCGACATCCAGGGCGCTTGGTTGCAGGACTCCGGGCGGACGGGGAGGGGGCCTGCCGAAGGTCCCGCGGGGTGAATCCGCAGGCCGGCAGGGGGGTTGAGATGTTCCATTTGCGGGCTCTTTGCCCCGATTTTTGGGACCAAAGTCCCGGGGTGTCGGGGCGGGGCGCGTAGGGGTCGCGTAGGGGCGGGGCGTACGAACGCGGAACCCCCGGTGACGGATCGTCACCGGGGGTTCCGGAAGGCTCACGGGTGAGCGGGGTCGTGCGGCGCGGCGCGGCGCCGTGCCGTGCCGTGCCGTGCGGTCAGAGCTTCTCGATCACGAAGTCGATGCAGGCGGTGAGCGCCAGCACGTCCGCCGGGTCGATCGCCGGGAACATCGCCACGCGCAGCTGGTTGCGGCCCAGCTTGCGGTACGGCTCCGTGTCCACGATGCCGTTGGCGCGCAGCACCTTGGCGATCGCGGCCGCGTCGATGTCGTCCGAGAAGTCGATCGTGCCGATCACCGACGAGCGCTTCGAGGCGTCCGTGACGAAGGGCTCCGCGTACTTCGACGCCTCGGCCCAGCCGTACAGGTTGGCCGCGCTGGCCGCCGTACGGGAGGTCGCCCAGTCCAGCCCGCCCTGGCCGTTGATCCACTCCAGCTGCTGGTTCAGCAGGAAGAGGGTGGACAGCGCGGGGGTGTTGTAGGTCTGGTTCTTGACCGAGTTGTCGATCGCCGTCGGCAGCGAGAAGAACTCCGGGATGTGCCGGCCGGAGGCGTGCACGCGGGCCGCGCGCTCCAGGGCCGCCGGGGAGAACGCGGCCAGCCACAGGCCGCCTTCGGAGGCGAAGGACTTCTGCGGGGCGAAGTAGTAGACGTCGGTCTCGGTGATGTCCACCGGCAGGCCGCCGGCGCCCGAGGTCGCGTCCACCAGGACGAGTGAACCCTCGTCGGCGCCCGCGACGCGCTTGATGGGCGCGGCGACACCCGTCGAGGTCTCGTTGTGCGTGTACGCGTACACGTCCACGCCCGCCTCGGCGACCGGCTCGGGGTGCGTCCCCGGCTCGGAGGAGATGACGGACGGCGCGTCCAGCCACGGCGCGAGCTTCGCGGCCGTCGCGAACTTGGACGAGAACTCGCCGAAGGTGAGGTGCTGGGACTTCCGCTCGATCAGACCGGCGGCCGCGATGTCCCAGAAGGCGGTGGAGCCGCCGTTGCCCAGGATCACCTCGTAGCCCTCGGGGAGGGAGAAGAGGTCCCGGACGCCGCGCCGCACCGAGCCGACCAGGTTCTTGACCGGGGCCTGTCGGTGGGAGGTTCCGAGGAGGGAGGTACCGGTGGCGGCCAGCGCGTCCAGCGCGTCCGTCCGCACCTTGGAGGGGCCCGCGCCGAAACGTCCGTCGGCGGGCTTGATGTCAGCGGGAATCTGGATCTCAGCCACGAGCGGAGCGTATCCGGTACCGGGCCGCCCCTCGGAGGCGCGTCCACCCGGTGAGACGCGCGGGGCCGGTGGCAGGGTGTTCGCGTGACGGGAACCGGGGATCTTGAGCGGGCATTGCGGGTCGAGCTGCGCGGAGAGGTGGATTTCGGCGCCGCGGCCCGGGCGTTGACCACCATGGACGCCTCCAACTACCGCCGCGTCCCGCTCGGCGTGGTCGCCCCGCGCGACGCCGAGGACGTGGCGGCGGCCCTGCGCGTGTGCGCCGACGCGGGCGTGCCCGTCGTCCCGCGCGGCGGCGGGACCTCCATCGCCGGCCAGGCCACCGGGACCGGCGTGGTGCTCGACCTCACCCGGCACATGAACGCCCTGGTGTCGCTGGACCCGGCCGCGCGGACGGCGGTGGTCCAGCCCGGCCTCGTCCTCGACCGGCTCCGGGACGCGGCGCGCCCGCACGGCCTGACCTTCGGACCGGACCCCTCCACCCACTCCCGCTGCACCCTCGGCGGCATGATCGGCAACAACGCCTGCGGGGCCCACTCGGTGGCCTGGGGCACCACCGCCGACAACGTGCACGAGCTCGCGGTCACCACGTACGGGGGCGCCGCGCACCGGATCGGCACCGGCTGGGCCGGCGCCCCGACCGGGCTGCGGGACCTGGTCGCGCAGAACCTGGAACCGCTGCGCACCGGGATGCCCCGCGACCTCGCGCGCCGGATCTCCGGCTACGCGCTGGACGCGCTGCTGCCCGAACGGGGCGTGCGGCTGGCCCGGGCCTTCTGCGGGAGCGAGGGCACGCTCGGGGTGGTGACCGAGGCCGTCGTGCGCCTGGTGGAGGCGCCGCCCGCGCCGGTCCTCGTGGTGCTCGGTTACGCCGACGAGGGCGCGGCGGCGGACGCGGCCGCGGGGCTGCTGCCGCTGGGACCGCTGACCGTGGAGGGGATGGCGGCGGACCTGGTGGGGGACGCGGAGGCCGGATCGCTGCCGCGCGGGGGCGCCTGGCTGTTCGTGGAGGCGCGGGACGCGGGCGCCGCGCGCGAGACCGTACGGGCCGCCGACGCGCTGGACGCGCGCGTGATCGCCGACCCGGCCGGACAGCGCGCGCTGTGGCGGATCCGCGAGGACGCCGCGGGCACGGCGACGCGGGGGCCGGACGGACGGATGGCCTGGCCCGGCTGGGAGGACTGCGCGGTCCCGCCCGCCCGGCTCGGCGCCTACCTGCGCGAGTTCCGGGCCCTGCTCGCCGCGCACGGGCTGCGCGGAACGCCGTACGGGCACTTCGGCGAGGGGTGCGTGCACGTCCGCATCGACTTCGACCTGGTCTCCGCGGCGGGCGTGGCCCGCTTCCGGACCTTCTCCGAGGAGCTCGCCGACCTGGTCGTCTCCCACGGCGGCTCGCTGTCGGGGGAGCACGGCGACGGCCAGGCGCGCGCCGAACTGCTGCCCCGGATGTACGGACCGGAGCTGGTCCGCCTCTTCGGCGCGTACAAGGACGTGTGGGACCCGGCCGGCGGCATGAACCCCGGCATGCTCGCCCGCCCGGCCCGACTGGACGAGAACCTGCGCTTCGCGGTGCTGCCGCTGGGGGAGGGGGCCGCGCCCGGGCCCGAAGGCGGGCTCGCCCGGGAGGTCGCCCGGTGCGTGGGGGTCGCGAAGTGCCGGTCCACCGGGCCCGCCGCGGACGTGATGTGCCCCTCGTACCGGGTGACGGGGGAGGAGCGGCACTCCACGCGCGGCCGGGCCCGGCTGCTGCACGAGATGCTGGCCGGCGAGATCGTCACGGACGGGTGGCGCTCGGCCGAGGTGCACGAGGCCCTCGACCTGTGCCTCGGCTGCAAGGGGTGCCGCAGCGACTGCCCGGTGGGTGTGGACATGGCCGCCTACAAGAGCGAGTTCCTGCACCGGCACTGGGCGGGCCGGATCCGACCGCTGGCCCACTACACGATGGGCGGGCTCCCGCAGTGGCTGCGCCTCATCGCCGCGCTGCGCGCCGCCCCGCTGGTCAACGCGGTCGGGCGGGTGGTGCCGGTGCCGGGGCTGGCCCGGGAACGGTCGCTGCCGCGGCTGGCGCGGGCGCCGTTCGGCCGGGAGTGGCGGGAGCCATTCGCTCCGGGGGTGGACGGCCCGGAGGTGCTGCTGTGGCCCGACACCTTCACGGAACACCTGTCCCCGCAGGTCGGGCGGGCCGCCGTACGGGTCCTGGAGGCGGCGGGGCTACGGGTGTCCCGGGCCGGCGGCCGCTCGACGGCGCTCTGCTGCGGGCTCACGTACGTGTCCACGGGCCGCCTCGACCGGGCGCGCGCGGTGCTGCGGCGCACCTTGGACGCGGTGGATCCGGTGGGTGGGCCGGGTGCGGCGGGCGAGGGGGGCGGCGTACGGGCCCCCGTCGTCGTCCTGGAACCCAGCTGCGCGGCGGCGCTGCGCACCGACCTGCCCGCACTGCTCCCGGACGACCCGCGGGCGGCCCGGCTGGCCGCGTCGGTACGGACCTTCGCGCAGGTGCTGGAGGAGCGCGCCCCGCGATGGCGGCCGCCCCGGCTGGACCGCGCGGTGGTCGGGCAGACCCACTGCCACCAGCACGCCGTCCTCGGCGACGGCGCGGAGCGCCGACTGCGCGAGCGGGCCGGGCTGACCGGCGGGCTCAGCGGCGGCTGCTGCGGGCTGGCGGGAAACTTCGGCTTCGAGCCGGGCCACCACGAGGTGTCGGTGGCCTGCGCCGAGGAACAGCTGCTCCCGGCGCTGCGCGCGGCGGACGCGGGAACCGCGGTCCTCGCGGACGGCTACTCCTGTCGCACCCAGATCGCCCAACTGGGCGGGCAGCGGGCGCTGCACCTGGCGGAACTCCTGGCGGAGGGGCTGTGAGGGACGGGACGCGGAGGTGAGAAACACGGTTGTAAGGAAACACATAGAGCCAGACTCCTTACCAACCCCTTAGCCTGGAGAGATGTCCGCACCTTCCCCCGCGCCCGCCCCGGCCCCCTCCGCATCCTCGACGCCCGCCGCCTCCGCCACCCCCTCGACGCCCGCGCCCGCGGGCGGTACGAGCCGGTTCGGGCCGGTCGCGCTGGTCGTCTCGGCCGGGCTCTCGGTGCAGTTCGGAGCGGCCCTGGCGGTCATGATCATGCCGCGCGCGGGCGCGGCGGGCGTGGTCACGCTGCGACTGGCGGCCGCCGCGATCGTGCTGCTGCTGATCTGCCGGCCCAAGGTGCGCGGGTACGCGCGCGCCGACTGGACCACGGTGGTGGTCTTCGGGATCACGATGGCGGCCATGAACGGGCTGTTCTACCAGGCGGTGGACCGGATCCCGCTCGGCCCGGCCGTCACCCTGGAGGTGCTCGGGCCGCTCGCGCTGTCCGTGATCGTCTCGCGGCGGTTGGTGAACCTGCTGTGGGCGGGGCTGGCCCTCGCGGGCATCGTGCTGCTCTCCGGCCACGGCGGGGGCGGCGGCTTCGGCTCGCTCGACCTCGTCGGGGCCGCGTTCGCGCTGGGCGCGGGCGCGATGTGGGCGGCGTACATCGTCTTCAGCGCCCGTACGGGCCGCCGCTTCCCGCAGGCCGACGGCCTCGCCCTGGCGATGGCGGTCGCGGCGGTGCTGTCGCTGCCGCTCGGCATCATCGAGGCGGGCCCGGCCCTGCTCGTCCCCAGCACGCTGGCGCTCGGCGTCGGGGTCGCGGTGATGTCCTCGGTGCTGCCGTACACGCTGGAGATGCTGGCCCTACGGCGCCTGCCGGCGCCCACCTTCGCGATCCTGATGAGCCTGGAGCCGGCCATCGCCGCGACCGCGGGCTTCCTGATCCTGCACCAGGCCCTCTCCGCACTGGACGCCCTCGCGATCGCCCTGGTGATCGCGGCGAGCATGGGCGCGGTCCGCGCCCAAACGGCCCGCAAGCGGGGATAACGCGGCTCCGCCGCGATCGCCTTTGGCTGGGGGGGCGGGGTCGGGGTGGGGGCGGCTTTGCTGTGGTGGGCGGGTGCTTCGGGTGGGCGGGGTCGGGGTGTGCGCGGCTTTGTCGTGGTGGGCGGGTGCTTCGGGTGGGGCGGGGTCGGTGGGGTTCCGGGGGCTGCCCGTCAGTTCAACTGTCTCTCCGCGCCGGGGCGACCTGTCAAGGGCGCTCCTTCGTCGCGTCGCTGCGCGATGGCCTACGGCCACCCTTGACAGGCCACCCCGTCACGGAAAGCCAAGAACTGTCGGGCGGCCCCCGGGGGAAGGCATGGGGGACCGGATCCTCCACGGCCCAGTTATGGGCGCATGGGCCGGAGGCTCCGAGTGCGGCCCTGCCGCGCCCTCCGGGCGAACAGCAACAGACGACAAGCGACAAGCGACAAGCACGCGCTCAGATCGCTACGCGCTTCTCCGAGAGAAGCGTCTGCGGGGTGTTGTGGGCTGGTGAGGGCTGGTGGAGGTTGGTGGGGGCTGCATAGGGGCTGGTGGGGGTTGGTGGGGGGCCGATGAGGGCTGTTGGGTGCCTGCCGGGGGCTGCTCGGGGTGGTTACTCGGCGAGGCCGAGTAATGGGCGGGTCTGAAGCCGTCCACCCCTCACACGAGGGCTCCAAATGCCAACAAAAGGGGCATATTGGAGGGGTATGGAGTCCCCACCGCCTCCTGACCCGACTCCTGCTCGGTGGGGCCGAGCATCCACCCTCCCGCACCACTCACCACCCCCCCCACCAGCCCAAATCAGCCCGCTGACGCTTCTCTCGGAGAAGCGCGTAGCGATCTGAGGGCGTTCTTGTGGCTTGTCGCTTGTGGCTTGTCGTCTGTTGCTGTTCGCCCGGAGGGCGCGGCAAGGCCGTACTCAGGGCCGCTGCCTCATTGTCCGGAATCCAGTCGCACAGGATCAGGTCCCCCCTGCCTTCCCCCGGGGGCCGCCCGACAGTTCTTGGCTTTCCGTGGGGACGGGGGCTGTCAAGGGTGGCCGTAGGCCATCGCGCAGCGACGCGACCGCAGGGAGCGCCCTTGACAGGTCACGGCCCCACGGAGAGACAGTTGAACTGACGGGCAGCCCCCGGAACCCCACCGACCCCGCCCCGCCGAAGCACCCGCCCACCGCGGCGAAGCCGCGCCCACCACCGCCCCACCCCCAGCCCCCCACCCCCACACTCACCCCCACCCCGCGAAAGTATCTTGACGTCGAGATAGGTGTCCGGCAGGCTGCGGGCGTCGGGTCTCTTGATGTCGAGAGACTTTCGGGGTGAGTGGAGGGCGTGCGATGGGGGCCGAGTCAGGGGACGATCCCCGAGCCGGGCTGTGGTCGCGGTTGCGTCGGCCGCCGGGTGGGCGGGACGCGCGGATCATGCTGTTCGCCCAGTTGTTGGACCGCACCGGGTCGGGGGTCTGGGCCGCCTCCTCGGTCCTGTACTTCACGTTCGTCGTCGGCTTCGACGGCCGGCAGCTCGGCCTGCTGCTGGGGGTGGCCGGGGTGGCGGGGATCGCCGGGTCGCCGTTGGCGGGACGGCTGGCCGGGCGCTTCTCCGTACGGGCGCTGCTGATCGGGTGCCACCTCCTGCGGTTGGCGACCCTGTGTCTGATGCTGGTGTGCACGCGTTTCGACGTGCTGTTGGTCGTCGTCGCGGTCACCTACCTGGGCGACCGGGCGGCCAAGACGCTGGAGATGCTCTTCGCCACGCGCGTCGCGGGCGAGCGGCGCGCGGAGTACCAGGCCCTCTCGCGCAGCGCGGCGAACGCCGGGTACGCGGTGGGCGCGGGGATCGCGGCGCTCGGCCTCGCCGTCGGGACGCGCGGGGCGTACGCCGCCCTGATCCTCGCCAACGCGCTGTCGTTCGTCCTGGCCGCCGCCCTCGTGCGGCGCACCCGCGAGCCCCGGGCCCGCGCCCACGTCGTGGCCCGGTCCAAGGGCGTCGAGGGCGCCGAGGGCGCCGAGCCGGCCGCCCCCGCCAGTCCGTGGCGCGATCGCGGCTATCTGCGGTTCGTCCTGCTGGACATCCCGATGAGCCTCGACGACTCGATCCTGAACGTCGGCCTGCCGCTGTGGCTGGTGGACCACACCTCGGCGCCGCACGCCGTGGTCCCGGCCTTCCTGGCGATCAACACCGTGCTCGTCGTCATCCTCCAACTGCACGTGTCGGCCCGGGTGCGGGGGCCGCGCCGGGCCGCCGGGGTGGCGCTCCTCTACGGCGCCACCCTGCTCGGCTGCTGCGTCGTGCTGGCGACCGCCACCGGCGGCGGGGCGTGGAGCGCCTCGCTCGCCCTGCTCGCCGCCGCGATGCTGGTCACCGCGGCCGAGTTGATCCGTTCGGTCAGCTCCTGGGAGCTGGCCGTCTCCCTCGCCCCGCCGGAGTCCAGGGCGGCCTACCTGGGCGTGGCCGGCATGGCCCAGTCCATCCAGAAGTCCGCCGGGCCGCTCCTGCTCACCGGTGCGGTCATGGCGGCGGGACCGGCCGGCTGGCTCCTGCTGGGCGGTGCGGTGGCGGGCCTGTCGGTGGTGCAGCGGCGGCAGTGCCTGCGCCGCTTGGACGCCCTGGAGGGCGTCAACTCCCCTGCGGTCACCTTCCGTTCCTGAAGGGGGCGTGCTCCGGACAAATAATGCAAGCATGCTTGATTGTTTTGTCGTGCGCTGCCACGCTTCCCCCACAGCCGTGTCCTGGGGTCCCGAGGGAGCGCACCGTGCCCGAGCCGTCGTCCGCCGCCACCGAACACGCCGCAGCAGCGGTGTACGTCGATCTCCGCGAGGAGGGCCGTGAGCTGGACCTCCTCGTCGCCGAGCTGTCCGACCCCGGCTGGGCCGCGGCCACCCCCGCCGCCGGCTGGAGCATCGCCCACCAGATCGCCCACCTGGCGTGGACCGACCGGGCGGCGCTGCTGGCGCTCACCGACGCCGACGGTTTCGCGGAGATGGTCGCGGCCGCCTTCGCCGCACCGGACCGGTTCGTCGACGACGGCGCGGCCGAAGGGGCCGCGCTCGCGCCCGCGGAGCTGCTGAGCACCTGGCGGGCCGGGCGCGCCGCCCTGGACCGGGCGCTCGCCGCGGCCTCGCCCGACACGCGCTTCCCCTGGTACGGGCCGCCCATGAAGGCCGCCTCGATGGCCAGCGCCCGGCTGATGGAGACCTGGGCGCACGGCCAGGACGTCGCCGACGCGCTCGGGGCGCGCCGCACGCCCACCGACCGGCTGCGGCACGTCGCCCGGATCGGCGTGCGGGCCCGCGACTACGCCTTCGCGGTGCGCGGACTGCCCGCTCCCACCGAGGAGTTCCGGGTGGAGCTGACCGCCCCCGACGGGGCGGGCGCATGGACGTACGGCCCTCCGGACGCCCCGCAGCGCGTCACCGGTTCCGCGCTCGACTTCTGCCTGCTGGTGACCCAGCGGGCGCACCGCGCCGACCTCGACGTACGGGCGCTGGGCGCCGACGCCGAGCGGTGGCTCGACATCGCGCAGGCCTTCGCGGGCCCGGCCGGTCCCGGCCGCGAGCCGGGCGGCGGCCTCGCGTGAGCGGCGCGCGGCGCGCCCTGCGCATCGGCAACGCGTCCGGCTTCTACGGCGACCGGTTCTCGGCGGTGCGCGAGATGCTGACCGGCGGTGAGCTGGACGTCCTGACCGGGGACTACCTCGCCGAGCTGACCATGCTGATCCTCGGCCGCGACCGGCTCAGGGACCCGGGCCTCGGCTATGCGAAGACCTTCCTGCGCCAGTTGGAGGAGGGCCTCGGCCTCGCGCACGAGCGGGGCGTGCGGATCGTCGCCAACGCGGGCGGCCTCAACCCGGCCGGCCTCGCGGACGCCGTGCGCGAACTGGCCGCGAAGACCGGCGTGCCGGTGCGCGTCGCGCACGTCGAGGGCGATGACGTGATGCCCTACGCCGAAGGGGTGCTGACCGCGAACGCCTACCTCGGCGGCGCCGGGATCGCGGCCTGCCTGCGGGCGGGCGCGGACGTCGTCGTCACCGGCCGGGTGACCGACGCGGCGCTCGTCAGCGGCCCCGCCGCCTGGTGGTTCGACTGGTCGCCGGGGGACCACGACCGGCTGGCGGGAGCGGTGGTCGCCGGGCACGTCCTGGAGTGCGGGACCCAGGCGACCGGCGGCAACTACTCCTTCTTCACCCGCCACGCGGCCATGGCCCGCCCCGGTTTCCCGCTCGCCGAGATCGAGTCGGACGGCTCCTGCACGCTCACCAAACACCCGGGCACGGGCGGCGCGGTGACCACCGGCACCGTCACCGCGCAGCTGCTCTACGAGACCCAGGGCGCCCGCTACCTCGGCCCCGACGTGACGGCCCGCCTCGACACCGTGCGGCTGCGCGAGGTGGGCCCGGACCGGGTCAGGATCAGCGGGGTGCGGGGCGAGGCACCGCCGGCGACCCTGAAGACCGGCGTCACCCGGATCGGGGGCTGGCGCAACGAGGTGGTCTTCGTCCTGACCGGCCTCGACATCGAGGCGAAGGCGGCGCTCGTACGCGCGCAGCTGGCCGGGGTGCTGGAGGGCGTGGCCGACGTCGGCTGGACCCTCGCCCGTACCGATCACGCGGACGCGCCGACCCAGGAAGCGGCGAGCGCGATGCTGCGGCTGGTGGTCCGGGACCCCTCGGCCGACCGGGTCGGGCGGGCCCTGACCTCGGCGGCGATCGAGCTGGCCCTCGGCAGCTACCCGGGGTTCCACGTGACGGCCCCGCCCGGACCGGCCCAGCCGTACGGGGTGTTCAGCTCCGGGCAGCTGCCCGCGGCCACCGTCCCCCACATCGCGGTCCTCCCGGACGGCAGCCGCCTGGCCATCCCGGCGCCCGGCCCCGCGGCGCCGCCGGCCTCCCCGCTGCCGCCACTGCCTGCCCCGCCCGACCCGGCTCCCCCGGGAACCCCCGCGGGGCGGGTCGCCACCCGCCGCGCGCCCCTCGGGCTGGTGGCCGGGGCCCGCAGCGGGGACAAGGGAGGGGACGCGAACGTCGGCGTCTGGGCGCAGAGCGCGGACGCCTGGGACTGGTTGCGGAGCACCCTCACCGTCGACCTGTTCCGGGAGCTGCTCCCCGAGACCCGCACCCTGCCGGTCACCCGGCACGACCTGCCGAACCTGCGCGCGCTGAACTTCGTCGTCACCGGCATCCTCGGCGACGGCGTCGCCTCCGGGCACCGCTTCGACCCGCAGGCCAAGGCGCTCGGCGAATGGCTGCGCGCCCGCCACCTGGACGTCCCCGTCAGCCTTCTCCCCCCTCTCGCACCCCCTTCGGAGGTGAGCCGCCCATGACCCGGCTCGGCACCAGCGTCGACACCCGCGACCCCGACCACCTGGCCCACCGGGCCGCCGCCCTGGAACGCATCGAGGCCCTCGACACCGAGCACGCCAAGGCGCTCGCGGGCGGCGGCGAGAAGTACACGGCCCGGCACCGGGCGCGCGGCAAGCTGCTCGCCCGGGAGCGGATCGAGCTGCTCCTCGACCCGGACACCCCGTTCCTGGAGCTGTCCCCGCTCGCGGCCTGGGGCAGCGACTACCCGGTGGGTGCCTCGATGGTGACCGGGATCGGTGTGGTCGAGGGCGTCGAATGCCTGGTCACCGCCAACGACCCGACGGTGCGCGGCGGTGCCTCCAACCCGTGGACCCTGAAGAAGGCGCTGCGGGCCAACGAGATCGCGCGCGCCAACCGGCTGCCCTGCATCAGCCTGGTCGAGTCCGGCGGCGCCGACCTCCCGTCCCAGAAGGAGATCTTCATCCCCGGCGGGGCGATCTTCCGGGACATCACCCGGCTCTCCGCCGAGGGGATCCCCACCGTGGCCGTCGTCTTCGGCAACTCCACGGCGGGCGGGGCCTACATCCCGGGGATGTCCGACCACACCGTGATGATCAAGGACCGGTCGAAGGTCTTCCTCGGCGGCCCGCCGCTGGTCAAGATGGCGACCGGCGAGGAGAGCGACGACGAGTCCCTCGGCGGCGCCGACATGCACGCCCGCACCTCGGGCCTCGCCGACTACTACGCCGTCGACGAGGAGGACGCGATCCGCCGGGCCCGACGGATCGTGGCCCGCCTCAATCACCGCAAGGCGCGGCCGGAGCCGCCGGCGGCGCAGGAACCGCTGTACGACGCCGAGGACCTGCTCGGCATCGTGCCGTCCGACCTCAAGACCCCCTTCGACCCGCGCGAGGTCATCGCCCGGCTGGTCGACGGCTCCGACTTCGACGAGTTCAAACCGCTGTACGGGACCAGCCTGGTCACCGGCTGGGCGAGCCTGCACGGCTACCCGATCGGCATCCTCGCCAACGCCCAGGGCGTGTTGTTCAGCGCCGAGTCGCAGAAGGCCGCCCAGTTCATCCAGCTCGCCAACCAGCGCGACATCCCGCTCCTCTTCCTGCACAACACCACCGGCTACATGGTCGGCAAGGAGTACGAGCAGGGCGGGATCATCAAGCACGGCTCGATGATGATCAACGCGGTGTCCAACTCGAAGGTCCCGCACCTGTCGGTCCTCATCGGCGCCTCCTACGGCGCGGGGCACTACGGCATGTGCGGGCGGGCCTACGACCCCCGCTTCCTCTTCGCCTGGCCCAGCGCGAAGTCCGCGGTGATGGGACCGCAGCAGCTCGCGGGCGTGCTGTCGATCGTCGCGCGCGCCTCGGCCGCCGCGAAGGGGCAGCCGTACGACGACGAGGCCGACGCCGGGATGCGGGCCTTCGTGGAGCAGCAGATCGAGTCGGAGTCCCTGCCGATGTTCCTGTCCGGGCGGCTGTACGACGACGGGGTCATCGACCCGCGCGACACCCGCACCATCCTCGGCCTGTGCCTCTCGGCCGTCCACAACGCCCCCGTCGAGGGCGCCCGTGGCGGCTTCGGCATCTTCCGGATGTGAGCCCCCACATGACCACCTCACCCGAGCCCACCGCGTCCGACCACGCGGCCGCCGACCTCGCGGCGCCCAAGACGATCGGCTCGCTGCTCGTCGCCAACCGCGGGGAGATCGCCGTGCGGATCTTCCGCACCGCCCGCGCCCTGGGCCTCGACACCGTCGCCGTGTACGCCGACCCCGACGCCGGGGCCCTGCACGTGCGGGAGGCCGACGCGGCCGTCCGGCTGCCCGGGGCCGCCCCCGCCGAGACCTACCTGCGCGGTGAACTCCTCGTACGGGCGGCCCTCGCCGCCGGCGCCGACGCCGTACACCCCGGGTACGGGTTCCTCTCCGAGAACGCCGACTTCGCCCGGGCCGTGCGCGCCGCCGGGCTGCTCTGGATCGGGCCGCCGCCCGAGGCGATCGAGGCCATGGCCTCCAAGACCCGTGCCAAGGAGCTGATGCGCGCCGCCGGGGTCCCCCTGCTCGACCCGGTCGACCCGGCCGCGGCCACCACCGCGGACCTGCCGCTGCTCCTCAAGGCCGCCGCGGGAGGCGGCGGCCGGGGCATGCGGGTCGTCCGCGACCTCGACTCCCTGAAGGAGGAGCTCGAAGCCGCCGCCGCGGAGGCCCGGTCCGCCTTCGGCGACGGCGAGGTCTTCGCGGAGCCCTACGTCGAGCGCGGCCGGCACGTGGAGGTACAGGTCCTCGCCGACGCCCACGGCACCGTCTGGGCACTGGGCACCCGGGACTGCTCCCTCCAGCGCCGCCACCAGAAGGTCATCGAGGAGGCCCCGGCCCCCGCCCTCCCCGAGAGCCTGCGCGCCACCTTGCGCGAAGCCGCCGTCGCCGCCGCCCGCGCGGTGTCCTACCAGGGCGCGGGCACCGTCGAGTTCCTCGTCACCGCCGACGGCCGCCCGTACTTCCTGGAGATGAACACCCGCCTCCAGGTGGAACACCCCGTCACCGAAGCCGTCTTCGGCATCGACCTCGTCGCCCTCCAACTGCGCATCGCCGAAGGCCGGGCGCTGCCCCTGGACCCGCCGCGGGCCGAGGGCCACGCCGTCGAGGCCCGGCTGTACGCGGAGGACCCGGCCCGGGACTGGCGCCCGCAGGCCGGGGTCCTGCACACCCTGTCCGTGCCCGGGGACGGGATCCGGATCGACACGGGCTTCGCCGACGGCGACACCGTCGGCGTGCACTACGACCCGATGCTCGCCAAGGTCATCGCCCACGCCCCCACCCGCGCCGAAGCCGTCCGCGCGCTCACCCGCGCCCTGGCCCGGGCCCGCATCCACGGGCTGACCACCAACCGGGACCTGCTGGTGCGTTCGCTGCGCCACCCGGAGTTCACCGCCGCGCGCCTCGACACCGGATTCTACGAACGCCACCTCGCCGAGCTCACCGCGGCGGCCCCGGACGCCGCTCGGGCGGCCCTCGCCGCCGCCCTCGCGGAGGCCGCCCCCGCCGCCGCAGCTCCGCTCGCCGGCCGGCTCGGCGGCTGGCGCAACGTGCCGTCCCAGCCGCAGAGCCGCAGCTACACCGTGGACGGGACGACGTACGAGGTCCGCTACCGTCCGGCCCGCAACGGGCCCCCGCAGCTCGTGGACCAGCCGGGCGTCCGCGTCGTGGCCGCCGGACCCGGGTCGGTCACCCTCGAAGTCGACGGCGTCCACCGGGTGTTCCACGTGAAACACGAATCGAACAGTCCCGAGGTGTACGTCGATTCACCGCTCGGCGCGCACACCCTGACCCGGCGACCCCGCTTCACCGAACCCCAGGACCGCACCGAACCGGGATCCCTGCTCGCCCCCATGCCCGGCACCGTCGTACGGATCGCCGAGGGCCTCGCCACCGGCTCCGCCGTCACCGCCGGGCAGCCCCTGCTCTGGCTGGAGGCCATGAAGATGGAGCACCGCATCGTCTCGCCCGCCTCCGGCACGCTCACCGCGCTCCACGCCGCCCTCGGCCGCCAGGTCGAATTCGGCGCCCTGCTCGCCGTCGTCCAGGAGGAACCGCCCGCATGAGCAACGCCGTTGTGGAATCAGCAGAACACCGGACCCTGCGCGCGGCCGTCGCCGCCCTCGGGCAGCGCTACGGTCGCGAGTACCTCGCCCGGGTGGCCCGCGAGGGCGGCCACCCCGACGAGCTGTGGGCCGACGCCGCCAAGCTCGGCTACCTCGGGGTCAACCTCCCCGAGGAGTACGGCGGCGGCGGCGGAGGCATCGCCGAACTCTCCATCGTGCTCGAAGAGCTGGGCGCCGCGGGCTGCCCGCTGCTGATGATGGTGGTCTCGCCCGCCATCTGCGGCACGGTCATCGCCCGCTTCGGCACCGAAGAGCAGAAGCGGGCCTGGCTCCCCGGCCTCGCCGACGGCAGCCGGACCATGGCCTTCGGGATCACCGAGCCCGATGCCGGATCCAACTCCCACCGCATCACCACCACCGCACGGCGCGACGGCGACGACTGGGTGCTGTCCGGGCGCAAGGTCTTCATCTCCGGCGTGGACATCGTCGACGCCACCCTCATCGTCGGGCGCACCGAGGACGCCCGCACCGGACGCCTCAAGCCCTGCCTGTTCATCGTGGACCGCGACACCCCCGGCTTCACCCGTTCGGTCATAGACATGGAACTCCAGGCTGCCGAGAAGCAGTTCGAACTGGTCCTGGACGAGGTGCGGCTGCCCGCCGGGGCCCTGGTCGGCGACGAGGACGCGGGCCTGCTCCAGCTCTTCGCCGGACTCAACCCCGAACGCGTCATGACGGCCGCCTTCGCCATCGGCATGGGCCGCTACGCCCTGGCCAAGGCGGTCGACTACGCCAAGACCCGACAGGTGTGGAAGGAGCCCATCGGCGCCCACCAGGCCGTCGCCCACCCCCTGGCGGCCGCCCACATCGAGCTGGAGCTGGCCCGCCTGATGATGCAGAAGGCCGCCCACCTCTACGACGCCGGCGACGACATGGGCGCAGGCGAGGCGGCCAACATGGCCAAGTACGCTGCCGGCGAGGCCTGCGTGCGGGCGGTGGACCAGTCCGTCCACACCCTGGGCGGCAACGGCCTCACCCGCGAATACGGACTCGCCTCCCTCATCACCGCCTCCCGGGTGGCCCGTATCGCACCCGTCAGCCGCGAGATGATCCTCAACTTCGTCTCGCACCAGACCCTGGGCCTGCCCAAGTCCTACTAGAACGGAACGGCCGGAGGAACGGACATGACCCCGATCGTCGGATCCGCGCACGCCAGCGGCATCACCACCCTCACGCTCGACTCGCCGGGCAACCGCAACGCGCTCTCCGCGGAACTCGTCGGCGAGCTGCGCGCGGCCCTCGCCGCGGCGGGTGCGGACCCGGCGGTCCGGGCCATCGTCCTCACCCACACCGGCACCACCTTCTGCGCCGGTGCGGACCTGAAGAACCCCTTCGCGCCCGAGGACTTCCTCGCCCTGCTGCGCGAGCTGGCCGAACTGCCCACACCGGTCGTGGCCCGGGTAACCGGCCACGTCCGGGCCGGTGGCCTCGGGCTGCTCGGGGCCTGCGACATCGCCGCCGCCGGGCCGCAGTCCTCGTACGCCTTCACCGAGAGCCATCTGGGCCTGGCCCCGGCGGTGATCTCGATCCCGCTGCTGCCCCGGCTCGACCCGCGGGCCGCGGCCCGCTACTTCCTGACCGCCGAGCGCTTCGGACCGGCCGAGGCGGCCCGGATCGGCCTGCTCACCCTGCACGCCGATGACGTCGACCAGGCCCTCGAACCGGTCCTGGCGGGCCTGCGCAGGGCCTCGCCGCAGGGCCTCGCCGCATCGAAGGCACTGGTCACCGCACCCGTACGGGCAGCGCTGGAGCGGGACGGCGAGCGGCTGACCGCGCTGTCCGCGAGCCTCTTCGGCTCCGCGGAGGCCCGCGAGGGCATCACCGCCCTCTTCGAGCGCCGGGACCCGTCGTGGACGTTCTGACCGACCCGCAGCACAGCGGTCCGCGCCGGCCCGCGGGACCCAAGCAGGCCCGCAGCCGGGTCACCCGCCGCCACCTCCTGGAAGCGGCCGTGTCCTGCCTGGCCGAGCACGGCTGGGCCGGCTCCACCGTCGCCGTCGTCGCCGAACGGGCGGGCGTCTCCAGGGGCGCGGCCCAGCACCACTTCCCCACCCGCGAGGCGCTGTTCACCGCCGCCGTCCAGTACGTCGCCGAGGAGCGGTCCACCGCCCTGCGCGAGCTGTTCCAGGCGGGCCCGGCGCCGCGCGCCGAGGTGGTCCACGCCGTGGTGGACCTCTACACGGGCGCGCTCTTCCGGGCCGCGCTCCAGCTGTGGGTGGCCGCCTCCAACGAGGAGCAGCTGCGGCCCCCGGTCGTCGAACTGGAGGCGCGGGTCGGGCGCGAGACCCACCGCATCGCCGTGGAGCTGCTGGGCGCCGACGAGTCCGTGCCCGGGGTGCGCGAGAGCGTCCAGGGGTTCCTGGACATGGCGCGCGGGCTGGGCCTGGCGAACGTCCTGACCGACGACACCGCCCGCCGGGCCCGGGTGGTCACGCAGTGGGCGGCCATCCTCGACACCGCCCTCGGCCCGCCCCGGGACTGACCCGGGGCGGTGGCGGGGCGGGTCGGGCGATCTGCCCGCTAGCGGGCGATGTCGGCGTAGCCCTCGATGGCCCGGGGCTCCCGGGTGCCCGGGCCCACGTAGCGCGCCGACGGGCGGACCAGGCGGCCGGTGCGCTTCTGCTCCAGGATGTGCGCGGACCATCCGGCGGTGCGGGCGCAGGTGAACATCGAGGTGAACATGTGCGCCGGGACCTCCGCGAAGTCCAGCATGATCGCCGCCCAGAACTCCACGTTGGTCGCGAGCACCCGGTCGGGGCGCCGCGCGTGCAGCTCCTCCAGCGCGGCCTTCTCCAGCGCCGCCGCCACCTCGTAGCGCGGCGCGTCCAGCTCCTTGGCCGTCCGGCGCAGCACGCGGGCGCGCGGGTCCTCGGCGCGGTAGACGCGGTGACCGAAGCCCATCAGCCGCTCGCCCTTGTCCAGGGCCTTCTTCACGTACGCCACGGCGTCGCCGCTGCGCTCGATCTCCTCGATCATGCCCAGCACCCGCGACGGCGCACCGCCGTGCAGCGGCCCGGACATGGCGCCGACGGCGCCCGACAGCGCGGCCGCGACGTCGGCGCCGGTGGACGCGATGACCCGGGCGGTGAAGGTGGAGGCGTTCATGCCGTGTTCGGCGGCCGAGGTCCAGTACGCGTCGACGGCCTTGACGTGCTTGGGGTCGGGCTCGCCCCGCCAGCGGATCATGAAGCGTTCGACGACGGACTCGGCCTTGTCGATCTCGCTCTGCGGGACCATCGGCCGGCCCTGGCCGCGGGCGGACTGGGCGACGTACGACAGGGCCATCACGGCCGCGCGCGCGAGGTCGTCACGGGCGGTCCGCTCGTCGATGTCCAGCAGCGGCTTCAGGCCCCACACCGGCGCCAGCATCGCGAGCGCGGACTGCACGTCGACGCGGATGTCCCCGGAGTGCACCGGGATCGGGAAGGGCTCGGCGGCGGGCAGCCCCGGGTTGAACGCACCGTCGACCAGCAGTCCCCAGACGTTCCCGAAGGACACGTGACCGACCAGGTCTTCGATGTCGACACCCCGGTAGCGGAGCGATCCGCCCTCCTTGTCGGGCTCGGCGATCTCGGTCTCGAACGCGACGACCCCTTCGAGCCCGGGTACGAAGTCGGACATCAGGCGGCTCCTCAGATAGATGCGAACACGCGCGGCTCCCGGCGTGATTCGCGGTCCGGCGCGGTCATCCCCGTTGATGCCCGGCAGGGCCGATGGTCACCCTCGGGTGGACCAGCGGACCGGCCCCAAGATTTTGTCCGTTCCGGATGGCCTGCGGAAGCGTGACATACGGCACACCCCCGCAAGACGTCCTGCGGCAGGATGGCGGGGTGACAGACAAGGATCTTGACCCCGCCCTCATGCGGATGCAGTACCGCTCGGAGATCCTCGCCGAGGACGGCCTCGCCGCGGACCCCATGGAGCAGTTCGCGCAGTGGTTCCGGCAGGCTGCCGACGCGAGCCTGTTCGAGCCGAACGCGATGGTCGTCTCGACCGCCACCCCCGACGGGCGGCCCAGCTCCCGCACGGTGCTGCTCAAGCAGTTCGACGAGCGCGGCTTCGTCTTCTTCACCAACTACGGCTCGCGCAAGGGCCGGGAGCTGGCCGAGAACCCGCACGCGGGCCTGCTCTTCCCGTGGCACCCGATCGCCCGGCAGGTCCTGGTGACCGGCAGCGCGCTGCGGATCGGCCGGGACGAGACCGCCGCGTACTTCCGCTCGCGCCCGCACGGCTCGCAGCTGGGTGCCTGGGCCAGCGACCAGTCCCGGGTGATCTCCTCGCGCGCCGAGCTGGACCGCCGTTACGCGGAGCTGGCGCAGCGGTACCCGGAGGGGGAGCAGGTGCCGGTGCCGCCGGAGTGGGGCGGGGTGCGGGTGGTGCCGCAGGAGGTGGAGTTCTGGCAGGGCCACGAGAACCGCCTGCACGACCGGTTGAAGTACGTCCGCGACGGCGAGAAGTGGCGCGTCGAGCGGCTCTGCCCCTGAAGGGCGGTCCCCGCCCGACCGGACGGGGACAGCAGGCGACCCGCGGGCTCGGGTTCCTCTCCTGCAGTGAGAGGAGCCGGCCGGACGTACCGGCGAGCCCGCGGGTCGGGTGACTGCTTGGGATTGGCGCCGACGAACCTGTCGGCACTGCACTGCTTGGGTGCGTACGACAGCGGGCGTCAGCCCGCAGTCACCTCACGCGTCCGGTTGCCAGACATTTCCGGAACCACCTCCCTTCTCGTGTACGGCAGAGCCTAGGACGGCCCCGCACGACGCTCAAGCGATTTAATTCGGGGGGAATCCGGGGAATCAGGTGTGGGCTGCGTCACGTTCCAGTTCAATGATCTGACGTGCCGCACACGCGAACACCTGCAGGGGGTCCCAGGTGAGTGCTTCCGGACGTAGCGAGACCACTGACGATCTGCTCGCCGCACTGCTGGACGGGATGGACGCGGCGCTCTGCGCGTTCGATGCCGACGGCGTGATCACCCACTGGAACCGCGAGGCCGAGCGGATCCTGGGCTGGTCGGCCGCCGAGGCGGTGGGGCGGCGCGGATTCGCCGGATGGGCGGCGCGGGCCGCCGACGCGCAGGACGTCGAGGCCAGGCTGATGGGCGCGCAGGACGTGCCCGGCCGCCAGGTGCACGAGTTCGCCCTGCTCACCAAGGACGGCGGGCGGGTGCTCGTACGGACCCAGTCGGCCGGAGTGCCGGGCGCGGACGGAAAACCGGCCGGGGTGTACTGCGCCTTCAGCGAGGTGCACGCGCAGATCGACCTGGAACGCTCCATCGCGCTCAGCGAAGCCCTGATGGACGACGCCTCGTGGGGGGTCGTCCTCGTCGACGTCGACCTGCGGCCCGCCGTGGTCAACGCGCAGGCGGCCGCCGCCTTCGGATCGGGGCGGACCGCCTTGCTGGGACGGCCGCTCGGGGAGCTGCTCGCGCAGGGCGTGGAGGAGCTGGAGGGCGCGCTCCAGCACGTCCTGGCCGAGGGGCCGCCGCCCGGGCCCGTGGAGCTGTGGGTCTCCGTGCGCACGGCCGCCGGCGTCCGCCGGCGCTGCTGGCGCAGTGGCTTCCTGCGCCTGGCCTCGCCGCTCGCGGAGGAGCCGGTGCCGCTGGGGGTCGGCTGGCTGTTCCAGGACATCACCGAGGCCCGGCAGGCGGAGCTGGACACCGCGCAGCTGCGCTTCCGTTCCCAGCAGCTGCACCGGGCGGGCCGGGCGGCGGGGGAGTGCGAGGAGGCGGCGGAGGCGGCGGCGGTCCGGCTGGAGTTCGCGCTGGCCGGCTTCGCGGACCACGCGCTGATCGACGTACTGGCCGCGGACGGGGCGCGGCTGGTCCGCTCGCCCGTGTCCCCGTCCGGGGCGGTGCCCGCCGCGGGCCCGCTGCTACCGGGGCCGGGGGCGATCCCGGTCCGCTACGAGCCGGGGCACCCGGCGCTCCAGGCGCTGGACCGGATCGGCTCGGTCCGGGCCAGTGCGCCGGGCGGCGCCGCGGCCGAGGGCTGGCTCACGGCCCGCCGGTGGCCCCAGGGCGCGGCGCACGCGCTGTGCGTGGTCCTGCGCAGCCGGGGCCGGAGCCTGGGGATCCTGACGTTCCTGCGCGGCCCCTCGCGCCCGCCGTTCGACCGCGCGGACGCCGCCTACGCCGAAGAGGTCGCCTCGCGCGTGGCCACGGACCTGGCGCTGTCGACGTCGGCGGCGTAGGGGTGGAGGGCAGGTCCTAGTGGCGGAAGAAGATCCGGTCGCCGTACTCCTGCATCACGCGGCCGTTCCACTCGTGCCCGCCGTCGACGTTGCCCGAGCGCAGCAGCGGCGGCTCGACGCCGCGGGCGGCGAGGTCACCCGCCGCGGCGGCCATGACCGCCTGCATGATCGCGCTGGTCACGACCGTGGACGCCGGGGCGAAGGGCGCGTCGATCCCCGCCAGGCTCAGCTCGGCGTCACCGACCGCGATCTTGCTGTCGAGGACGATGTCGCAGTGGTCCCTGAGGAAGGTGCCCGAGACGTGCCGCGAGCGGGTCTCGGTCGCGTAGGCCACCGAGGTCACGCCGATCACCTTGAGCCCGATGGCCCGCGCGTTCATCGCCATCTCGACGGGCAGCGCGTTGCGCCCGGAGAGGGAGATGATCACCAGGACGTCGCCGTCCGCGGCCGGGCTGCTGTCCAGGACCGCCCCGGCCAGGCCGTCCACCCGCTCCAGCGCGCTGCCGAGGGTCGCGGGCATGACGTCGATCCCGGCGGTGCCGGGGACGGCGAGGAAGTTCATCAGGGCGAGTCCGCCGGCCCGGTAGACCACGTCCTGGGCGGGGAGGGAGGAGTGCCCGGCGCCGAAGGCGAAGAGCCGGTTCCCGGCCGCGACCGCCTCGGCGATCACGGCGCCGGCCTCGGCGATGTTCGACCCTTCCTCGTCCCGCACCCGTTCCAGGAGGCCGATGGCGGCATCGATGAACTGACCGGCCAGCTTGCTCTCGCTCATGCGCTGAGGGGCCCTTCCAGAGGTGGGGTGCGTCCGTGTCCGCCGCTCACCGTGCGGTCTGGACCAAGGGCGTGTCAATACCGTCGTCAATCCAGGGGCGAAAGCCCCGGGAGCGGTCCAGGACGGGCCTTGACCTCCAGCACGGAACGGTTGTCGGCCCGATGCGTCAGAATTGGGTGCAGGGCCAGCGCACGATATCCCGAGGGGCACGAATGTCCGGACTGATCGATACCACGGAGATGTATCTCCGCACCATCCTCGAGCTGGAAGAGGAAGGCGTGGTCCCCATGCGCGCCCGAATTGCGGAGCGGCTCGACCAGAGCGGCCCGACGGTCAGCCAAACGGTGGCACGCATGGAGCGCGACGGCCTGGTGGCCGTCGCCAGCGACCGGCACCTGGAGCTGACGGAGGAGGGACGCCGGCTGGCCACGCGCGTGATGCGCAAGCACCGGTTGGCCGAGTGTCTCCTCGTCGACGTCATCGGGCTCGAATGGGAGCAGGTGCACGCCGAGGCCTGCCGCTGGGAGCACGTGATGAGCGAAGCGGTGGAGCGGCGGGTGCTGGAGCTGCTGCGCCACCCGACCGAGTCGCCGTACGGCAACCCGATCCCGGGGCTGGAGGAGCTGGGCGAGAAGGCCGAGGCCGATCCCTTCCTCGACGACACCATGGTGAGCCTGGCGGAGCTGGACCCGGGCGTCGACGGCAAGACCGTGGTCGTGCGCCGGATCGGCGAGCCGATCCAGACGGACGCCCAGCTCATGTACACGCTGCGGCGGGCGGGCGTGCAGCCCGGCTCGGTCGTCAGCGTCACCGAGTCCCCGGGGGGAGTGCTGGTCGGCAGTGGCGGCGAGGCCGCCGAGCTGGAGGCGGAAGTCGCCTCGCACGTGTTCGTGGCCAAGCGGTGACCGTCCCTACCGCCGGTACGGACTGACGCTTGCGGTGTGGACGGTCCCGGCGCCTCGCGGCGCCGGGACCGGTCCTCCCCTGTTTGACCCGGAGCCCCGAGCTCTCAAGGTCATCCCCTCGGACCGTCTTCCCCGAGCGGCCCGCCTCCCGTTGAAGATCTCCCCTCGGCAGCGGCGGCCAATCCTTGAGCAAGGTCATTCGAAAGAGTGGTGTTGCCGTCGAGAAGGCTGTCTTCGAATGCGGGTTCGATAGTCTGGTGGGGAGCGAAGGGGGTGCATCTGCGGTGGTACAGCGCTTCGATGTAACGGGGTCCGACGGCGTACGCCTGGCGGCCTGGGAGTTCCGGGAACCCGCCTCCCCCGGTGCCCCGGCCGAAGGCTGCGGCCCGGGGTCCGGCTCCGGGGTCCTCTTACTCCACGGGCTGATGGGCCGGGCCTTCCACTGGGCCGGAACCGCCCGCTGGCTCGGCGAGCGGCGCCGCGTCGTCGCCCTCGATCAACGCGGACACGGCCAGAGCGAGCGTCTGGCCAACGGTCCGGACATCCCGACCGCCTTCGCCCGCGAGGCCTTCGTGGCCGATGCCGAAGCCGTGGTCGAGCAGCTCGGCCTGGCCCCCGTCACCCTCGTCGGCCATTCCATGGGCGCCCTCACCGCGTGGCAGCTCGCCGCCCGCCGCCCCGACCTCGTCGAGGCCCTCGTCATCTGCGACATGCGGGCCTCCGCGCTCGGGGCCGCCTCGCAGCGGGAGTGGGAGGAGTGGTTCCACCGCTGGCCGTTGCCCTTCCCCACGCAGGACGCCGCGCGCCGTTGGTTCGGCGAGGACGATCCCCGGGTGGAGCGGCCCGATCCCGGCCGCGGCGCCTTCTTCGCCGAGGTGATGCACCAGGCGTCCGACGGGTGGCGCCCGCTCTTCTCCCGCCGGCAGATGCTCACCGCCCGGGAGACGTGGGTGCACGACGCGCACTGGGAGGAGCTGGCGCAGGTCCGCTGCCCGACGCTGGTGGTGCGGGGGTTGGACGGGGAGTTGGGGCGGGCCGAGGCGCAGGAGATGGTGCGGGTGCTGCCGGCCGGGCAGTACGCGGAGATCCCCGATGCCGGTCACTACCTCCACTACGACCAGCCGGGGGCCTGGCGGGCGGCGTTGGAGCCGTTCCTGGACGGGGTCACGGCCTCGGCCTGAGGTCCGGGTTGCGGGCTGCGTGCCGGGGGGCCAGGTTCTGGGCGCGGGGTGCGGGGGCTGGGTGCGGGGGCGGGGCGGGGTGCCGCTGCGCGGAGCTGCCCCGCCCCGCCCTTCCTCCGTTCCCCGGGCTCCGCCCGGACCCGGTCCTCAAACGCCGGACGGGCTGGATGGGGGCCGGACCCGGTCCTCAAGCGCCGGACGGGCTGGAATTGGCCGGGGGTCAGGGTCAGCCCTTGCTTACTGCTGTCAGGATTTCCGGGATGCGGCGGGCTACCGTGGGGGCGGCCAGGCGGAGGCCCGACCAGGTGATCAGGGTGCCCCAGGCGATGCCCAGCGGGAGCAGCAGCCAGGTGGCGTCCTGGTGGTCCGCCAGGTGCAGCCAGGCCGCGAGCACGATCAGCGGTGCGCACAGCAGGGCCGAGGAGACCAGGCCGAGGAAGATGCCGATCCAGGCGAGGCTGGCCTGGCCCGGGGCGACGTTCTTGAACGCGCCGTCGGTCGGGATGGAGTACGGGAAGCGGGCCGAGGCCAGCGCCCCCGAGCACAGCATCGCGCCCAGCAGCCCCAGGGCGAGCCCGACGACCTCCGGCAGGGCGGCCCAGTCGCCCACCATCGCCGCCGTCACCACGGTCACGAGCACCGTGTACGGGACGGTGACCAGGGCCAGTGCGAGGGCCCGGGCGCGCATTTCGGCGTAGGCCTCGCGCGGGGTGGAAATGGTCTGGGCGACCATCCAGAACGCCGAGGTGTCCTGCCCGAACTGGTTGTACATCTGGACACCCAGCATGCCCGCGCCGAAGCAGGCGAGGTAGACCGAGCCGTGCCCTTGGAGCGCGTTGGCGACCGGGATGATCAGGCCGATGGCCAGCGAGCTCAGCCAGGCGGCCTTGGTCTTGGGGTCGCGGACGGCGTAGCGCAGGGCGCGCTGGACGACCGCGCCGGTGCGCCCGTCCGGCAGCGGGGACCAGCCGCCGGCGCCCGCACCGGAGCCGCGCTTCTTGCCCGAGTCGGCCGCCCCGATGGTGGAGCCGTCCGGGGTCACCATCAGCTTCGTCAGGCTGCGCTCCCAGAACCACAGCAACGCGCCGATCGCGCCGACGGTCAGCGCGAGCTGGGCCGCGGCGACGGCGTACGCGCCCCGGCTCGCCGAGTCGACCATGCCGACCGCCGTCGCGGGCGGCAGCCACCGCACCACGGCCTCGACGGGTTCCAGGGTGGCCAGCCCGCCGGCCTGGAAGAGGCGCTGGCTGGCGAAGTTGGCGAACTGGGCGACGACCGCGATCAGCAGTCCGCTGAGCACGGCCAGGTCGCGGCCCTTGCGGCTGGTCAGCAGCCGGACGTTGGCGGTGGCCACCGCCCGCGCCAGGGCGACGCAGCCGAGCAGCAGCAGCGGCACGCCGAGGACGGCGGCGGCGATGCCCGCCGGGCCCTGGGCCACCGCGGTCACCGAGCCGACGGCGAGGCACAGCGTGAAGAGCGGCCCGATGCCGACGAGCGAGGACGCCAGCAGGGCCCGCACCAGCGGCCGCGGCCGCAGCGGCAGCATCACCAGCCGGGTCGGGTCGAGGGTCTCGTCCCCGGTCGGGAAGAACAGCGGCATCACGGACCAGAGCAGGGCCAGGATCGCGGCGAGCAGCACCACGACGGTGCCCGCGTGCGCGTTCCCGTGCAGCACGGCCAGGCCGATCATCTGGAGCACGCCGACGCCGAGCGCCAGCACCAGCGTGCTGATGTAGGCGGCCTTCCGCTTCGACGAGCCCTTGAGGCCGTTGCGCAGCAGGGACAGCTTGAGCCGGACGAAGACCGCAGTGAGGCCGGCCTCCGCCCCGGTGGCGGGAGCGGCGGCACTCATCGCGAGCCCGCCCCGCCGCCGAGCCAGTCCAGGGATTCGCCCGTGTCGACCCCCTGGGCGCCGACGAGTTCGAGGAAGGCGCTCTGGAGGCTGGGCGCGCTGCCGCGCACGGTGTCCAGCGGGCCCGCGGCGCGGATCTGCCCGGCCGCCATGACCGCGACCCAGTCGCACAGCGACTCGACGAGCTCCATCACGTGCGAGGAGAAGACGACCGTGGCGCCGGACGCGGTGTAACGTTCCAGCACCCTGCGGATGGTCTGCGCCGACACCGGGTCCACCCCCTCGAACGGTTCGTCGAGGAAGAGCACTTCGGGGTTGTGCAGCAGCGCCGCCGCCAGGCCGATCTTCTTGCGCATGCCGGTCGAGTAGTCCACGACCAGCTTGTGCTGCGAGCCCGCGAGGTCGAGGACCTCCAGCAGCTGCGTCGCGCGCTTGTCGGTCTCGGGGCCCGGCACCCCGCGCAACCGACCCATGTAGCCGAGCAGTTCCCGACCGGACAGCCGCTCGAAGAGGCGCAGCCCCTCCGGCAGCACTCCGATCCGGGATTTCACCTGAACCGGGTCCTGCCATACGTCATGTCCGGCGACCTCGACCCGGCCCTGGTCCGGGCGCAGCAGCCCGGTCACCATCGACAGCGTGGTGGTCTTGCCGGCCCCGTTCGGTCCGACGAGACCGATGAACTGCCCCGCGGGCAGTTCGAGATCGATCCCCGCGACCGCGATCTGTTCGCCGAAGCGCTTCCACAGCCCTTCGATCCGTACGGCGGGGGCGGCAACCGATGCCCTGTCCCCCGTCGACAATGCCTGGTCCGGCATCGCGCCCTGCCTCTCGTTCCGTCCCCGTTGGTCGCGTTCACCTTACGAGGGCAGGCCGGGGCGGCCGTAGGGCTGAATGTACCGACCTTGCGTCGATCGGCTGCCGGCCCGACGTCGATCAGCCCTGGGGCCGTTCAGCCCCGGCGGGCCCGGGCCGCGGCCGCCTCGCGCCCGCAGGCGTAGGCCAGTACGTCGATCAGCTCCTCCGTGTCGGGCAGCCACCGGTTCGCCGGGGTGGGGCGGCGGACCCACTGCACCTGGCCCCGGCCGCCGTAGCGGGTGGGCGGGGCGGCGACGTAGTCCCCCTCGCCGCGCGCGACGAGGTCGAGGGAGGCGGGCTGCCACCCCAGCTTGCGCAGCAGGTCGGGGAGCTTCGCCCCGGCGCCGGGCAGGACGAAGAACTGCATCCGACGGTCCGGGGTGGCGGTCACCGGCCCGATGGTCAGGCCGAGCCGCTCCAGCCGCGCGAGCGCCAGGAAGCCGGAGACCTCCGGTACTTCGATCGCGTCGAAGGTGCGGCCGGTGGGCAGCAGGATCGACGCGGCCGGCTGGCGCGACCACAGTTGACGGACCCGGACCGCGCTGCCCGAGGCCAGGGCCGCCCACTCCTTCACCCCCGGGTGCGCTCCCGGCTTCTCGCAGGTCGCGACCCCGCAGGAGCAGACCTCGCGGCCGTCGCCGGGCTCCAGCCAGGTGCCCGCGAACACGTCCCAGTGCCGCTCTTCCGCGTACCGCACGGCATGGTCCAGCAGCAGCTCGCCGCGCTGCTGGGGGATGGGCGCGGTCTCCGTGACTCCGATGGTCTCTTCCACGATCAGCACAACTACCGCGGTCACCGGGAGTTACGGGCGCAAACCGGCCGGTGGACGGAGCATCGATCCTGCATGTGGGGCGCACCGGTGCACGGGCGGGGGCGCGCAGGGGACCGGGAGCCGGGGGTTGGGTAGCGACAACTCGCAGCAGACCGGAGAGCGGCGGTCCACCACTTGCGTGACGCATGAGTGCACGACTGGGTACGACTCACCACGTTCCGGACGGTGTTCCGCATTCTTCGCAGATCAGCCGGGAAGTGATCACATGCACGATCACCCGCGGCCAGCAGGGGGTTTACTCATGGCAGCCAGGCCTCTCGTCGCCCGCCAGCCGAACGAACGGTTGCAGGCACTCATCCAGGAAGCCGGCTGCTCCAACGCCGGCCTCGCTCGTCGGGTCAACATGTGCGGCGCGGAACACGGCCTCGACCTCCGTTACGACAAGACATCCGTGGCCCGCTGGCTGCGCGGACAGCAGCCGCGCGGCCGGGCCCCGGGGATCATCGCCGAGGCCCTGGGCCGCAAGCTCGGCCGGACCGTCACCATCGACGAGATCGGCATGGCCAACGGCAAGAACCTCGCCTCCGGCGTGGGCCTGCAGTTCTCCCCGACCGTCATGGGCGCCATCGAGCAGGTCTGCGAGCTGTGGCGCAGCGACGTGGGCCGCCGCGACTTCCTGTCCGGGTCGACCGTGGCAGCCTCCGCCCTCGTCGAGCCCAGCCGCGACTGGCTGATCACCGGGGCCGACGCCCAGGTGGCCCGTACGGGCGGCTCGCGCGTCGGCATGTCCGACGTCGAGGCGGTGCGGGCCACCACCGACGCCCTCACCGACCTCGACCACCGCTTCGGCAGCGGCCACGTACGGCCCGTGGTCGTCCACTACCTCAACAGCGTGGTCTCCGGGCTGATCGGCGGGTCCTACCGGGAGCCGGTGGGCCGCGCGCTCTTCGCGGCGGTGGCCCGGCTCACCGAACTCGCGGGCTACATGGCGGTGGACACGGGCCAGCCCGGGCTCGCCCAGCGCTACTACATCCAGGCCCTGCGGCTCGCGCAGGCGGCGGGCGACCGCGCCTACGGCGGTTACGTGCTGGCCGCGTCCATGAGCCACCTCGCGGCCGAGCTGGGCAACCCCCGGGAGATCGCGCAGCTGGCCCGGGCCGCGCAGGAGGGCACGCGCGGGCAGGTCACGCCGCGGGCGGAGGCCATGTTCTACGCGGCCGAGGCGCGCGGGCACGCGCTGCTGGGCGACGCCCGGGCCACGGCGGTGCTGTCCTCGCGGGCCGTGACCGCGCTGGAGCGGGCGGAACCGGAGTCCGGCGACGACCCGGTGTGGATCCGGCACTTCGACCAGGCCTACCTCGCCGACGAGCTCGCGCACTGCCACCGCGACCTGGGGCAGGCCGACGCGGCGGGGCGGCGGGCGGAGGAGGCCTTGCGGGCGCTGCCCCGGACCAAGGCCCGCAGACGAGCCATCGGGATGCTGCTGCTGGCGACCTCGCAGGTGCAGCGGCGGGAGGTGGAGCAGGGCTGCCACACGGCCGCGCAGGCGGTCGACCTGCTCTCCGGCCTGCGCTCGAACCGGGGCGCGGACTACCTCGACGACTTCCGGTCGCGGCTGGAGCCGTACCGGGAGGAAGCGGCGGTAAGGGAGTTCAGCGCGCGGCTGGAGACGCAGGTGGCGTGACGGACACGGGGGGTGACGGGGTAGCGTGACCGACTGTTCCGTAGGTTCGGACGGTCGGATAAGGAGTCCCGGTGACGCAGAGCGGCGGACGAGGCGGCGACTCGCGGCAGCCCGAGCCCCAGCCTCCCGTGTACGAAGCCCCCCAGCCCCAGCCGCCGTACGGATACGGACACCCGCCCCAGGACGCGCCGCCGCCCGGCCACGTCCTGGGACCGGGGTACGAGGGCCCGGGCGCCCCGCACGGCTACGGCTACCCGCCGATCCCCGAGGCCGAGACCCAGTACATACCGCCGGTCCCGGCGCAGCCGGAGCCGCAGTTCGGCGCCCCGGCGCACGGGGAGGCGGCGACGCGGTACATCCCGCCCGTCCCCGCCGCTCCGGCGTACGGGGACGCGGCGCACGGCGGTGCGTCGTACGGGGACGCGGCCTACGGCGGTGCGGCCTACGGGAACGCTGCGTACGGCGATGCCGCGACGCAGTACATCCCGCCGGTCTCCGCGGCGCCGGGTTACGGGGAAGCCGCCACGCAGTACATCCCGCCCGTTCCGGCCGCTCCGGACCACGGCGATGCGGCGACGCAGTACATCCCGCCCGTCCCCGCCGCTCCGGACCACGGCGATGCGGCCACGCAGTACATCCCGCCCGTTCCGGCCGGACCCGGACCCGGGATGCACGAGGCGGCGACCCAGTACATCCCGCCGATCGCGGCGGGCCCCGGCCAGGGCCAGGGCCAGCCGGACGTCTTCGACGGCCTGTTCCGCGGCGTCGGCGCCGGCGACGACCAGGCGCACACCCAGGTGCTGCCGCCCGTCCAGGAGCCGGTGCGCAGCCAGGCGCCGCCGCCCGCGCCGCCCGTCCAGCGGCGCCGCCCGAAGCCGCAGCAGCAGCCCCAGCCGCCCTTCCAGCAGCAGCCGGCGCACCACCAGCAGGCGACCGGCTTCCAGCAGCCCCCGCCGCCCCCGCACCGCCAGCAGCCCGCGCCCTTCCAGCAGCCGCCGCCGGAGCCCGCGCGGAAGGTGTCGCCCGTGGTCATCGGGGTCTCGGTGATCGCGCTCGCCGTGGTCGGTCTGGGCGTGGGTTCCCTGCTGGGCGACGGCAAGGCGCAGAACAACGACCCGGCGGCGGTGGACGTCGCGGCGAGCAAGCCGGCCGGTACCGGTTCGGCCAAGCCCCCGGCGGACGAGGCGCCGGTGGATCCGGCGCGCGGTCAGGCCGTACAGCTCGACAAGGTGCTCGCGGACAGCAACGACAGCCGGGCGACGGTGATCCGCGCCGTGGACGACGTGCGGTCCTGCAAGAACCTCGCGCAGTCGGCCGAGGACCTGCGCGAGGCGGCCCGCAAGCGCGAGGAGCTGGTCACCAAGCTCCAGGAGCTCAAGACCGACAAGCTGCCCGACCACGCGAAGCTGACCGCGGCCCTCACCAAGGCGTGGAAGTCGTCGGGTTCGGCGGACCAGTACTACGCGGCCTGGGCGGACGAGGCCGCGGGCGACCGCAAGACCTGCAAGGACGGCAAGGCCAAGTCCACGGGCAACGCCAACAACGGCGACAAGGCGAGCGGCGAGGCGACCAAGGCGAAGGAGTCCGCCTCGGGCATGTGGAACAAGATCGCGACCCAGTACGGCCTCACGAAGCGGGACCCCTCCGACCTCTGAGCCGCGCGAGCGGGTTCAGCTGGCGCGGGGGGCCGCCTCCAGGGTCTGGGTCATGTCCATGGTGCCCTCGCCGGGCTGTCCGACGATCCGGCCGTCCTGGACGATCTGGAAGGTGACCCGGCCGTTCGCCATGCGGGGGAAGCCGCCGACCGCGCGCATGTCCTGGTAGCGCCAGCTCAGGTCGGGGGTGAGGCCGCCGGTCCTGATCCCCGCCGAGTGGTTGAGGACGCGGGTGACCGTGCGGCCGGTGACGTCCTCGTCCTTGCCGAGGCGTTTGACGACCTCGGTGAAGACGGAGTAGGCGATCCAGGTGGTCTGGGTGCCGGTGTCGTCCGGGTCGACCCGGTTGTCGCCGAAGGCGTTGTCGGCGATGACCTTCCGCATCGGCTGCCACAGCGGATCGCTCGACACCGGGTACCAGCTGGTGACGTAGGCGCCCTCGAACTGGCTCTCCCTGCCGCCGGTGCGGTCCACCAGGGACTGGCTGACGCTGCCGAGGACGGAGGAGAGCTGCGGCTTCTTGGCCTGGGTGTCGAGGCGGCGGAAGGAGTCGAAGAAGGTCTCGGTGCGCTCGCCGAGGACGGCGGCCACGCACCCCTTCGACTTGTCCTTGCCCTTCCCGGCCTCGGTGAGGGCCTCGGTCGCCTGGGCGCCGTAGTTCGCGGAGTCCTCGGGCGCCCGGACGTCGGCGGCCTCGCGCTGCGGCTTGACGGCCTTGAAGCCGGCGTTGAGGAGGATGGGCATGGAGTCGCCGGCGAGGGTGTCGGGCCGGACGAGCGCCACGTCCTCGCAGGCCTTGCCCAGCTGGTGCCCGGCTCCGGCGAGCAGCACCGGCTGACCGCCGTTGACGGGGTAGGACAGGGTGCTCTGGAACTCCTCGGCGGAGACGCCGTATCCGCCGATGAAGGGGATGCCCTCGGCTTCGAGCGGAGCCATGAAGGCGCGCCCCCACTGGCTGTACGAGCCCACGACGGCCACGGCCTTGGCGGCGATCGCCTGCCGGGCGCAGTCGGCGGCGCCGGTGGCGGTGTTGTGCTCGTTGCAGGTCAGGACGCGGAGCTTGCGGCCGCTGATGCCGCCCTTGTCGTTGATCCAGCGCTCGTAGGTCTTGGCCATGGCCGGCATGCCGCCCATGTTGGTGGCCTTGGTGCCCTCGGGGGCCCAGGTCATGACGGTGATGGTGTCCCCGGAGCCCCCCGTGGCTCCGGGGACAAGGCCACAGCCGGTCAGGAGACACGCACCCGCCACCGTGCTCGTCGCCGTGGTCACCGCCCTGGTCAGGAGCGCGCGGGAGCGGTAGCGGGAACGTGATGCTGTTCGCCAGTCGGTCATGACCCGTCACACTTCCGGCCCACGGGGAACTGAAGTGCGAGGTGTACACAACATCGGGTGACGCCCGGGTGAATTGCGGGGGACCGCCGGTGGGCAAGGGCGGGCAAGGGCAGGCAAGGCGGGCGCGCGGGGGAACGTACGATCGAGCGCGTGACATTCGACCCAGGTCCGAAGAACTCTTCCCGCCGCGGCCGCCGCTCCTCCACCATGGGCGGCATGCCCCTCAACGACATGCCGTGGTGGCGCTGGCGCACCAACGTGCGTTCGGCCCTGCACATGCTCTCCGACCCGGCCTTCCAGGAGGACACCTGGCTCACCGGGCTCGACGGCTACGGTGACGTCACCGATGCCGTCTACCGGCTCGTCGAGGACACCTGGCTCGACAGCTGGTCCGCCGAGAAGTACGTCGGCACGATCTTCCGCGACTCCCAGGAGGCGGCCCTCGTGGACCTCGCCGTCCTGCGCGTGCTGCGGATCCTGCACCAGGTCGGACCGGACGCCCCCGTCTCCGTCTACCTGGAACACCACGGCTGGCCGGAGGCGGTCCGGGCCGCGCGCGAGGCGCACGTACGGCTGGCGGCGGCCGACGGGGAGGACCCCGACGTGCGCCCGCGCTCCCTCGACGTGCTGAGGATCATCACGCGGGCCGCGTGAGGCGAGGTGGGGCCCGGATGTGAAAGTCTTGCCGGTCATGAGCGACGACCCGCAGCAGAGCGAGCCCCAGCAGTACGTACTGACCCTGTCCTGCCCCGACAAGCAGGGCATCGTGCACGCCGTGTCCAGTTACCTGTTCATGACCGGGTGCAACATCGAGGACAGCCAGCAGTTCGGCGACCACGACACGGGCCTCTTCTTCATGCGGGTCCACTTCTCGGCGACGCCGCCGGTGACGGTCGAGAAGCTGCGGGCCAGTTTCGCGGCCATCGGCGACTCCTTCCGGATGGACTGGCAGATCCACCGCGTCGAGGAGCGGATGCGGATCGTGCTCATGGTGTCGAAGTTCGGGCACTGCCTGAACGACCTGCTCTTCCGCTCGCGGATCGGGGCGCTGCCGGTCGAGATCGCGGCCGTGGTCTCCAACCACACCGACTTCGCCGAGCTGGTCGGCTCGTACGGGGTGCCCTTCGTGCACATCCCGGTCACCAAGGACACGAAGGCGGCGGCCGAGGCGGAGCTGCTGGAGCTGGTCCGCGCGGAGAACGTCGAGCTGGTCGTCCTGGCGCGGTACATGCAGGTGCTGTCCGACACCCTGTGCAAGGCGCTGAGCGGGCGGATCATCAACATCCACCACTCGTTCCTGCCGAGCTTCAAGGGCGCGAAGCCGTACCACCAGGCGCACGCGCGGGGCGTGAAGCTGATCGGTGCCACCGCGCACTACGTGACGGCCGACCTGGACGAGGGCCCGATCATCGAGCAGGAGGTCGAGCGGGTGGGGCACGAGGTGACGCCGGACCAGCTGGTGGCGGTGGGGCGGGATGTCGAGTGCCAGGCGCTCGCGCGGGCGGTCAAATGGCACAGCGAGCGCCGCGTCCTCCTGAACGGCGCCCGCACGGTCGTCTTCGCCTGACCCGTCCCCGGCCCGTCCCTGCCCGGCTCCGCCGGAGCCGTTCCAGCCTCGCTTGAGCACGCTCCAGTGGGCGGAGCCATATCTGGCCCCGCCCACTTCAGCCTCGCCGGCGTTTGAGGCGCGGGGGCGGGGGGGGCCCCGGGGGGGCCCCCCCCGGCGGGGGGGCCGCCCGGGGGGGGGGGGGGGGGGGGGGGGGGCGGCCCCCGCCCCCCCCCCCCCCCCCCCCCCCCGCGGGGGGGTGGCCGCCGCGGGTCCGGGCGGAGCCCGGGGCGGCCCGCCAGGGCCGTTGTCCCCTGCGGGGCTCCTGGGGCTCCGCCCCAGACCCCGCGCCTCAAACTCCCCCAGCTACCGCTGGGAGGGGCCCCCGGGCGAGGCTGGAGTGGGCCAGGCCCGACTGGAAGGGGACCAGGGGCTCCGCCCGGACCCGCGCCTCAAGCGCCGGCGGGGCTGACCTTGGCTCCGCCGGGGCCTACTGTGCGCCCCGGCGGGACTACAGGCGGCTCAAAGAGGCGGCGGCGGTGAGGACGTCGCGGATGGCTTCGCGGTCGCCGTGTTGGCCGGCGGCCGCGTCGTCCGGCGAGATCCGCCCCGCCGCCAACTGGCAGAACTCCACCCCGTCCAGCGCGATCTCCGCCACCGTGTGCTCCGCGGACGTCGTCGCCGCCGGCGAGTCCAGGGCGATGTCCCAGCCACCCCCGCCCGCACCCTCGATCTCCAGGTGCAGCGTGCGCCCCGGCGTCCCGGCCGCGACCAGCCGCCGCGGCGGGGCCGCCAGCCCCGACCGCCGGCGGTCCGCCAGCGCGCCCGGCAACAGCCGCGCCGCCAGGTCGACCATGCGGTGCAGGTGCGGCCCCGAGGGCGGGTCGTACGGGTAGTCCACCGCGTCCGCGATGTCCCACGCGTGCACCCAGCACTCGAAGGCCCGCTCCAGGAACGCGTCCCCGAGCGGCAGCGCGAAGTCCCCGTACCCCACGGTCAGCTCCGCCACCCCGTGCCCGGCGAAGGACACGGTCCGCACCAGCGTGTGGCCCTGCTCCCGCCACGGCTCGCGGACCTGCCGGGTGACCGGGTGCGGCGAGGAGGTCCAGAAGTGCTCGGTGCGCTCCACCGCCCCCGGCGGCGCGTCGGGCCCCAGCGGGTAGTCCAGCCCGAGCGCCGCCGCGATCAGCCCGTCGACCGACAGCAGGTGCCCGATCACCCCGGCCACCGTCGTCCGCCGGGACTGCTGGCCCTCGTCCTCGAACCACCGCAGCCGCACCGGCGTGTGCCACTCCGCGTCACCGAAGTCCCGCAGCAGGGCGTCGAGCCGCGCCGTCTCGGTGTCGTAGGGGCTCGCCCACCCCGGCACCGGGATCCGGGCCGGCCGCTTGCCCAGGCAGTCCTCCAGCACCCGCGACCGCAGCAGCGGCTTGAGGTCGAGGCTCTCCTCGGGCCGCAGCAGGCCGACCGCGTCGCGCAGCCGCAGCGCCTCGTCGGCGCAGGGCGCGCACTCGGTGAGGTGGTCCTCGACGGCCTGGGTCTCCTCCGGCGAGCACGCGGCCAACGCCCACGCGCCGAGCAGGGACTTCAGCACGGCGTGGGTGGGCGGGGGCATCGGCGCGACCGGTGCCGGAGGTTCGGGCGCGGGCGAGGGAGCGGGCGCGGGCGGGGTCGCCGCAGGCACCGGCGGCAGGGGCGCCACCGCCGTGGGCAACCGTTCCCAGTCGTCGGCGGCGTCCCGCGGGCCGGGTATCCAGGCACTGGCACCGGAGCGCTCTCCCCGGCCTTCGTACTCGTCGTCATGTGACTCGGCGCGGCCGTTCATCGGGTGCTTCCGTATCCGGGCGGGGAGAGGTCTTCCTGCGGCAGGTTGTTGGCGGTCGACAGGAGCTGGAGGCCGAGTCTCAGCCGCCGCCGCGCCTCGTCCTCGCTGATCTGGAGGTCGGCGGCGGCCTGCCGGTAGTCGCGCCGCTTGAAGTAGGCCAGCTCCAGCGCGGCCCGCAGCGGGGCGGGCATGGACGTGACGATGTAGTCGGCGCGGGCGGCGGCGTTGGCTCGGCGGACCTTCTGTTCCAGCTCCTCGCGGGAACCGCGGCCCAGCTCGGCCTGGCGGAGCCGGGCCACGGCCTGGCCCTGGGTGATCCGGGCGACCCAGGAGCGCATGGAGCCCTGCTTGGGGTCGTAGGCGTCCGGATTCTCCCAGATGTAGCCGAACACCTCGCGGGTGATGCGGTCGGCCGCCTTCTCGTCGCGCAGGACGCGGTGCGCGAGGCTGTGGACGAGCGAGGCGAAGCGGTCGTACAGCTCTCCGAGCGCGGCGGCCTCGCCGCGCGCGAGCCGCTGTTGCATCCTGCGGTCCCAGCGGGGTGGTGCGTCCTTCGGCATGGTGCCCCCAGCCATGTGTCGACTCCTTGAATGTAGTGGGCACATGGCCTCGTGCGCCTGTTTCGGGGCAAGTCCGCCCTGGAACCACACCCTCCGTGATATGGGAGCCGACGCTGCGTCATGGGCACATCTGTACGCGCCCCGTCGCGCTTCCCGTGCGCGGGTTCGATGCGGCCACCTGCTTGCCGACTTCGCTTAACGCGCAGGCCACCGAGGCCTTACGCTTCCGCCTGTCTCGATCTGAACCCCACCGCACACGTGAAGGCGGAAGCCGAAGATGGACAGCGCAGAGTACGAGCGCAAGATCGCCGCCCGATTCGCCACTTTCGACCAGGACGGCAACGGCTATATCGACCGCGAGGACTTCAGCGCGGCCGCGAAGGCCGTGCTGGCCGAATTCGGTACCACGGCCCGCTCCGACAAGGGCCAGGCCGTCTTCATCGGAGCCGAGGCCTTCTGGCAGGGCATGGCCGGGATCGCCGACGTGGACGGTGACCAGCGGGTGACCCGCGAGGAGTTCATCACCGGGGCGGCCAAACGACTGCGGGACAATCCACGGCGGTTCGCGGAGATCGCCCGGCCCTTCCTGCACGCGGTGATCGCGGTGGCCGCGACCGCGGACGCGACGGCGGACGAGGGCGCCGACGCGGCGGTGGGCACCAGCCCCTCCGCCGCGGCGCGGGTGCTGCGCGTGCTCGGGACCGCACCGGAACTGGCGGACGGCGTGGCGGCGGCCCTGGACACGGACGGCGACGGCCGGATCTCCGAGGACGAGATCCTGGCCGCCTTCGCCGGCTACTGCGGAGTGGCGGCCCCGGACGCCTGAGCGTCCGGCCGACCGGCCTGCGCGCCCGGGCCCGTCGCCGGGTACGTCGATCGGCCCTCCGCCCGTACGCGGCCGGCCGCAGGCTCCGTCTAGTCGGCGGCCGAAGCCGCCCGGAGCAAGGTGTCGGCGGCGGCCGTGCGGGCGTAGAGGACCGAGCGGCCGGCCCGGTGCGCGCTGACCAGACCGGCCCGTCGCAGCGCGGTCAGGTACTGGGACACCCCGGCCGGGGACAGCCCGGTGCGGTGGGCCAGTTGCGTGGTGGAGGCCGGGGTGTCCAGCTCGGTCAGCAACAGCGTCCGGGAGCGCCCGAGTACGGCGCTCAGCGCTTCCGGGTCGGCCCCGGGCCCCGGCGACCACAAGGTGCCCGCCCCGCGCGCGGGGTAGGCGAGCTGCGGCGGATCGGGCGGGACCTGGGTCGTCAGCAGCCGCGGCCCGGTGAAGGCCGAGGGGACCAGCAGCAGCCCCGGGCCGGTCGTGGCGCGGGGCATGGGCCTGCTGCGCCGGACCAGGTGGAGCGCGTTGCCGTCCCACCGCACCGAGGCGTGCAGCTCGTCCAGGACCCGACCGGCGCCGTGCGCGGCGACCTGGCGGGCGCGGTGCAGGACGTCGGTGTCGAGCACCGCGCGGATCCGCGCCCAGTACGGGGCGAGCGCCAGCTCCCAGTACGCGTCGATCTCCTGGGTGACGCGGGCGAGCCGGGCCTGCGGATCGTGGTGCAGGGACCGCAGCCGGGGCCCGGGCGGCCCCTGGTGGTGCGCGAGGTGGTCGAGGTCGCGGCGGACCCGGTCGGGGTCGGTGGCCCGGATCGCGGCCAGCTCGTCGGCCAGCGCCGGGGCGGGCCCGCTGGGTGCGGGCGTGAGGAAGTACGGGAAGAAGCCCGTCGGCGGGACCAGCTCCGCGAGCCGGCCCCGGTCCAGCCCGGCGGCCACCACCCGGGGCCGGACCTGCTCGATCCACGGCCGGTGCACCGGGGAGGCGCCGGCGCGGCCGGTCAGCAGCCGGAAGCTGGTCGCGACCTGCCACATCGGCGAGACGGCGAAGCGCACCTGCGCCAGGTCGCTCGCCGAGAACGCCAGCTCCGCCAGGACGCCCACCCCCCCCAGGATTCACGCATGCCCGAATCTTTGGCGGTCACCCTATCGACTGGCGATCATGGCGGCATGACCTCGTACCCCACCGCGACAGCGGCTTCCGACGTGACCCCGCACGTGACCCCGCACGCGAACGCGATCCCCGGCCCGACCCCTGCCCCGGCCGCCCCGATCAGCGCGGCGGCGGCCGGCACCTGGATGCTCGGTGACCTGGAAGTCAACCGGATCGGCTTCGGCACGATGCGGCTGCCGCAGACCGGCGAGGCGCTGATCGCCGACGCCGTGCCGCGCGACCGCGACCAGGCGGTCGCGGTGCTGCGCCGGGCGGTCGAGCTGGGCGTGAACCACTTCGACACCGCCGCGTTCTACTTCTCGCGGCTCCTGTCGGCCAATGAGCTGATCAACCGGGCGCTGGCGCCGTACGCCGACGACGTCGTCGTCACCACCAAGGTCGGCCCGGGCCGGGACGCCTGCGGCGAGTGGACGGCCCACGCCACCCCCGCGCAGCTGCGCGGCCAGGTGGAGGAGAACCTGCGCCAGCTCGGCCGGGACCACCTGGACGTGGTGAATCTGCGCGTCGTGGGCGACGCGTCGGTCGCCGAGCGGTTCGGGGTGCTGGCCGAGCTCCGCGCGGCGGGGCTGATCCGGCACCTGGGGCTGTCCAACGTCCGCCCCCACCAGCTCGCCGAGGCCCGTGCCATCGCACCGGTGGTCTGCGTGCAGAACGCCTACGGTCTGGGAAGCTCCCCCGACCAGGCGGAGTTCCTGCGCGACTGCGGCGAACAGGGCGTCGCCTTCGTGCCGTTCTACGCGATCGCGGGCGCCGGCCGCACGGCGGGCGCGGCCGGCGGCGGCGAGCGCGGCTACGCCGGAGACGGAGACGGGCACGGGAACGCCGACGACGCGCTGCGGAGCGTCGCGCGCGCCCACGGCGTGAGCCAGGCGCAGGTCCGGCTGGCCTGGTCCCTGCACCAGGGCCCGCACGTGCTGGCCATTCCCGGCACCGGCGACCTGGACCACCTGGCCCAGAACGTGGCCGCCGGAGCGGTCCGGCTCTCCGCGCGGGAGCTGGCCGCCCTGGACGCCTAGGGGGGCTGGTGGATCAGGGCCCGATGCTGCGGGAGCGCTACGCGTAGCGCTCCCGCAGCTGGTACTTGAGGACCTTGCGCAGGGCGTCGTTGCGCGGCAGGGCCTCCACCAGCTCCAGCTGCTCGGGGAGCTTGTGGGTGGCCAGGCCCTCGGCCCGCAGGTACGAGGTCACCTCGGCCAGCGTCAACGGCGCGGCGGTGGGCCCCTGTTCGACGACGGCGCAGACGCGTTCGCCGCGCTCCGGGTCCGGCAGGCCGATGACGGCCACGTCGCCGATGCCGGGGAGCCGGTGCATGAGGTCCTCGATCTCCTTCGCGGAGATGTTCTCGCCCTTGCGGATGATGACGTCCTTGCTGCGGCCGGTGAGCACCAGGTAGCCGTCCTCGGTGAGGTGGCCGAGGTCGCCGGTGATCAGGTAGCCGTCGGCGTCGAAGACCTCGGCCGACTGGTCGCGGTTCAGGTAGCCGCGGCAGACGGCCTCGCCGCGCAGCCGCACCTCGCCGTCGGTGCGGGCGGGCAGGGGGCTGCCGTCGGGGGCGGTGATGCGGATGGACATGCCCGCGGGCGGCCGGCCCTCGGTGGTGGCGAGGTGCTCGGCGCTGTCCAGCGGTGACCCCATGGTGATCATGGGGACTTCGGTCATGCCGTAGCCGTGGGTCAGCTGGCAGCCCAGCTCGCGGACGACCGCGTGGTAGATCTCGGGCGGCTTGGGCGCGCCGCCGCCGGCCAGCAGGCGCAGGGTCGGGATCAGCGGGACGCCGGGGGCCTTGCGCTGCTCGGTGAGGAACATCGAGTAGAAGGCGGTGGAGCCGCCCGCGATGGTGACCCCGTGGCGCCGGTACCCGGCCAGCGCGTCCGGCATCGCGAACTTCTCGAAGAGCACCGCGGGGAACCCGTACAGCAGCAGCATCACGGTGTAGTCGGGCCCGGCGATGTGGGCGAAGGGGAAGGCCATCGAGCCCACGTCGGCGGGGCCGAGGCGCAGGGCGTGGGCGAGGCAGGAGCCGCCCGCGATCAGGGAGCGGTCGGTGTGCAGGACGCCCTTGGGGTCGGAGGTGGTGCCGGAGGTCCAGTAGATCCACCGCACGTCGGTGCCGGAGGCGGGCGGCGGGGGCAGCAGGGTCGGGTTCCCGTCGGGGAGGTCGGCGTAGGCCTCGAAGATCCCGCGGGCGCCGAGCCGTTCGGCCATCGCGGTGTGGTCGTACCCGCGCCAGACGCCGGGCACGGCGAAGAACTCGGCCTTGGACTCGCGCAGCGCGAAGCCGACCTCGCGGTCCCGGTAGAAGGGGATGACGGGGGACTGTACGGCGCCGATCCGGGCGAGGGCGACGGAGAGCAGCACGGTCTCGATGCGGGTGGGCAGCTGCCAGGCGACGACGGTGCCGGGGCGCACGCCCATGTCGTACAGGCCCGCGGCGACGCGTTCGGCGCGCTCCCGCAGGGCGCCGAAGGTCAGGGTCCGGTCGTCGGCGGGGTGCTCGGCGGCCTCGACGAGCACGGGGGCGTCCGGGGTGAGGGCGGCGCGGCGTGCGATCAGCTCCCAGAGGGTGGGGGAGCGCTCCAGGTCCCGTGCGGTGTCGGTGGCGCTGTCCCTCGCGGTGTCGTCCGTCATTCCCGGCCTCCCCGGCTCGGTGCGCGGCCTGTTTCTGATTGGCCGTCAGATACAGCGCAGAGCGTAGGGCTCCGGCGCTTGTCGGTCCAGGGGTGGCGGAGCTAGCTTGTTTCTGACGCTCCATCAGATCGACCCATCAGATCAGCCCCATCGGATCAGACCCGTCAGACCAGACCCATCAGCTCCATCGGATGCCAGCGAGGGGAAACCGGATACATGGAACTGCCCCGGATCATCAGCGTCGACGACCACGTGATCGAGCCCCCGCACCTCTTCGACGTCTGGCTCCCGGCCAAGTACCGCGACCGCGGGCCCAAGGCGCTCACCGCGGGCATCGGCGAACTCGCCTACACCGGCGGCAAGTACGTGATCACCATGGACCCCGACGGCCCGCCCACCGACTGGTGGATCTACGAGGACCTCAAGTTCCCGTACAAGCGCAACATCGCCGCCGTCGGCTTCGACCGCGACGACATGACCCTCGAAGGGATCACCCGCGCCGAGATGCGCCGCGGCTGCTGGGACCCCAAGGCCAGGCTCGCCGACATGGACCTCAACCACGTCGAGGCCTCCCTCTGCTTCCCGACCTTCCCCCGCTTCTGCGGGCAGACCTTCGCCGAGGCCCACGACAAGGAAGTGGCCCTGGCCTGCGTGCGCGCGTACAACGACTGGATGGTCGAGGAGTGGTGCGGCGACAGCGGCGGCCGGCTGATCCCGCTGTGCATCATCCCGCTGTGGGACATCGACCTCGCGGTCGCCGAGATCCGCCGCAACGCGGCCCGCGGGGTGCGCGCCGTGACCTTCTCCGAGATTCCCACCTACCTCGGCCTGCCGTCCATCCACTCCGGCTACTGGGACCCCTTCTTCGCGGTCTGCCAGGAGACCGGCACCGTGGTCAACATGCACATCGGGTCGAGCTCCCAGATGCCCGCCGCCTCCCCGGACGCGCCGCCGGCCGTCCAGGCCTCGCTCAGCTTCAACAACGCGATGGCCTCGATGATGGACTTCCTCTTCTCCGGCGTGCTGGTCAAGTTCCCGACCCTCAAACTCGCCTACAGCGAGGGCCAGATGGGCTGGATCCCCTACGCCCTGGAGCGCGCCGACGACGTCTGGCAGGAGCACCGCGCCTGGGGCGGCGTCCGCGACCTGATCCCCGAACCGCCCTCCACCTACTACTACCGGCAGATGTTCTGCTGCTTCTTCCGCGACAAGCACGGCATCGCCTCGCTCGACGTCGTCGGGCGCGACAACGCCACCTTCGAGACCGACTACCCGCACGTCGACTCGACCTTCCCGCACACCAAGGAGGTCGCCCTCGACCACGTCAAGGGACTGGACGAGGAGACCGTCTACAAACTGATGCGCGGGAACGCCATCCGGATGCTCGGCCTCGACCTCGACCGCGACCGGCGCCCGGCGGGACGGTAGCCGCGGTGGACCTCACCTACACCGAGGAGGAGCGGGAGTTCCGGGCCCGGCTGCGCGAGTGGCTGGGCAAGACGCTCCCCGAACTGCCCGCCCGCCCGTCCCCCGACGACTGGCCGGGCCGCCGCTCCTACGACCTCGGCTGGCAACGGCGGCTGTACGACGCCGGCTACGCCGGTCTGCACTGGCCGCTCGACGCGGGCGGCCGCGGCGCCACCCCGACCCAGCACCTGATCTTCCTGGAGGAGACGGAGCGGGCCGGGGCGCCGTACGTCGGGGCCAACTTCGTCGGACTGCTGCACGCCGGGCCCACCATCGCGGCGGAGGGCACCGCCGAGCAGCGGGCCCGCTGGCTGCCGCCCGTGCTGCGCGGGGACGAGGTGTGGTGCCAGGGGTTCAGCGAGCCGGACGCGGGCTCGGACCTGGCCTCCCTGCGCACGAAGGCGGTGCGCGAGGGCGACGAGTACGTGATCACCGGGTCGAAGATCTGGACCTCGCACGCGGAGGTCGCCGACTGGTGCGAACTGCTCGTGCGCACCGAACCGGTCAGCGCGAGCGTGCCCAAGCACCGCGGGATCAGCTGGCTCGCGATGCCGATGGACGCGCCCGGGGTGAGCGTGCGGCCGCTGCGCACGCTCGCCGGGTCGACCGAGTTCGCGGAGATGTTCCTGGACGGGGTGCGGGTGCCCGTCGGCAACCGGGTCGGCGCCGAGAACGACGGCTGGCGCGTCACCATGGTCACGCTGTCCTTCGAGCGCGGCACCGCCTTCGTCGGGGAGGTCGTCGCCTGCCGCCGGACGCTGGCCGCGCTCGCCCGTGCGGCCCGGGCCAACGGCCGTTGGGACGACCCGGTGCTGCGGCGCAGGCTGGGGCGGCTCTACGGGGAGTTCGGCGCCCTGTGGCGGCTCACCCAGTGGAACGTGAGCGAGGCGACGCGCTCCGGCGGGGTCCCGGGCATCGGCGGCTCCGTCTTCAAGCTGCGCTACTCGCACGCGCGCCAGGAGCTGTACGACACGGCCGCCGAGGTGCTGGGCGCGGCGGGCGGGGCGCTGTCGCTGGAGGAGGAGTGGACCCTGGACCGGCTCTCCTCCCTCTCCTACACGATCGCGGCCGGGACCTCGCAGATCCAGCAGAACATCGTCGCCGAGCGGATCCTCGGCCTCCCGAAGGGCCGGTGAGGGACCGTGGACTTCCAGTTGACCGAGGACCAGCGGGACCTGCGCGCGGGCGTGCGGGAGCTGCTGGCGGGGCGGTACGGGCGCGAGGCGCTGCGGGAGTCGGTGGACGCGGCCGAGAGGGACGGCGGGGGCGTGGTCGACCGGGGGCTGTGGCGGGAGCTGGGCGAGGCCGGGTTCTTCGCGCTGCGGCTGCCCGAGGGCGGCCCGGACGGGGGCGTGGGGCTCGGGCTCGCGGAGGCGGCGCTCGTCTTCGAGGAGGCCGGGCGGGTGCTGCTGCCGGGGCCGCTGGTGGCCACGCACCTGGCGGCCGGGGTGGTGCCGGGCGCGGCGCAGGGCACGGTGGTGGTGACCGCCTTCGACCTGGACGGCCCCTTCGTCGCGTACCTGGGCGAGGCGGACGCGGTGCTGGGTGCGGGGGCCTCTGCGGGAGACCTCGCGCAGGGCCCTGACCCGGCGGCCGCCTGCGTGCCGGTGCGGTCCGTGGATCCGCTCACGCCCCTGTACCGGACGCGGGGGCCGGGATCCGCGGGCGCGCCGTCCGCCGCGCTGCGGGACGAGGGGGCCCTGCTGACGGCCGCCCTCCAGGTGGGCAGCGCGCTGCGGACCTGCGAGCTGGCGGTCCGGTACGCGAAGGAGCGCGAGCAGTTCGGGCAGCCGATCGGGGCCTTCCAGTCGGTCAAGCACCTGTGCGCGCAGATGCTGGTGCGGGCCGAGGTGGCCCGTACGGCGGTCTACGCGGCGGCGGTGACGGCCGACCCCGGGGAGATCGCGGGCGCCAAGATGCTGGCCGACGAGGCGGCCGTGCGCAATGCGCGCGACTGCCTCCAGGTGCACGGCGGGATGGGGTTCACCTGGGAGGCGGACGTGCACCTGCACCTGAAGCGGGCGTGGGTGCGGGCCGAGCAGTGGCGCACGGCGGCCGAGGCGGAGGAACTGCTGGCGCGGGAGCTGGGCGCGCTGGCGGGCCGAGGCGGAACGCCCCGCGCCGGGGCGGGCGCAGGGGCTGGTGCTGTAACGGGTGGGACGGCGCAGGACGCATGTCCGATTACAGAGAGTTGATATCGGTTTGTGTCCTTCGCCCACCTCGCTACGGACCGGAGTCGGTCGCGTGCTCCGGTACGCTCCGACGAATGCGAGCGGTTGAGCGGCGCGGGCGTCGCACAGTATGCAGCACGCCTACTCCTTCGCGCTGGAATATGCCCGAAGCGCTTGTTGTGGTGACTGTATGTCAACCATGCTGCTCGGCAAGGGGATCACGGACCGTGATCCCGTACTGTCGCGAGGCGATGTGTCCGCCGGTTCGGGTGGTGTGAGCGGTGCAGGTGCTTCAGGTTCAGCTTGAGGTCGGGCCGGATCCCGCAGAGGTCGGCCGAGCGCGCAGGTGGGCCCGGTCCCGCATGGCCGGGTGCGGAATGGGGGACGACGAGCCGCTCGCGGACACCCTGCTCCTGCTGATTTCGGAGCTGGTCACCAACGCGGTGGTGCACACCGGTTGCCCGGCCGTGCTGCGGATGCTCTTCGGCGGCCCGGCGGTCCGGGTCGAGGTGGCCGACGCGAGCGACCGCCCGCCCGCCCCCCGGCACGCCGACGGGGACGACACCAACGGGCGCGGCCTGGAGCTGGTGGACGGCCTCGCGGACCGCTGGGGCTGGCAGCGCGAGGGCTCCGGGAAGCAGATCTGGTGCGAGATCGACTGCGCCGGGGAGGGCTCCGCGGGGACCCTCGGCGGGCCCGCCGAGGAGATTGCCGAAAAATGTGACCAGGTACGGGAACCGCGCGTGTACCTCTAACGAGGTGTTGACGGACCGTCATGCATTGATCACCCTTGGGGGAGCGATTCGTCGCGAGGGGACGCCAAGGGCAGACCTTGACGAGTGCGGGTCGTGGGGTGGCGGCTGCCGTGCGGCGCTCGGGGCGTGCACGAATGTACGCCGCCACCCATAGTCGACGGCCCGGTCGCCGCCCGCGAGGGCTTGGTGCCCGCGTTGCCGTGCCCGCCGGGGGTCCGTCGGGTCAGAGGATGGCGACCGGGGCGACCGGCGTGCCCGTCCCGCCGACGAAGGGCTCCGGCATCGCGGAGAGCAGGAAGGAATACCGCCGCTCTTCTCCACAGGCTGTGGACAACTTTTCGAGATTCCAGTTCTGGCCCTGGTGCATGCCCATCTCGACCAGGTCGAGGGCGTGCACCGGCAGCCACAGGTTCTCGATCTCCGGCGGGAAGATCTCGAAGGTCAGGGTGTCGTTGGCGACGGCCGCGACGTCCCGCGCGTGGAACCACTCGGGCGTACGGACGGACAGCCCGGGCGACGGATAGCCGTAGCCGTGCTTGTCGCCCGCCAGGTAGACCTGGACCTGTCCGGTGCGCACCAGCACGATGTCGCCGGGCCGGACCGTTACCCCGCCGAACTCCTCCGCCTCCACCAGGTCCTGCGGGGTCACCGCGTGCCCGCCCGGCAGCCGGTCCAGGCCCTTGGCGCGGGCCACGTCCAGCAGCACCCCGCGCGAGACGATGTGGCCGGCCTTGTCGATGCCGCTGAACTGGGCGCGGGAGTGCGCGGTGATGGTGTCGGCGGGCCGCCCGTTGTAGATCTTCCCCGAGTGCGAGACGTGGGTCAGGGCGTCCCAGTGCGTCGCCGACTGCAGGCCCATGGTCACGGCGTCGTCGCTGCACGCCACCGTGCCCGGGCCGAAGATCTCCTGGTTGATCTGCACCATCGTGTGCAGCGGATTGATCCGGCCCGGGATCATGCCCGCCTGGACGCCGTCCTCCTTCAGGGGGAGGGCGAGCGGGATCCGGCGTCCGGTGCGGATCTCGGCGGCGGCCGCGCGCACCACCTCGTCGGTGATCAGGTTCAGGGTGCCGATCTCGTCGTCGGCGCCCCAGCGGCCCCAGTTGTTGACGCGCTTGGCGATGTCGTGGAACTCGGGGGGCAGGCCCATGGCTCTCGTCACTCCTTATGGACTGGGGCTTGTGCTGGCGCATCTGACTGCCCATAGAATCTAACGGTCCGTCAGAAACAGCGGGAAGGGGCCGGACATGGGGAACTTCTTGGCAGGCAAGGTCGTCGCCGTCACGGGCGCGGGCCGGGGCATCGGGCGGGCGGTCGCGCTCGCGGCCGCCGCCGAGGGCGCCAAGGTCGTCGTCAACGACTACGGCGTCGGCATCGGGGGCGGCGAGCCCACCAGCGAGATAGCCGAGGGGGTGGTGAAGGAGATCCTCGCGGCGGGCGGGGAGGCCGTCGCCGTCGCCGACGACATCTCGACCATGGCGGGCGGCCAGCGCATCGTGGACACCGCGCTCGCGCGCTACGGCCGGATCGACGGCGTCGTCTGCGTCGCGGGCATCCTGCGCGAGCGGATGCTCTTCAACATGTCCGAGGAGGAGTGGGACCCCGTCGTCGCCACCCACCTCAAGGGCACCTTCACCGTCTTCCGCGCCGCCTCCGCCGTCATGCGCAAGCAGGGCACCGGCACGCTCATCGGCTTCACCAGCGGCAACCACCAAGGCTCGGTCGCCCAGGCCAACTACAGCGCCGCCAAGGGCGGGATCATCTCCCTCGTGCGCTCCGCCGCCCTCGGCCTGAACCGGTACGGCGTCACCGCCAACGCCGTGGCCCCGGTCGCCCGGACCCGGATGTCGGCGAACGTGCCGATGGAGCTCAAGGAGATCGGCGAACCGGAGGACGTGGCCGCACTGGTCACCTACCTGCTCAGCGACCGGGCCGTCGCGGTCGGCGGCGAGAGGATCACCGGGCAGGTGTACACGATCGCCGGACCCAAGATCGCGGTCTGGGCGCAGCCGCGCGAACTGCGCGCCGGATACGCCGAGGGGTCCTGGACCCCCGAGAAGATCGCCGACTTCCTCCCGGGGACCGTCGGCACCGACCCCATGCCGATGCTGGCGCAGCTGGAGGCCATGGCCAAGGCGGCGGCCGCCAAGGACCGCCCCAACGCGTAGGAGCTCCTATGGACTTCGGCTTCGGGGCGGCGGACGAGGAGCTGCGCGCCGACGCGCGGCACTGGCTGTCCGGCCACCTCGTGGGACCGTACGCGCGGGCCCGCGGCCTCGGCGGGCCCGGCAGCGAGCACGAGGGCGTGGCCGAGCGCCGCGCCTGGGAGCGCGAGTTGGGCAGCGGCGGCTGGATCGGCCAGGGCTGGGACGTGGCCGACGGCGCCTACGGGCAGCGCCGGCTCTCCCTCACCGGGCAGGTCGTGTGGGCCGAGGAGTACGCGGCGCTGCGCGCGCCCGGCCGGGTAGGCCACATCGGCGAGAACCTCCTCGCGCCGACACTGATCGCCCACGGGTCCCGGGAGCAGCGGGACCGCTTCCTGCCCGGCATCGCCCGCGGCGAGGAGCTGTGGTGCCAGGGCTACAGCGAACCGGGCGCGGGCTCCGACCTCGCCGGGATCCGCACGAGCGCCGTCCGGGACCCGGCGGACGGCCGCCACCGCGTCACCGGCCAGAAGATCTGGACCTCGTTGGCGCAGGACGCCGACTGGTGCTTCGTGCTCGCCCGCACCGAAGCCGGCTCGCGGCGCCACCACGGGCTGTCCTTCCTCCTCGTACCGATGGACCAACCGGGCCGGATCGAGGTCCGGCCCATCCGGCAGATGTCGGGGACCGCCGAATTCAACGAGGTCTTCTTCGACGGCGCCGAGGCCCACGAGGTGGTCGGCGGCGAGGGCAACGGCTGGACCGTGGCCATGGGCCTGCTCGCCCTGGAACGCGGGGTCTCCACCCTGGTCCAGCAGATCGGCTTCGCCGCCGAACTGGAGCGGGTGGTCGCCGCGTTCCTCACCTCCGCACAGGCCGGCGACCCGGTCCTGCGCGATCGGCTGGTCACCCAGTGGGCCGAGCTGCGCACCATGCGGTGGCACGCGCTGCGCACCCTGGGGGCGGCCGCGCCGGACCCGGGCGCGCCCAGCGTGGCCAAGCTGCTGTGGGGCGGCTGGCACCGGCGGCTCGGCGAGCTCGCGGTCGCGGTGCGCGGCGCGTCGGCCACCGCCGGGCCCGCGCCGTGGGGGCGCGGGACTCCGTACGAGCTGGGCCTCGACGAGGCGCAGCGGCTGTTCCTGTTCACCCGCGCCGACACGATCTACGGCGGTTCGGACGAGATCCAGCGGAACATCATCGCCGAGCGCGTGCTCGGCCTGCCTAAGGAGTCCAGGTGAGAGGCGTCGTGTTCGACGGCAAGCAGGCCCAGGTGGTCGACGACCTGGAGGTGCGCGGCCCCGGGCCGGGGGAGGTGCTCGTCGCCATCAAGGCGGCCGGGCTGTGCCACAGCGACCTGTCGGTGATCGACGGGACGATCCCCTTCCCGCCGCCGGTGGTCCTCGGGCACGAGGGCGCCGGCGTCGTGGAGGAGGTCGGCGCGGGTGTCACGCACGTGGGCCCGGGCGACCACGTCGCGCTGTCCACCCTCGCGAACTGCGGCGCGTGCGCCGACTGCGACCGGGGTCGGCCGACGATGTGCCGCAAGGCGATCGGCATGCCGGGCCGGCCCTTCTCGCGGGGCGGCAAGCCGCTCTACCAGTTCGCGTCCAACTCGGCCTTCGCCGAGCGGACGATCGTCAAGGCCGTCCAGGCCGTGAAGATCCCCGGGGACATCCCCTTCACCTCGGCCGCGCTGATCGGCTGCGGGGTCCTGACCGGGGTCGGCGCGGTGCTGAACCGGGCCAAGGTGGACCGCGGCGAGTCCGTGGTCGTCATCGGCACCGGCGGGATCGGCCTGAACGTCCTCCAGGGGGCCCGCATCGCGGGCGCGACGACGATCGTGGCCGTGGACGCCAACCCGGCGAAGGAGGCGGTGGCCCGGCAGTTCGGTGCCACGCACTTCATCGACGCCTCGGCGGTGGCGGACTCCTCGGCGGCGGTCCGCGAGGTCCTCCCGACGGGGGCGGACCACGCCTTCGAGTGCGTGGGCAACGTCAAGCTGATCCGCCAGGCGATCGACCTGCTCGACCGCCACGGCCAGGCGATCCTGCTGGGCGTGCCGGGCTTCACGGAGGAGGCGTCGTTCCAGGTCTCGTCCATGTACCTCGACAAGACGGTCATGGGCTGCCGTTACGGTTCCTCCCGCCCCCAGCGCGACATCGCCCTCTACGCGGAGCTGTACCGGCAGGGCCGCCTGCTGCTGGACGAACTGGTCACCGAGACCTACCCGGTCGAGGACTTCGCGAAGGCGGCGGACGACGCCCACCACGGGCGCGTGGCCCGGGGCGTCCTGACCTTCTGAGGGGACTGGTGCCGGTCCGGGTGGGGCGGGGGCTTCGGGACCCCGCCCCCGCCCCCGCGCCCGCGCGCTACTGCGGTCCGGGTCGGAGGGTGTTCCAGGGGTGGAGCTTCGCCGGGTTGCGGACCGCCCAGATGCGGCTGACGCGGCCGTCGTCCGTGAGGCCGAAGGCCGCCACGGTCACCGTCACGCCGGAGTGCTGGGCGACCAGCCCGGGCACGCCGTTGACCGTCCGCTCCAGGAGGATCAGCCCGGGGGCCTTGTCGGCGATGTGGATCAGGTACGCGGCGATCTGCTCGCTGCCCTCGACCGGGTGCAGGACGGCGCCGACCAGGCCGCCGCCGTCGGCGACCATCGTGGCGTCGGGGTCGAGGAGGCCGACGAGGGCCTCGATGTCCTTGGCCTCCCACGCCTCCTTGAAGTGCCGGACCAGTCCGGCCTGCCTGGCCTGCCCGGCCCGTGCCGTCTGCCCGGCCCGTGCCGTCTGCCCGGCCCGCCCGGCCCGTGCCGTCTGCCCGGCCCGGCCCGTCTGCCCGGTCTGCCCGGCCTGCTCGGTCTGCCCGGCCCGCCCGGCCGCGGGGAGCGGCGGCACCTGCGCGGAGCGCACCCGGCGGCGGGCCGATGCCGCCAACTGCCGGCAGGCCGCGGGCGTGCGGCCGACGATGTCGGAGATCTCGCCGAAGGGGTACCGGAAGACGTCGTGCAGGACGAACGCCACGCGCTCGGCCGGGGTCATCGACTCCAGCACGACGAGGAACGCCATGTTCACCGACTCGTCCAGGGTGACCCGGTCGGCGGGGTCGTCCGGCAGGTCCCCGCCGCCCGTCCGACCGCTGAACCACTCCGTGCGGTCGGGCAACGGCTCGGGTACCCACTCGCCGACGTAGCGCTCGCGCCGGACCCGCGCCGAGCCGAGCACGTCCAGGCAGATCCGCCCGGCGACCGTCGTCAGCCAGGCGCCCGGGGACTCGACCGCCTCCTGCCGCTGCGGGGACATCGCGTACCAGCGGGCGTAGGTCTCCTGCACGGCGTCCTCGGCCTCGGACAGCGAACCGAGCAGCCGGTAGGCGAGGTTGGTGAGCTGGCGCCGCTCGCCGACGATGAGGCTCAGGCCGCGGTCGGCGCTGCGGGCGGTGTTGCTGCTGGTCATGGCGCTCACCTCACATTTCGCGGGCCCGTCTCGTCGGACCATCGAGAGAGTACCGATCCACCGCCGTGAGGCAGACGAGGGGACCGCATCATGAGCACGCACGCGACGGCAACACCGGTGGGGCCGAATGGAGTTACCGGTGAGGTGCGCGAGGGTTCGGGCAGGTTCGCGCGGTTCGTACAGGTCTCGATCGCGCTCCAGACCCTGTCGATCTTCTTCCAGGCGTCCACCGCGGGACTGCTGCTGGCCACGTCCTACGGCGAGACCCTGCACGGGGTCGGAGCGCGCGTGATGTACGGCGCCTCGATGCTGTACCTGCTCGCCGCGGTCCTGGCGTGGCGGCCGGGCGGCGGCTCGGCGCGACCGGCCCTGTACGCGACGGGCTTCCTCGTCCTCGCCTCGGTCCAGGTGGTGCTCGGCATCGCGCACGCGCCGACGTACCACGTGCCGCTGGGCGTCCTGATGTTCGGCCTGAGCGTGCTGGACCTGGGCCGGGTGCTCCTCGTCCGCCCGGGGGCGCGGATCACTGGCTGAGGCGGTCCGTCACTGGGGCGGTCGGTCACTGGCTGAGGCGGCCGAACTTCCCCTTGTGGAAGAGCAGCGGGCCGTCCTCGCCCGCGGCGCCCATCGCCTCGACGCGGCCGACGACGATCAGGTGATCGCCCCCGGTGTGCACGGCGTGGATGCGACAGTCGATCCACGCCGGTACGGCGGCCAGCTGCGGCGAGCCGGTCACGGGGGCGGGGCGGTGGACCACCCCGGCGAACTTGTCGGCCCCGCTGACCGCGAACGCCCGGCACAGCAGGCCCTGTTCGGCCCCCAGGATGTTGACGCAGAACACTCCGGCGCGCGCGATCCGCGGCCAGGTGGTCGACGTACGGGCGACCATGAAGGTCACCAGCGGCGGGTCGAGCGACAGCGACGCGAAGGACTGGCAGGCGAACCCCGCCGGGGTGTCCTCGCCCTCCGCGGCGGGCGCGGTGATGATCGTGACCCCGCTGGCGAAGTTGCCCATGACGGACCGGAATTCGGTCGGATCGATGGGCGCGCGCTCGTCGTCGGCGACGGCCCGTAGCTCGGGCCGCGGATGCGCGTCGACGCCGGCGGCGGGGGAGGTGGCGGATCCCGGGTGCCCGGCGGACCTGAGGTATCGGACGACGGTGGCCGCCATCCCTGCGTGTCCCATCACGAGAACGATTGAACCTGACGGTATGTCAGATGGGAAGGGGTGGGGAGGGCGCGGGGGTGGGTGCGGGGGTGTGTGCGGGGCTGCGGGCGGGCGCGGGTGGGTGTGGGCGTGTAGGGTCCGGGTGAATTGAACGCGTTCAGGTGGCGGGTGGGGGGCTCCGGGTGACGGGTGGGACGGAAGACGCGGAGGCCCGGGCGGGCGCCGGAGTGCCGGCGGGGCCGGTCCCGTGGGACCTCGCGATGACGCAGGCCCTGCTGGGCGGCGGAGCGATCGCCGCGGCCCAGGTCGTGCTATGGGGGCTGTGGGAGCTCATCTCGATCGGAACGCGGGACGACTACGAACAGCCGATCGAGGGTGCGTTCCTGCTGATCTGCTGCATGGGCCCCTTCGTCGCGGTCCTCGGGAGCTTCCTGCACGCGCTCGCGTTCACGTTGCCGGTTGCCGCCCTAGCCCGCCTCGGCGCTGACCGGACGAGGGTGCGGGCGCAGTGGTGGATGGCGGCGGGACTCGTCCTCCTGGCGGCGGGCTATGCCTGGCTCATCGGCCAGGTCGCAGGTTTGCCCTTCGGGTGGACCTGGACCCGGACCGCCGCCTTCGGTGTGATCCCGCTCGCGGGGGTCGCGTACGCGGCGCGGCGCGGGAGTGCGGGGATGGCGATGGTGCGGGCAACGGGCTGGGTCCTTGGCGTCGCCCTGGTGTTCGGCTTCGGCGGGGGGATCATCGCCACTGAGGCGGGCTGGCCGCCCCCGTACGTACCGCCCCGGCTGGAACGCACCGAGTACGTCGCCCAGTGGACCGGCGACGACGGGGCGAGCGTGACCCTGCGGGCGGACGGCTCCGCCGTCGCGGAACGGCTGCCGCGGCCCTGGCCGGCACAGGAGAGCGGAACCTCGCATTGCTCGGGCATGGGGACCTGGCAGTTCCGGGAGGAGGGCTCCGACGGTCGTCATGAAACCCGCTTCTTGCGTGACGGCATCGTGCTGACCCTCCCTTCGTGCGGAGGTGACCAGGACTGGCAGGTGGCGGGCACGGCCGAGCACCCCGAGTTGTTCGCCGCGGTCGGCGCCGAGGCGGCAGACCTGCGGATCCTGCGGCGCGGGTGAGCGTTCAGGCGGTGACCACGCAGAACTCGTTCCCTTCGGGGTCGCGCATGGTCTGGAAGGACCCCTGGTCGTCGGTGACGGTCCCACCCGTCCGCACCGCCCCCAGGGCGAGCGCCGCGGCGATGGCGGACCCGATGTCGTCCGCGCGGACGTCGAGGTGCAGGCGGTTCTTCCCGGCCTTCTCCTCGGGCACGGGCTGAAAGGCCAGCCGCACGCCCCCCGGCAGGTCGACGTGCGACCAGCCCCGAGCCCGGTCCACCGGCTCCCCACCGAGCAACCGCGCCCAGAACCGCACGAGCGCCTTCGGGTCGAGGCAGTCCACGACGATCTGGTACAGGCCGAGTTGGGGCCGGGGGTGGGATCCGAGCTCAGTGGTCATGGGGCCGAGGGTAGGGGGGGTGGGGAACGCCGGGGAACGGCGGGTCGAGCGCGGACGGATTGGTCTCCCCTATGCCGGTTCTCTGTCAGTCCGTTGCCCAGGGCGTGGGATTCGGGCGCCGTCGCCACCACCAGCCGGCCGGCGTGCGGTCGGCCGACGCGCCGGTCAGTTCGCGGTGGAGGCTTCCCGACGGGTCGTCCTCCGTCGCCGCGAGGAATCGCCCGTCCAACTGGTCCAGGGCCCGGGCGAGCAGTTCGGCGACGTCGCGGGGCAGGCGGGGACCGAGGTCCGCGAGTTCGTCTCGGGCGTCCAGCCGCTCCCGGTACAGGTCGGCCGGGTACCAGCCCGAAGGAGCCCACCCGGATTCCATCTGCCCGATGACGCGCTCCCACACGATCAGGTCGTCCCTGGCGGACCAGATGGGGCTGCCGGTCTCGTCTTCGAGGGCGAGCCGCGCCAGCCCAGAGGCCGCCTGCCGCATGTGGTCCACCGAGGCGGCGAAGGCCCCGGCCACGGGGGTGTCGGGCCGCTGCTCCCGGACGATCTCGGCGAAGCGCGTCACGGCGGCACGGGGGAGCTGGGGCACCGGCGATTCGACGGCGGTCACCGTGTAGAGGGGCGGCTCGTCGTCCGAGAGGTCGAGACGGGCGCGGGTGAGGAGACCTTCCGGCGTCACGGCCCAATAGGCGCTGGGGGGTGCTTCCTCGGCGGGGTACAGGACGGTCGTCGCCGCGGCCTTCGCGAACCGCGCGGCGAGGTCGGCCTCGCGCGGCTGTTCCGTGCCCGACTCCTGGACGTACACGTCGAGTGACCACGCCAGGTCACCGCGGACCGACCGGTACTCGCACGCGACGGGTGCTTCCCAGTTCCGGAGCTCGGGGTCGCCGTCGGGGTCGGCCACTTCCACGTCGCCGGCCGCGATCCCCAGACATCCGGCGAGTGCGGCGCCCATGGCCGCGGGGCTGACGGCATCGACGGTCAGGAGGTTGTAGGTCATTGGTACGTCCCGTGGTAAATGGCCAGGGCCTTGTCAACGATGCCCGGGTTGTTGGTGAATCGAGGATTCCTGGTGAGCTGTGGTGCAGCGCTGAGGTCGCCCTTGGCCTTGGCTATCTGCTGCAGGGCCGCGTATTCGTTTCTGTCGAGCTTCACGATGCCCGGGCCGGAGTCGGGGTAGACCCTTCCCGAACCTTCCACGCCATAGGTCCGCCCGTTCACCTCGTACCGGTCGGTCTCCTTGACGTACTTAGCCTTGCCACCGGCGATGTCGGCGATGTCCTGGGCAATCGACTCCTGCTGGCCTCGCAGGATGACACTGTTGTTCTCCTTGACCTCCCCGCTGGCTGAACCCGAGACGGTGTGTCGGGCGTTGGGCGGCTTGAGTTCCTTCCCCGCAGCCGGCCCCTTCAGCTCGCTAGGTGCCAGCCAGGGGCCTCGACCGGGCCCCGATCCCGCCGCCGCGGCAGGGTTCCCCATCCGGAAGAGGTACGGGTCGCCGCCGAATCCGTCAGGGAGACCGGCGAAGGCAGTACGTGGCCCGCCCAGGCCGTTGGCCAGGCCCGGGAACAGTCCGGCAAATCCTCCCCCTTCGTGAGCGAGCTGGAAGGCCTTGCCGGCGCCGCCGAACGCGCCGCCAGTCAGGGCCCCGTAGAATCCGGCATCCTTTGCCTCGTCGAGGCTGATGCTGCTCTGGAGGCCCGCGGCTATCTGGAGTGGTTGGGCGACGGCGAGGTCGATGGTGACGGATTCGATGCCCGCGATCGCGGCGGTCGCGAAGACCGTACCGGCGATGGTCGCGACCTCGGTGGTGAGGGCCACGCCCACGGTCGCGGCGAGTTCGACGATGGTGGCGGTGGCTGCCGCTGCCGCGACTTCGGTGGCACCGAGGGTGAAGAACGCCAGCGCCGTACCCGCGACGATGACAGCGCCGGCGATTTCCAGTTCGTGGTCGAGCTTCTTCTTCGCGTCAGCCACGGCGTCGGCGTACTTGTCGATTCCGTCCGCGAGCGAGCGGGGACCGTCGACAAGGTCCTGGAGCCACCCCTTTTTCTCGCCGTAGTAGCGCGCCCAGAAGGGGTCGGCGAATGCGGCGATGGCCTCGCCCGTGTTGTTGTGTATCAGGCTCTGTGCGGCCTTGTTGGCGGGTGCCCCGACGTTTTCCATGGCATCGGCGAACGTACGCCAGGCCTTCGAGATGTCGCGTAGCTTCCCCACGTCGGCGGCAGGCCACTCGATTCCGGTGACGTCGGTGACGACCTCCCGGACCTTGTCGCCGGTGCTCACTGTGGGAGACCCGGAGCGTCGGGCCCTCCGGGGGGTGTGGGATCGGCCTTGCGGAACATGGAGGCGATCAGCGCCTCGTTCTCGATGTGTCCGTCCGCCATGTCGGTCATCGCCGTATGGATGCTCGCCAGGCCGTTCTTGATGATGCCCGCGGACTTCTCGATCTGGGCGACGATCGGCGCGTACTTGTCGTGGAATTGTTTGCCCGGGTCATCATCCCCCCAAGCTGCGCCAGCCTTTGCAAGCGATGCACGGAGTGCGCCGAGGGCCGTGCCGAGCGCCTCGCTCTGATCGTGGAAGGTGGGGGACGTTGCCTTCAGATCAGCCATTTTTATGTCAAGTATCTTGCCTTCGTCGCCCACTTGCGGTTCCTCTCGTTGCACTTGCGGCCGTATGACCCTAACTGGGGCTGGGGTCTCACGGTCGTTGGGAGCGCAAAGAAGACGCAAAGATCAACTTGAATTCTTTGCAAAGGGGACGCGTCTCGTAGGTCGCTGTCCGTGATCTAGCGAAGGGCGATCGGTTGGTCGCCCGGTTGGTGCCGGTCGCGTTCCCTGCGTCGGCCCGCTGTCCCGGCGGTCGGCTGGTTCGCCACATCAAGGGGGCGCTGACGACATCGACGAGCTGTGCTGGCGTCCTTTGACGTCCTCGTCGAACTGGATCCACCTGCGGGCCGCGCACCGTGGGTGCTGTGGTCAGTGCGGCGGGTCCGGGGTCCCCATGGGTAGTGACAGGTCGCGCAGGTGGGTGAGCAGTACGTCGACGCATGCCTGTGGGGGCAGGATCTCGGGGTGCAGGACGGCGCTGAGGCTGAGTCCGTCCAGGAGCGCGGTCAGTCGCTCGGCCTCCAGGTCGAGGTCGAGGCCGGGGCGCAGGGTGCCTGTCGCGTCGAGCCGGGTGAGCACGCGGCGCATCAGTCTTCTCGTGCCTTCGGCGGCCTGGTGCGACAGGTCGGCGAAGGCCGGGTTGGTGCGGGCGGCGGTGTTGAAGTCCAGGAAGACGCTGACTTCGGCACGGCGGTGTTCGTCCAGCGGCAGGAGTTCGGCCAGGAGCCCGGCCGCGAGCTGGAGCTGCTCGGGGCGGGGGTGGCTGCCCAGGTCTCCGATCCGCTCGACGTGTTCGAGCAGCCGACTGCCGACCCGGTCGAGCATCGACTGCATCGCGAACCGCATCAGGTCCTGCTGGCTGGCGAAGTAGTGGCGCAGGGAGCCGATGTTGAGCTGGGCCTCGTCGGCGACGGCTCGGAGCGAGGTGCGATGCAGACCTTCGCGGACGACGACTTGGAACAGGGCGTCGACGACGTGGCGGCGGCGGGCGACCGGGTCTACATGCTTGGGCACGAAGCCTTTGTATCACGCCTGTGATACAACTGATTTATCACAGGCGTGATAAAAACGGGTGGAGGCCTTCGTGGAGACGTACCTCAATCTCATGCTCATCAGGTTCGGCCTGGTGGCGGGTGGTCTCGTGGTGCTGGCGCTGCTGGTCTTCGCCGTCGCCCTGGCGCTCAAGCGCAGGGGCGGGCTCGACGAGGTGCGCCGGTACGCGGCCCCCGTCGTGCGGGTCGGGCTGCGCGCCGCCGCCCGGCGGCTCGAAGGCCGGGGGAACGGGGCCGCCCGGTCTCGGCGGGAGGGCGGCCGGTGATGACCACCCTCGCGGCGGAGTCGTCGGACGTCCTCCAGCACCTGTTGCTGGACCGTGCGCTCAAGGTCGTCATCGTGGTCGTGGCGCTGGGCGTCCTGGCGCTCGGGATGAAGGTGATCTGGCGCAGGGTCGGGCGGGTGAAGGAGCGCTCCGATGGAAGCGCCCTCTCGCGGAGGAGGGGGTAGCGGTCCGACCGCGTGGTGGTCGGTCGTCGCCGCCCCTCTGGTGCGGTCCGCTCGGACCTACATCTCGGGTAGGGGGTCGGGCTCGCTACTCAAGGGTGATTGACGCTACCCCGGGCCTCAGGGCGATGATCGTTGGTGTCGGAGCGGGCGTTTGAGCGGGCGTTGGAGCGGGTGGGGGAGGGGCTGGGAAGCATGTGGGGCAAGTGGATCGAATGCGGGGTGCCGGCGGGCGCGCGGGAGTTGTTCTCCGCGGGGCAGGGCGCTTGGGCGGTGATCGGTGACCAGCCCGGACTGGTCGGGCAGGTGGGTGGTTGGGACGCGGCCACGGGCCGTGCCCATGTCCTGGGCCTGTGGCGGGACGCAGAGGCGTACGGGCGGTTCATGGATGACCGTCACGACGAGGTGTTCGCGGGGAGCGGGCAGCGGGACAGCTACACCGCCATCGAGACGGCCGGCGGTGCGACCGTCCTGGAGATGGCGGGGGACGCGGCGGATCTGGCGGAGGCCATCGACGGCGCGACGCTGCTGAGGGTCGCCGACTGCCGCGTGCTCCCCGGCCGCGAGGAGCACTTCATGGCGGTGCAGCGGGAGGTGTGGGCGCCCGGCATGGCGGCGGCCGGCGGCATGCTCGCGGGGGTCGTCACACGACTCGCCGAGCAGCGCTACCTGGTCACGACCCTGTGGTCCGGCCCGCAGGCGCACGAGCGGTACGCCGCCGCGCACCTGCCGGCCTTGCTCGCTCGTGCGGGCCTGGACGAGGATCTCCGCTCGACGACCGGCCACCTCATACCCCTGGAGCCCCACTGGCGGGTCGTGCCCGTCCGCGTCGGCTGACGGCCGCCCCAGGAGTACCTCCGGGCGGGTGAATGAGGGCAGGTGGGGCAGGGGTAGGCGGCGTGGCGGGGGTACTCGGGCGTGTAGTCGTACGTACGCGGAACCCTCGCGGGTGAGGCTCAGTGCAGCCGGATCGCACCAGCGGTCGTGCCCGCACCCGCAACCGCACCCCCGCCGTACCGCACCCACCCGACCGCAGGAGGAACCCATGCTCGGTACCGACTACCGCCCCGGATCGCCCAACTGGATCGACCTCGGCAGCCCGGACATCCCGCGGGCCGCGGCCTTCTACCGGGCGGTGTTCGGTTGGGAGTTCCACCTGCTCGGGCCGGAGACGGGCGGGTACGGCTTCTTCCAGGTGGACGGGAAGACCGTGGCGGCCGTCGGTTCGCTGGACCCGGGTGCGACCTCGGCCTGGACCGTGTACTTCAAGACGGGCGACGCGGACGCGACCACCCAGGGCGTACGGGACGGCGGCGGCACGGTGCGCGTCGAGCCGATGGACGTCATGGGCGAGGGGTGGCTCGCGCAGTACACCGATCAGCAGGGCGCCGACTTCGCCATCTGGAAGCCGGGCAAGACGGCGGGCCTGGGCCTGACCTCGGTCGACAACACCGTCTGTTGGGTGGAGCTGCATGTGGCCGATCCGGTGGCGGCCGTCACGTTCTACGGCGACCTCTTCGGCTGGCGCTCGCAGGAGATGGACGTGCCCGGGATGACCTACCGGGTGGTGAGCATCGCCGACGGTGACCAGCAGGACGGGTCCTTCGGCGGGGTGGCGCCGCTGATGGAGGGGGAGACGAACGCGCGCTGGGTGCCGTACTTCGCCGTCGCGGACGTCGATGCCGTGGTGGACACCGCGAGGACCAGCGGTGGCTCGGTGCTGATGCCCGGCGCCGACGTGCCGGACGTCGGCCGGATCGCCTGGCTGGCGGACCCGAGCGGGGCGGTCTTCGCCCTGCTCAAGCCCAACCCCCGGCAGGGCTGACCCGCCTGGTGGGCCCGCCCTCCGGGAGGACTGTCCCGGTTGGTGGGACCGCCTCCTGGGAGGACCGGCCCGCCTGGAAGCACCGCCCGCCGGCAGGGTCGACCCCGTCCGGCGGGACTTGGCCCTCCGGCAGGGCTGACTCCGCGCGGGAGGGCTGAGCTCGTCCGTCAGCGCTGCGGCCGGGCCCGCCTGCCTGGCCCCGTCTGCCCGGCCCCGCCTGCCCGGTCGGGCCGGTGGCCGGGTGGTCGGTGGGGTGGTCAGACGCCGCGGTACTTCGGGGTGCGGCGTTCGAGGAAGCTGGCCACGCCCTCGTTCGCGTCCGCCGTGGTCATGTTGATCTCCTGGGCGGTGGCTTCGGCCGCCAGTGCGGCGGCGCGGTCGCCGTCCAGGGAGGCGTTGACCAGTTGCTTGGTCAGGGCCAGGGCGCGGGTCGGGCCCTGGGCCAGGCGCTCCGCCCACTCCCGGGCGGTGCTGGCCAGGGCGTCGGCCGGGACGACCCGGTTGACGAGGCCGAGGCGTTCCGCGTCGGCGGCGGGCAGGGCGTCGCCGAAGAACATCAGCTCCTTCGCCTTCTGCGGGCCGACGAGACGGGGGAGCAGGTAGGCGCCGCCGCCGTCCGGGACCAGGCCGCGGCGCACGAAGACCTCGATGAAGCGGGCCGAGTCGGCGGCCAGCACGAGGTCGCAGGCGAAGGCCAGGTGGGCGCCGATGCCGGCCGCGGTGCCGTTGACCGCGGCGATGACCGGCTTCTCGCAGTCCATGACGGAGGTGATGAACCGCTGCGCACCGAGCCGGATCATGCGGGCCACGTCGCCCGCGACCCGTTCGCCGGCAGGGGCGGGGGAGCCGCGCAGGTCGGCGCCCGCGCAGAAACCCTTGCCGGTGGCGGTGATGACGACGGCGCGGACGGCCGGGTCGGCGGAGGCCTCGGCGAGCAGGGTCATGATGTGCTCGCGCTGGTCCCAGGTGAGGGCGTTCATGGCGTCGGGGCGGTTCAGCGTGATCCAGGAGACGCCGTTCTCGGTGTGGTGCAGGACCTCGTTCATGGGGTTCGTCGCTCCAAGGCGTCGGCGGGAGGTGAGCCTTTCCGGTTGCCAGACACCCCCTAGCGGCAGATGGCGAGTGCGTCGAGGGCCACCGCGCCCTGGCCGCGCGGGAGGACCATGAGGGGGTTGATGTCGAGTTCGGCGAGTTCGCCGCCCAGTTCCAGGGCCATCCGCTGGACCCGCAGGATGACCTCCACCAGCGCCTCGACGTCGGCGGGCGGCGCTCCGCGGACGCCCTCCAACAGGGCGTGGCCGCGGAGTTCGCCCAGCATGGCGCGGGCCTGGTCCTCGCCGAAGGGCGGGACGCGGACGGTGGTGTCGTTGAGGATCTCGACGAGTACCCCGCCCAGGCCGACGGTGACGGTGGGGCCGAAGAGGTCGTCCTGGGTGACGCCGACGACCATCTCGACGCCCTTCTCCACCATCTGGCAGACGAGGACGCCGTCGAGGGGGATGTTCTCGAAGCGGGCGATGTCGGTGAGTTCGCGGTAGGCGTCGCGTATCTGGCTGGCGGAGGTCAGGCCGACCTTGACCAGGCCGAGTTCGGTCTTGTGGGCGAGCTGCGGGCCCGAGGCCTTCATCACCACCGGGTAGCCGACGAGCCCGGCCGCGCGGACGGCGGCCGCGGCGCTGGTGACCAGTTGTTCGCGCGGCACCCGGATGCCGTAGGCGCGCAGCAGCTGCTTCGCGGCGTGCTCGCTCAGCTGCTGGCCGGGCCGCATGAGGGCCTGGGCCTTGCGGTAGGAGGGGGAGGGGGTGCGGGGGGCGTCGTCGAAGGGGGAGCGGTAGGCGGCGGTGAAGCGGTGGTGCCCGAGGTAGGCCCGTACGGCGGTGATGCAGTTGCCGAAGGTGCGGAAGGTGGCCACGCGGGAGGAACCGAGGAGGGTGGTGCGGTAGGCGTCCTCGGTGCCGACGGGGGAGCCCCAGATGACGCAGATGAGCTTGTCGCTCTCCTCGGCGGCGTCGACCAGGTCCTGTGCCAGCTTGTCGCTCATCGGGGGGAACGGCCCGGTGATCGGGCAGATGAGGACGCCCACGGCCGGGTCGGCGAGGATCGCGTCGATGATCTTCCGCCCCCGCCAGTCGCCGACGGGATGGCCGCCGTTGTCGACGGGGTTGGCGACGTTCAGGTACTCCGGGATCCACTGGTGGAGTTCGTCCTGCTTGGCCTGGCCGAGGGTGGGCAGGCTCAGCCCCGCCTCGGTGGCGAGGTCGGAGAAGTGGGCGCCCGTACCGCCGGAGATGGAGTAGACGACGACGCCGTCGGCGAGCGGCTTGCGCGCGCGGGCCAACAGGGCCGCGGTGTCCTGGAGTTCGTCGAGCCCGTCGACCCGGATCACGCCGAACTGGCGCATGGCCGCGTCCACGACCCGGTCCGCTCCGGTGAGCTTTCCGGTGTGCGAGGCGGCCATGCGCGCGCCCGTCTCGGTGCGGCCCACCTTGACGGCGACGACCGGTACGCCGGCCCGGGCGGCCCGGTCGGCGGCGAGCAGGAAGGACCGGCCGTCCTTGAGCCCCTCGACGTAACAGGCGATCGCCCCGACCTCGGGCTGCTCGGCGAAGTAGGAGATGAAATCGGAGGTCTCCAGGTCGGCCTCGTTGCCCGTCGGCGCCCAGTGGGAGAGGCGGATGCCCAGCTCCTGGAGGGTGTAGACGGGGCGGCCCTGGTGGCCGGACTGGGTGATCAGCGCGATCGCCGGGCCGTCGAGGTCGTCGCGGAACTCCTCGAAGGCGTTGAGGTTGGTGTTCGGGCCGAGCAGGCGCAGTCCGGAGCGCTGTACGGCGGCGGCGAGCCGGGCCTGGGCGGCCGCGCCCGCGTCGCCGGTCTCGGCGAAGCCGGAGGCGAAGGCGACCGCGAACTTGACCTTGGATTCGGCGAGTTCCTCGATGACGGGGAGCGGGTCGGCGACCAGGAGCACCGCCAGGTCCACCTGCTCGGGCAGATCGGCGACGGAGGCGTGGCAGTCCAGGCCGAAGACCGTGGTGCGGGTGGGGTGCACGGGGTGCAGGCGGGCGCCGACGCGCTCCGCCCAGGCGATGAGCTGGCGGGTGATGCCGGTGTTGGGGCGCCCCTCGGAGTCGGAGGCGCCGATGACGGCGACGGACTCGGGGTGGAAGAACCGGTCCAGGTCCGGCACGTCCGCGTGCAGCGGTCGGCCGCTGACGTCGACGGCGGCGGCCGGGTCCGCGCCTTCCGCGTCGGGGGCCGTCGTGGAGTGGACGGCGGTCCGCGGGGTCTCGCCGCACGCCTCGACCCTGGCGCGGAAGTGAGTGGTGAGGGTGCCGTGAGTAGATCCAAGCATCGTTCCGCCCGCTTCCCGCTCGATGACTGCCTCGATGACTGCCTCGGTGACGGCCTTGACGGCCCTGACCGTCTTGACGGCCTTGACCGTCTCGACGGCTGTCGCGGTGACCGCTGGGTGCGCGGTGACCGTCACGCAACTGACGCATGGTCAGGTTACTGAACTGACGGGCCGTCAGGAACAGGGCTGCGCAGGAAAGCTGGTGCGTGGGTTTGGTGAAGGTGGTGGGGAGTGCGGCTAGGAGAGGCGGCGCGGGAGGGCTTTGGCTATCTTTTCGGCGTCCAGGGCCAGTTCCCGCAGCATTCCACTGATCGGGTTGGTGAAACCGGTGAAATACAGCCCCGGGGCCGAAACGGGGCTGCGCCCGGCCCGCGCGAGCGGGCGGCCGCGCCCGTCGAGCACGTCGAGGTGCCCGACCAGTCCCTCCAGGGCGCGGCGGTAGCCGGTGGCCGCGATCACCACGTCCGGAGCGATCCGGGAGCCGTCCGCCAGGACCACTTCGGCGCCGTCGAAGGACTCGACCGCGGGGACCGGTACGACGGTGCGCGCGCGGACCGCGTCGATCAGGCCGACGTCCTGGACGGGGATCGCGCCCTCGCGGACCCGGCTGTAGAGGCCCGTGGTCGGGCGCGGGAGCCCGTACGCCGACAGGTCCGGCACGGACGCCTTCGCGACGAGGGCGCCGAGCCGGTCGACGAGCCGGACGGGCAGCCGGCGGACCAGGATGCCGGTGCGCTGGGCGGGCCAGCCGGCGGTGGAACGGCGCACGATGTGGGGGGCGGTGCGCACGGCGAGGCGGACGCTCGCGGCCCGCCGGTCGGTGGCGTCGGTGGCGTCGCCGGCAGCCCCGCGCCCGCGCCGGCGTCTGCTCCGGCGCTGGTCGCCGCCGCCCTCGGTGAGGTCCACGGCGATCTCGGCGCCCGTGTTGCCGACCCCGACGACGAGGACGTCGAGGCCGGCGAAGGGGGCGGCGTCGCGGTACTCGCTCGCGTGCAGCAGTCGCCCGGTGTACGTGCCCGCGCCCGGCCAGTCGGGCAGTGCGGGGGTGTGGTTGAAGCCGGTGGCGACGACCACGGCGGCGGCGGCCAACTCCCGCCCTCCGGTGGCGTGCAGGGTCCAGCCGCCGGCCTCCGCACCCTCGGGGGCGGGGTCGATGCGGGTGACCTCGACGCCGGTGATGATCTCCAGCTCGTGGTGCTCGGCGTACTTCTCCAGGTAGCGCACCACGTCGTCGCGCGAGACCCAACGCCCGAAGCGGCGCGGGATGCGCAGCCCCGGGAGGCCGGAGAGGCGGCGCGTGGTGTGCAGGTGGAGCCGGTCGTAGTGGCCCCGCCAGGAGGTGGCGACCCGGTCGGACTTCTCGATCACCACGGCCCGGACGCCCCGGGCGCGCAGCGCGGCGGCGACGGCGAGGCCGCCCGGTCCGGCGCCGATCACGTACACGGGGCGGGGTCGGGTCGTCATGTCGGGCTGTGCGGGCGCTCCAGGCATGAGGTGTGAGCGTATCGCCGGGAGGGGCCGGTGGGTCTCGGACGAGGAGGGAATCGGTTGCGGATCGGTCACGGGATCGCCCCTGAGGGCCCGGCGCGCCTCGCGGGTGGACCCCGGAGCGTCCTCCTGGTGCGCGGGCCCTTGCGGGAAGGCGGCGCATCCGGTGAACTGACGTACCGTCAGATATGGCTGTTGTCGAGGGTGGAGGGACTGCCGCATGCAGAGCGTCTGGCTCAGTGGGGCCGAATGGCTCGCCGTGCTCCGGATCGGCCTCGGCCTGTGGTGGCTGGAGAGCTGGCGGCACAAGGACAAGAAGGGCTGGTTCGAGCGCGGCACGGGCATCGCCTGGGCGGCGGACGTCGCGGGCAAGCACCGCTGGGGCTTCGTCCGCGGCGGCTTCGACTCGGTGGTCAAGCCGCGGCCGAAGGTGATGGCGTACGTCGTCGTCTACGCCGAACTCGCCCTGGGGCTGGGGCTGGTCGCGGGATTCCTCACGCCCGTCGCGCTGGTCGCGGGCCTGCTGCTGAACCTGCTGTACCTGGTGCTGATGATCCACGACTGGGCCGAGCAGGGGCAGAACGCCATGATGGCGCTCATCTCGTTCGTCGCGCTGGTGACGATGAGCTGGCAGGTCTGGTCCTTCGACGCGGCGATCGGACTCTTCCTGTGAGCGGGGCGCGGGCCGTGAGCTCCGCCCGTTTCGACCTGCCCGAGGTCGACGACTTCACCCGCCCCTACTGGGACGCGGCGGCCGACGGGCGGCTCCTGCTGCGCCGCTGCGCCGACTGCGACCGGGTCCACCACTACCCGCGCGAGTTCTGCCCGCACTGCTGGGCGGGCGAGGACCGGGTGGCCTGGGAGCCGGCGAGCGGCCGGGCGACCCTCTACACCTGGTCGGTGGTGTACCGGAACGACCTGCCGCCCTTCGGCGCGCGGGTGCCGTACGTCGCGGCCGTGGTCGACCTCGCGGAAGGGCCCCGGATGATGACCGAGGTGGTCGACTGCGCGGCGGACGCCCTGCGCATCGGGATGCCGCTGGAGGTCGCCTTCCGCGTCGAGGGGGAGGGCGGGGCCGCCGTCTCCGTGGCGGTGTTCCGGCCGGCGGTTTAGGGGGTCGCGGGGGTCGCGGGGGTCGCGGGGGTCCCGGGGGCCGGGGGCGGGGCGCCGTGGCGGTGGAGGACGATCAGGAGCCGCCACGCGTCGGTCGCCAGGGTGTGCGGGGGTCCGGTCAGGAGGCCGTGGACCCAGTCCGCCAGGACCCCGGTGAAGGTGGCCGCCACCGCCGAGGCGATCAGCTCCGGGGCGGCGCCGCCCGCCGCGGTGCGCTCGGCCAGGCTGCGCTCGCGCAGCTCCCGGTGCAGGGTGTCGCCCAGCGGGCCACCGCCGCCCGGGTGCAGCAGGGTGCGGTAGAGGTCCGTGCGGGCGCCGTCGGCCACGCTTTCGAAGAAGGCGGTCAGCGCGGGCGGCGGGGCCACCGGGTCGGGGATCCCGCGCCAGGAGTGCAGCGCGTCGACCGCCTCCCGTACCGTCTCGGCGCACGCGTCCACGGCGAGGTCCTGCACGTCGGTGTAGTGCAGGTAGAACGTGGCCCGGGCGACCCCGGCCCGCCGGACGAGCATCGCCACCGAGATCTCCCGCAGCGGCCGCTCGGCGCACTCCGCGAGCAGGGCCGCGTGCAGCCGTTCCCGGGTCCGGGCGGTCCGCGGGTCACCGACGGGCCGCGGCCCCATCAGGCGCTCTGCCCGGCGACGAGGACGGCGGCCAGGGCCAGGGCGCCCGGGAGCGCCTGGGCGAGGAGGATCCGCCGGTTGGCGGTGATGCCGCCGTACACCCCGGCGACGACCACGCAGCCGAGGAAGAAGACCTGGGCGCGGTAGCCGGTGGGATCGGCGGCGATCAGGCCCCAGACCAGGCCGGCGGCGAGGAAGCCGTTGTACAGGCCCTGGTTGGCGGCGAGCGGGGCGGTGGCCTTGGCCATGGCGGCGTCGAAGCCGGACAGGCCGCGGCCCGGGGCCCGCTCCCACAGGAACATCTCCAGCACCAGGATGTAGGCGTGCAGTAGTGCGACGAGTCCGACGAGTACCTGCGCGGTGATGTGCACGGTCCGGTCCGTCCTCTCCCGATTTCGATCCCAATGATGGACAGGTGTCCAGAGTAAATGGACACCTGTCCATTGTCCATCTGCCGGATGCCGGGTGCCGGGTGCCGGGCGTCGGGTGCCGGGTGCCGGGTGCCGGTTGTGGGCTGGAGGGCCGGGCCCCGGGTTCAGGGCCAGAGCAGTTCGCGGGTCCAGCCGGTGCCTTCGGGCGTGCGGCGGTAGCGCAGCCGGACGTGCCGGCGTTGCGCGTCGCCCTGGAAGAACTCGACCTCGTCGGCGTCCAGGACGTACCGCGTCCAGGTCGGGGCCGGGGCGTCCGGCTCGGCGGCGGCCCGTTCCCACGCCGCGGCGGAGGCGCGCGCCAGCTCGTCCAGGGAGCCGAGCACCTCGCTCTGGCGCCCGGTGAGCGCGGCGGCGAGCGCGCCGCGCGAGCGTACGGAGAGGTCCGCGCGGCTCGCGGCGGCGCCGGCCGCGCCGACCCGACCGCGGATGCGGACCTGGCGCGCGACGGCGGGCCAGTAGAAGCCGAGCGCGGCGTCGGGGCGGTCCGCGAGCTGGCGGCCCTTGGCGCTGGTGGCGTGGGAGGCGAAGTGCCAGCCGGCGGCGTCGGCGTCGTGCAGCATCACCGTCCGCGCGTCGGGGCGGCCCTCGGCGTCGACCGTGGCCAGCGTCATGGTGTGCGGCTCGATCTGCCCGGCCGCGGCGGCGTGCGTGAACCAGTCGTGGAAGAGCGGCAGCGGTTCGGCCGGGGCGCCGTCCGGGTCGAAGGCGGGCAGCTCGTCCGTGTCCCACACGCGCAGGGAGTGGAGGGTCTCGCGGAACTCGTCATGGGTGGTCATGCGGCCATCGAACACCAGGGCCGGGGGCCTGCCCCCGACCCCGCCCCCGGACCCGCGCCCGCCACCGTTCCCGCTCCCGCGCCCGCGCCCTCAGCGCCCCAGGATCACCGTCCCCGAGGAGCAGAACCAGCCGCCCGTGCCCGAGGCGAGGGCGATTTCCGGGAGGCGGTCGCCCGGTTTGCGGACCTGGCCGGCGCCCGCTTCGCCGCGCAGCTGGCGCACCGCTTCGACGAGGAGGAAGAGGCCGCGCATGCCGGGGTGGCAGGCGGAGAGGCCGCCGCCGTCGGTGTTGACCGGGAGTTCCCCGTCCCGCAGCAGGCGGCCCTTCTCGACGAAGGCGCCGCCCTCGCCCTTGGCGCAGAAACCGAGGTCCTCCAGCGTGACCAGGGTCATGTAGGTGAAGGCGTCGTAGAGTTCGGCGACGTCGACGTCCGCCGGGGTCACCCCCGCGCGCTCGAAGGCCAGTCGCCCCGAGACGGCCGCAGGGGAGACGGTGAAGTCGTCCCACTCGGACATCGTGGTGTGCGAGACGGCCGTGCCGGTGCCGAGCACCCACACCGGCGCCTTCGCCGTGTCGGGCACGAGGTCCTCCGCCACCAGCAGGACGGCGCAGCCGCCGTCCGAGCGGATGCAGCAGTGCAGCTTCGTGAAGGGGTCCGCGATCATGTCGCCGGAGAGGACCTCCTCGACGGTGATGGGGTCGCGGAACATGGCGTCCGGGTTGGTCGCGGCGTTGGCCCGGGCCTGGACGGCCACCGAGGCCAGCTGCTCCAGGGTGGTCCCGTACTCGTGCATGTGCCGCCGGGCGGCCATCGCGTACTTGGCGACGAGCGTGTGCCCGTACGGCACCTCGAACTGCAGCGGGCCGCGCGCGCCGAAGGAGAGGTTGGAGGTGCGCCGGCGGGCCTTGATGTCGGCGCGCGCGGTGGATCCGTAGACCAGGAGCACGGCATTGGCGTGGCCCGCCGCGATGGCGTCGGCGGCGTGGGCCGCCATCACCTCCCAGGTCGATCCGCCGACCGAGGTGGAGTCCGCCCAGGTGGGGCGCAGCCCCAGGTACTCGGCTACCTCGACCGGTGCGAGGGTGCCGAGGCCCGCCGAGGCGAAGCCGTCGATGACCGAGCGCTCCAGCCCGGAGTCGGCGAGCGCGCGGCGCGCGGCCTGCGCGTGCAGGGCGTAGGGGGTGGGTCCGTCCACCCGGCCGCAGTCCGAGAGGGCGACGCCCGCGACCGCGACCCGGCGGCGGGGCGCGGCGGTGGCTGCGGAGACAGCTAGGGGTCCAGGCATGGGCTGACGGTACAACTGACGGGACGTCAGTTTCTAGTGGGTGATGCGGTCGCCGCCCCTCTGTGCATCTGCGCCCCTCCGGCCTAATATGACGGCCCGTCAGATCTGGGGAGGAGCCCGACGATGGACGCCGCCTTCACCGCGGAGCAGGAAGAGATACGCCGCACCCTGCGCGAAATCCTGGGCAAACGCTGCGGCCCGGACGAGGTCAAGGCCGCCGTCCGCACCGACGCCGGGTACGACCCGGAGCTGTGGCAACAGCTCGCCCAGCAGCTCGGGCTGCCGGGCATCGCCGTCGCCGAGGAGCACGGGGGCGTCGGCTGCACCCCCGCCGACCTGGTGCTGGCCTGCGAGGAGACCGGGCGCGCCCTGCTCCCCTCGCCGCTGCTGGCCACCGCCGTGCTCGCCGCGCCGCTGGTCACCGCGCTGGGCAGCCCCGCCCAGCGCTCCGCCCTGCTGCCGGGCTTCGCCGCCGGCACGCTGACCGCCGCCCTCGCCGTCCCCGGCGCCGCGCTGTCCACGGCCCTGGGGCTCACCGCCGACAACACCGGCGGCGAGTGGGCGGGCGGCGGCCGGGCCGGCGGGGTGCAGGCCCGCCGCCCCGAGGGGGAGGAGGGGTGGCGCCTGTACGGGGAGGCCGCCCAGGTCCTGGACGGGCACAGCGCGGGCGTGCTGCTGGTCGCCGCCCATGCCGGGGGCTTCGCGCGCAGCCGCGTGCTGCTGTTCCTCGTACGGGCGGACGCGCCCGGGCTCGTACGGTCGCGGCAGGCGGCCCTCGACGAGACCCGGCCGCAGGCGCGCGTCCAACTACGGGACACCCCGGCGGAATTGCTCGGCGATGGCGATGGTCATGGCCTTGGCCATGGCGATGCTGGGGGCCGCGCCGGGGACGCGGACATCGCGCACGCGCTGGCCGCCACCGGGCGGGGCGCGGCCGCCGTGCTGGCCGCCGAGGCGGTCGGCGCGGCCGGGCAGGCGCTCGCGCGCACCGTGGAGTACGTGCGCCAGCGCGAACAGTTCGGCCGGGCCGTCGGATCGTTCCAGGCGGTCAAGCACCGGCTGGCCGACCTGTACGTCCGGGTCCAGGCCGCACGGTCGGCCGCCTATTACACCGCCTGGGACCCGGAACAGGGCGCACTCGCGCTCGCCCAGGCCCTGGAGGCGCTGCGCGTGACCGCGGGGGAGGCCATCCAGTTGCACGGCGGGATCGGCTTCACCTGGGAGCACGACGCCCACCTGTACTTCAAGCGCGCGGCGGCCGACGAGCTGCTCTTCGGGCCGGTCCACCGGCTGCGCGCGCACGCCGCGGACCGGGCCGGCCTCTTCGCCCCGCAGGGGCGGGCACCGGGCCCGCCGCCGAGCAGAGAAAGGGTGGCCGTCTGATGGCTCTCGGCGTCAAACTCATGCAGAAGGTCTCCTCGACCCTCCTCTTCGCCAAGATCGCACCGCACGTCATCCCCGCCATGGACAAGGCGGTGCACAGACTGACGCGCGGCAAGGTGATCCTGAGCGCGCAGATGCTGCCCGGCGTGATCCTCACGGCGAAGGGCGCCAGGACGGGTGAACCGCGCACCACGCCGCTCGCGTGCATGCCGGAGCAGGGCGGGGCGAGCTGGATCCTGATCGGCTCGAACTTCGGTCGCCCCGGCCATCCGGCCTGGACGGGGAACCTGATCAAGCACCCGGACGCCGACGTCAGCTGGAAGGGCCAGGACATCGCCGTACGGGCCCGTTTGCTCCAGGGCGAGGAGCGCGTGGCGGCGTGGCAGGCGGCGTTGACGTTCTGGCCGCCGTACGCGGCGTACCAGGCGCGCATCGAGCGCGAGATCCGACTGTTCCGGCTGGAGCGTCGCTGATCGCGCCGGAGGGACGGGAGTTGGAGCGGTGACCGCCGGGGCGGCGGACCCCTGGGGGTCCGCCGTTACCGGGTGGGCTTCTTGCCGGTGATGCCGAGGTGGACGAGCAGCGCCAGGTTCGGCTTGAGCTCGGCCTGCTTCACGCCCCAGGTCTGGAACCCCTTCTGGTGCGAGGCCACCGCGGCGAGCATCGCGACCAGGGAACCGGCCATCGCGGCAGGGCTGACGTCCTTGTCGACCTTGCCCTTCGCCTGGAGCTCCTTCACCGATTCGGTGAGGGAGTTGGTGACCGAGTTCAGGATCTTCATGCGGATCTTGTAGAAGCGCTTGTCGCCCTCGGCCGCGCCGAGGTCGACGACCCGCAGGATCGCGTCGTTGCTCCGCCAGAAGTCCAGGAAGCCCTCGACGAGTTCCTCCGCGGCGGCCCAGCCGGCCTTGCCGACCCAGGCCCGACCCTCGACGAGCGCGGTCAACTGGGCGCCCTCGTTGGCCATTTGTTCGGCGATCTCCAGGACGGCACCCTCGACGTCCGGGAAGTACTGGTAGAAGGTCGCGGGGGAGGTGCCGGCCTTGCGGGCGACGTCGATCACCTTGACGTCGCGGTACGGCGAGGAGCTGAGCATCTCGCTGAGGCAGTCGAGCAGCTTCTGCCGCGTCGCCTGGCCGCGCCGACCGGCCACGCGGCCGTCGACGGTGCGTACTTGTCCTGTCATGCCGTCAGCTTACCGAGGGGTGATCGGCGCGCGATTCGGCCGCCTGCAAATGGGGTTACCGGTGCGTGGCCTGCGCGTACCGCGCCCAGGGGGCGGAATCCGGCCGCACCCCGGCCGTGCCCCCGTAGCCGCCTTCGCGCCGGCCCGGGCGCCCGCCCCGGGGTCCGCCCCCGCGGGTGCCCCGCGCTGTCCCCCGAATAGTCTTATCAACAGGCTGTGGACAAGTTGTCGGGGGGATCATGGGCTGGGGGGGCAGACTGGCGCATGTGGTGCGAGATCGCATGACACCGTATGGCACCGCATGAAATCGGAAGGAAGAGGGTCCATGGCCGCATTCTCGGAGGGCACGCCCTGCTGGGTGGACGCCTCCCTTCCGGACGTCGAGGCGGGCAAGCGCTTCTACGGCGAACTCTTCGGCTGGACCTTCGGGGACAGCGCGGGCGCCGCCTACGGGCACTACACGCAGGCCTACCACCAGGGCCGCAACGTCGCCGCCCTCGCGCCCAAGCCCGACGGCCGGATGCCCACCGTCTGGGGCGTCTACCTGCACACCTCCGACGCCTACGCCGCCGCCTCCCGCATCCGCGCGGCGGGCGGGCAGCTGGTGACCGACCCGGTGGCCGTGGGCCCGTACGGCACGGCCGCGATGGCGGCCGACCCGGGCGGCGCGGTCTTCGGGCTGTGGCAGCCCGGCACCCACGACGGCTTCGAGGTCCAGCAGCAGCCGAACTCGTACTGCTGGACCGAGCTGTACACGCGGGCCCGCGACGCCGTGGACGTCTTCTACACCCACGTCTTCGGCTACGTCGCCGAGGACCAGGACGACGCGGGCACCGACTACCGCACGTGGTCCCCGCCCGGCAGCGTCCCCGGACCGGCCACCGCCGTCGTCGGGCGCAGCCTGATCACGGACGCCTTCCCCGAGGCCATGCCGGCACACTTCCTGGTGTACTTCGCCGTCCGGGACTGCGACGCGGCGGCCGCGACCGTGCGCCGCCTGGGGGGCCGGATCACGGCCGACCCCTTCGACACCCCCTACGGCCGGATCGCGGTCGTCGCCGACAACCAGGGCGCCGTCTTCGCCCTCTTGGCGGAACCGTCGGCGGAACCAGGCGTTCAGGCGTGACCCGGGGGTCCGGGGGCGGGTCCGGGGGGCGGGCGCGGGCGCGAAGTGTGACGTAGCCGGTGCCGGAGCCTCGGCGGAGCCAGGGCCCGGACCCGGCGCGGGCCTGACAGAATCGGCATGCGCGACCCCCGGGCGGGTGCCCGGGGAGTGAGACGCTGCACGGGGCCGGCGGGGACGCCGGCGGAAACGGGCCGTCGGAGGTCCGTACGGGGAGGTGTGAGGCGAGTGGTGGAGCAGCTGACGCAGCACGACCCGAGACGGATCGGCCCCTTCGAGGTGCTGGGACGGCTCGGCGCCGGCGGCATGGGGCTGGTCTATCTCGCACGGTCGGCGTCCGGACGACGGGTCGCGATCAAGACCGTGCGCACCGAGCTCGCCGAGGACCAGCTCTTCCGGGTGCGCTTCACGCGCGAGGTCGAGGCCGCGCGCGCCGTGTCCGGTTTCTACACCGCCGCCGTGGTCGACGCGGACCCGCGCGCCGCCGTGCCGTGGCTGGCCACCGCCTACGTGCCGGCGCCCTCCCTGGAGGAGATCATCAACGAGTGCGGGCCGATGCCCGCCCAGGCCGTCCGGTGGCTGGCCGCCGGCATCGCCGAGGCCCTCCAGTCCATCCACGGGGCCGGCCTGGTCCACCGCGACCTGAAGCCGTCCAACGTGCTGGTCGTCGAGGACGGGCCGCGCGTGATCGACTTCGGCATCGCCAGCGGGGTCTCCAACACCCGCCTGACCATGACGAACGTCGCCGTCGGCACGCCCGCCTACATGTCGCCCGAGCAGGCCAAGGACTCGCGGAGCGTCAAGGGCGCGAGCGACGTCTTCTCGCTCGGGTCCACCCTGGTCTTCGCCGCCACCGGACACCCGCCCTACCACGGGGCCAACCCGGTCGAGACGGTCTTCATGCTGCTGCGCGAGGGACCGAACCTGGAGGGGCTGCCGGACGAGCTGCGGCCGCTGATCGACTCGTGCATGCAGATGGACGCGCTGAACCGGCCGACCCCGGCCGACCTCCAGGCCCAGCTCGCCCCGCACCTCTTCGCCGCGGGCGAGGTCGGCGACGACAGCGGTACGGCCTCGGCCTGGCTGCCCCCGCGGGCCGTCGCGATGATCGAGACCCGGCGCGCGGTGGGCCACCGTACGCCCGGATCCGGTGCGGCGGCGCGCGGCGGCGCGGCAGGCGGCCCGGGTCCCGGCCCCGGCGCGGGCGGGCGCGATTCCGCGGGCCGCGGCGCCGGTACCCACCAGCGCCGGACCACCCCGCCGCGCGGCTCCGACCCCTGGGCCGACCCGCGCACCGGGCAGGCCCCGCCGCCGCGTCCGGAGCACCCGCCGATGGCTCCGCTGCCGGGCGAGCCGGTGCGGCTCGGCTCCTCCCCGGTGCCGATCGGTCCCGGGCCGCGGGTGGCCGTGGCCGCGCTGTCGGCGGCCCCCGCCGGCGCCGACTCGGCGACGGGGTGGGTCCGCCCGCCCGGCGGCTCCACGAGCCCGTCCGGCGGGTCCGTCCCGCCGTCCCGGGTCTCCCCGGGCGCACTCCCGGACACCGCCGGGGTGCCGCGCCCCGGCGCGGCGCCGGACAGCGGTCGCTGGCGGCCGTGGCGCTTCCGCATGTCCAACGAGGTCTGGGGCACCCCGACCGTCGCGGGCGAGCTGCTGTACGTCTCCTCCTTCGAGGTGCACGCCCTGGACGTGGCCAGCGGTCGACGCCAGTTCAAGACCCGGGACGTCGCCTGGTCCATGGCCGTCTCCGACGGTCGCATCCACGCCTCGGACGGCCCCTCGCTCTACGCGCTGGACTCCGTCGACGGCTCCGAACGCTGGCGCCTGTCCACCGACGCCTGGGTGTACGCGCTGCGCGCCGACCGGGGCACGGTGGTCACCGCGACGCGCGGGGGCGGCGTACAGGCCTGGGAGGCCGCCAACGGTCAGAAGCTGTGGGAGCTGACCGGGGCCCAGAGCGACTTCGAGACCCCGGAGGGCGCTCCGACGCTGCACGACGGCACGGTGTACGTCTGGCAGGACGCCCGGCTGCGCGCGCTGGACGCCCGTACCGGCCGCGAGGCCTGGTCGTACCCGGTCGGTGACGCGGCGTCCTGCGGGAACGTGCCCGTGCGGGTCGCTCCGGCCGCCGACGGCAACGTCTACGTCGCGGCCGGCTCGCGGGTGCTTTCGGTGGACCGGGCCTCGGGCCGGGTCCGCTGGCACTTCGAGGCCCCCGCGGTCTTCATGGCCCCGCCCGCCTTCGCGCCGGGCCCGGCGGTGACGGGCGGCGGCGTGTACCTGGTGGACTACCTGGGCACGGTGTACGCGCTCGACGCCACCACCGGCGCGGACCGCTGGCGGATCTCCACCGAGCCCCGCCAGTCCCCGGACCCGGTGATCGTCGCGCACGGCAACGTCCACCTGGGCGCGGGCAGCGCGCTCTACACCCTGGACGCGGTCACCGGCACCCCGAAGTGGCGCTTCGCCGCGGGCGGCGAGATCACCGGGTCCCCGGCGGTCGCCGACGGCCGGGTGCACTTCGGCTCCGCCGACCACTGCCTGTACACGCTGGACGCGGCGGGCGGCCAGCTCCGCTGGAAACTGGCCACCGGCGGGGAGATCACCGGCTCGCCGGTGGCGGAGGCGGGGGTGGTGTACGCGTGCAGCAAGGACCGCTGCGTGTACGCCCTGGACGCGGCGAAGGGGACGGGCACGCGCACGGGCGCCTGACCTGCACGGGTGAGGCACTGCGGCCCCGCCGGGTCGCGCACGGCACCGGGAGTGACAGGATGGACCCCATGAGCAACGTTTACTTCGACATCAACATCAACGGCGAGGCCGCTGGCCGCATCGTCTTCAACCTCTTCGACGAGGTCGTCCCGAAGACCGCCACGAACTTCCGCGAGCTGGCCACGGGCGTGCACGGCTACGGCTACGCGGGCTCGGGCTTCCACCGCGTCATCCCGCAGTTCATGCTGCAGGGCGGTGACTTCACCAACCACAACGGCACCGGTGGCAAGAGCATCTACGGCGAGAAGTTCGAGGACGAGAACTTCAAGCTGAAGCACGACCGCCCGTTCCTGCTGTCGATGGCGAACGCCGGCCGCAACACCAACGGCTCGCAGTTCTTCATCACCACGGTCCTCACCCCGTGGCTCGACGGCAAGCACGTCGTCTTCGGCGAGGTCGTCGAGGGTTCGGACCTGGTCCAGAAGATCGAGTCCCTGGGCTCCCAGTCCGGCGCCACCCGCGCCAAGATCGAGATCGCCGCTTCCGGCGTCGTCGAGAAGTAGTCAGTCCCCCGGAGGCTCCCAGCCCCCAGGCACGCCGGCCCCGCCCCCACCAGGGGGCGGGGCCGGCGCCGTATCGGGTGCCCGCAGCCGGGCACCCGATACGGCGTGGCGAGGTGATGTCAGTGGGGTGTGGTGGCATGGCCGGGCACTGCAACCGAAGACCTGGGAGGCCTTGTGATGCCCGAGTACCCGTCCTTGACCCACGCATTGGCCGAGGCGCTGGTCGGGGCCCTGTGGTTCATCGAGGGCAGCGAGGACGAACAGATGGATCCGGATGACGCCGTGAAGGTACTGGAGGGTGTCGCCCAGCTGTTCGGCGCGCTGTCGGACGCTCAGCGACAGGAATTGATCGATCTGCTCGGGGAGATGGCCGAAGCGGCGTCCGACGACCCGGCCCGCCGGGAGTTCCTGGAAGGGTTCGCGGAGGGATTCGGCCTCGTCGAGGACGAGTCCTGACCGGCCCGCCCACCGCTGAGCGGGTGCGCGTCACCGGCCTGCGCCGGGGTGGGGGCATGCGGAGAGGTCTTCGGCGGCGGCTCGTCAGTCTCGGCACGGGCGGCCCTCGCGGTGGTGGTCGTCCCATTCGGCCTGGTCGCCCCGCATCAGGCTGGAGAGGGCTTGGGCCTCGTCCTGACCGAGGAAGTACGGTCCGGTGTGGTGGAGGTAGAAGAACCGCCCCAGATCGTCCATGAGGACGATCCCCGCCTCGCCGCATTCGTATCCGACGGGGAAGACCCGGCGCCCCACCTCGGCCGCCAGCTCGGTGATGTCTTCGGCGTCGCCGTCGTAACCCAGGGTCGGGTCCGCGACGAAGACCCGCTCGGGAGCCCGTGGTACAGGGAATTTCACTCCGCCGTAGCGGCTGACGAACGACCGTACGGCGTCCCAGGGCAGCAGTGGGAATCCCTGCTCGGCGCAATCCCTGACCCGGGCGTCGATGAGCCGGTCGGCCTCGGCCGTGCGGCGCAGATCCGGGTTCCAGCCGTGGCCACGGAGCCAGGCCTCCACCTCTTCCGGTGGCGCGGGCGGTCTCATGAGCGCCGGCACGGCCGGGTGCGGGTGGGCCCGTCAGACAAAGTGATGCTCCGCGTCCGTGAGCGGTCCGCGCAGCAGGCAACTGAGTGCGTCGCGGGCGTCGGAGCCGACGGAGTAGCTGCCCGTGTGGTGCAGCATGAAGAAGCGCCCCCGCTCGTCGATGAGGATCATCGAGCCGTCGAACGTCTCGTACCCGACGGGAAAGAGCTTCGTTCCAAGGCTGGAAGCGAGCTCGGCCACGTCCTCTCCGCTCTCTTCGTACACCCAGTGCGGGGTGAAGACCACGGTCTCGGCAGGTTCTCCCGGGACGGTCAGTCGGAGCAGGCCGTACTCCTGGAGGAACTCCACGGCCGTTGGGATCGGCTCGGTGGTGAACCCTTCGGTCGCGTACTTGTCCGTGACGACGCGCAGCAGCTCCGGCACCCGCCCGCTGACGTTCCGCCCCCGGTACCAGCCGGCTTCCGTCAGCGCCGCCTCCACCTCTGCGGGTGTCATCCTCGCCATTGCCCGCGCCCCCGGCTCGATCGTGCGGCTGTGACCTGCCGCCAGGATAGGGACGGTGGTGGTGGCGCGGGTCAGGGGGCGGGGGGCCAGGCGGGGTTCGTGGGGGTGACCGGGGGGAGGTCGAGGGGTTCGTGCGGGGCCGGGGCGCGGGTTCTGCGGCGGGGGCGGCCGCGCATGACGGCCGTGGCCAGGATCAGGAGGGCGCCGCCGCCGAAGGCGTTCGCCACGCCCACGCCGAGGCCGGTGCCGTCGCCGCCGACGGAGAGGCTGCCCACGGCCTGCCCCTGGCGGACCATCCACAGCACGGTGACCCCGATGACCACGACCGCGGCGAGGCCCATGAGGACGCGCGAGCGCAGGACGACCGCGGCCAGGGTGAGCAGGGCCGCGACGAGGAAGGCCAGCAGGATCGACGTCATGACGCCGGACTTGTCCGTGGGGTCGATGCCCGAGCCGGAGAAGAGGTCGGTCAGGCGGTAGTCGCGCCCGTGCCGTTCGTCGTACCAGGCGCGGAAGGGGCTCCACACGGCCGCCGCCGCTCCGATGAGGCCCAGCAGGGAACCGATTGCGTTGCGGATCAAAGCCCGGCCTCCGGGGAGTGGGGTGGGTCCTGATCCCCGACGCTACGTCGGGGCCGGTCCGCCCGCATGCCGGGACGCCGCCGTACGGCCCGTAAGGGGCGCGTAAGGGCCTGGTAGCGTGACGCGCCGTCGTCCGGGGGAGGGAACGCGCCGTGTTGGCACGTCGTATGAGGTTCGGGATCGTCGTGGTCGCCGTGGTGTGCGCGCTGACCGGGTTCTCGAGCGGGAAGCACAAGAGCAGCGGCGGGCACGGGTGTTCCAGCTCGAAGTCCACCCACCGCACCAGCACCTCCGGCGGTACCAGCGGCGGGTCCAGCGGCAGCGGCGGCTCCGGTGCGGGCGGCACGGCGTCGCCCACGCCCAGGCCCAGCAAGTCCGGCCCGCCCGCCCACGCCGTCGTCGTCAGCTGCGCGGGGCCCGCCTCGGCCACGGCCACCGTCCGGGTGACCTCCGACGTCGACGTGACCCGTACGGTCACCGTCCCGGTGCTCAGCACGGCCGAGGGCGTGAGCGGCGACGACTACGGCTCCGCCACCGTCACGCTCAAGGCGCGCGAGACCCGGACCGTCACCGTGCCGATGCGCACCCCCGGCGACGCGGCGAAGGTCCGCACCTGCCGGATCGGCACCGTTTCGTAAACGGGGCTCGCGGGGGCCCGGGGCTCAGCGGACGCGGAAGTCCGTGGACCGCGGGCGCCGGGCGCCGAAGAGCTCCGCCTGCCGCTCCGGCGGCAGGTTGCCGAGCGCGATCAGGTGCGGCGCCTGGGCCAGGGCCTGGGCCCGGGCGGCCTCCTTCGCCGCCCACAGCGCCCGTACCGTCCCTTGCACGGCCCCGGTCGGGAAGCCGGCCAGGGTCCGCGCGGCCCGCTCCGCCGCCGCCAGCAGCTCCGCCGGCTCCGCCAGCTCGGAGACCAGCCCGATCTCGTACGCCCGCTGCGCGGAGAGCCGTTCGGCCGTGCCCATCAGGGACATCCGGGCGACCTCCCCGAAGGGCATCCGCTGCGCCATGTAGATCGCCTCGTAGGCGCTGACCATGCCGTAGCTGGTGTGCGGGTCGAAGTACGTCGCGGTGGTCGAGGAGACGATGAACTCCGCCTCGCCCAGCAGGTAGAAGGCGCCGCCGCAGGCCATGCCGTTGACGGCCGCGACCACCGGCTTCCACAGGTCGTTGGCCTTGGGCCCGATCGCGATCATCGGGTCGTCGATGGAGTACGGGGACGCCGGCTGCGGCACCTCCACCGAGCGGTCGATGCCCGTACAGAAGGCGGCGGACCCGGCGCCGGTCACCACGACCGCGCGCACGTCCTCGTCGAAGCGGAACTCCCGCCACAGTGACGACAGTTCGGCGGCCGTCTCCAGGTCGACCGCATTGTGCCGGTCCGGCCGGTCGAGTGTGACGACCGCGACGCCGGTCTTCTCGTCCCGCTCGACCCGTACGCTCACGACTTCTCCAGCAGCCAGCGCGGCACGCTCACGCCGTCCTGCACGGTGAACGCCACGTGCACCCGCGCCCCGATCCGCAGCCGCGCCGGGTCCAGGGAGTCCAGCGGGGCGTCGGGGGCCGTGACCAGGTTCCCGGCGAGCCGGATGCGGGGGTCCTCGACCAGCTCGACCAGGATCACGTTGTACGGGGCCTGCGCGGCGTAGGCGGGCAGCAGCGGCGGATGCGGTCGGACGTAGGACCACAACCGGCCCCGGCCGCTCATCAGCCGCCACTCGCTCTCGAAGGACTGGCAGTGCGGGCAGCAGGGGCGGGGCGGGAAGCGCAGCTCGCCGCAGTCGGGCGCGGCGCAGGCCTGCATGCGCAGCTCGCCCCGGGCGGCGTACTCCCAGAAGGGCGCGCCGTCCTCGTCGGGGACGGGCAGCAGCAGCCCCTCGGCGGCCGGGTCCGGGGTCGGCTCCGGGGTCGGCTCCGGGGCCGGGGAGGCGGCGGCGTCCGCGGTGGTGGTGGTCATGGGGCGGTCAGCTCCTCAGCAGGATCGCGGACGTCGGGACTCCCTCGCCCGCCGTCACCAGGCAGGTCGCGGCGTCCGGCACCTGGGCGGTGGAGATCCCGCGCAGCTGCTTGACGCCCTCGTTGATCAGGTTGAAGCCGTGGACGTAGGCCTCGCTGAGGCCGCCGCCGCCGGTGTTGATGGGCAGGCGCCCGCCGATCTCCAGCGCCCCGCCCTCCGTGTAGGCGGCGCCCTCGCCGCGCCCGCAGAAGCCGTAGCCCTCCAGGGAGAGCGGGATGAGGGGGGTGAAGGCGTCGTAGATCTGCGCGACGTCCACGTCCTGGGGGCCGAAGTCGGCCTGCTTCCACAGGTGTCGGGCGGCCGTCCAGGCGGGACCGGTCAGCGGGTCGTCGTTCCAGTAGTTGACCATCCCGTGGTGCTGGGCGGGCAGGCCCTGGGCCACGGAGTGCACGTAGACGGGCTTCTGGCGGCAGTCCCGGGCCCGTTCGGCGGAGACGATCACGCAGGCCAACGCCCCGTCGGTCTCAAGGCAGTTGTCGAAGAGACAGAGCGGCTCGCTGATCATCCGCGCGGTCATGTAGCTCTCGCGGGTCATGGGGCGTTCGTACATCATCGCGGCCGGGTTCTGGTTGGCGCGGTTGCGGCAGGCCAGGGCCACGTTGAAGAGGTGGTCGCGGGTGGCGCCGTACTCGTGCATGTAGCGGCGGGCCAGCATGCCGATCTCGTCGGCCGGACGCAGCAGGCCGAAGGGGCGGGTCCACTGGCCCGGGGTGGGCAGTTGGACCGCCGTGTTCTTCCAGGGGCGCGGGCCGGAGCCGCGCTTGCGCGAGCGCCAGGCGACGCCGACGCTCGCCTGGCCGGTGGCGACGGCGGCGGCGAGGTGGCCGACGGTGGCGCAGGAACCGCCACCGCCGTAGCCGATCTTGGAGAAGAAGGTCACGTCGCCGGCGCCGATGGCCTTGGCGACCTCGACCTCGTCGGTCTCCTCCATCGTGTAGGAGGAGAAGGCGTCGACCTCGGAGGGGGCTATCCCCGCGTCGGCGAGTGCCGCCAGAATGGCGCGGCAGGCCAACTCCTTCTCCGTCTGCGGCAGTTGTTTGGCAAAGGCAGTCTGCCCGATGCCGACTATCGCCGTAGCGTCCTTGAGCGTTGCCGCCATCGCCACCTCCGGGGTGCGTCAGTACTGACAGCCGCGAAGGGTACAGCTAATCTGACGAACAGTCAGCTACTGGTTCACGGACGACGACGGGTGAGGGGCGTGCGATGGGCGAGGAAGCGGAAGAGCACCTGCGCGACGGCGGGCACGAGGACGGTTCCGGCGGCGAGGACCTGACCGGCGATCTGCCTGGCGATCTGCCCGGCAGTCTGTCCGGCGACCTGCGCGGCGACCTGCGCTGGGGGACCATCGCCGGTCTGGTCCGCGATGCCGCCGACCGGTTCGGCGCGCGGGAGGCCGTCGTCGACGGCCGGGTCCGGATCAGCTACGCGCAGCTCGGCGAGCGGGTCGAGCGCGCCGCGGCCGCCTGCATCGCGGCCGGTCTGGAGCCGGGCGACCGGGTCGCGGTCTGGGCCCCCAACACCCTGGAGTGGATCGTCTCCGCGCTCGGCGCGGTCTCGGCGGGAGCGGTGCTCGTGCCGCTGAACACCCGCTTCAAGGGCGCGGAAGCGGCGTACGTGCTCCAGCGTAGCCGGGCCCGGATGCTCTTCGTCACCGGCACCTTCCTCGGCACCTCCTACGTGGCCTCCCTGCGCCGCGCCGCCGCCGAGGGCCCCGGTCGGGGGCCGCTGCCCGGGCTGGCGCACCTGGAGCACGTGGTGGTCCTCGCCGACGACGCCCCCGAGTCCTTCCGCACCTGGAAGGACTTCCTGGCGGGCGGCGACGCCGTCACCGCGGACGCCGTCCGCGCCCGCGCCGAGGCGGTGCGCCCCGACGCCCCCTCCGACATCATCTTCACCTCGGGCACCACCGGCAGTCCCAAGGGCGCCGTCATCACGCACGCCCAGACCCTGCGCTGCTACCAGGTGTGGAGCGAGCTGGCCGGGCTGCGCGAGGGCGACCGCTACCTGATCGTGAACCCGTTCTTCCACACCTTCGGCTACAAGGCCGGCATCATCGCCTGCCTGATGCGCGGGGCGACGATGGTGCCGCAGCCCGTCTTCAACGTGGACACCGTCCTCGCCAACGTCGCCGCCGAACGGATCTCCGTCCTGCCCGGTCCGCCCACCCTGCACCAGTCGCTCCTCGACCACCCCTCCCGCGACCACCACGACCTCTCCGCGCTGCGCCTGGTGGTGACCGGCGCCGCCGTCGTCCCGCTGCGGCTGGTGGAACGGCTGCGCGGCGAGCTGCGGATCGCGACGGTCCTGACGGCCTACGGGCTCTCCGAGGCCAGCGGCATCGTGACCATGTGCCGGCGCGGCGACCCGGCCGAGACCATCGCGGCCACCTCGGGGCGGCCCATCCCCGGGACCGAGGTGATGATCGCCGACGCGGAGGGCCGCTCGCGGGCCGCGGGGGAGGCGGGCGAGGTCTGGGTCCGCGGGCACCACGTCATGCGGGGGTACTTCGAGGACCCCGCGGAGACCGCGCGGGCCATCACCCCCGAGGGCTGGCTGCGGACCGGTGACGTCGGGGTGCGGGACGAGGCGGGCAACCTGCGGATCACCGACCGGATCAAGGACATGTTCATCGTGGGCGGCTTCAACGCCTACCCCGCCGAGATAGAGCAACTCATCGGCCTGCACCCGGACATCGCGGACGTGGCGGTCATCGGCGTACCGGATCCCCGGCTGGGCGAGGTCGGCCGGGCGTACGCGGTGCGCCGCCCCGGCTCGACGCTGACCGCGGACGACCTGATCGCCTGGTCGCGCCGGGAGATGGCGAACTACAAGGTGCCGCGGTCGGTGGAGTTCGTGGTGGACCTGCCGCGCAACGCGAGCGGCAAGGTGCTCAAGACGGAGCTGCGCGCCCGGCCGTGAGCGGGCGCGCGGTGACGGGCGGGCGGTGACGGGCGCGCGGTGACGAGCGTGCGGGCGGTCGGGACCGGGCGCGCGGTCGTGGGCGGGCGTGGGCCCCGCGTCGGGACCGGGCGGCAGGCCGTCTTGCGGGCCAGGACGAGCCGCCAGTTCGGCCTGCCGTCGCGCGGGCGGCGCCCGAAGTGTTCCAGGGGCGCCGTCTCCACGGAGAAGCCGGCCGCCGCGAGGTCGCCGCGGACCGCGCCCAGCGGGAAGGTCCGGTAGTACATGACGAAGGGCGGCCGCCACACCGCGTTGCGCACCCGCATCGCCGCGTCGAAGCCGGTGGTGACCCACCAGGCCGCCGAGCCCGGCGCGAAGGGCGCCCCGATGGGGAAGGCGAAGAGCCCGCCGGGACGCAGCGCGCCGTGCACGGCGGCGAAGAGGGCGGGCCGCTCGGCGGGCAGGAAGTGCCCGAAGGCGCCGAAGCTGACGGCCAGGTCGTAGGAGTCCGCGAAGTCCGCGGGCAGGGCGAGGACATCGGCCCGTACGAACTCGGGCGCGCCCGGACCGCCCCCGTCGGCCGCCCCTTCCCCGCCCGGGTGGGCGAGGCGGGCCCGTTCCAGCATCCCGGCGCTGAGGTCGACCCCGGTCACCCGGTCCCGGCACAGCCGCCGCAGCATTCCGGTCCCGGCCCCGGTCCCGCAGCACAGGTCCAGCCCGGCGCCGAAGGACCCCTCGCGCTGGGCGAGGGTCTCCTCGACGGCGTCGAGCATCCGGTCGGGGGTGCGGAAGGGGGTGTGGTCGAAGGTGGGCGCGAGCAGGTCGTAGCCCCGCTCGACGGAGGACAGGGCCTGTACGGCCAGCTCGCGCACGCTCGGACCCTCGGTGGTGAACACCGGGTCAGCGTAGGGCCTGTCGTCAAAGTCGGGTCGTCGCCCGGCAGGCGTCGCGGGGCAGACTCGACTTTGACGACAGGCCCCAGGGCCGCGGGGGTGGTTCGCGCCTTAGGGACCGGCGGTTCGGGTCCTTCGGCCCGCCCGGGGGCCCGCGGTGCGTGTCGTAGGGTGAAACAGATGATTTTGCCAATTCTTGAGGATTTCGTGGTGAATGCCATACGGACCGGGGTGCCGGCCCCGCGGTCGGCCGACCGCGCCCCGGCGGCCGGCAGTGCGCTGGAGAAGACCCTGCGGATCATGGAGGCGCTGGCCGCCCCCGGTGGCCCGCACCGGCTCGGATCGGTGGCCGCCTCCTCCGGCGTCCCCAAGTCCAGCACCTACCGGGTCCTGGTCTCCCTGGTCGAGCAGGGCTACGCCGTCACCGACGGCGAGGGCGGCTACGGCATGGGCCTCCAGCTGCGCACGCTCGCCGCCCAGGTCGGGGCCGACCGGCCCGAGGGCATCGTGCGGCTGTTGGAATTCCTCCAGCGCAGCACCGGCCAGTCGGTCCACCTCGCCCTCTACGACGGCGGGACGGGCCTCACCTGCGTCCGCAAGGCCGAGAGCGACCGGGCCTTTCGGACCTCGACCCGTGTCGGTACGCGGCTGCCGCTGCACGCCAGCGCCATCGGCAAGGCCGTCCTGGCCCACCTGCCCGGCGCGGAGGTCGAGGCGCTGGCGCTCGCGACCGGGCTGGCGCCGATCACCCGGCGGACCATCACCACGGTCGAGCGCCTCGCGGACGAGCTGGTCGCGGTGCGGGCCCGCGGCTACGCGCTGGACCAGGAGGAGAGCGAGGTCTCCGTGCGCTGCATGGCCGCCCCGGTCTTCGACCGCGACGGCGCGCCGGTCGGCGGGCTGGGCCTGAGCGCGGTCACCTTCCTGACCTCGGGCGAGGAGCTGGAGGCGTACGCGCCGGCCCTGTCGGAGGCGGCGCGCGGCGTGGAACGGCTGCTCCAGCTGGGCTGACCGTACCGGGCTGACCGTACGGCCCCCGCGAGCCGCGGGTACGACCGCCGCCCGTACGACCGCCGCCCGTACGACCGCCCGCGCGCACCCGGGTCCGGACATACGTACACGGCGGTCGCGATGGCTCCCCCTCCGGGCCATCGCGACCGCCGTCCCCCGTACCTTCGTCAGTCCTTACCCGTGACCCCCTGTGACGGGCGAGGACCGGACGTGTGGGCGTCCCTACGGACGCGGCCCCGACGCGTGGTTGTCCATCGTCCGGAGCTCCTCGTCGGAGGCGTGGTTGTCGAGCGGCTTGGTCTCGGCCCCCGAGGCGTGGTTGTCCAGCGGCTTGGTCTCACCACCGGAAGCGTGGTTGTCGAGCGGATTCAACTCGCCGTCATCGGTCAGCGGCAGCAGGCCGGGCGCGGTCGGAGCCTTGGGTACGGCCGTCACGTTCGGCACGTTCGGCAGGGCGTTCTCGTTCGTCGTCATCGCGCACTCCTGATGATGGGTCGGGCCCGTTCGGCGATTCCCCCGCGACCGCCGAACGGGTGGTCCAGCCGACCCGCCTCCCCCGAAGCGACGAGTCGATGTACTCATGGTGGCGGGTGGCGATAAACGAACGATGAACGAGTCGTTCATCTTCGCCCGCCCCAGGTCAGGGCCGGGGCGTCCGCTGACCGGATGCGTTCACGCGGCGATCGCCGATGCCAACAGCGCGCGCACTTCCGCCAGTTCGGAGGAACCGAGCTGTTCGAACACCGACTCCGCGTCCCGCCAGCAGACCCGCGCCCGGTCCGTCTGCCCCAGGCTGCGCAGCGCCTTGCCCAGCACCGTCAGCACGGTCGCCCGCCGCCACTCGCCGCCGATCCCGCGCAGCGCGATCGCCTGCTCGGCGTGCGAGGCGGCGAGCGTGGGACGGCGCGCGGCCAGGTGCGCCTCGGCGAGCCGGTAGTGGGTCACGCCCTCCCACAAGGGCTGTCGGTTCTCGTGGAACAGCGACAGCGCCTCGGTGAGCTGGTCCTGGGCCTCCTGGAGCCGGCCGGCCTGGGTCAGGGCGATGCCGAGCGCGTAACGGCCGTTGGCGAGGCGCAGGCTCAGGCCCATCCGGTCGTAGATGGCGATGCCCTGCTGGGCCAGCTCTATGGCGCTGGGCAGCCGGCCGAGCTCCACGTGGATGCGGGAGAGGTTGCACAGGGCGGAGGCCTCGCCGACGTGGTTCCCGTCGGCGCGGAAGTTGTCGATGGCCTCCAGCAGGAAGCGCTCGCCGTCGGCGAAGCGGCCCTGGTGCAGCGCGATGATCCCGCGGTCGTTGGGCGCCCAGCAGCTGGGCAGCGGGTCTCCGGCGGCCTTGGCCAGGGCGTGGGCCTGGCGGGCCTCGTCGTCGGCCGCGGTGAAGCGGCCCGCGATCAGGTGGACGGTGGTGAGGGTGGTGCGGGCCCGGCCCTCGGATCGCGGGTCGCACGCGGCCCGGGCCGCGTCGCGGACGGCGCCGGCCGTGGATTCGTACTGCTTGGAGTTGGCCCCGGACTCGGCGAGGTCCTTCGCCGCCCACAGGAGGTCCACGGCGCGCCGCAGCACGTCGTCGGGCGCGCCGCCCGGCGCCGTGGGCGGCGCGCTGCGGGCCGCGGTCTGGCGCACGCACGCGAGGACGGTGTCGGCCTCGGCGTAGAGCCAGTCCAGGGCGGCGCGCGGGTCGGCGAAGTCCCGCCCCGGGTACCGGGTTGGGGACAGGTGGGCCACCAGACGGTCGCCGGGGCGCTCCAGCGCGTACACGCGGGCGGCGGTGGCGAGGTAGAAGTCGAGGAGCCGGTCCAGGGCGGCGGTCCGCGCGCTCGCGGGCTGCTCGTCGCGTTCGGCGCACGCACGCGCGTAGAGGCGTACGAGGTCGTGGAAGCGGTAGCGGCCGGGCGCGGCGGATTCCAGCAGGGAGCAGTCGACTAAGGCTTCGAGGAGGTCCTCGGTGTCGTGCTCGCTGCGGTCCAGCACGGCGGCCGCGGCGCACAGCGAGATGTCCGGGCCGTCGGCGAGGCCCAGCAGTCGGAAGGCGCGCTGCTGGGCGGGTTCGAGCTGGCCGTAGCCCAGCTCGAAGGTGGCCTTGACGGCGAGGTCGCCGGTCTGGAGCTCGTCCAGGCGCCGGCGCTCGTCGGCGAGCTTCGCGGCGAGGACGGAGACGGTCCAGGTGCGGCGGGCGGCGAGCCGGGAGGCGGCGATGCGGATGGCCAGCGGCAGGAACCCGCAGGCGCCGACGACGTCGAGGGCGGCCTGGCGCTCGGCGCCGACCCGCTCGCCGCCGACGATCCGGGTGAAGAGGAGCAGGGCCTCGTCGGGGCTCATCACGTCGAGGTCGACGAGGTGGGCCCCGGCCAGCCCGGCCATCCGCATCCGGCTGGTGACCAGGGCGGCGCAGCCCGCCGTGCCGGGGAGCAGGGGGCGCACCTGGGCGGCGTCGCGCGCGTTGTCGAGGAGGACCAGGACGCGGCGGTCGTCGAGGGTGGAGCGGTAGAGCGCGGCCCGTTCGGCGGGGGAGTCGGGGATCCGGGCGTCGGGGGTGCCCAGCGCCCGCAGGAAGGCGCCGAGGACGGCCTCGGGCTCGACGGGGCGGGCCTCGGTGCCCTGGAGGTCGACGTAGAGCTGTCCGTCGGGGAAGTGGGGGCGGGCGGCGTGCGCGATGTGCACGGCGAGGGTGGTCTTGCCGACGCCGCCGATGCCCGCGAGCGCGGAGACGGCCATGACCTGGCCGTCGGCGCCGGCGAGTACCCGGCTGAGCTCGGTGACGAAGGTGGCGCGGCCGGTGAAGTCGGGCACGGTGGCCGGCAGTTGTGCCGGGCGGATCTGGACCGGGTTGGCGGTCGGGGCCGGGTCGGCGGCGACCGCGAGTTCGGCGTCGGCGCGCAGGATCCGCTGCTGGAGGGCGGCGAGTTCGGGGCGGGGGTCGACGCCCAGTTCGTCGGCCAGGAGGCGGCGGGTGTCGGCGTAGACGGCGAGGGCCTCGGCCTGGCGCCCGCTGCGGTAGAGGGCGAGCATGAGCAGCTCGCGCAGGCGTTCGCGCAGCGGGTGCGCGGCGGTGAGCGCGGTGAGTTCGGAGACGGCCTCGGCGTGGTGGCCGATGTCGAGGTCGAGGTCGAGACGGGTCTCCAGCAGCTGGAGGCGCCATTCGCCGAGCCGGACGCGCTCGGTCTCGGCGTAGGGCCCGGGCACCCCGGCCAGCGGCTCGCCGTCCCACAGGTCCAGCGCGCGGGCCAGCAGGGTCCGGGCGAGGGCCCGGTCACCGGCGGTACGGGCCTTGTCGGCGTCCGCGGCGAGGGAGCGGGCGACGCCGAGGTCGAGGGCCGCGGCGGAGCCGAGGCGGATGGCGTACCCGCCGGACTCGCTGACGAGCAGGCCGGTGTCGAGCACCTTGCGCAGCCGGGAGGCGTAGGTCCGTACGGCCGCCAGGGCCTGCGGCGGCGGGTCCTCGCCCCAGATCGCGTCGATCAGCTCGGGGGCGGTGGCGGTCCGGCCGTCGCGCAGCAACAGGGCCGCGAGCAGGGCGCGTTGCTGCGGGCTGCCGGAGGACAGCGGCTCGCTGCCGCGCCAGGCGCGGATGGGGCCGAGCACGGCGAACCGGGAGTCGGCCGCGGGGGCTGTGGGGGCCGTGGGCCCCGGCGGGGCCTTCGGGGCCTTCGCGGCTTTCGGGGCCGGCGCGGTGGGCGCCGGGTCCCGTTCCGGTTCGGCGGGAGCGGGGGGCGGGACGGCGGATCGGGCTGCCGCGGAGCCGGGCCGGGCCGCCTCGGGGTGGTTCCGCTGGTGCGGGATGGCCGGTATGCCCTGCATCTCTCGTCCCCCCTGCCTTCCGTCGGTGTGGTGGCCAGTCTGCCCTGTCTTGCGGTGAGACGTCAGTCCGCGGTGGACCGATCACCGTCCAACTAGCTGACGCATCGTCAGATCGGCGCTAACGTGGGAGCCATGGAGACCTTCCCGAAGATCATCTCGGTGGACGACCACACGGTTGAGCCCCCCCACGTCTGGCGGGACCGGCTCCCGTCCAAGTACCACGACGTCGGCCCCCGCGTCGTACGCGCCCCCCTCAAGGAAATGACCTTCCTGGGCGGCAAGTTCGCCCCGGTCATGGGCGCCAAGGGCGACGACGGGCCGATCGGTGACTGGTGGGTCTACGAGGACCTGCACCGGCCGCTGACCCGGTTGGACACGGCGGTCGGGTACGACCGCGACGAGATCAAGCTGGAAGTCATCACCTACGAGCAGATGCGCCCGGGGTCCTTCTCGGTTCCCGAGCGCCTCGCCGACATGGACGTCAACCACGTCCAGTCGGCCCTGTGCTTCCCGACCTTCCCGCGGTTCTGCGGGCAGACCTTCACCGAGGCCAATGACCGTGAGCTGGGGCTGCTCGGCGTACGGGCCTACAACGACTGGATGGTGGAGGAGTGGTGCGGCCCGCTCGCGCAGGGCCGGCTGATCCCGCTCACCCTCATCCCGCTGTGGGACCCGCGGCTCGCCGCCGCCGAGGTCCGGCGCAACGCGGCGCGCGGCGTGCGGGCGGTCGCCTTCTCCGAGATACCGCCGCACCTGGGCCTGCCGTCCATTCACACGGACGAGTGGGACCCCTTCCTGGAGGCGTGCGACGAGACCGGCACGGTCATCGCCATGCACATCGGCTCCTCGTCGAGGATGCCGTCCACCTCGGCGGACGCCCCGCCCGCCGTCGGCTCCACCATCACCTTCGCCAACTGCTGCTTCTCGATGGTCGACTGGCTGATGAGCGGCAAGTTCGAGCGCTTCCCCAACCTGAAGATCATGTACGCGGAGGGCCAGATCGGCTGGATCCCCTACATCCTGGAGCGCGCGAACGTGGTCTGGGAGGAGAACCGGGGCTGGGGCGGCGTCGCCGACAAGGTGCTGCGACCCCCGTCGGAACTCTTCGCCGAGCACGTCTTCGGCTGCTTCTTCGACGACGCCTTCGGGCTGAAGAACCTGGACTCGATCGGGGCCGCCAACGTCCTGTACGAGACGGACTACCCCCACTCGGACTCGACCTGGCCGAAGTCCCGCGAGGTCGGCGAGGCCCAGATGGGCCACCTCGCCCCGGACGTGGTGGACCGCATCGTCCGCGGCAACGCGATCGACCTGCTGGGGCTGAGCCCGGAAGGGCTGTGGGCGGGGTAGGGGGCGCGGGCGTCGGGAGTCCAGTTGCCGGCTCATCCTCGCCGGCGACTGGAAGGCGGTGTCCGTGCCCGACCTGATCACCGCGGTTGCCGCCGAACGGCCCGGGCGGCGCCGCGGGATCCCGGCGAGGCGTCAACTCTCCCGCTCCGGAAGTGAGATGGTGGGGCCCGGGGCTCCACCAACGGAGTACCCCTTGCGGTCGTGTTGACCTCAGGGCATGCTTCGCCGGAGCAAAGAGGGAGGAGTGGCTGTGGTGGACAAGCGGACCGTGGTGACGGTCGTGCTGTGCGCGGTGGCGGCGATCGGCGCCTCCGCGGCCATGACCGAGGTGGTGCCGAGCCCCGGGTCCGAGCCGTCCGTACAGGTCAAGGCCGCGCCCGCGCCCAAGCGGCCGACCCCCTCGTCGTCGCGATCGCAATCATCCACGCAGTCGCAGCTGACCACTCCGGCCCCGGGCAGCTCATCCGCACCCTCCGCCTCGGGGAAGCCCGCCCCCTCGTCCCCGCCCGGCAAGCCCACGGCCATCGCCGGGGCGCTGTTCACCGGCGGTCTGGACGGCGACCACTTCTGCACGGCGACCGTGGTGCGCAGCGCGGGCCACAACATGATCGTCACGGCCGGGCACTGCCTGGTCGAGGGGGACCAGGGTGACGCCGGGCCGGTCTTCGCACCCGCGTACGCGAACGGGGCGGCCCCGTACGGCACCTGGAAGATCGAGAAGGTCTTCGAGGACGAGCGCTGGTCCGACGGCAACGACGACGCCTTCGACCTCGCCTTCGCCCGGCTCGCCCCGGACTCCGCGGGCCGCAACGTCGAGGACGTCACCGGCGCCGCGGCCCTCGACGTCTCCGGCCGGGCGGCCGAGGAGGTCACGGTCACCGGCTACCCCGCCGACCGCAAGGTGCCCCGCACCTGCACGGCCGTCACGATCCGCGACAGCGCCACCGAGCAGCGCTTCGACTGCGCGGACTTCCCCGGCGGCACGAGCGGCAGCGCCTGGATCGCCCGCGACGGAAAGATCATCGGCATCCTGACCGGCGGCGACACCGACGACGTCTCGACCAGCACGGTCTTCGGCGACTGGGCCGGCGCCCTCTACACGAAGGCGACCGCCCCCAAGGCCTGACGGCCCCGGGGAGCGGAGGTCACACCCCCTAG